>DATMKZ010000068.1:0-88490 GCA_035570795.1 Rhizomicrobium sp.
GGAGGCGCCGTAGAGGTTGACCGGATTGGCGGCCTTGTCGGTCGACAGCGCGATGACCTTCTTCACATTGCGGCGGAGGGCGGCGTAGACGATGTTCTCGGCGCCGAAAATGTTGGTGCGAATGCATTCGAAGGGGTTGTACTCGGCCGTCGTGACCTGCTTCATGGCCGCGGCATGGATGACATAGTCGACGTCGCGCAACGCCAGGTCGAGACGATCGCGATCGCGCACGTCGCCGATGAAGTAGCGGATGAATGGGTAGCGATCGATCGGAAACTCGAGCGCCATGTCGGACTGTTTGAGTTCGTCGCGCGAAAAAATGATGAGACGCCGGGGCTTGTAACGCTCGATCACCGTCTTCAGGAAGTGCTTGCCGAACGAACCGGTGCCGCCGGTGACCAGGACGGACTTTTCGTTGAGATCGAGCCAGGGCTGGGAGAAGTCACGGAAATGTGGCGCCGCTTCGGCCGGAGCCAGGCTTTCGGCGGGAAACTGCGTGCGCGCGAGGGCGACGGCAGACTTGCTCATGGGCAATGGGTCCTTTTCAACCGTCGCAGTCTCTCCAATCGTCCTTAACAAGTGGTTCCAGGAATGGTCGAATTGTCGATAATGCGGACCTTCACGGTTTCGTAACTCGGCGGCGTCAGGCTTTCGCTGGTTAGCAAAGGGTAAACAATGCGCATTGCGATGATCGGTACGGGCTATGTCGGCCTGGTGTCTGGCGCCTGCCTGTCGGAGTTCGGCCACAAGGTCGTCTGCGTCGACAAGGAGCAGGCCAAGGTCGCCGCGCTGCGCGCCGGCCAGATTCCGATCTACGAGCCGCGCCTGGACGATGTCGTCGCCGCCGGCGTCAGGGCCGGCCGGCTGACGTTCGAGACCGACATCTCCCTCGCGGTGCGCGGTGCCGATGCGGTCTTCATCGCGGTCGGCACGCCGAGCCGCCGCGGCGACGGCCACGCGGATCTCACCTATGTGTATGCGGCGGCCGAGGAAATCGCCGCGGCCCTGCACGGCTATGCGGTTGTGGTCACCAAGTCGACCGTCCCGGTCGGCACCAGCCGCGAGGTCGAAAAGATCATCCGCCGCGTCAGGCCCACCGCGGAATTCGACATGGTGTCCAATCCAGAGTTCCTGCGCGAGGGCTCGGCGATCGACGACTTCCGGCGGCCCGACCGTGTTGTGGTCGGCTGCGACAGCGAGCGGGCCCGCGAGGTGATGCGCGAGGTCTACCGGCCGCTTTACCTGCACGAAACCCCGATCGTCTTCACCAGCCGGGAGAGCTCCGAGTTGATCAAATACGCTGCGAATGCCTTTCTGGCGACCAAAATCACTTTCATCAACGAGATGGCCACCCTGTGCGAAAAAGTCGGCGCCGACGTGCAGGACGTTGCGCGCGGTATCGGCCTTGACGGACGCATCGGCAACAAGTTCCTGCATGCCGGCCCCGGTTTCGGCGGCTCCTGCTTTCCCAAGGACACGATTGCGCTACGCAAAACGTCACAAGACGCCGGCGCGCGATCGATGATCGTCGAGGCCGTCGTGGCGGCAAACGATGCGCGCAAAACCGCAATGGCGGAAAAGATCGACCTCGCGTTCGGCGGCGTTGCCGGCAAGACCGTGGCCGTCCTGGGCTTGACGTTCAAACCCAACACGGACGACATGCGCGACGCGCCAAGCCTTGTCATCGTGCCTCATCTGCAGGCCAAGGGCGCGACGATCCGAGCCTTCGACCCCGAAGGTGCCAAGGAAGCGCGCAAGCTCCTCAACGTCGCGCTGTGCCGCGATGCCTACGACGCGCTCGACGGCGCCGATGGTGTCGTCATTCTGACGGAATGGAACGAATTTCGCGCACTCGATATCCCGCGCATGAAACACCTGCTGAAGCAGCCGCTTATGGTCGACCTGCGCAACATCTACAAGCCGGCGCAAATGGCGTCGGCCGGCTTCACCTATGTCAGCGTGGGCCGCGCCACCGCCAAACCTTCGACTTAAGACACGAACCCGCGTTCGCGCAGATAGGCCACGATATTCGCGGCATGCGTCGCGGCGTCGGCGTTCACCGTTTCGATGCGCAGCTCGGCGTTTTCCGGCGCTTCGTAGGGACTGTCGATGCCGGTGAAGTTCTTGATCTCGCCGGCCTTGGCTTTCAGATAGAGGCCTTTGGGATCACGCTGCATGCACACCTCGATCGGCGTGTCGACAAAGACCTCGATGAACTCCCCCGCGCCCACCAATTCGCGCGCCATGCGGCGCTCGGAGCGGAACGGCGAAATGAAAGACACCAACACGATCAGGCCGGCATCGACGAACAGCTTGGCCGCCTCGCCGACGCGCCTGATGTTTTCCACGCGATCCGCATCTGTGAAGCCGAGATCGCGGTTGAGGCCATGGCGGACATTGTCGCCGTCCAGCAAATATGTGTGACGGCCTTCGGCGAAGAGCGCACGCTCCACAAGGTTGGCGACGGTCGACTTGCCGGAACCGGACAGACCCGTGAACCACAGAACCGCCGGCTTCTGGCCTTTCTGGTCCGCGCGCGTCTGCCGGTCGACGTCGAGCGCCTGCCAGTGCACATTGGTCGCGCGTCTGAGGCCGAAGTCGATCATCCCAGCGCCGACGGTAGCGTTGGTGAAACGGTCGATCAGGATGAAGCCGCCCATGTCGCGATTGTCGCGATACGGATCGAAGGCGACGGGCTGCGAGGTGGAGAAATTGCCGTAGCCGACTTCGTTGAGCTGCAGCGTCTTGGCGGCGTGCTGGTCGAGTGTGTTGACGTCGATCTTATGCTTGAGCGCGGTGATCTGCACCGGCACCGTCGAGGTCGCAAGCTTGAGCAGGTATTGGCGGCCCGGCAGCAATTCCTCCTCCGCCATCCAAAGCAGGTGTGCGGCAAACTGATCGGTGACCTCCGGGCGCGCCGCCGGCGCCGAGAGTGTGTCACCGCGCGAGATGTCGACCTCGTCGGCCAGGACCAGGGTCACGGCGGTGCCGGCCGCGGCTTCGGCAAGGTCGCCATCCATGGTGACGATGCGTTTGACCGTGCTGGTGCGCCCGGACTTGGCGACCGCGATCGTATCGCCGGCGGCGACGCGTCCGCCCGCGATGGTGCCGGAGAAGCCGCGGAAGTCGAGATTGGGACGGTTCACCCACTGCACCGGAAACCGGAACGGCGCGCGCTCCAGCGCGGCTTCCACCTCGACCGTTTCGAGATGCGAGAGCAGCGCCGGGCCGACATACCACGGCGTATTCTCGCTGCGGGCAATCACGTTGTCGCCGAAGCGTGCGGAGATCGGGATCGGCAGGATGCTGGCGAAGCCGAGCTTCTCGGCGAACGCTGAGAACTCGCCGACGATGGCGTCGAACGCCTTCTGGCTGAAGCCGACCAGGTCGATCTTGTTCACCGCCAGCACGACATGGCGGATGCCGAGCAGCGAGGCGATATAGGCATGCCGCCGCGTCTGGACCAGAACGCCCTTGCGCGCGTCAATCAGGATGACGGCGAGCTCGGAATTCGATGCGCCGGTCGCCATATTGCGCGTGTATTGCTCATGACCCGGCGTGTCGGCGACGATGAACTTTCGCTTGTCGGTGGCAAAGAAGCGATAGGCGACGTCGATGGTGATGCCCTGCTCGCGCTCGGCTTCCAGACCGTCGACCAGCAGCGCGAAATCGATGTCATCGCCGGTGGTACCGAATTTCTTGGAATCTTTTTCCAGGGAAGCGAGCGTGTCCTCGAACAACAGCTTGGTGTCGTAGAGCAGCCGGCCGATCAGCGTGGACTTTCCGTCGTCGACGCTGCCGCAGGTCAGGAACCGCAGCAGGGATTTCCTTTCCTGCGCGGCGAGGAACGCCGTCAGATCGGAGGTATCCGGTCGCAGTTGCTTGCGGGCCATCAGAAATAGCCCTCCCTCTTCTTCTTCTCCATCGAGGATTTCTCGTCGCTGTCGATCAGGCGGCCCTGACGCTCGGAGGTGCGCGCGGTGAACATCTCCGTGACGATACCCTCCACCGTATCGGCCGCGGAATCGATGGCACCGGTCAGCGGATAGCAGCCCAGCGTGCGGAAGCGCACCAGCCGGTCCTGCACCGTCTCGCCAGCCTTCAATGCCATGCGCTCGTCGTCGCGCATGATCAGTGTGCCGTCGCGCTCGACGACGGGACGCTTCTTGGCGAGGTAGAGCGGCACGATCGGAATGCTTTCGGCCAGGATGTATTGCCAGATGTCGAGTTCGGTCCAGTTCGACAGCGGAAAAACGCGGATCGACTCGCCTTTGTTGATGCGCGTGTTGTAGACGTGCCAAAGCTCGGGGCGCTGGTTCTTGGGATCCCAGGCGTGATTGGTGTTGCGGAACGAGAAGACACGTTCCTTGGCACGGGATTTCTCCTCGTCGCGCCGGGCGCCACCGAAGGCCGCGTCGAAGCCGTATTTGTCGAGCGCCTGTTTCAGCGCCTCGGTCTTCATCACCTGGGTGTGCAGTGCCGAACCGGAATCGAACGGATTGATGCCGCGTTTCACGCCGTCTTCGTTGGTGTGTACCAGGAGCTTCAGGCCGAGCCGTTCCACAGTCTCGTCGCGGAACTGGATCATCTCGCGGAATTTCCAGGTGGTGTCGACGTGCAGCAGCGGAAATGGCGGCTTGGCCGGATAGAACGCCTTCATTGCCAGATGCAGCATCACCGACGAATCCTTGCCGATGGAGTAGAGCATCACCGGATTGGCGAACTCGGCGGCCACCTCGCGCAGGATATGGATGCTCTCGGCCTCGAGGCGCCGCAGATGCGAAATAACAGGCGTTTTTGTGGACAAAGAAACGGACCCCGAAGAGTTACTGTGAAATAGGCCGAGCGGGCGACGGTTGCAAGGGAGGACCTAGTTCAAAATCCTGGGCTGGAGCGGCTGAGGTGGGGACGCCAGAACGACGGCGAACCTTATCCGTCCCAGCGGCCTGCCGTCGCCGGTGGTGATGTTCACACGCCAATCGCCGGGTTTGGGTTTGGATTTGATCGAATAGGCCCGATAGCCGGCATCGCGCCCGCCGCGGATCGGGAACGAGACCCTGGACTGCGGCACCCATTTGCGCGCGACAGGATCGAACCATTCCCAGCGATGCACGATGACCGTGGCTAGCCGGATGGGCGCGAAGACCGAGGCGTAGAGATAGAGCTTTTCGGACGGCAGCAGATGAAGCAGCGGCGGAGCGCCCAGGAAGGTGGTCCAGGGCTGCGGCTCCTCGACTGCCTGATAGACGTCCCCGACTTTCTTGACCGAATGGTAGACGCCGGCGTTGGCGAGGGCGAGCGGCAGCGGCGGCAGGATTTTCAGGAAATAGAAGACGTTGACCGCGGCATAGATAGCAAGCACGCCGGCCAGGATCTGCAGCCGCACCGGCCGCAGGCGCTCGCGCCCCAGCCAGCGCAAGATATCGGCATAGAACCAGAACACGCAGAGCGCCAGAACGCCGCTAACCAGGAATGCCACCATGCCGATCATCGCGATGAGCACCGGAACGACCAAGATGGCGTAGGACAGCAGCGCGAAGAAGTACAACAGCAGCGAAAGCGTGAAGCGCGTGGTGTAGGTCTTGAAGAATTCGTTGCCGATGAAGATGCCGGCCAGCAGCAAGAGGTAGGGCCAGGAGGCCCACAGAGAGGCGCTGCGCAGATAGAACACGCAAAAGCCGCTGAGCAGGCAGCCGAGCGCGAATTGCGTGACGGCGGTCAGGACGGTGCGCGTGCGTTCGCTGGGCTGCTGCTCCGGCGGCTTCGCCTCCAGGCGGTGCGACACCGCGATGGCGGTGCCCGCGACGGCGAGATAGGCGAGGAATACGATATGGGTCGAAGCATGGTCTATGCGGCCGAACGTATAGCTGTCGAAGGCATAGCCGCCGACCATCGAGGCAGCCGACAGATGGCGCTCATATTGCTGCGCGAGTGCGATGGCGGTTTTGATCGGCTGCATGCTGCTTGTGGCCGCCTCACGCGTTGGCGCGGCGTTCCCATTCCAGCGCGGACGATACGATTTCTCCGATATCGTCGTGCCGCGGCAGCCAGCCCAACGCCGATTTGATCCGCGTCGGGTCGGCGATCAGCGTCGGCGGGTCCCCCGCCCGGCGCGGTGCTTCGCGGACCGGCAACCGCCGCCCGACCACTTTTTCAACCGCTGCCACGATCTCGCGCACGCTGAGCCCTCTGCCGTAGCCGCAATTATACGAAGTCGAGAGCGCGCCGTCACGCAAGGCTTGCAGCGCCAGAAGATGCGCCGCAGCCAGGTCGCTGACATGGATGTAATCCCGCACGCCGGTGCCGTCCGGCGTCGGGTAATCGGTACCGAAGATATCGAGGACCGGCAGACGGTCCAGAGCGACCAGCAAGGCACGTTTGATCAAATGCGTCGGCACCGGCGAAATTTGGCCGGCCCGGCCCAGCGGGTCGGCGCCGCAAACATTGAAGTAGCGCAGGACGGCGTAACGGAAATCATAGGCCCGCGAGGCGTCTTCCAACATCCATTCGGTCATCAGCTTGGACTTGGCATAGGGGCTGATCGGCGCCTTTCGCTCATCCTCCGACAGGGGTTGCCTGGCGTCCTCCGCGAAGACGGTCGCGGTCGAGGAGAAGATGAATTGTTTGACGCCGCTATCGACGCAGGCCTCGATCAACGCGCGCGTCGCGACGACGTTGTTCTCGTAATAGCGAAGCGGCTCGGCCACGGATTCCGGAACGACGATAGAGCCCGCAAAATGGATGACCGCGTCGACGGCATGTTCGGCGACGATCCTGCGCACGAGGCTCTGGTCCGCGACATCGCCTTGCACAAAGGCGACATTCTCACTGACCTGCGAGCGCCGACCGGTCGAAAGATTGTCGAGCACGACAACCTGCTCGCCGCTGTCGAGCAGCGCATATGTCGTGTGGCTGCCGATATAGCCGGCGCCACCGGTGACCAGGACCGTCATGCCGGCGTCCTCCAGCCGGCCAATCTGGTCAAAATCGCTTAATAACTTACGAATTCGCAGCCGATTTTTCGGGCGCCCGGCCATAGGCGTCGTCGTAGCGCACAATGTCGTCTTCGCCGAGATAGGAGCCGGACTGGACTTCGATCAGGCGCAGCGTCTGCTTGCCGGGGTTCTCGAGCCGGTGCTTGGCGCCGAGCGGAATGAAGGTCGACTGGTTTTCCTGCAGCAGGAATACCTTGTCGTCGCAGGTCACTTTGGCCGTGCCCTGCACCACGATCCAATGCTCGGCGCGCCTGGTATGGCTCTGCAGCGACAAACGGCCGCCCGGCTTAACCATGATCTGCTTGACCTGATAGCCATCGCCCTCGTCGATGCCCTGATAGCTGCCCCAGGGGCGGAACACGACCTTGTGCTCGAGCAGTTCCGGACGCTCCGCAAGCTTCATCTGGTCGACGATCTCCTTGACGTCCTGGGCGCGATGCTTGTCGGCCACCAGCACGGCATCTTCGGTGACGACGACGACGAGATCCTTGACGCCGACGAGCGCGGTCAGGCCCTTCTCGTTGCGCACGAACGAATCCCTCGAATCATGGATCAGCACGTCACCCTGGATGACGTTGCCGTTCGTATCACGCGTCTGCAGCGCCCATAGCGACGACCAGGCGCCAACGTCGCTCCAGCCGATGTCGCAGGGCACGACCGCCGCCCTGTCCGTCCGCTCCATCACCGCATAGTCGATGGAGATGCTCTTGGCCTTGGCGAAGGACGCGGCATCGAGGCGCAGATAATCGAGGTCGCGGGTCGCGGCGGCCAGAGAAGCCTTGCACGCTTCGACCAGGCTCGGCTCATACCGGGTCAATTCGGCCAGCAGCACGTCGGCGCGGAACACGAACATGCCGCTGTTCCAGAAATAATCGCCCGAGGCGAGATAGGATTCGGCCGTCGCACGATCCGGCTTCTCCGCGAAACGCCTGACGGCATCGACGCCGGGCGCACCCGCGAGCGCCGCGCCGCGCTGGATGTAGCCGTAGCCGGTTTCCGGTGCGTCCGGCGATATGCCGAAGGTCACGATATGGCCGAGCCGCGCAGCGACGACGGCGCGCGCCACCGCGGCGCGGAACGCGGACTCGTCGGTGACGACGTGGTCCGATGCCAGCAGCAGGACGATACCGGTGGGATCGTCCGCCGCGATCGTCAATGCCGCGATGGCGGCGGCGGGGGCGGTGTTGCGGCCCGAAGGCTCCAGGACGATGGCGCGCGGCACGACGCCGATCGCCTGCATCTGCTCGGCGACCAGGAAGCGATGGCCTTCGCTGCACAGCAGCAGCGGCGGCTCGGCCTGCGCAACGTTGGCACGCAGGACCGTGTCCTGGATCATGGTGCGGGCGCCGTTCAGCGCCAGAAGCTGCTTGGGCAAGGCAGCGCGCGACACCGGCCACAGCCGCGTGCCGCTGCCGCCGGACAGGATAACGGGATAGATTTTTTGCTCGGTCATCTGCGTTTTTTCACTTGGGCCAAGGTTGGAATACGCCTTCAGGCTTGGATTGTCTTCGAACAAGACCGCACAGGGTTAGTGCTCCGGCACGGTGAGAGCGGCCCCGTCCGGCGCCACCCAGACGACCAGCAATTCGGCGGGAACGTTGCCGGAATTGGTGAACGACAGGTGCTCGCTGCCCGGCGGCTCGACCAGCGTGTCGCCGGCGGCAAGGGTCCGTGGCGCCTCACCCTTCAGCTGCGAGCGGACGGTGCCGGACAGCATGTAGGCATACATGAAGCCCGCATGATGATGCGGGCCCGATGTCGCGCCGGGCTGCATGGTCAGCTTGAGCGAGACGATGCTCTGCCCCGGTGCATTGCTGAGCTTCTCATGGAGCAACGGAACGACGCTCATGGGCTCAGTCGCCTCGGCGATGCCGGAGGCGCCCGCCGTCAGCAGCAGGGCCGCGAATACCGCGCAAAACCGACGTCTTGTGTCCACCGCTAGGCTCCCTGCGCGCCGATGATCGCGACCGAGCAGACGTTCATCGCCGGCGCGCCGCCGAGATTGTGCGTCATGCCGATCCTGGGGTCCTTCAGCTGGCGCGCGCCAGCGCGGCCCTGAAGCTGCAGGTACATCTCGTAGAGCATGCGCAGGCCCGAGGCGCCGATGGGGTGGCCGAAGCATTTCAGGCCGCCGTCGATCTGGCAGGGAACCTGGCCGTCGGCGTCGTAGAAGCCGTTCATCACGTCCTTCCAGCCTTCGCCTTCGCGGCTGATATGCAGGTCTTCCATGGTGACGAGCTCGGTCACCGAGAAACAATCGTGCACTTCCATCATCGAGATTTCGCTGCGCGGGTCGCGGATGCCGGCTTCGTCATAGGCGCGCTTGGCGGCGATCCGGGCGGTGTGGAAATAGCTGCCGTCCCAGGAATTGTGCTGGCTCTCCAGCCCGTTCGACAGCGACAGTTGCAGCGCCTTCACGGTGATGGCGTTCTTCTTGCCCATGGCACGCGCGATCTCGGGCGTCGTGACGATGGCACAGGCCGCCCCATCGGAGACGCCGCAGCAGTCGAACAGACCGAGCGGCTCGGCGATCATCGGAGCGGCGAGGCATTGTTCCTCGGTGATCGGCTTTTGCAGATGGGCCTTGGGATTCTTGGCGCCGTTGGCGTGGCTCTTGACCGAGACATGCGCGATGGCGCGTTTGAGGTCTTCCCTGGAGACGCCGTGCTTGGCGCGGTAGGCGGATGCGAGCTGCGCGAAATTGCCCGGCGCCGAGCCGTTGGCCGACCACAGCGGCGCCAGCGTCGCGCCCTCGCGCTGCGGCAGGCCGCCATAGCCGGTGTCTTTCAGCTTCTCCACGCCCAGCGCCAGCGCGATGTCGCAGGCGCCGGCAGCCACGGCATAGACCGCGCCGCGGAACGCTTCCGAGCCGGAGGCGCAGAAATTCTCCACCCGGGTCACCGGGATGTTGTTCAGGCGCAGCGCCACCGAGAGCGGCGTGCCGCCCTTGCCGACATGCTGCTCCTCGATGGCGGTGCCGAACCAGGCGGCCTGGATCTGGCTGGTCTCGACACCGGCATCCTGCAGCGCCTCCAGATAGGCCTCGACCATCAATTCTTCGGCGCCCGATTCCCAGCGCTCGCCGAACTTGGAGCAGCCCATGCCGAGGATCGCGACCTTATCTTTGATGCCGGTTGCCATGCCCAATCCGTCCTTTTCCACAAAATCTGGTAGGTCCCGCCCGATGGCCGCCACATCGTATTGTTTTCGACTTCTCGAAGCGGCTCGCCCCTCACGCCGCGCCGCCCGGGGCAAGCGTCAGTATAGCGCCGTCGGCGCGCGGTTCGAAAAGTCAAATTCTACAGTTCAGAAAGTGTAGGTTATCGCAGCTTCGATCGAAGCTTCAAAGCCGTGATAGGGCCGGGGCTGGTCGTCCTGCAGCCGCCCGGCCAATTCGATTCGCAGGTCCCGGAACGGAAAGGCGACCCGCGCCTCGCCCAGGTTGACGCGCACCGGCGCCGTGGTGACGACGTTGACCGACGGGTTGAGCGGATCGGAAATCGCCGCGTGGTGATAGCTGAGCTCGTAGCTCCAATCGTCCTGGTCGAGCCAGCTCGCCTGCAGCGTCGCCAGCCGCGAATCGCCGTCGAGGCTGAAGCCGAGCGTGCGGCCGCGATAGCGCATGCCGTCGACATAGTCGAAATTGTTGTAGGTCGTGCCGTGATCGATGTTGCCGAAGCTGAAGATGTTCCGCGTCGCCAGACTGTCGGTATATTCGAAGGTCAGGCGCAGCGGATTGGCGGCGACCGGCAGCCAGACGCTGGCGCCGAACAGGTGGCTGGAGGCGGACTGCACGAAGGGTCCGTTATCCTCGTTCATCACCTGGGTGTAGATCTCGACCGGCCAGCCGCCGACCACCCGGCTGTAGCGGATATCGGCCACGGCTTCGTCGTTGGTGTAGTCGGGCTGCGTCGGGCTCTGCGTCGCGGTGCCGAAATAGTCGGCGAGCGGCACGCAGCGATGGCCGGTGCCGCACATCTCCGTCGTGCGCGACAGGCCGATCTCCAGGTTCGGCAGCGGGTTCGCCTCCACGCGCGCACCGACATAGATCGTGTTCCTGGCGACGCGCGGACCGTCCAGCAGGCCGACGAAGAACTCCGCCTGCCAGGGCCCCAGCCATGACAGCCACGGCGAAGAGAAGGCGTCGGTCTCGTCGCGCGCGATGCCGATTTGCGGAAACGGCCGCGCATTGTTGGAGAGCGAAAGCGCCGAAATCCAGCCCGGCCCCCACCAATGGGTGAGATAGCCGGCATAGACGACCGCGCCGCCGATCTTCTGCGCGACATAGCTGCCGTCCGGCTTGAAGATCGCCTTGTTCGTATGGTTCTGAAGGTCGGCGCCGAGCGACAGCCGGATGGCGGTGGTCTGGCCGACATATTCGGCCGAGACCTGGCCCTCCCCCATCTCGCGGGCAAGGCCGTCGAAGCCGTGCACCACGCTGGGGTCGTTGGTGGCATCGAGCGTCGCGCTGGCGCGCAAGGCGCCGAACTGCATCTGCGACTGGGACGCCCGCAGCACACGCGCCGCCGCGGCCAGGACGAAGGCGGGCTGGCCGGCAAGCGCGCGGCGGTCACCCAGATGCGTCGCGATGCTGGCCCAGGGCAGCGGCCACTGCATGGTGATGTTGTCGATGACGCCGGCGGCGGCGAGGATTTCGATGTCGGAGCGCAGTTGCCCGTCGCCGACTTCGGCCCAGGGCGAAGCGGCAGCGCCGGTCGCGGCGAGCGCGATGGCGAACCCGCAGCCCATCGTCAGCCGGCCCAAGCGCCCCATCACCTCCCCCTGTTCGACACGCCGCCCGGGCACGCTGGCGAAAGACTAGACGAAGTCGCCGGCCAGACAACCCCGGACATCCCGCGGTCATGCGACAACTGTGTGAAGCGCGCCTAGGCCGCCGCCAGGTGCTTCGGCCGGCGCAGATCCGCCGCGAGGCCCTCGCCCATCAGGTCGATGAAGTTCTCGCAGTAGAAGCGATCGATCTCGGACGGCGAGCAGCCGGCCAGCGATTCACCAAACCGCTTGAGCGGATTGCGCCCGCCCTCGACATGCGGGAAGTCGGACGAGAACAGGCAGACCTCTTCGCCGCTGTTGCGGATGATCCAGCCGGCATCCTCATGCGGATAGGGCGTGACGCGGACCTGGCGCTTTACGTATTGCGAGGGCTTGAGTTTCAGCTTCTGCAGGCGCTCCTCGTTCTTGACGAAGGCGAGCGCCGCCGAATCCATGTTGCGCATCCAGCCCGGCACCCAGGAAGCACCGAGTTCGATAGCGCCGAATTTCAGCTTCGGGAAACGGTCGAGCACGCCGTCGAAGATCATCGCCGCCAGCGTCAGCTCCACCGAATGCGGGATCGGCATGTAGCTCAGCGAGGTGAAGTTCTCCTCGCCGCCGTGGAAATCCTTGACGCGCGGCAGGCCGTTCTCGAAATAATCGGCCTTCAGCTTCTCCTCGCCGCCGACATGGAAGACGACCGGCAGGCCGGCCTCCTCGGCCATCGCCCAGATCGGATCGTGGGCGATGTGGCTGGCCGCGTGGCCGCGCGGCGGCCTGGAGGGAATGAGCAGCGCCTTGCAGCCCATATCGATCGCGGCGCGCGCCGTCGTCTTCGCCATCTCGAAATCGACCAGAGGGACATAGCCGGTGCCGAGGAAGCGGCGGTCGACCGAGCAGAAATCGACCATCATGCGGTTGTGCGCCTCGGCGGCGGCGTAGGCGAGCGCGGCCGGCCCGCTTTCGTCGAGGCCAAAATTGCCCAGGCACCAGGTCGTGAAGATCAGCTGGCTGGCGAAACCGAGATTGTCGAGCGTGCGCGGCCGGTCCTCGCGCCGGAAGGAGCCGTGGGCCTCGTAGTTCTTGCGCAACAGGACGTTGGCATCGACGCCGGCGCGGAAATCGGCATCGTCGTGCAGAGCGCGGGCCTTCCTGACCCAGCCGGCGTCGCGCGGATTCTTCACGAGCTTGGGCAGCGCGTCGTAGGCGGCGCGGAATTTGGGATCGAAATAGGCGTCCAGGCTGTCGGGCAATTCCATCAGATGCGAGTCGGCATCGTGGACGATGCGGTTTTCGACATACGGCATAAAACCCTCCCCGTTTGGGCTCGTTTTATCAGATCGGAACGGCCTTCCAGAAGTATCTCACAAAGCCCCGCTTCGGATCAAAGTCCTTGATGCGCAAGGCCATGCGGACCCTGGTGCCGGTATCGACCTGGCCCTGCTCGACATCGGTGATGTCGGCCATCAGCCTGCCGCCCTCGGCAAACGTGATCATGCCGTAATGGCTGGGCGGGTCCATCGAATAGGTCAGGAAATCCGCCGACCAGGAGAGCACGGTTCCGGCCTGCTCGGAGAAGCCGCAATCGTCCTGGCTGTCGACTGCCTTGCAGTTGGGATTGACGCAGATGCGGCTTTTGGGGAATTGCGCCGTGCCGCAGACGCGGCACTTGCCGCCGACCAGGCTCAGCAGCATGTCGCTCTTGCGGTAGAGCACGGTCAGCGCGGTGCGTTTGTCGACTTCGGCGCGCATGCCCTTTTCGAGCTCGATCAGGCCGTTAAAGCCGAGGAATTTGAGATAATTGGTTTCCTCCTTGCGGCGCGCCAGCGAACCCGTGACGCCACCGCTCTTGGCGAGCCCCAGGATGGCGGGCGTGACTTCGAACAGCAGCGCGTCGGCGCCGGCCGCGAACTGCACCACGAGAATCTTGTCGCCGGGCTGCGCCTGCTCCAGGGCATGCGCCAGCATCAGCAGCGCATGCGCCGCGCCGCTGTCGCCGACGGTGGCGGCGAGGTTGTCGCGCACCCTGGCCGGATCGATGCCGCATTGCCTGGCGAGCGCCTGGTCGAGCCTGGCGAACGGGCATGGCAGGACGACATGCGCGATGTCGGCGGCGGCGACGCCGGACTTCGCCAGCAGCGCCCCCACCGCGGCCGGCACGATCTTGCTGTAGCCCTCGTCGCGGATCCAGCGCTCTTCCCAGCCATAGTCGAAGTCCTCGCCCGCGCCGCGGAAGTGATCGACGAAATCGAGCGTCAGCGTGTGCGAGCCGAGAAAGGTCGCAACGACGTTCTCGCTGCCGAGCGTGAAGGCGGCGGCGGCGTCGCCAAACGCCAATTCCTGCGCCGAGGCGGCACGGGCCTTGCGCTTGTCGGCGGCGACCAGCAGGGGCGCCTTGGCACGGCCGGCCGTCACCGCGTCGAGCGCCGCGATCAGCGCCGAGGTGCCGGCGCGCTGCGAAGAAGCGATGTCGATGGACGAAATCCCGTCGGCCAGTCCGAGCGCACCGGCGACGATGCCGGCGTTCTGACGATCCGAAAACGGCAATGTGGTCGAGGCGAAATAGATCGCATCGACGAAGGCGCGGCCGGCGACGGGATCGGACGCCGGCAGGCAGTCGCGCCCGGCTTCGACCGCCATGGTCAGCGCATCCTCATCCCAGTTCGCCATGGCACGCTCGCCGCGCGCGCTGCCGACCAGGTTCGGCGCGAACCAGGCATTGGCCGCGGCGACCGCCTTGCGCTGCAGCCGTCGGCGCGGAATGTACGCGCCATATGCGGTGATGCCGACCATGCGCCCGTACTCCCGTTAGTCTTTCACCATCATGCAGGCGACGCCGCCGGCCCGCAGCGTGGCGCACAAGGCCGGATCGGCCGGACCGGTGCGCAGCCGGTAATAGCGGCCCTTGCCCGGGATATCGACGGCCACGATCTGCGGCGACAGGCCGGCCAGTGCGCTGCCGCTGGCGCGTGCGATCCGGCTCCAGGCGATGGCGGCTTCGTCCTGGCTGCGCCAGGCGCCGAGTTGGACCATCCGCCCCGTCGGCCCGCCCTCGTTGAGAGCCGGTTTGAGATCGAGAGCCGCAGCCGGCGCCACGGGCGGCACATGCGGCGCGCGCGGCGGCCGCAAATGAATCTCCGCCTGTCCGGGCGGCCGCAAATGGACCTCCGCTTGCGCCGGCGGCCGCAGCACGACGGGCGCCGCGTCGCCGCCGGGCGCGGGACTGCCCAGCACGCGCAAGCGTTCCGCCGCCAGCACGAACTGCGCATTGGCGGCGAGCGCGGCACGATAATAGACGCGCGCCGCATCGGCCTGGCCCTGCGCCTCCGCGATCTGGCCGAGCCCGTAATTGGGATATTCCAGGCGCGGATTGCCCGCCGCGATCGAGGCCGTGTAGTCGGCGCGCGCCTCGGCCAGCTTGCCGAGCCGGCGCCAGGCGTTGCCGCGATTGTTGAGCGCGGCGGCCTGATGCGGATCCAGGTGGATGGCGGCCGAATAGTCGCCGATGGCATCGTCGGTGCGGCCCAGTTCGTCGAGCGTGACGCCGCGATTGTAGAACACCCGGACCTCCTCGTCCGGCGGCAGGATGCGGGCGTCGATGGCTTCGGTGAAATCGGCGAGCGCCCCGTCGCGCTCGCCCAGCATCTCATGCGCCATGCCGCGGTCGACGAGAACCCGGGCGCGGTCGCGCGGCGCGAGACCGGGATCCTGCAAGGCCTCGGTGGCCAGCGCGACGGCATTGGAGGCGTTGCCGGCATGCAGCGCCACGGCCGCCGCTTCGACTGGACCGGGCGCCGCGGCCGACGGTCCGCCGAGCAGCGCCGCGACGGCCGCCAGAATCGCCACGCGAAGACGGATATTCCGGCCCAACCTCATAGTCACCCTCTTGTCGCCGCTCGTTCGATGATAGCGCAGGAAACATTCCGCAACGGGGAAAACATCACGGCCGGCGAAACTTTCCGCGCCAAACGGCGTTCCGAAGGCAGAGTGGGCAATAGAACAAATCGACCGCGAACGAAATCGGCGCCGTGCGTTCACGGCGGCGCCATTCGCTCCGGGTTTTCAATTCCGCTGCCGCTCGGCTATGAACGGGGTTCGGGTTCAAAGTCGAAATAGCGCAGGTAATCGAGGATTCGCATGGCCAGCCCCAAGCCCGTTCGCAAGGCCGTATTTCCGGTCGCCGGCATGGGTACCCGCTTCCTGCCGGCCACCAAGGCCGTGCCCAAGGAAATGCTGACCGTGGTCGACAAGCCGGTCATCCAATATGCCGTCGAGGAAGCGATGGCAGCCGGCATCGAACAGTTCATCTTCGTCACCGGCCGCGGCAAGCACGTCATCGAGGACCATTTCGACCACGCCTATGAGCTGGAATCGCTGCTCACCGAGCGCGACAAGACGAGCGAGCTCAACAGCCTGCTGGAGTCGCTGCCCAAGAGCGGCTCGGTCAGCTTCACCCGGCAGCAAAAGCCGCTCGGCCTCGGCCATGCCGTGTGGTGTGCCCGCCATTTCGTCGGCGACGAGCCGTTCGCCGTGCTGCTGCCGGACGATCTTCTGGTCGGCGAGCCGGGCGCGACCGCGCAGATGCTGGACGCCTACCGCGCCGTCGGCGGCGGCATCGTGGTGGCGGCGGAAGACAAGCCGCGCGAGGCGGTGCAGCGCTACGGCGTGATCGACCCGGGCCGCAGCCACGGCAACACGACCGAGGTGAAGGCCATCGTCGAGAAGCCCGCGCCGGACAAGGCGCCGTCGACACTGTGCGTCATCGGACGCTACATCCTGCCGCCGGAGATCTTCGGCGAGCTGGATCGCCAGGAGCGCGGCTCGGGCAACGAGATCCAGCTGACCGATGCCATGGCGCGCCTGATCGGCAAGGTGCCCTTCCACGCGGTGCGGACCGGCTGCGCCCGCTTCGATTGCGGCGAGAAGATCGGCTTTCTCGAAGCCAACATCGCCGTCGGCCTGTCGCGGCCCGACATCGCGCCCGCGCTGCGCAAGGTGCTGCGCTCGGTGCAGGACAAGCTGGACACGTAGCGGCGCGTCAATTCCTCGAGATCACCGACAGCGACGCGGCGGTCACCGCCAGCTGGCTCAGGATCTGAGTGATGTCGACGACGACTTCCTTGAAGTCGAGCGGCGAGATATCGCGCGGCACGACGACGACGCTGCCCGGCGGGATGCCCGCATTGTTGAAGCTGAGCCATGAGGAGTCGAGGGTGCGCGCGGCGCCGTCCGGCAGGATGATGAAGGTTCGCGACTTGTCGGCGACCGAGCCGTAGCCGCCGGCCCGTTCGATATAGTCCCTGGCCGTGGCGCTCGAATTGTAGGTGAAGCTGCCCTGGGCCATGACCTCGCCCAGAACCGTCACGGTATTGGGGCGCTGCGGAATATAGATGACGTCGCCCGGCTCGAGCAGCGGATCGAGTTCCGGTTTCGTCGCCAGCACGGCGGGGTCCGCGACGACCGAGATGCGGCCCAGCGCCTGCTGGTTCTCGAGCTTGGTGACAAAGCCCTGCATCGCCGTGAAGGCTTCCGGCGACACCTGCTCGTTCACGTTCGGCCGCGCCAGACCGACCAGCAGCTGGTTTTCCACTTCCTTGGAGGCGCGGATATAGCCTTCGCGCTCGAGGGCGGCGGCCGATTTGCGCAGGAAGACCGCGCCGTATGGGTAAGCGACCTCGGTGAGCCCGCCAGCCCGCGTCAGCAGCTCGGACAACCGCTCGCCGCGCAGCATCTGGTAGGTGCCGGGGAAGCGCACCTGACCCTGGACGAACACGTCGCCGGCCACGATCGTGGTATCGACTTCGTTGAAGCGGAAGCGGTCGCCGGGCTGCACGATATAACGCGACAGCATGTCGCCGTTCATCGGCAGCGATTGGCGCTGGGTATGCGCCGAGCCGGCGTTGGAATCGAGCGTCGTGGTGGTCAGTTCGACCGCGCTCAGATCGACCCGCCCCGATGTCCCGCCGGCCACGGCAAGAAGATCCTGCAGCGTCAGATCCGGACCGACGATGATGGTGCCCGGCCCACGCACCGCACCGCTGAGCGTGACCTGGTGGTCTTCGAGAAAATTCACCAGGACGGTCGGATCGACGCCGAGCTGCGACGCCAGCTCGGCAAAGGTGCGAACCTCCTGGTTGCTCGGAATTTGGCCCTGCGGAACGGAGAGGTCCTCGAACGTGCCGCTTTCGGGCGCGGCTTCCTGCGGCAGCACCAGGCGGGGATCGCGCAGCCGCAGGGCGTTGCTGGAATTGGCCACGGCCTCCGCGACGCCGCCGGTCGTGTAGGGGGCAACCTGACCGTTGTTGATATTGCCGCCATTTTGCACCCCGCCCTGTGCCGCCGGCGCCGTGGCGACGGTGTTGTCCGGCGTGGCTCCGAACTGCGACGGCAGGCCGTACGCCGTACTGTCCGGCGACGGCGCGCCGAAGGCGGTGTTGCCGAAGGACGTGCCGGTCGGCACGCCTTGCTGCTGGCCGACATTGCCGTTGTTGGTGTTGTTATTGCCGTTGTTCGCAAAGGCGCCCTGCGGCGGTTCGGTGTTCGGCCGCTGAGCCAGGGGATTGCGCAGGGCCTCTTCGCTGCGATCGCGCTCGGCGACGAAGATTTCAAGTTCGCGCGCGAGCAGGCGGCCTTCCTTCAGCGAAAAGACGCGGACCAGATCGTCGGATCTCAGATCGATATTCTCACGCCCCTGCAAGACGGCAAGCGGCGTGAAGGCGACCAGCGACTGGGTATAGGTACTCTGATCGCGGCGCACGATGACGCCGAATGCGGTGTCGGGCTGTTCGCCCAAGGCGCCCGGCGCCTTGAGGAGGTCCGACAGCCGTCCGGCACGCGCCAGCGAATAGCGCCCGGCGAGCGCCGAGCCCCCCGACAGCGTAACCGAATCGACCGTCTGCGACGCCCCAGGCTCGGCATAAAGCACGTCACCGTCGCGCACGATCGTGTTCCTGGGCGTGACCGGCGCCAATTGCTGCCGTCCATCGGCCAGCACGCTCAACATCGAGATGCGATAGGCGCCGCGAACCTCGAGACCGCCGGCAGCCGCGATCAGGTTCGCGGCCGAGATGCTTCCCGTGCCCGGCGCAAGCTCGTAGATGCCCGGCCGCCGCACCCAGCCGGCGATGGCGGCGGTCGGACCGAGCGTCGGCACGATGACGCGATCGCCATCCGCGAGCCGGCCTTCATGCGTTTCGCCACGCTGCAGGATCAAGCTGTAGAGATCGACGGTGATGTTGCGCCCGTTGCGCACGACATGGATGTTGCGCAGCGAGCCGGTCTTCTTGATGCCGCCCGACAGAAGTATGACGTCCATCGCCGAGGCCAGGCCCGAGACGATCCGCACGCCGGGATTGTTAACCTCGCCCGAGACGAAAACACTGATCTGCCGCAGATGGCCGACGGTTATGAAAGCGTCGGTCGCGACATAGGCGCGATGAACCGCGGCCTGGACGTCGGCCCGCAGTTCGCCGATCGTCCGGCCGGACGCCGGGATCGGCGCCAGCTTCGGCAACAGCGCGCGCCCGTCGCGATCGATCGTCAGGCGGAAGTCGCTGTTTTCCTGGCCGCGCAGCGAGACCACGATTTCATCGCCCGGACCCAGCAGATAATCGTCCTGCGCGGCGCCGACCTGCGGCAGGGAGACCGGCCGCGGAACGCCGAGCTGGTCGTAGCCGAACTGCCTGAGCACGACGCCGGAGCGCCGCGACATGATCTGTTCGAGGCGGGACGGCGGAGCGGTGTTCGGGGGCGCCCCTGCGGCGGGCTGGATGACATTGTCCTGCGGCCGGACCGCGGTGCCGCGCGGCATGCCGTTGGCGTCGCCACCGCCCTGCTGGCCCAAAAGCTGCTGAAGCTGGTCGGGCGTGAGGTTCTGCGGCAGATTTTGCGCCGCACCGGGCTCGGCGAACCGGACGAACAGCAAAAGGCAGGCGAGCGCGGGCAGCACCAGCAACCGAGCGATTCCGACGAGCGTTCGATTGCGCATGCCTACTCTAGCCAAGTCGGACTCCAGCACCCTTCGGCGTTGCCTCTAGCACGGGCCGAAAGCCAGTTGAAGGTCCCATGTCCTGCACGCCGTCCGTCGCATTGGCAAGCGCCTCTTGCCCGGGCTTTTCAC
The DNA here is from genome assembly GCA_035570795.1 of Rhizomicrobium sp. GTDB lineage: Bacteria > Pseudomonadota > Alphaproteobacteria > Micropepsales > Micropepsaceae > Rhizomicrobium. The sequence continues at coordinate 19,885 of DATMKZ010000068.1, forward strand.
TTACGACGCCGCAACCGCAGCGGCGGTATCGTCCGGCGAAGACGCGCCCGGGTCGCCGCCCGCCGGCGCGCCGCGACGGCTTGCCAGGCCGAACACGGCGAGGATCTCGTCATAGACCTGAACCAGCGGCAGGGATTTGGGCAATTCGTTCTCCCGGCGCCCGCTGTCGCTGAAAAAACCGACCCCGTTGTGGAAGCCGTTCTTGAGCGCCACAAAGGCCAGGTGCCGGCGGAAATTCGCGATCGTCGCCGCGCCGGCCTTGAGTGCCGCGTCGGGCGGAACATCGCGCGCGAAAACGAACTCGACGAACAGATCCTCGCCGCGGTCGTCGACCGAGAAGGCCCGCTCCTCGTTGAGCCGGCTCGCCAGTAGGATGTCCTTGGCGGCCTCGAGCTCGGCCCGGCCGGCGAACTTCAGGATGAAATCGCGCGACATGCGCGGCTGCACCTCGGCGCCGACCACGCCCAGCCGGCGCAGCAGATCGCCATGGTCCTTCGGCCGCCAGTAGTAGATCGGCGTCGGACAGGGATCCTGGTGCAGGCCCGTCATCAGCATGATGCGATGCCCGGGAAAGGCGCGCCGCGTGTCGCCCAGGATCCGGTCATAGGTGCGGTAGATGTCGCCGACCGGATCCGCCTCGGGACGCAGATACCAGGCCGGGTTCTTCTTCGCCGAGGCGTATTCCGGCGAGTTGAAGATGTAATGGTGCTGCAGATGGGCCGCGCCGTTCAGGAACAGCGTGCTGAATTGCGGCCGGGCGCTGCGATTGAGGGAGATGTTGAGGTCGGAAAGAAACAGGTCGAGGAACGACACTTTGTTCCAGGGCCGCCGGAGCATCCCGCCGACCAGCCGCAGATATTCCGGATAATTCCGCGGCCGCGCGTAACGCGCGATGCCGAGCATGAGGCGAACGGCGCTGGAGAAGGTCAGCCGCCCCGTGGCGTTGTCGTTCACCGCCTGGGAAATGGCGCTGCTGAGATGGCGCAGCATGGCGGGGCCGCTGACCGCCGTCGGCGTCCAGGGGTCGGGCACGAAGAACGCCGGTCCGACGGCGCGGTTCGCGGCGTTCATCGGGCTTATGGCCCCGACCTTGAGCTGGGCGCCGGCTTCCAGCACTTCCCAGATCTGCGGCACCCCGGCGCCGACCGTGTCGCCGAGGCGAAAGATGCCATGCTCGGCGAAGGTCTTGCCGGTATGGGCGCTGACCCACTGGATCCACGGCTCGAGTTCTGCGTAGCGGACCTCGGACGTCGTTTCGCAATAGCCGTGCTCGGCAAAGAACCGGCGGAAGTTCGGCAGGCCGCCGCGAGACGCGTATTTGCCGATGATCTCGAAGCTTACTTCGTTCAGCTCGAGGACTATCAAATTCGGCATTCGACTGACCTCTGCCCGAACCGGCGCGGAATGCTGTCCGGCGGCGTCGCCACCAGCTAAGTGTTTCAATTTCCTCATAGATATAGCAAAAGCGCGAGCCGCTCAAGGGACAAACAGGGCTAATGGCTGAGCGCCGGCTCGGCGTAAAGAGCCAATTGCTGCGCGAGCACGACGGCGAGCGAAAAGTCCTCGACGGCGCAGACGCGCGCCCGCCGGCCAAGCGCCGCGGCCAGCGCCGGGTCGGCCAGCAGCATCTGGAAGGCCGCGGCCAGGGCCTTGGCATCGGCCACCGGCACCAAAAGGCCGTTCTCACGGTCGGTCACGACCTCCCGGCAGCCGGACGTGTCGGTGGTGACGATCGGCAGGCCGCAGGCCGCGGCCTCCAGGACCGATTTGGAAAGTCCTTCGCGGTACGAGGCGAGGCAGAAGATCGTCGTCTGACCCAGGATCTGCGCAATATCGCCGCGCTGGCCCCACCATTCGACGACGCCGTCCCGCTCGGCCGCGCGCAACTCGCCCTCGCCGATCGCCGACGGGTTGCCGGGATAGAGCGGTCCGACCAGCACGAAGCGCGCGTCGGGCCTCGTCGTCTTCACGATCCGCGCCGCGGCGATGAATTCGCGCACCCCCTTGTCCGCCAGCATGCGCGAGGTCTGCACGATGACCGGCGGCCCGGTGAGCGGTGCGCGGCGCGGCGCGAAGGCCTCGACGTCGACGCCGGAGCCGCGAATGAGCCGCAGCGCCGCGTCCGGGGCGAGGCGATGGTCGCGGAAAAAGGCGAGGTCTTCCTTGTTCTGGACGATCACCCGCATATCGCGGTGCCGCATCAGGGTGCGGTACAGCAACAGGCCGAGGCGCCGCACCAGCGGCCGGCCCGCCGTGAAGGCGTAGCCCAGTCCGGAAACGGCATTGACGACGCGCGGCACGCCGGCCAGGCGGGCCGCGAAGGTGCCGTACAGGACCGGCTTGATCGTGACCTGGTGAACGATGGCCGGGCGCAGGCGACGATACAAAAAGAACAGGTCGAGCAGCGTGCCCAGATCGCGGAACGGATTCATCCCGCCGGCGTCGAACGACATCGGATGCCATTCGAAGCCTGCCGCCTGGATGTCGGCGACGGCGTCGCCGCGCGGCGTGACGACGATGACGTCATAGCCGAGCGCCTGTGCTGCCTTGGCCAGCGCCAGTCTGTGCGACAGGAAGAACAGCGGCGGGTTAACGACGAAAACAAGCCGCTCCTTCGCGTGTTTGGCGCCCCTGCTGCGCAACATCATCCGCTCAACTTAGCCCGCCGCTTGCCGCCGCGATGTTTGATCTTGACCCTGGGCGGCGCCGTGCGCTTAAAACCAATCATTGCGGCGGCGCATCGCCCCGGTTGGGCATCCGGGAAATACTCAATATTGACAATCGGATAAATAGCAAGCACGGACTCCTCCTTCCATGGCACACCGCATCGCAGTGATAGGACTGGGTTATGTCGGCCTCCCGGTCGCGCTGGGATTTGCCCGGAAATTTCCGGCCACGATCGGTTTCGACATCAATGCCCACCGCGTCGCCGAACTGCGGGCCGGCCGCGACCACACCGGCGAAGCCAGTGCCGAGGAGTTGGCGGGCTGCAGCATCAAGTTGACGTCCGACGCGGCCGATCTCGCCGCTGCCGACGTCTTCATCGTCTGCGTGCCGACGCCGATCTTCAGCGATCGCCGCCCGGACCTGCGTCCGCTGCAATCGGCGTCGCAGACCGTCGGTCGCGCAATGCGCGCCGGCGCCACGGTGGTCTACGAATCGACGGTTTATCCCGGCGTCACGGAAGATTTCTGCAGCCCGATCCTGGAACAGGCCTCGGGGCTCAAGCGCGGGCGCGATTTCAAGGTCGGGTATTCGCCCGAGCGCATCAATCCCGGCGACCGCGAACATACCTTCGAGAAGATCGTCAAGGTGGTCTCGGGCGAGGACGCGGCGACGGCACAACTCCTCGCCACGCTGTACGGCGCGGTGGTCAAGGCCGGCATTCACGTCGCCCCGACGATCAAGGCCGCCGAGACGGCCAAGGTTCTCGAGAACACGCAGCGCGACCTCAACATTGCGCTGATGAACGAGCTGGCGATCATCTGCGACCTGATCGGCATCCGCACCCAGGACGTGCTCGACGCGGCCGGGACGAAGTGGAACTTCCTCAAATTCTCGCCGGGACTGGTCGGCGGCCATTGCATCGGCGTCGACCCCTACTACCTGACCTCCAAGGCGCAGGAACTGGGCTATCACCCCGACGTGATCCTGGCCGGGCGCCGGGTCAACGATTCGATGAGCGCGCATATCGCCCGCCGCACGGTGAAGTTCCTCAGCGAGCTCAAGCGGCCGCTCGGCGAAGCGCGGGTCGGCATCCTCGGCGTCACCTTCAAGGAAAACGTCCCCGACATCCGCAACAGCCGGGTTCCCGACATCGTCGCCGAGCTGGCGCATTTCGGCATCCATCCGCTGGTCAGCGACGCCTTCGCCGCGCCGCAAGAGGTCCAGGAGGAATACGGGCTGGCGCTGACGGACGCCGCGCAATTGCACGATCTCGACGCGCTGATCCTGGCCGTGCCGCATGCAAGCTATCTCGCCGACAAGCCGGGCCTGTTCCGGCGCCTGCGCGGCGGCGGAATTTTCATGGATGTCAAGTCGGCGGTGGCGCCGTCCGACGTGACGGCCGGCCTGCGTTATTGGAGCCTTTAGGGCTCGTCACATCCGAAGGACCAGATTGGCGCGATGACGACATTGGTGACCGGAGCCGCGGGATTCATCGGCTACAACGTCGCCGGCCGGCTGATGGCGCGCGGCGAGGACGTGGTCGGCATCGACAGCCTGAACGACTACTATTCGGTGCAGTTGAAGCGCGATAGGCTGGCCGATCTCGACAAGCGCCACCACAACGCCTTCAAATTCCACCAGGTGGACTTTGCCGACGCCGCGGCCCTGCGCCAGACGCTGGCGGCGCACCGGATCGACCGCGTCGTCCATCTCGGCGCCCAGGCGGGCGTGCGCTATTCCATCACCCATCCGGAGGCCTATGTGCAGTCGAACCTGGTAGGTCACCTGAACATTATGGAGCTGTGCCGGCACAACGACGCCTGCCAGCACCTGGTCTACGCCTCCTCGTCGTCGGTCTACGGCTCGAACGAAACCCTGCCCTTCTCGGTCGACGACCGCGTCGATCATCCGATCTCGCTCTATGCCGCGACCAAGAAGGCCGACGAGCTGATGAGCGAGGCCTATAGCCACCTCTATCGCATGCCGATGACGGGCCTGCGCTTCTTCACGGTCTACGGACCCTGGGGCCGGCCCGACATGGCGCTGTGGCTCTTCACCAAGGCCATCCTCGCCGGCGAGCCGATCAAGATCTTCAACAACGGCGACATGCACCGCGACTTCACCTATATCGACGACATCGTGTCGGGGATCGTCGCCTGCCTCGACAATCCGCCGCCCGACGACAAGGCGCGAAAGGCCGGAGGATCGGTCTCGCCGCACCGCGTCTACAATATCGGCAACCACCGCTCCGAGCCGCTGCTACGCATGATCGCGATCCTCGAGGATGCCCTCGGCATCAAGGCGAAGCGCGACCTGCAACCGATGCAGGCCGGCGACGTCAAGGACACGTTCGCCGACATCGCCGCGATCAGCGCCGACCTCGGCTACGCGCCGACGACGCCGATCGACGTCGGCGTGCCGCGCTTCGTGGAGTGGTACCGCGCCTATCACAAGATCTGAACGCGTCAGTTCGCGAAGGTCATGACCTTCTGGGCGCGAAACAGGCTGTTGACGGAGGGCAGCGTGATCTCGCGCTCGCTCTGGCGCGCGAACAGATCCTTGGCATAGCGCCATCTGGGCGACGGATTGAGCTGGAACATCATCTGCTCGCGATGGCGCCCGGCGACGGGGACGCCGGCGCGGTGCAGGCAAAGCCTGGGCTGCACCAGCGCCGCGCGCGAGATCGCGCCGGTGAACCGGTTGCTGGCATGACCTTGCGACGCTTCGGCGGGCAGCAGGCCGCGGCGAAAGCCGCTCTTGCGGATCTGCGCCGTCGCGTTGCTGTCGAAGAATTCGAGCGGGCCTTCGTCGGCGGAGATGGCGTGCGGCAGGATGAACAGCTTGACGCAGTTCTCGGTCAACAGCGTATCGATGTGCCACAGATTGGCATAATGCCCCTCCGAGCTCTTCTCGGCCGGAATGCTGAGCGTGCGGTTGAACACGAAATAATCGAGCGAGAAGGGCGTTCCGAAACGGTCCAGCAGGATGTTTCTGATGTCTGCGTCGCCGAGCACACGCTCCACCGTCGCCAGCAGATCGGCTTCGGGCACGATCAGATTCTGCAGATATTCGTTGCGCTGCACCGCTTCGACCGGACCGAACTTCGCATAGCCGGCAACGCGGTCGTCGAGATAGTGGAAGCCCCGTTCGAGCTTTCCCGGAACGGCGCGGCCGCGGCTCTTGCGGTCGCGATAGGCGGCGAGTTCGACCGCGCCCATGACCTTCAGAGCGGCATCCGCAATCGTGTTAAGCATGCCCGTTCCCGAATGGCTCAGCGTATCCGGCGCATCTTGTAGACGGCCTGTTTGTTCGAAGCTATACACGCCTGATTATGACACTCCCGGCATCGGCCCACCATCGCAGGCTTTCGCGCCGAACCAACGGGCCTTCCACGACGCGGATCCTGTGGCTGGCCGCTGGACTGCTTGTTGCCAGTACCGTTCCGGCCTTCGCCTATGTCGATCCCGGCACCGGCATGCTCGCCATCCAGGGCCTCATCGCGGCGGCGGTGTGGATCATCGCCTTCGTCACCCATCCGGTTCGCACGATCAAAGGCTGGCTGGCGCGCTGGCGGAACCGGAACGATGCGTGATCCGGAAGGGCGCCTTCGTTTTGTGGACGGCAAGGCCGTCCGGACCCTGAACCCCGGCTTCACCCTCCCCGAATTCCTGCGCAGCGCCGCGGCCCGCGAACTGGTCGCGGACGGCAAGCTGGTCCCGTTCGAGATCGTCGCCGGCGATGCCGTCGAATCGCCGCAGCTGGCATTCGTCACCCTGCCGACGGAATGGAGCGACGCACACGTTCAAGCCGCAGCCGGGCTGACGCTCGACATCGCCGAGCGCGTTCTCGGCCACGGCTTCGAGCTCAAGGATGCCAGTGCCTGGAACATCATCTTCGACGGCGGCGCCGCGGTTTTCTGCGATCATTTCTCCTTTCGGCCGATCGCGTCGCAGCAGTGGTGGGCATTCGGGCAATTCTGCCGGCATTTCATCTTCCCCCTGGCCTGCGCAAGGCAACGCGGCCTCGCGGCGCGCGAGGCGTTCCTGCTCGAGCGTGACGGGCTTACCGAACAGCGCGCGCGGCGGATCCTGGGATGGCGCATGCTGTTGCCGCGGACCTTGCCGCTGATGGTCGCCGGCCGCTCCCGATCGGCGCCGCCGCGCGCGCCCGCCGCCGAGACGACGAAACCGGGCAGTCCGCTGCACGGCGCCCTGATCCGCTATGCGCGCTATGCCACGCAGGCGCCGGCGCGGCGCCGCGGCGGCTCGTTCTGGTCCGGCTATGTCAACGAACGGTCCCACTACAGCGCGCCGGAAGCGGAAGCGAAGCGCGGAATCGTGGCGCGCTGGCTCGCCGCGGAACGGCCGCGCGCGGTTCTCGACATCGGCTGCAACACGGGCGAGTTCAGCCTCGCCGCCCTCGCCGCCGGCGCCAAGGTCATCGCGATCGATTCCGATCACGATTCGGTCCAGCAGCTGTTCCTGGCGCAGAAGGGCAATCGCGACCTGTGCACGCTGATCGCCAATTTCGCGGACATGCACGGCTCGCGCGGCTGGGCGGAGGGCGAATTTCCCGGCCTGCTCGGCCGGCTGCGCGGCCGCTGCGACATGCTGCTGATGCTGGCGGTGGTGCATCACATCCACATCTCGGAATCGATTCCGCTCGAAGAGATCGCGGCGCTGTGCGCGGAGCTGACGACCGCCGGCCTGATCGTCGAATTGATCGAGCCCGGCGATCCCATGGCGCGGCAGCTCGCCGCCAACCGCGACAAGGAGGTCGCCGCCGCCTCCATCGACAACCAGCTCGCGGCCTTCGCCAGGCATTTCGACACGATCGCCTGCGTCGACGTCGTCGCGGGCCGCCGCAAGCTGGCGCTGCTGAAGAAGCGCGGATGAATCGGCGCACGCTGCACATCGTCGCCGCCCTGGTGGTTCTTATCGCCCTGACCAGCGACTGGCTGACCAGCGAACTGTTCCTGCGCCGCGACACCAATTTGAACATCGTGCTGGCGCTGGCGATCAACGCCGGCATCGTGATCGGCGTCTACGCCCTGCTGGCCGCGGCAGGCCGCGAGCGCGCCGGACTGATGTGGCTGCGGGCCTTCATCTATGTGGGTTTCCTGGCGGCGATCCTGAATGCGTTTCGCGAGAATATCGTGTCCCTCGAAGCCTACCTGCCGCATCTGCGCATGCTGCTGGGCATCGCCGGCTTTGCCTGCGGCATCGCGCTGGTCTATGTGCTGGACGATGCCACGTCCGAGCGCGTCATCCGCGCGGTGCTTGCCGCCAGCTTCGCTTTTGCGATCGTGCCCTTCGCCTGGCAGGCGTTGACCGGCAGAAGCCTGACCTGGGTGCATGCCCCTTCGGCCGCCAGCGGGCCGCAAAAGGCCGGCGTCGCGATCGTCCTGCTGGACGAGATGGGCTATGGCGCGGCCGCGCCGCTCGCCGACGATCTGCGGCAGGCACACCTGAACGTGCAATACGCGCCGATGATCTCTTCGGGGCAGAACACGGAGAACGTCGTGCCCCGGATGTTCAGCGGCCTCGACTTCTCGCAGTCGCGCCCCTGCGGCATCTCTTCGCTGTGCAGCGGATCCAACCGGCTCGACTTCGCCGGCATCCGGGCCGGGCGCGACGACATCGACGTGGCGGGCCTGCTGTTTCCCTATTGCGACATTCAGGGCCTGCGTTCGTGCTACGCGATGCCGCTGGCGCACGATTTCGGCAACGCCTATGCCAGCCTGCTGTCGTTTTACCTGCATCGCGTCGGCACGTCGCTGCCGGCCTTTCTCGGGCCGAGACCGCTGCCGGACAACGATCACCACCGCCTGCTGAACGACGAGCTGGCGTTCATCGCCAAGGCGCGCTTCTGGAGCGAGGGCGGCGTTCTCTACGCTCATCTGCCGCTGCCGCACCCGCCGGGCCTGGACCGCACGTCGCAGCTGGACCGGGACTATTCCGACAATGTCGCGGCCAGCCGCGCCATCGTGCGCGCCCTGGCGCAGCGGCTACGCGCGAGCTTCGGCGACCGCTTCTCGCTGATCCTGTTCTCCGATCACGGCCTGCGCGCTTATTGGTGCCAGTCGGGAACCTATCGCGGCGCCAATTGCCTGACCCGGCCGCTGTACCACGACAAGCGCGTGCCGCTGATCGTCGCGACGCCGTCGCCGGCGCCGCGCTATCGTCCGGCCTCCAACGCCGCGATCTTCTCGGTGCTGGACGGCGAAGTCCGCAGGCTGCTGCACTGATCGCGGCGGGCGCTATCGCCGCTTCAGGTAGCGGCGGACGGGCTTGAGGATCGGAATGTGGCTGAGCGCCGAGCGGATGCGGACGGGCGCCAGCGCCTGCAGATAGAATTTCAGGCCGTGACGCGTCGCCGCCGGCGCGTTGCTGCGCTGGCGCTGCGTCTCGGCCTGGCCGAGCAGGTGCGGAATGTCGGCCGCGCGTCCGGCGAGCACGGCACGCCAGACGACGGCGTAGCACCGCGCATGCTCCTGCCAGGTCAGGTTGCGTACCGCGGCGAGACGCTGCTCGCGGTCGAGCGCGATTTCGGCAAACGTCGCCTTCAGGTCCTCGTATTCGGTCACGCTGTGCGTCAGGCCGTGCGGCAGATCGATGTGGAAACCCTGCGGCGTGACGATGGTGCGCACGCCCGCCGCCAGCGCGTCGAGCGTGCCCATCGAGCCTTCGTCCATGCCGAGATAAAGATAGTAATCGAAGTGGGGGATGCTTTCGGCGATCGTGCGGTAGTCGCCGGCGTAGTCCGCGCTGCCGGGTTCGTAGCGCACCTCGGCGCCGGCCGCTTCCAGGCGCGGCACCACGGCCTCCCAGCCGGCGCCGAAGATCTCGAAGCGAAACGGCGACAGGTCCGTCTCGCGGGCCAGCCGGAGCAGCAGGCTTTCGCGCTTGCGGCCGTCGGCATAGAGGCGCGTGGTCAAGCCGATGACGATGCGGCGCGGCTGGACGGTGAAATCCTGCGCCGGCAGCACGTAGCACAGCGACGTTGCCGGGATGCCCGAGCGGACCAGCGCCGCTACCGTGTCGCTCGACATGCAGACACCGACGTCGACGCCGGTTTTCAACTCGCCCTTGACCAGGCCCAGCTTGAAGGGATCGTCGATATGGGTGATCAGCATCGTGGTCGGCGTGGTGTGCTGCACATTGGCGAAGGCATAGCTCATCCAATGGTTGAGATCGGCGTCGCCGCGCGGCTTGCTGTCGATCGTCGCGGCGACGCCGAATTGCGCCGCCTCCGCCGCGAGCCGCTCGGCCATCTTCTCGATGATCCAGGAACGGTTGTCGGCTTCCAGGACGATGCCGACTCGGATCGGAGGTTCGGCCGCGTTCATGCCCAAGCAACCCTCGTTCGCCAGATGAGGAACAGAGAAATACAAAATGTCACGGAAATGCCAAGGGACAGGGCCGCGGCGGCACCATAGACGCCCCAGATCGGGGCCAGGCAGAAAATGAGTCCGATGACGAGGCAGTTGCCCGTCAGATGGCCCCGGAACAGCAGGTCCGTCCGGCCGGCCGCCGCCAGCAGCGGATAGCTCCAGATCGTCGGCATGCTGATCAGCGTGTAGGCCACCATGATGGCGTAGGTGCCGGTGACCGGCGCGAATTTGGCGCCGAGGAAGGCGTGCACGATCCAGGGCATGGCGAGAACCGACACGGCATAGGCCGCCACCGCGATGCCGCCCAGAAGGACGACGAGCTTGCGGATGAAGCGCCGTGCCTCGTCCATGCGCTTTTCATGCAGGAACCGCGAAAACTCCGGCATCAGCACCAGGAAGACCGGATCGGCCATGCGCGCCACCAGGGCGACGAAATTCTTGGACATCCGGTAGATCGCAACCGCCTCGATCCCGAGCAGCCAGCCGACCACGGTGGTGTCGAGTTCGCGGATCAGGTTCTCGCTGAGCGAGATGCCATAGGACGAGCCGATATATTTCCGCAGCTCCGCGGCGCCCAGCGCCACGTCAACCGGCGGCAGCCTCGGATGACGCTTGGTCCATTCGCGGATCGCGGCGATGACGGTGCAGGCATTGACGCCGCCGCTGATCAGCAGGGACACGATCAGGACCAGCGGAATCGTCAGCTTGCCCGTGACGGCGAGCGCCGCTGTCAGGACCAGCCGGCCACCCCAGTCGGCGAGAGTCAGATAGGCGGTCCATTCGAAGCGGTCCGTCACCCGCAAGACACCGACCGAGACGGTATTGCCGAGCTTGGAGACCAGCAGGACGGCGCCGGAGAGAACGATGAGCAGCGCGGCATGCGGATCGTGCAGGATGTAGGCCGCGATCAACGACGCCAGAGCGCCGACAAGGACGGCCGCGCCGAAGCGCGCGCCGACATCGATCTGGTAGAGCAGGCGGAAAATGCGCGCGGCGCGCGCTTCGCCCTGCGGGCCCTCGGCATGCGACAGAAAGCGAACCGCCGCTTCCTGCAGCCGCATGTCGGTGCAGTTGAAGATCGCCGTCGCCACCGACAGAGCGAGCGAATACAACCCGAAATTCACGATGCCGAGCGTCCGGCCGAGCAGCAGGAAGTAAAGCCCGCCGAGGACCGCCGCGCCCAGGCTGGCGATGTATTGCCATTTCAGATTGCGCAGGAAGCCGAGCGGCAAGCCGTGCATCAGCCGCGCCAGCGCGGCCGCAACGCCCGGCAGGATGCCGCTCAAATCCAGAAACCCGCCACGCGCCGCGCCCGCCACAGCACGAGATGGCGATAGAGCATCGTCTGCAGGTAGTTGGCGACGTTGAAGGGCAGAATGTTCTGGACCCTGGCCGCCCATTTCTTCCCGGTGCGCTCGAGCGATTGGCCGCGGGAGACTTCCAGGACGGACGCCTGGCCGACATAGTCGCCGCCGAACTGCAGCGGCGCCTTCAGCACGTCCATCTCGCGTTCCTTGCGCGCGAAGAACAGCAGCATCGGCGAGAAGCGGACCTGGTCGAAATCGGCCAGCGCGTGGCGCGAACCCAGCACATCCTGGCGATAGACATAGCAGCGCGTCCTGGCCTTCGAATAACCCTTATAGCGATCCCACATCAGCAGGTAGGCCTTGATGTCGGTGAAACCGTTGAGCGCGTAGAAATCGGTCAGCACGTTGGGATTGATCGAGTAATAGCCCCCGTTGAACATGTAGGTCGGCACCAGGTGGATGACGACGCCGCCGACGTCCAGCAGCCGCACGATGGTCTCCATGCAGGCGCGCTGGTCGAAGACGTGCTCCAGCGTGCCCGGATCGAGCACCAGCTTGTGCTTGCCGCGGAATTGCTCCGGCAGGGGATCGTTGAGGTCGTGCTTGATCTCGGCGCGGTGCTCGCTGCCCGGAACGTCGAGGCTGTTGACGCCCTCCAGGCCCAGCGACTGGAAGAACGACCTGGCGCTCATCCATTTCAGCCGGCGCCCGATCGGATTGTCGGAGATCTCGCCGGTGCCGGGCGGAAGCTTGGACTCGATGCCGGCCAGTTCCGGCAGCCAGCCGCGCACGTCGCTCTCGGTGGCGTGGATCTCCGGTACGCCGAGCGAGATCGCGGGTCCCTCGAAATGATAATGCGCGTGCTCGCGGATGATGAGCTTCACGGCGGCGCGGATGATGGACATGCGGCGTGTCTCTCTTGCGTCCTAACGGGCCAGCGCGACGGCATAGACCCCGAAGCTGTCCGCCTTCGGCGGCGCGCCGGTCAGCCACTCGCCCCACTGGGCGACGGCGAAGCCGGCGCTCTGCAGCAAGGTTTCCAGTTTCGGGATGAACAGATAGCGTAGATAGTGATGCTCTTCGAGGCGAACGACTTCGCCGCTCGCCTTGCGGGTGATCGCCACGTCGTAGTTCACCGTCACCTTGTCCTCGTTCGGATGCCAGTCCGAACGCGCGATGCGGTGGATTTTGAGCTCTGCGCTCTCGGCCGTCTTCTCGCGGTGCGGATGCGGTCCTTCATCCGCCAGCGCGGGGCCGTGCCAGAAATCGAAGACGAAGGGCGCGCCCGGCGCCAGATGCCGACGCGCCGTCGCCAGCATATCGGCGAGGTCGGCGTCGGTGGTCTGGTAGCAGATCACGTGGAACAGCGAGGTCACGGCGTCGAAGCTGCGTCCGGCTGCGAGGCGGCGCGCGTCGCCTACGGTGAAGGACAGCCGGGCCTGGATTTCCGGCGGCTGGCCGGCGCGGCGGCGTTCGGCGCAGGCGATCATCTGGGGGCTGAGATCGGCGCCCAGCACGTCATAGCCGAGGCCGGCGAGCGCGACGTCGTGCACGCCCGTGCCGCAGCCCAGATTGAGGATGGTCTTCGCGTTCGGCGCATATTGCCGGATCAGGCCGCTGACGAAGCGCGCTTCCTGCGGATAGTCCTTGTCGTGATAGAGAAGATCGTAATACTCCGCGTAGTCCGCGTAGACGTTCATCTCAGGGTCTCGCGGACCGCCTCGCAGACCTGATCGATCTGCTCGATCGTCAATGTCAGGCCGGACGGCAGATAGAGGCCGCGGCGCGCCAGCCGCTCCGAGACCGGATAGGATTCGCCGACGAACAGGCCGAGCTTGTGGAAGGCCGGCTGCTCGTGCATGCCCAGGAACATGGGCCGCGTGTCGACGCCCTTGGCCTTGAGGCGAGCGGCGAATTCCTTGGCATCGAACGGCACGGACTCGTCGAGCACGACGCAGTACATCCAGAACACGCTCTTGGCCCAGCTGGCCTCGGTGATCAGCGTCAGCTGGTTGAGGCCGGCGAGGCGCTTGGTGTATTCGGCCGCCATCCAGCGCTTGATCTCGATGTGCTGGCCGATGCGATCGGTCTGCGCCACGCCCATCGCCGCCTGCACGTTGGTCAGACGATAATTGTAGCCGAGCTCGCGATGCAGGAAGCGCTGCTCGGGCAGGAAGCACTGGTTGCGCAGCGAGCGGACGCGGTCGGCATATTCCTTGTTGTCGGTGGTGATCATCCCGCCTTCGCCGGTGGTGATGACCTTGTTGGCGTAGAAGCTGAAGCAGTTGATGTCGCCATAGCTGCCCATGCGGCGGCCGCCGATCTCGGCGCCATGCGCCTCGCAGACGTCTTCGACGACGCGCAGGTCGTGCTTCTTCGCAATTTCCATCAGCCGGCGCATGTCGACCGGATGGCCGTACATGTGCACAGGCATGATGGCGCGGGTCTTGGGCGTGATCTTGCGCTCGGTCTCGTCCAGATCCATGCACCAGGTCACCGGATCGCAGTCGACCAGCACAGGCTTGTGGCCCATGCGCACGACGGCGCGGGCGCAGGCGATGATGGTAAAGGACGGCAGGATGATCTCGGAGCCCGGCTCCAGATGCAGCGCTTCGATCGCCAGTTCCAGCGCGACCGAGCCGTTGCTCACCGCCACGCCGTATTTGACGCCGCAATACTCGGCCCATTTGCGCTCGAATTCCGCGATGTACTTGCCTTCGGACGACACCCAGCCGGTGACGACGCAGTCTTGGACGAGCGGCAGAACATTGTCCCCGATCAGGGGTTCGCAAACAGGAATCACGGAACTGGTCCTCTTAGGCCGGCTTGATGAGGGGGATGTCGAGGCGGAACGTGTCCTTCTCGTAGTCGTCGCCTTCGCGCACGCCGCGCGTCAGCACCAAGCAGGTCGAATCCTCGAGCCCCTCGAAGGCATGACGCTGATTGGGAACATCGAGAATGAGATCGCCCGGCAGCAGGATGGCTTCGGTCGGCGCCTCGCCGGGATTCTGCGCGACGGCGCGCAGCTTGCCGCTCAGCACATACAGGTACTGCCAGGTTTCCTTGTGGTAGTGATTGCCGCGCACCGCGCCTTTCCGCGTCGTAATGATCGTCACGGCGCCGATGTTTTCTTTGGTAACAATGTCGCTGATAGCGCCGCGATGATCGCTGAACGCCACGGGAATCTTGTTTACTTCCATGAGGATCGCCCCAAAAGCGCCTTATTTCGGCACGCCGTGAGGGCTGTGTACCCGACGCATCCAAGGCCCGCAAGTGGAATGGGCGGCAGGGGAAATAGCGCGTCCGCGGCGGCGGCGCTTAACCGCGTTTACGGCTCCGGGCGGCTCACGACGAGGCGACGGCGGGCGCCAGATAGCCGTTCTGCCGCAGCAGCAGCTGCTGCTTGGCGAGCAGCCAGTCGGCCGCCATCATTTCGCGGACCAGTTCGGCGAAGCTGGTCTTGGGCGTCCAGCCCAGCGCCTTGCGCGCCCGGCTCGCATCGCCGAGCAGGGTCTCGACTTCCGTCGGGCGGAAATAACCCGGATCGACGCAGACCACCGGCTTGCCGTTCCACAGGCCCTGCTCGTTCAGGCCCTCGCCGCGCCATTCGATCTTCATGTCGATTTCCCTGGCCGCGAGATCGACGAATTCTCGCACGCTGTGCTGCTCGCCGGTGGCGATGACGAAATCCTGCGGCTTGTCCTGCTGCAGCATCAGCCACTGCGCCTCGACATAGTCGCGGGCGTGGCCCCAGTCGCGCTTGGCGTTCATGTTGCCGAGATAGACGGCGTTCTCGAGCCCCAGCTTGATGCGCGTGAGGGCGCGGGTGATCTTGCGCGTCACGAAGGTTTCACCGCGCACCGGCGACTCGTGATTGAACAGAATGCCGTTGCAGGCATAGAGCCCATAGGCCTCGCGATAGTTCACCGTGATCCAGTAAGCGTAGAGCTTGGCGACCGCATAGGGACTGCGCGGATAGAACGGCGTCTTCTCGGTCTGCGGGATCTCCTGCACCAGGCCGTACAACTCCGAGGTCGAGGCCTGGTAGAAACGCGTCTTGTCCTTCAGGCCGAGGATGCGCATCGCCTCCAGCAGGCGCAGGGCGCCGACCGCGTCGGAGTTCGCGGTGTATTCGGGTTCCTCGAACGAGACATGCACGTGGCTCTGGGCGCCGAGATTGTAGATTTCGTCCGGCTGGACCTCCTGCAGCACGCGCACCAGGCTGCTGCTGTCGGTCAGATCGCCATAGTGCAGGAAGAACCGCACATCGGATTCATGCGGATCCTGATAGAGGTGATCGATGCGCGCCGTATTGAACAGCGAGGTCCGCCGGCGGATGCCATGGACTTCGTAGCCCTTGGCAAGCAGCAATTCCGCAAGATACGCCCCGTCCTGCCCGGTCACACCGGTAATCACGGCTTTTTTCATGGCTGTATTCTTCAACTGTCCGGTGTGTGTTGCAATCGGCGCGCGCCCACGCCTGGCGCGCCGCACTTGAGCCCAAGACCCCGCCGATTTCAAGCGAACCATCGCGCCCCGCTTTGCGCCGGCGCCAACGCGGATTCCAGGCGCAGGCGCGAGGCCCCGTTCACCATGTCCAACCTTCAAAACGAAGGCGTGCGATGCGCCGATCGGGCGCGCCTTCGCATCGTGACGAACGATCCGAGGGCCAGTATAGTGCGCCGATTCAAAGTCATCGTTGGCCGAAGGGGACGACGTGAGCCGCCGATCCTGTCTTGTGCTTGCCGCTGCCCTCGCCGCCGTCCTGCCGCTCAGCGCGCACGCGCGCGAAACCGGCTGGTCGGTGTCGCTCTACAGCGGGCCGGCGACGAACTACTATTTCACCGACTTCGTCGCCGGCAAATTCCATTGGCAGAACGCCATGGTCGGCGTCGCGCTCGACGGCCGGCTGGCCTATCTGGGCTGGGGCTGGTCGCTCATGGGCGAGGCCCAGCTCACGCAATACACGCTGGGTCATAACTACCAGAGCGCGGCGCTCGGCCTCGGCTTCGAGTACAATCAGTTTTCCTGGAGCCGGACCCTGCCGACCAGCTTCTCGGTCTATATGGGACCGTCCTACGCGATAAATCCGCCGCAGCAATATCCGACCTCCCAGCGCGGCAGCAAAAAGAACCTGCTGAACTACCTGTCGGCCGAATTCGCCGTCGCGGTTCCCGGGACGACCGGCTGGGACGTCGAGTTTCGCACCTATCACCGGTCCGGCGCCTGGGGCTTCTATTCGCTCGACGCCGACGAGAGCACCATGATCGGCCTGGGGATCCGGCGGCGCTTCTGATACGGCCCGCGGCGCCCCGGACACTGCCGAATTTGCCGGGCCGCGCGATTGGCCATAGCGTTCACGTCCGAAACACGTCCAGGCCGAAAACCAGCGCCGCGCGATGAGCAGTCTTCTCTTCTCGAATTTCGCTTCTTTCGGGGTGTGCCTTGCCCTGCTGGCGACGCTGGCGATCGTCAGGGGCTATTCGGCCTATCTGGTCTTCTTCCTTCTGCTTCATTGCTTCCTGCCGTTCCTGACGAACCACGTCCTGTTCGATCCCAGCTACATGCCCGACCAATTTCAGTACCTGATGCAGGTCAGGAATCTTCGGCAGCTGGATTTCACGATCGTGGTGGGGACCCCGGTCTATGTCGCGGCATGGCTGTTCTTCCTGATTCCGATGCCGTCCTATCACACGGTCGTCGACACCTCCTTCGCGTCGACATTCGTGTATCTGCTGCTGTTCGATTACCTCTATGCGAAACGCTACCTCTCGCGCATGAGCCTGGTCTTCATGCTCGGCTATCCCAGCCTGGCGCTCTACAGCGCAACCGGCCTGCGCGACACGTTCATCGTCGCCTTCATGCTGCTGGCGATGATCGCCATTTTCCGCAGCAGATGGATCCGTGCCCTGCTCTTCCTGGCCGCGCTCTTCACCATCAAATTCGAAAACACCTTCATCCTGGTGGCTTCGCTGCCGAGCCTGCTGGTGCTGAAACTCAGCCGCCTGCCGCGCCTGTTGCGCATTATTCTCCTGCTGGTGGGCTTCGTCGCGGGCCTGCTGGCGTTCGGCGACCTGGTCCTGACCGACATCAATGTCTATCGCCAGGCCCTGTATGCGGAGGATGGCGGTCAGGGGATCATCGGCGGCTTTGCCGGGCCGCTGGACCTGCTGCGCGTCGGCCTCGTCTCGGGAATCTACTTCTTCATCAAGCCGCTGCCCTGGGATGCGTCGGGCAGCCTGCAATTCGTGCAGGCCGTCGAAAACCTGCTGGTCACCGGGTTCATGGTGTACCTGTTTTTCAGGAGCAAGGCGTCCTTCGAAAAGAAGACCTTCCTGCTGCTGGCGCTGGCGATGTTCTGTTTCGTGTTCGGCGTCATCGTCTTCAACTTCGGGACGGCGTCGCGCTATCGCTTTCCGGCCATCCTGACGACGATCGTGTTGTTGGAATCGCCGCTGGAGATGAAGGTCTTCGGGCGGCGTCCGCAGCCCGCCGCGGAA
Organism: Rhizomicrobium sp.; assembly: GCA_035570795.1. Taxonomy (GTDB): domain Bacteria; phylum Pseudomonadota; class Alphaproteobacteria; order Micropepsales; family Micropepsaceae; genus Rhizomicrobium. The sequence goes on from DATMKZ010000068.1 coordinate 37,752, forward strand.
GCGCCCGCGCCGGTCGCGGTCGAGGCCTAGAACAGGCGCCAGTCCTAATAGTTCCGCATCACGCCGCGCCAGAAATGTCGGAACAGGATCCAGCCGAAATTGAGCGTCAAGCCGACGAACAGGCTACCGAGGAGAATGAGCATGCGGTGCGGTCCGGTGCGGACCTTTGGGACGACGGCCGGATCGACGACCTTGAAGGCGAACTCGCTGTTGCCCGACGCCATCATCAGGTTCTTCAGTTCCGACTCCTCGAGCGACGACAGCACCAGCCTGAGATCGGAGTTGGTGGTCACGTCCAATTGCTTGTTCAGGAAGTTGATATGGCGCTGCGCGTCGTCGATCGCCTTCTGGCGCATGTAGTCGTTGACTTCCTGCGCCATGCCGTTGGCCCATTGCGCGGCCTGAACCGGATCGGTCCATTCGATGGAGAGGAAGGTGAAGCCCGTCTTCTGGTCCGGATCCACCGTGCGCAGCGAATTGAACATCATGAACCGCATCCAGTAGTCCGGCTCCTTGCCGTCCTTCCAGGTCTTGGTCGCGGGATCCCAATCCTTCGCGAAGAGGATGGGCTCGAGCTTGGCATCGCGGACATAACGATCCGTCACGATCCAGGAGCTGAGCAGCGCGACCGCGGTCGCTTTGTTGCTCTCGGTGGGCAGGCTGACGCCGGCGAGGCTCGCCAGATCGCGATAATTGCCGAACGACGCGGTGCCGGCCGATGCTGCCGTCGGGTTGGTCGCCGGCGCGAGGATGACCGTCGCCTTGTAGTGCGGCCGGCTCAGCACGCCGTAAGCGAACCCGACCGCCAGGCAACCGATCACGATGCCGACGATGAGCAGCCAGTTCGCCCGGACCGTGTTCACGAAATAGCGCAGGTTCAGGGGCGGATCGGCGACGTCGCCGGCCGGCATCTGCACGGCGTGCGATGCGACCCCCACCGACGGGCGAGGCGCGGAAGCATGGACCGCGTCGGCTGTTGACATTCTACTCACCCGGTTGAAGGCGCGGATAACATATATCCGGTCCTGTTCTATGCAACTGGCATTCCCGCGCCGTTACGGTTTGGACAGGGCGGCCCGCCGCCGCGGCACCCAGGCCGCCTGTGGCCGTCGGATTTCGGTTAAGGCCGCCAGGCCGCAGCCGCGGCCGCCGCTGTTCAACATTCCGGGTCTGCGGTACGCTGCGCGATGATCGGAATCAAGCGCCGTGGCGCCACCTCCAAGCTTGAGCTCGACGCGGGAACGGGGCCATGCGCAAGCATATTCTAGTGTGCGGAGCGGGCGGCTTTATCGGGCATCACCTCGTCAGAACGCTGCGCCGCCAGGGTCACTGGGTGCGCGGCGTCGATCTCAAGCATCCGGCCTACAGCAAGACCGACGCCGACGAGTTCGCCGTCGGCAATCTGTGCGATCCGGGCTTCGCGCGTCTGGCGGTCGACCGCCAGTTCGACGAAGTCTATCAGCTGGCCGCCGACATGGGCGGCGCCGGCTACATCTTCACCGGCGACCACGACGCGGCGGTGATGAGCAATTCGGTCCAGGTCAACCTCAACGTCCTGGAAGCCGTGCGCCGGACCCAGAGCCGGCGCGTTTTCTACTCGTCCTCGGCCTGCGTCTATGCCGAGCACAATCAGCGCGATCCCGACAATCCCAAATGCGACGAAGCCAGCGCCTATCCGGCCGCGCCGGACAGCGACTATGGCTGGGAGAAACTCTTCAGCGAGCGGCTGTTCCAGGCGCATGCGCGGAACTACGGCATCGCCGCACGCATCGCCCGCTATCACAACGTGTTCGGCCCGGAAGGTGCCTGGAACAACGGCCGCGAGAAGGCGCCCGCCGCGCTGTGCCGCAAGATCGCCATGGCGGCGGACGGCGGCGAAATCGAGATCTGGGGCGACGGCGGCCAGACCCGCAGTTTCCTCTACATCGACGAATGCGTCACCGGAACGATCAAGCTGATGCGTTCGGACGTCGCCGGTCCGCTCAACATCGGTTCGGATCGCATGATTTCCATCGGCGGCCTCGCCGACATGATCGCCGGCATCGCCGGCAAGACCATCGCCAAGCGATTCATTCCCGGCCCCCTGGGCGTTCGCGGCCGGAACTCGGACAACAGGCTGATCCAGGAACGGCTTGGCTGGGCGCCGGACTGCGACCTGGAGAGCGGCATCCGGCGCACCTATGACTGGATCGTGGAGCAGGTCGCGCGCGACGCGCGTCCCGGCACCGCGGCCGCTGCGAGATTGCCCGAAGCCTCCATTGTCTGACGCGCGAAATTTTCCGGGCGGCCGGCGGGCGTTCGCGCCGAGCGCTCAAGCCGAATTTTTCCTTCCTTGAGAAGCCCATGCAGATCAGCGTCGTCATGGTTTGCCTGAACGCCGAACGGACGATCGGCTTTGCGATCGACTCGTTCCTGCGCCAGACCCACAAGGACAAGGAACTTCTGATCCTGGACGGCGGCTCGACCGACCGCACGATCGAGATCGCCTCTAACGCGGCCGGTCCCGGCGTGCAGTTCGTGTCCGAACCCGACGACGGATTGTTCGACGCAATGAACAAGGGCCTTAGGGCGTTCCGCGGCGAGGCGGTCGGCTTCCTCAACTCGGACGACGCGTTTCACGACGAATTCGCGCTGGCCCGGATCGCCGACGGCCTCGCCGAGGCGGACGTCGTCTATGGCGATCTGGTGATCGTCAGGGACCATCTCGGCAAGAAGCCGATCCGCGTCTGGAAATCGAGCCAGCGACGCCGCGGCGCCTTCCGCTGGGGCTGGACGCCGGCGCATCCGACGTTCTATGTGCGCCGGCATGTCGCCCAGGCCGTCGGCGAGTTCGACACCAGGCTCAAATTCGCCTCCGACTACGATTTCATGCTGCGGGTCGTGGAACTGCACGATTTCCGCCTGCGCTACATCCCCCACACCCAGATCGATTTCGGCTATGGCGGCCACAGCACCAAATCGGCGAGCGCCGTGCTGCGGGGAAACCTCGAATGCCTCGCGTCGCGGCGCCGCCATCTGGGCGCGCTGCCCGTCGATCTCGCGCTGGTGTTGAAGCTGGGACGAAAGCTGCTGCAATTGCGGGCTTGATTATAGAACACCACTTTAAGTGTTAATACAGACGTCGTGCTCCGTCGCGCGGCTGCGAGCGCTGGCCGATTGGTCGCAGGACTGCCACGCCCAAAAAACAACAACCTGCCGCGGCTGCGCGATAGTGTCGGCGCGATACGGTTGCTTCCGCCAAGTCGTGCGCAACCCCGCGAGGCGCCGCCCGGCGCGATTGCTATCGCATTGATTTTGTAGGGTAGAATTGCATTATCGGCGCTTCGAAGGATCGGCACCGGCTGAAATGGCCGTTTCAAACAACTCGTCTATCGGGCTGGCAAGGCGGCATGTGAGTCAGGTCCGAGCCTGCAGGGCGAAGTGCGTCCGCCTTGCCACCGTCGCCGGCGCGCTGCTGCTGATCCATGTGCCGGGCGCCCTTGCCCAGGAAAAGGACGCCTTCACGCTGTCGCGCACGACCTATGGCGAGATCGGCCTGCTGGACATGCCCAGCGCCCGCATGGCGCCCGACGGCCAGTTCGCCCTGACGGTCGGCGCCCTGCAGGGCACGCAGCGCTACAATTTCGGCTTCCAGATATTGCCCTGGCTGGAAGCTTCGTTCCGCTTCAGCCACATCCTCAATTTTCGCGGTTCGCACAACTACTACGACCGCAGCTTCGGCATGAAGGTCCGCCTGTCCCGGGAAGACGAATATTTTCCGGAAATCTCGCTCGGCGCCCGCGACCTTATCGGCACCGGCATCTACGGCGCGGAGTATCTCGTCGCCTCCAAGCGACTGGAGGACTTCGACGTCACCGCCGGCATCGGCTGGGGACGCCTGGCCGACAACAGCGTCTTCCACAATCCGTTCGCCCTGCTGTTCCCGTCCTTCGAGAACCGCGGCAACGGCCTGACCGGCGGCGGCCAGCTGAACTCGAACCAGCTGTTTCGCGGACTGAAGGTCGGCGTCTTCGGCGGCGTGACCTGGAAGTCGCCGATCGACGGGCTGAACCTCATCGTCGAATACAGCAGCGACCACTACACCGGCGAAGAGGCCGGCGGCTCCTTCAAGACGCGGATTCCGGTGAACGTCGGCGCCTCCTACAGGCTCTACGACGTTGCGACCGTATCGGCCGGCTGGTTCTACGGCACCAGCTACGGCGTGACGCTGAGTCTGGCCGCCGATCCGACGGTCGCCGTGTCGCCGCAGCGCTTCGGCCCGAACATTCCGCCGCCCCTGATCCGCACCTCCCGGCAACAGGTCGATGCGCTCACCACGCTTATCGACCGCAACAAGCCGCGCCCCGGCGGTGTCGCGACCCTGCCCTGGGTCCAGCTGCCGCCGGCCAGCCCGGACGCGCTGGCGGTGACCGCCGCGCTGATGAGCGAAAATGCCGGCGTACACGACGTCGACATGCAGGGCCGCACCCTGCTGGTGGACGCCCGTCTGACGCAGCTCGCCAGCACGCAATGCGATCGCTACGCGCACATCGCCGCCGCTATCGCGGCGCAGGTCGACACAGTGGCGCTCTACGACCAGAGCGACATGTCGGGCCAGGTCGCGGTCTGTACGGTTTCGCACCGCTCGGCGGCGCTGGCGAGCGAAACGGACGGCACCGGCGACGCGGCGCCGCCTGACGGCGCATCGCCACCGGTGCTCTATGGCGCCGAGCTGGAGCGCAAGATCCGCGACGACGTCACCGCCCAACAAGTCACCGTCGAAGCCCTGTCGGTCAATCCCGGCATGCTCTGGCTCTATTTCAACAATTCGCACTACAGCTCCGAAAGCGAGGCCGCGGGGCGCATCGCGCGGGTGCTGATGACGGACACGCCGTCCGACGTCGAGATCTTCCATCTGGTCTCGGTGAAGAACGGCATGCCGGAGCGCGACTTCCAGATCGTGCGCAGCGCCCTGGAGCGCGCCGTCTCGACCTACGGCACCGCGAACCAGCTCGGCGACGTCGTGTCCCTGGCGCCGCCGCCGCTGGCCAATCCGGTGCTCGACCGCGGTTGGGGCGACAGCTATCCGCGCCTTCATTGGGACATCGGGCCGGGCCTGCGCGAGGGCCTGTTCGATCCCAACCGCCCGTTCCAGATCCAGCTCTATGCCGCGCTCGATGCCAGCATCGAAGTCACGCCGCAGCTGAGCTTCGAAGGCCGCGGCGAGGCCAACATCTACAACGATTTCGATTTCAGCCTGCCGCCCAACAGCGTGCTGCCGCATGTCCGCACCGATCTCCTGCAATATGAAAGCCAAGGCGCCTACGGCATCGCCCTGCTGCAGGCGAACTATCGCACGCGCATCACGCGTGACGTCTATTTCGAGGCCAAGGCCGGCTACCTGGAGAGCATGTTCGCCGGTGGCGGCGTGCAGGCCCTGTGGCGGCCCGAGGGCCAGCGATTCTCGCTCGGCATCGATATCTACGACGTCTGGAAACGCGATTTCGACCGCCTGTTCGGCGTGCAGGGCTATCACGTCCTGACCGGCCACATCACCGCCTACTACCAGTCGCCCTGGTACGGCCTGAACTTCGCGGTCCATGCCGGGCGCTACCTCGCCGGCGACTACGGTGCGACCTTCGAGGTGACAAGGCGGTTCGACACCGGCGTCGAGATCGGCGCCTTCGCCACCTTCACCAACGTGCCGTTCGCCAAGTTCGGCGAGGGCAGCTTCGACAAGGGCATCGTCATCCACATCCCGTTCGAATGGGCGCTGCCGTTCTACAGCCAATCGTCGTACGATCTGGACCTGCGGTCGCTGACGCGCGACGGCGGCCAGCGACTGGAGCAGGACGATTCGCTCTTCGAAGACACCCGCGCCACCAGCTACGGCGAAGTGCTTGGACATATCGATGAAATCACCGCGCCCTAGAGTCCGTGCCCGTACATTGCGCAGCGCCGGCGCGCTGGCCGCCGCGGCACTGCTGGCCGGCTGCAGTTCGGATGGCGGCGGCGACTGGCTGGCGCTGCTGCAGGCGGCGCGGTCGTCCTGGGAGAATCGCGACGCGCCGGTGGCGCTGGGCGACGCGGCCTCCATTCCCTATGCGACACTGGGCGTGCGCATCGACGGCAGCCGCGAGCAGATCCTGATCCTGGCGCTGGATACCAACGGCGAGCGGCTATGGACCTCGGCGGCGCGAATCGCGATCAGCACCCGCAACGGCCGCATCGTGCGCACCGCCGGCTTCGGCGCAGATCTGTCGGGCTTCGCGTCGCAGGCGAGCCCGCCCGAGGACTGGCGCCAGCCGCATGCTTATTCCTGGACCGGCGACTTCGCCGACATCGGCTACTTCGCGGTGCCGGTGAATTGTGATGTGCGGCCGGCGGGCGCGGATCCGACCACGATCCTGGGCCAGCAATTGGACACGATCCGCGTCGATGAGACCTGTCACGCCGACAGCCTCGACTGGACCTATACCAACACCTATTGGGTCAGCGTCCAGTCGGGCCGGGTGTGGCGCTCGATCCTGCATTTCCACCCCAAGGGACCGACGGTGGAACTGGAGATATTGAGACCACCGCTCAGCGCGGGCTGAGCTGATCGGAGAATCGCCACTCGGCTGCGGTCGGCGTTTCGTCTCGAAGACTGGCTGGGTGCAGACATGATTCGAGGACCGTTGGCCTTCGCAAGCCAACGGTCCTCGAGATTCATTCCAACCAGACGGTTAAGTCTTAGAGGGTATGGGTGGCCGTCGTCGAGCCGCCGGAATGGCCGTTGCCACTGCCGGACGCGACAAGGCCGATGCCGAGAGCCACGAAGCCGATACCGGCGATCCAGACCCAGAGCGGCGCGTGCATTGCTGCTTCACGCACGCCAGCCGGCTTGCCAGGCGCCAGAGCGGCCTGATCGGAGGCAGGCGCCGCGAACGCTGCGGTTCCAGTCGATACCAACAATGCCGACGCCAATGCGACCGCACCAAATTTCCGCAACATGAAATTCCTCCTGATCAAACTTGCTTCACTTAACGCGACAGGCCGATTTTTGTCAACCAAATGACCAGCTAATCTGTTGCTCTACCGCAACAATATCGCTCCCAATCGGTGGCCAAATCCCAGCGTCGTCGCCAACCAAACGCTTGATACTGGGAGTAGTTTCATTGCGCCTGGTGAGCCCGGATGGGATCGAACCATCGACCCTCTGATTAAAAGTCAGATGCTCTGCCGCTGAGCTACGGGCTCGGCCAAACGCGGGCGGACCATAGGTGGGGGTCCCGCGGGGGTCAATCGAGGTTTTCAGCGGTATTTTCGCCCCCCTTGCGGGGATAGGCGGCCATGATTTGCGCCGCGACCTCGGCCACCCGGCCCTCGCCGATGGCGGCCCGCAACTGCGCCATGACAATCTGGAAATAATGCAGATTGTGCCAGGTCAGCAGCATCGAGGCCATGATCTCCCCAGCCTTTACCAAGTGGTGCAGATAGGCGCGGCTGAACTGGCGACAGGCAGGGCAGGCGCAATCCGGCTCGAGCGGCGCCGAATCGTCGGCGAATCGCGCATTGCGCAGATTGACGGGGCCATTCTTGGTAAATGCCTGCCCGTTGCGTCCCGAGCGAGTCGGCAGGACGCAGTCGAACATGTCGATTCCGCGCAGGACCGCGCCGGCGATGTCGTCCGGCTTGCCGACGCCCATCAGATAGCGCGGACGCTCGGCCGGGAGGTGCGGTTCGGTCGCCGCCAGGGTGTCGAACATCGCCGCCTGCGATTCGCCGACCGCGAGGCCGCCGACCGCATAGCCGTCGAAGCCGATCTCGCGCAGCGCCTGCGCGGAACGGGCGCGCAGGTCGCCGAAGACACCGCCCTGCACGATGCCGAAGCAGGCATGCCCCGGCTGCTCGCCGAACGCCGCCTTCGAGCGCCTTGCCCAGCGCATGGAGAGTTCCAGCGATTTCTCGATGTCGGCACGCGTCGCCGGATAGGCGGGGCATTCGTCGAGCACCATCTGGATGTCCGAGCCGAGAAGACGCTGGATCTCCATGGCGCGCTCGGGGTCGAGAAACTCCTCATGCCCGTCGATATGCGAGCGGAAGCGCACGCCTTCCTCGGTGATCTTGCGCAGCTTGGCGAGCGACATCACCTGGAAGCCGCCCGAATCCGTCAGGATCGGTCGCTCCCAGTCCATGAAACGGTGCAGGCCGCCCAGCCGCGCGATGCGCTCCGCCCCCGGCCGCAGCATCAGGTGATAGGTATTGCCCAGGAGGATGTCGGCGCCGGTCTCGCGCACCGACTGCGGCAGCATCGCCTTGACGGTGCCAGCCGTGCCGACCGGCATGAAGGCGGGCGTGCGGATGTCGCCGCGCGGCGTGCGGATGACGCCGCCACGCGCGGCGCCGTCGCGCGCCGTGATCTCGAACCGGAAATCGTTCATGGCGGGGGACGCAATAGCAGGCAGGCGTCGCCATAGGAATAGAAGCGATAGCGCTCGCGAACGGCCTCGGCATAGGCGCGGCGCATCACCTCGAGGCCGCAAAAGGCGCTGACCAGCATGAACAGGGTCGAGCGCGGCAGGTGGAAATTGGTGAGCAATATCTCCGCGGTGCGAAAGCGGTAGCCGGGGGTGATGAAGATGTCGGTCTCGCCGTCGAACGGCCGCAGCGTGCCGTCCGGCGCGGCGGCGCTCTCCAGCGTGCGCAGCGAGGTCGTGCCGACTGCGGCGATGCGGCCGCCGGCACGGCGAACCCGGTTCAGTCGATCGGCGGCACCGGGCGTCAGCGTCGCCCACTCCGGATGCATCCGGTGGCGCTCGGTGTCGTCGGCGCTGACCGGAAGAAACGTCCCGGCGCCGACCTGCAGCGTCACGCTTTCGCGCGCGATGCCCTTCACCGCCAGATCGGCCAGCAGGCCGGGTGTGAAATGCAGGCCCGCCGTCGGCGCCGCGACCGAACCTTCGGCCCGCGCGAAGATGGTCTGGTAGTCGTGCGCGTCGCGCGGATCGGTGGGGCGCTTGCCAGCGATATAGGGCGGCAGCGGAATCTCGCCCTCCGCGGCGAGCGCCGCGTCGAGCGCCGCGCCGGCCAGGGCAAAGCGCACCTCGACCTCGCCGCCCTCACCGCGCGCGGCGACAGTGGCCTCGAGCGTCTCGCCGAGCGCCAGGCGATCTGCGACCGCGAGCTTGCGCGCCGGCCGCGCGAAGGCGAGGAACGCGTCGGGCCCCAGCCGGCGGTGGAGCATGATCTCGATCCTGGGTTCGGCGTCGCCCCGGCCGATGCGCCGGCCGCGCAGCCGCGCCGAGATCACCTTGGTGTCGTTGACGACCAGCACGTCGTCGGCGTTCAGGTATTGCGGCAGATCGCGGACATGGGCGTGCTCAAGCGCGCCGCCGGCGCGAACGACGAGCAGGCGGGCCGCGTCGCGCGGTACCGCCGGCCTGAGCGCGATGAGATCTTCCGGTAACTCGAAATCGAACTGATCGACCCGCATGGCGCAACGATGAAGCCGTTTTCCCGCTCCGAGGCAAGGCGGCGATCAGGGCTGCTGCCCGAGCCTCGAATAGGCGATGTACGAGCCGACGGTCGTCGGCACGATGCCGGCCAAGGACGACAGGGTCAGCGTCAGGACGATGGCGGCAATCGCCGAACCGTGCGCCGCCAGGCTGTCCGCCGCTGTCGCCAGCGTCATGCTGCCGGCGTCGGCGAAACCTTCGATCACCGAGCGCATCAGGAACTCGCTCAGCATCTGGATCAGGATCGTCGGCAACGCCGTCAGCGCCAGCCACAACAAGGCGAATTGCCAGGCGCGGCCGCGCGAAAGCTCCCAGCTGCGGCGCAGGATGCGCTGCCGTTCGCGCAAGGCCAGGACCGGCATCAAGAGGCCGCAACGCAGGGAAAACACGATCGCGAAGGCCGCCATGCCCAGAGCGTAGAACCACAGCGCATAGTCCGACAGCATGCCGGGCAGAAAGCCCGCGACGAAGCGCACCGCCGCGAGCCCCAGGATGCCGACGATGACCAGGACCAGAAGATAGCGCAGCAGCGCCGCATACAGCCGCGCCTCCGGCGCCATGGCGCGGAACTCGAGCAGGCCGGGAACGCGCTCCCCGCCGACGACGCGCGCGACGCGCGCCGTGACGATGGCGTTGAGGAACAGCCACACCAGCAGGCCCACGACGGTGGCGCTCGCCGTCAGGCTGGCGAGGCGGGCGTCGGGCGCGACGAGATAGAGCGCCAGCAGCGTGAAATAGACCTTGAAGGTCGCCAGCAGCGTCGCAGCAGCGAGGAGCAGCGGCAGCCACAGCGCGGCCAGGATGGCGCCGGCATGGGACGCAAGGAAGCGATACGAAGCGAAGATCACTTCGCCGGCCCAGAAGTCGTCGGCTCTGACAGCCTGCGCCGGTGCGTGGACAGGAGGCAAAGCGCTCACTTTCGGCCGGTCGAACTATCTTTGCTGTCGAACTTCACGATATTCGCAGTGTCGGAGGCCGGCACACGGTCCGCAGGCGCTTCGTCGCCGTCGGCCTGCACTGCGACGCCGTCGGCTTCCGTCAGCCAGGCGAAGCTGAAATAGAACGCCGTCAGCAGGACCATGCAGACGAGCGCCGTCCGCGGCAGTATGGAGGCGACGACGGACGAGGTGCCGACCGCCCCCAGATAGATGCACAGCGCGTAGGTCTTGCCGACCCGGTCCTGAAGGCGGTGATGGAAATGATCGCGATCCGCGTCGGACGGCGCCTGGCCCTGCAAGGCGCGCGACACCATGAGCCGGATGCAATCCATCACCGGAATGAAGAACCACACGACGATGGTTTCGGCCGATACGCCCCAGCGATTGTGCGCCATGATCGCCAGGATGCCGAAGGCGAAGGTCACGCCGTAGGAGCCGGAATCGCCGAGAAACACCCGCCCGCCCATGTTGAACAGGAAGGTCACCAGCACGGTCTCGAACAGCGCCTGCGAGACGCCGGCGGCGCCGCCGCCGGTGACCAGCATCAGGCAGCCCGCCCAGATGACATACATGCCGGTGACGATGCCGTTCTGGCCGTCGGCCATGTTCACGGAGTTGACGTAGCCGGTCATCGCGACGGCGATGAGGATGTAGGCCAGCCATTGCGGAATCGCCGTGGCCTCGAAGCTGCCCCAGTTGATCTGCGCCGGCACCAGTTCGGGGTCGACGACGAGCGCGATCGCGGTCAGCAGGAACAGCGACAACAGGCGGCTGGAGGGCGAGGTCGAGCTCTGATCGTCGGCATAGCCGACCAAGGTGGCGCCGGCGCCGCACAGCAGCACAGCCAGGTACAGTTTGCCGTCGAGCGAGACGTTCCAGATCAGCGAGGCGCCGGCCCACAGGATGATGGGCACCATGATGGCGAGGCCGCCGACCAAGGGGGTTACCTCGGCGTGCCGTTTCCGGAACGCATCGGGATAATCCATGACGCCCAACAACTCGCCGATGGAACGCGCATTAATCAATATCAACAGCGATGCCATCAGGGCGCCGAACAGAATTCCAGCGGCGACCGAATCGTTCATCACGCCATGCATCCCAAAGCCCCACTTGGTCGCCCGCCTGGGCAACCTCCCCAAACGCCATTCGTCCTATACTAACGCACGGCCGAGCCGGTTCCTGCCGGTTGTACGATAAATTTCCGCCCCCGCAGACTGCCCAGATTGGGGCGATTTGCGCGACAGTTTTACTACGTCCTGTGCCGTTTTTGCTATGGCCAGCCCTAAACTACCTTCAATATGGTTTTCGTGACACTGTCCTGTATCTCGGGCTCCAGGTACGGATGCATGGGAAGGCTTACAACGGTACGGCAAATCCTGTCGCAAACCGGGGTCGGCGCGGCCGGATAGGCGCGATAGCCCTTCTGGGCGGTCAGCGGGATCGGATAGTAGACCGCGGTCGGAATGCCGTGCGCCTTCAGCTCGGCCTGCAGCTTGTCGCGATCGGGAACCTGGATGGTGTATTGCGCCCAGGTCGACTGCGCGCCCGCGATGACATATGGAACGCGGATGCGGTTCGAGCTGCCGAGCGCCGCGCTGTAGCGCTGCGCCACCGCCTCGCGCTTCTCGATCTCGTCGGGGAAGATTTTCATCTTTTCGAGCAGGATCGCCGCCTGGATCGTGTCGAGCCGCGAGTTCATGCCGATCCGTATATTTTCGTACTTGTCGCTGCCCTGCCCGTGCATGCGCAGCGAGCGCAGGAGCTCGGCCAGCGCGTCGTCGTCGGTGAACGTCGCGCCGCCGTCGCCATAGCAGCCGAGCGGCTTGGCGGGGAAGAAGCTCGTCGCCGAAGCGTCGCCGATGCTTCCCGTCCGCCGTCCGTCCAGCGTGGCCCCGAAGCCCTGCGCCGTGTCGGCGAGCAGCTTGAGATTTTCGCGCGCCGCAATCGGCTCGAGGCTGCGGTAGTCGGCCGGCTGGCCGAACAGATCCACCGGCATGATGGCGCGCGGCCTCAGCCTGCCTTCGCGCCGGACCAGCGCGATCGCCGCCTCCAGGCTGGCGGGATCCATGTTGTAGGTGTCCTCAAGCACGTCCACGAATACCGGCGAGGCGCCGGCGAGGGCGACGACTTCGGCCGAGGCAGCGAAGGTGAAGGCCGGCACGAAGACGGCATCGCCCGGGCCGATGTCCCAGGCCCGCAGCACGAGCAGCAGCGCATCGGTGCCGTTGGCGCAGGCGATGCAATGCTTGACCCCGGCGAACGAGGCGAGTCTTTCCTCGAGTTCGGCGACTTGCGGCCCCAGCACCCATTGGCCGCCTTCGACCGCGGCCTGAATGGCGCGATTGAGCGGCTCGCCGAGACGACGGCGCTGTGCCTGCAGATCGATGAACGGAATGTTTTCTGCCAATGCGAACTCCAAACCTCGCTTCGCAACGGGTTGTATGCGCCCGCCTCGCCGCTGCGCGACACAAGATATGTTGCGGATTGCGTCAGCGCGGCGCGCCGATAAGCGGCCGATCCGTGCGGCTGCGTTGTCGATTGTTGCCGGCTGAAACGCGAGCCGGCCAGCATATTTCGCCAGCGGCGCCCTTTCGGTAAATGGTCCGTAGCCGGACGATGGCCGTGGCGCAACGGCCATGCCGAGCGCCCACCGGCCATCGTTAACTAAGGCCCGCCGTAGTCGTGCCGCCGGGCAAATGTGTGATACGTTCAGGATGTTTGGTCCTCGAAACGACCGGGGAGCAGGGGGAAAGCTTCAAGTGGACAAGAAGTATTTCGGCACGGACGGCATTCGCGGCCGCGCCAATTCCGCCGCCATGACTCCGGGCATCGCGATGCGCGCCGGTATGGCCGCCGGGCGCATCTTCACCCGCGGCGAACATCGCCACCGGGTCGTGATCGGCAAGGACACGCGCCTCTCCGGCTACATGATCGAGTCCGCGCTCGTCGCCGGCTTCACCTCGGTCGGCATGGACGTCTTCCTGTTCGGTCCGCTGCCGACGCCGGCGGTCGCCATGCTGACGCGTTCGCTGCGCGCCGACATGGGCGTGATGATCACCGCCTCGCACAACCAATACCAGGACAACGGCATCAAATTCTTCGGCCCCGACGGCCGCAAGCTCTCCGACGAGCATGAGACGGCGATCGAGGCGCTGATGGACAACGGCCTGGAGTCCGGGCTCGCCACTTCGCCCAAGCTCGGCCGCGCCAAGCGCGTCGACGATTCGCAGGCGCGCTACATCGAGTTCGCCAAGCGCACCTTCCCGGGCGAGCTGACGCTCGAGGGCCTGCGCATCGTCATCGATTGCGCCAACGGCGCCGCCTACAAGGTCGCGCCCGAAGTGCTGTGGGAACTGGGTGCCGAGATCATCCCGCTCGGTGTCGCGCCAGACGGCTTCAACATCAATTCGGGCTGCGGCTCGACCGTGCCGGAAGCGATGTCTGAGAAGGTGCGCGAGACGCGGGCCAATTTCGGCATCGCGCTGGACGGCGACGCCGACCGCGTCGTGATGGCCGACGAGAACGGCCGCATCATCGACGGCGACCAGATCCTGGCGCTGCTGGCGCGCTCCTGGGCGAAGAGCAACCAGCTCAAGGGCGGCGGCGTGGTCGGCACGGTGATGTCGAACGCCGGGCTCGACCGCTATCTCAGATCCCTGAACCTCAAGCTCGCCCGCGCCCAGGTCGGCGATCGCTACGTCATCGAGCAGATGCAGAAGGGCGGCTTCAACATCGGCGGCGAACAGTCGGGGCACATCGTGATGAGCGACTTCTCGCCGACCGGCGACGGGCTGATCGCGGCGCTGCAGGTGCTGGCGGCGCTCGCCGCCGAAGGCAAGCCCGCCAGCGAGGCGGCGCATCTCTACGAGCCGCTGCCGCAGGTGCTCGAAAGCGTGCGCTTCCAGAAGGGCTCGCCGCTCGCCAATGCCCGCGTCGCCGCCTGCATCAAGGACGGCGAGGCCCGCCTCAACGGCTCGGGCCGCCTGCTGGTGCGCAAGTCCGGCACCGAGCCCGTCATCCGCGTCATGGCCGAAGGCGACGACGAGGCCCTGGTGCGCAGCGTCGTGAGCACGGTGGTCGACGCCATCCAGGAAGCCGCGGCTTAGCCTTTTTTACAGCGTACCGTCGGCCTCGATCTTGCGATGCGGCTGGGGCACCGAGATTCCCGCCGCCGCTTGGTCGGACGGCCGCTCCGCGAACGCGGCAGGCCGCGGCGCGCGATCGTGACGCCAACGCGGCGGTGCGCGGTCGTCGCCGTCGCGATCGTCCGCCGCATCGTCGTTGGAACGCTCCGCACGCGGTGGCGGCGCAGCGGCAGCCGTCTGCAGGAGGGGCGCCGTGCCCGGACAGGTGGGGAACGATGCCGCCAGGACCCAAGGCTGCGCATCGACGGCGGCCGCGAGGCTCAGCGGCCCCGCCGCGACGTCGAACGCATCGTCGGCCCCGCCGCAGAACGCATCGTCGCGGATGCTGCGCAGCGAAGCGGCATTGGCGAGCTCGGTCTTGTAGGTGTGATAACCGGCGTCGCTATGGCGGGCGTCGCGGCGCACGAAGAACGCCTTCAGCCTGGCGTCGGCATCGATCAACTCGGGCTGATGATCCAGGACGAAGCGGTTGTAGCGCGCCACGTCGTGGCAGCTGAAGGCGGCGACCATCAGGGCCTGCTGCAGGGCGGCGGTCCGAAGCGCCGCCGAATCCGCCTGCGAGGCGCAGTCCGCGGCCCACGCCGCCCCGCTGAGCCCGTTGAGCGCCAGCAGCGCGGCCGAAAATCCGGCGATCGTCCGTTTCATCCATACCCCCATGGTGGTTTGCGTTCGGTTCAGTTCGCGCGCGTCGCGCCGGCGCTGAGGCAGCGGCCCGAGGCCGGCTCGGCCTCGTCGAGGCGGGCGGCGACTTCGCCGGCGCCGCCGCGGCAGCCGACCCAGCGGAAATCGTGCTCGACGCCGCGCTCGACCAGGCTGGTGTCCGCGAACAGCGCGCCAAAGCCGTTGGCCGAGACGCTGCCCGGCACGCTGCCGCCGCCATTGGCGCCGCACGCCGTCATCGCGTCGCTGCCATGCTGCAGGCAATAAGCGAACTGCACGCTGTAGCCACAGTGATTGCGGAAGCCCCAATAGGCGCCGTCGCTGTCGACCTTCAGGCAGTTGGAGGCAATGCGCTCGTCGACCGTCGCGTTGCCGGCGACGGCCGCATCGGCCTGCGGCGCATCGATGAGATGAACGGTGGACGGCTTTACCGGAACCGTCTGCAGGCCGCTCGCGAAGGCCGCCGGCGCCGCCAGGGCGGCGGTCTCGCGCGGCGCATGCAAGGCCCGGCGATGCGCCGCGGGCGACGGCGCGACGGGATGGACGGCGCTGACCGGCGTGACGCCTGCCGCCGGACACGGCGCACGCGGCACGGCCGGCGCGTCCGAGACGCCCAGGCGGCGCGCATAGGCGGCGACGGCGGCCTTGCGCTCCTCGGCGCTGAAGATATGTCCGGCAGGATACCAGGCGGTGCAGGCGAGATCGCCTTGCGCGCTCTTCAGCACGACCGAGAGGCCGTCAGGCGCGGCGCGCACAAAGCGCTCGCTGCGCCCGTCGCCATATTCGATCTCGAGGCCGGCCGGCGTGACGCGGAAGAAACCGACGACCTGCGGCGGGCTGGCGGTATCGGATACCGTGCCGAGGCCGTTGCCGAGGAAGGTGAAGGCCTCTGCCTGCACCGAACCGTCGGGCGCGGTGACGGTGCGGACAAGGCCGCCCTCCTTCGCCGCCAGCGCGAGACTCGAGCCGTCCACGCCCGTCAGGGTCGCGCCCGCCAGGCCCGCGAACAGCAAACCGGGATTGGCTGCGTCGCCGGGCGCCGCCGCCGTCGTCGTCGGTGCCATCGGCACGGGAGAAGCAGCCGGCGCGTTCGCCGCTGCCTGGCGCTTGCCGTCGACGAAAGTGGCGGCGATCTGCGTGCCGTCCTTGCGCGTCAGGATGCCTGCGCCGTTGGGCAGGTCGTTGTGCCACAGCCCGTCATATTTCTGGCCGTCGGCCCAGAGCTGGACGCCGCGGCCTTCCGCCTTGCCGTCCAGCCAGGCGCCGTCATAGCGATCGCCATTGGCCCAGACGACCGAGCCCTGGCCGTTCAACGCGCCATCCTTCCACGCGCCTACGAAGCGGTTGCCGCTGCCGTCGACCAGGACGCCGGCGCCGCTCGGGCTGCCGTCCTGCGCGTCGCCGGAATAATGCGCGCCGTCGCTCCAGCCGATCTCCGCCTTGCCGTCGACGATGGCGCCGTCGCGGAACTCGGCCGTTATGGTGCGCGAGGCGCTGCCAGGCGAAAAGAAAACGGCCGTGCCGCGGCCGCTGGCAAGGCCGCGCATGCAGGGCCCGTCCCAGGTCGCGGCGCGCGCCGGCGCGCCGGCGATATCGAACAGCGCGCAATCGGCCTGGCGGTCGTAGAGGCGATGTGCCTCGCCGTCCGGCCGCTCGCCGGGGAACGCCGACGCCGATGCCGCAAAACCGGTCGCGAGAAACGCCGCCAATGCGATTGCACTGCCCTTCTGCATCCGCTTCCAGCCGCTGCGTGCAGCGGCCCCTCTTCGCTTGCCCGCGAAAACAAAACTGCAGTCGTCGCCCGGCGGCAATCGAAGACGGCGGGGATCGCAAACGAAGACTTACCGGCCGCGCATCAATTGTCAGTGCAAGGAAGATCGCCGGTTGCGCAAGTTCCAACGGCGGAACTTTTCGCGCACTCGTTAGAGCTTTCGCGGTCGCTGCAAAGCTTCCTTAGCACTGCGCCGCGGTTTGCCTTTCGCGCGCCCGCGATCGCCTGAGATGATGGCGCTGCCAGAGGGGAGGCAATGTCATGCGAAAACTGTCATGCGCCTTATCGGTGCTCTTGCTTTGCACGCTCGCCGAAGCCGCGCCGCCGGACGCGCGCAGCGTCGTGCCGCAGGCCAAAATCGTTTCGGACGTCAGTGTCGGCCTGCACGAGGCCGCGCCTTCGGTGTCGCGCGGCCAAATCGCGGTGTGCGCCAATCTCGCGGCGATCCGCGCGCTCGGCGCCAAGGCGGCCGGCTCGGACTACCCGACCCAGGGCCGCATCCTGGACCTGACGTTCGTGCTGTGCCTGGCGGGGGCGCCAAGCGAAAGCTAGAGCATGATCGCGTGACGTTGAATCGGATCATGCTCTAGAATCTTCGATTGTCGCGCAATTTGCGGGTGAAGCTGAAATACGCTTCATCCGATTGCGCTTAGGCGTCCGCCTCGACGCGCAGCTTGACGATCTTGTCGGGCGCGCCGGAGACCGAGCCGCTGTCGCCGTCGCCCTTCTTGATGGCGTCGACATGCTCCATGCCTTCGACGACCTGGCCCCAGACCGAATATTGCCGGTCGAGCCACGGCGCGTCGGCGAAGCAGATGAAGAACTGGCTGTTGGCGCTGTTGGGATTGTTGGTGCGGGCGGCCGAGACGGTGCCGCGCTTGTGCTTCTCGGCCGAGAACTCGGCCTTCAGGTCGGGCAGGTCCGAGCCGCCCGAGCCGGTGCCGGTGGGATCGCCGGTCTGCGCCATGAAGCCCGGAATGACGCGGTGGAAGACGACGCCGTCATAGAAGCCCTTGCGCGCCAGTTCCTTATAGCGCGCGACGTGCTCGGGCGCGAGATCGGGCCGGAGCGCGATCACCACCTTGCCGTTCTTGGTTTCGAGAATGAGGGTATTTTCCTTATCGCGGGCCATTACTTTCCTGTCCGTTCCTTGCAGCGTTTGATGAGAAGTTCGGCAACATAGGGGCTTGTGAATGCCTTGACCTCGCCCCCCAGCATGGCGATTTCCTTGACCAACCGCGAGGCGATCGCCTGGTGGCGCGGATCGGCCATCAGAAAGACGGCCTCGATATCGGGATTGAGGCGCTGGTTCATCGCCACCATCTGGAATTCGTATTCGAAGTCCGAGAAGGCCCGCAGGCCGCGCACGATCACGCTGGCGCCGAGCTCTTTGGCGAAATCGACCTGCAGCGTGTCGCTGTAAGAGCGCACCTCGATGGTCGCCGTGCCCCTGGCGAGCAGTGCCGCCTCGTGGCGCCACATCGCGACCCGCTCCTCGAGCGAGAACAAGGGGGACTTGCCGCTGCCGGTGGCCACGCCGATGACGAGATGGTCGACCAGCTTCAGGGCGCGCTTGACGATATCGAGGTGACCGAGGGTCACCGGATCGAAGGTTCCCGGATAGAGACCGATCAGCGGCTTGCGCGTAATTTCGCCAGTCTGGCTCACGTCACTCGCCCCCATCGCCCGAAACGTCCTCGATCCGCTCGACCGAGACGACGCGCTCGCCCTCGTCCACGCGGAACAGGGTGACACCCTGTGTAGCACGTCCGGCGACGCGAATGCTCGCCACCGGCACGCGGATGGTCTGGCCCTGGTCGGTGATCAGCATCAGGTGGTCGCTTTCCTCGACCGGGAAAGAGGCCACGACGCCGCTGTTCTTCCGGGTCATGGCCATGGCGACGATGCCGGAGCCGCCACGGCCGGTGACCCGGTATTCATAGGAGCTGGAGCGCTTGCCGAAACCGTTCTCGGAGGCGACCAGCACGAACTGCTCGCGGGCGCCGAGCTCGGCGTAGCGCGCCGTGGTCAGCGTCGCCTCCTCGCCCTGCTCGTCGTCCTCGGCCACCTCGTCGGCGGGGCCGGCGTCTTCGCCGAGCTCGGCGCGGCGCGCGGCGCTGGCCTGTTTGAGATAGGCGCGGGCCTCGGCGGTGGTGGCGTCGGAATGGCGCAGCAAGGTCAGGCTCACCACCTCGTCGCCGTCCGTCAGCTTGATGCCGCGCACGCCGGTGGAATCGCGGCCCTTGAAGACGCGAACGTCGGTCAGCGCGAAGCGGATGCACTTGCCGTTGCGTGTGGTCAGCAGCACGTCGTCCTGGTCGGTGCAGACCTGGACGCCGACGATGCCGTCCGTGGCGCCCTCCTCGAACTTCATCGCGATCTTGCCATTGCGGTTGATACTCGCGAAATCGGAGAGTTCGTTGCGCCGGACGTCGCCCGACTTGGTGGCGAACACGACGTTGAATTTCTCCCACTGCGCCTCGTCCTCGGGCAGCGGCAGGATGGTGGTGACCTTCTCGCCGTCCGACAGCGGCAGGAGGTTGACCATCGCCTTGCCCTTGCCCTGGATGCGGGCCTCCGGCAGGCGCCAGACCTTGAGCTTGTAGGCCATGCCGGTGGAGGAGAAGAACACCAGCGGCGCATGCGTCGAGGCGACGAAGATGAAATTGACGAAGTCCTCGTCGCGGGTCGCCATGCCGGAGCGGCCTTTGCCGCCGCGGCCCTGGACGCGATATTCGTCGAGCGGCGTGCGCTTGATGTAGCCGGCATGCGTCACCGTCACGGCGACGTCCTCGCGCTCGATCAGCGCCTCGTCCTCGACCTCGGTTTCGGCATCGACCAGCTCGGTCTTGCGCGGCGTGGCGAATTCGTCGCGGATCTCGGCGAGTTCGTCGCGCACGATCTGCAGCACGCGCGGCCGCGAGCGCAGGATGTCGAGATAGTCGGCGATGGCGGTGGCCAGCTTCTTGACCTCTTCGCCGAGTTCGTCGCGGCCGAGCGCCGTCAGGCGCTGCAGGCGCAGGTCGAGGATGGCGCGGGCCTGCTCGTCCGAGAGGCGGATGGTGCCGTCCGCCGACATTACATGGCGCGGATCGGCGATCAGCAGCACCAGCGGCGCGACGTCCCTGGCCGGCCAGTCGCGCGCCATCAGCTGTTCGCGGGCGGTCGCCGCGTCCGGCGCGGCGCGGATCAGGGCGATGACCGCGTCGATATTGGCCACCGCGATGGCGAGGCCGACCAACGTGTGGCCGCGGTCGCGCGCCTTGGAAAGCTCGAACCGGGTGCGCCGGGTGACGACCTCTTCGCGGAATGCCGCGAAGGCGCCGATCATGGCCTTGAGAGTCATCTGCTCGGGACGGCCGCCATTGAGCGCCAGCATGTTGACGCCGAAGGTGGTCTGCAGATCGGCAAAGCGGTAGAGCTGGTTCAAGACGACATCCGAGGACGCATCGCGCTTGAGCTCGATCACCACCCGCATGCCGGAACGGTCGCTCTCGTCGCGGATGTCGGAGATGCCTTCGATGCGCTTCTCGCGCACCAATTCGGCCAGCTTCTCCTGCATGCGCGCCTTGTTCACCTGGTAGGGCAGTTCGGTGACGATGACGGCTTCGCGGTCCTTGCGGATTTCCTCCACATGGCAGCGCGCCCGCATCAGGATCGAGCCACGGCCGCGGGCCAGCGCCGCGCGCGCCGCCAGCTTGCCGATGATCAGCGCGCCGGTGGGGAAATCCGGCCCCGGCACGATCTCGGTCAGCGCTTCCATGCTGATCGCAGGGTCGTCCAGATAGGCCAGGCAGGCGGTGATCACCTCGCCCAGATTGTGCGGCGGGATGTTGGTCGCCATGCCGACCGCGATACCACTGGAGCCGTTGACCAGGATGTTGGGGAAGCGGGCGGGAAAGACCGTCGGCTGCCTTTCGGTGCCGTCGTAATTGTCCATCCACTCGACCGTGTCCTTGTCGAGGTCCTCGGTCAGGGCATGCGCGATCTTGGCACGGCGCACCTCGGTGTAGCGCATGGCGGCCGGCATATCGCCGTCGACCGAGCCGAAATTGCCCTGGCCGTCGATCAGCGGCACGCGCATGGAGAAATCCTGCGCCATGCGCACCAGCGCGTCGTAGATCGACTGGTCGCCATGCGGATGGTACTTGCCGATGACGTCGCCGACCACGCGCGCCGATTTGCGGTAGGGCTTGTTCCAGTCGTAGCCGTTCTCATGCATCGAGAAGAGGATGCGGCGATGCACCGGCTTGAGGCCGTCGCGCACGTCGGGCAGCGCGCGCTGCACGATGACGCTCATCGCATAGTCGAGATAAGAGCGTTTCAGCTCGTCTTCGATCGCAATCGGGCTGATGCTGAAGCCGCCCGGCGCAGAGCCGCCGGCGGGTGGTGTATCGCTCAAAACCGGTTCCTTGATCAGGGGTCCGCAAGGACCCAAATCCAAGCCCGTTAGGTAGCATTTCGCGCGCCGATTTGCCTAGAAAAACCTCGCCGCGGCGCGGCGCAAAAAGGGCCGCGCTTTGCCGCCGCAAGCCCAGGCCCTAAGGTGGCGCGCACCGCTTCGGACCGCCGTCGGCATGGCCATCGACACAGACCCAGCATCGGCACGCGCCGGCGGCCGCGCCTTCGTATCGCTGGTCCGCAGCATTGCGGCGTTCGCCGGCCGCCGGGGAATCCTCGCCCTCGTCTATGTCGCGCTCGGCGCGCTGTTCGAGAGCGTCGGCCTGATTCTCCTCATTCCGCTGCTGGCGCTGGTGATCGGCAAGGGCGCCGGCAACGGGCGACTGCAATACGTGACGGGGCGCATCTTCGAAGCGGTGGGCGTCGCCACGCCGTTCGGCCGCCTGGCGCTGCTGCTGGGCCTCTTCGCCGTGCTGATGGTGATTCGCGGCGTCGTGGTCTCGCTGCGCGACAATATGGCGATGAGCCTGCAGATCGGCTTCGTCGAGCATCTGCGCGGCCAGGTCGCCTCGGCGCTGGCGGAGGCCGGCTGGGACCAGGTCCTGCGTCTGCGCCACGCTCGGGTCATGAGCATCATGAGCGGCGACATCCAGCGCATTGCCTCGGCGGCGCATTTCCTGTTGCAGGCCGCCATCGCCGTCGTCCTTCTGCTGGCGCAGTGCGTCCTGTCGTTCGCGCTGTCGCCCAGGCTGGCGCTGTTTTCCTTCGCGCTGCTGATCGCCGGCGGCATCGCCATGGTGCCGGTGCTGCGGCGGGCGCGCCTGCTGGGCCGCTTCGTCAGCGGCGCCAATATGTCCCTGATCGAGACCGCGGCGCAGTTCCTCAGCGGGCTCAAGCTGGCGCTGAGCCAGGACCTGCAGGGCGGCTTCGTCGCCGAATTCCGCCAGACGCTGAACGCGCTGACCGCGAGCCAGCTGCGCTACAATCGCCGGCAGACCGCCGGGCGCGTCGCGCTGACGACGCTGACGGCGCTGGTCGGCGCGCTGGTCATCCTCGTCGGCTATGGCGTGCTGGGCCTGCCGCCGGCGGTCCTCATCACCTTCCTGCTGGTAGTGGGGCGCATGAGCGGCCCGGCCAGCCAGATCCAGCAGGGTTTCCAGCAACTGGCCTATGGCCTGCCGGCCTATGAAACGGTCGCCGAGCTGCTGGCGGAGCTCAGCCCCGCGCCGCGGCAGCAGGCCGCCATGGCCCAGCGCCTGCCCGAAGGGCCGATCGTGCTCGAGGCAGTCGGCTTCCAACATCCGCACACGGATGATTCGGGCTCGCACGGCGTGCGCCGCGCCAGTCTGCACATCGCGCCGGGCAGCTTCGTCGGCATCGCCGGCACCTCCGGCGCCGGCAAGACCACGCTGGCCGATCTCCTGGTCGGCCTGTTGCGGCCGCAGCAGGGACGCATCCTGGTCGGCGGCACGCTCCTCGACGAGGCGACGCTGCCGGCCTGGCGGGCGCAGCTGAGCTATGTCTCGCAGGATCCGTTCCTGTTCCACGACACGGTGCGGCGCAATCTGCAGTGGACGCGGCCCGCCGCGAGCGAGAGCGAGATGTGGGCGGCGCTGACGCTGGCCGGCGCCGACGGCATCGTGCGGCGCATGGCGGGCGGTCTCGACGCCATCGTCGGCGAGCGCGGCACGCTGGTGTCCGGCGGCGAGCGCCAACGCATCGCGCTGGCGCGGGCGCTGCTGCGCCAGCCCAGGCTGCTGGTGATGGACGAGGCCACCAACGCCATCGACATCGCCGGCGAGCGCGCCCTGCTCGAGCGCCTGCTGGCGCTGCGCCTGACCGTCGTGATGATCGCGCACCGTGCCGAGAGCCTGGCGTTGTGCGACCGTGTCGTGCACATGGCCGACGGTGTGCTCGAGGACGACGCGGCGGCACCGCCGCGCGAGCGCTCAGGCACCGGGCTGGCGCGACTGCCTTAGCAGATGTGTCGCCCGCCGCCACGCCCAGGACGGCACGCGCAGGAACGGGTAGAGGAAATAAAGCGGCCGCGGCAACGCGATGCGCTGGAAATCGGTCCAGCCGATCGACTTGCTGTGCAGTTCCTGCAGCCAGAAGCGCAGACCCGATGCCAGCAGGAAATGCGACAGCTCGATCTTGAGATTGCCCAGCGGCCGTTTGTCGGTCTGCCGCGAATCCGCGTCGCCCGCCATGGCATCCAGCGCGACGCCGACCAGCCAGCGCACCGCGCGGTCGCCCTCGAGCTCGGCGGACAACGCCGCCGGCAGCGGCAGCGCGAACAAGCGCTCGCACAAGAGTAGCGCCTGCGCCGCGGCGCGCCCGACGCCGGCAGCTTCGGCCCCGCGATACAGGCCCGCGACGTCGTCCGGCGTCTTGGACGCGAGCCAGGCGGAAAGATCGGCGAGCCATTTGAGGCGCGACCAGCCGTGATGCGCGCCGTGCTGGCACAAATAGGCGAACAGATCCCTGTCCTGCAGCGTGCGCAGCGCGTGGCCCGGCGAGATCGTCACGCTGGCGAAGGGCGAGGCCGCGGTGATGTGGGCGAGCTGCGCGCTGTTGTCCGACAGCCGCCAATGCAGTTCGACGACCGTGCCGCGGGCATCGTTGCGGAAGATGCTCTCGCGGGCAAATTCGAGCCAGGCCTGGAAGCGCGCTGCGCTGAAGCTGGCGGGTGGCAGCACGCGGCCATAGCCGGCAGCCGCCAGCACCGCGCCGGCGCGGCCGACATCGGCCGGCAGCACCAGCAGATCGATGTCCCACGCATGCTTGATGCCGAGCTTGCCGTAAGCCAGCAGCGCCAGCGTGCTCCCCTTGACGAACAGCGCACCGACGCCGGCCGCTTCGAGCGCGGCTTGCAGGCGCAGCGCCTCCGACGCCAGCTGCAATGCCTGGCGCGCGATATCGCCGGCTTCGGCGGCAAGGCTTGCGACGACGGCAGCGGGCGCCACAAGCCCGGCGCATCTGAGGCCGTCGCTGACGAGGCCCGCGACGCGCTGGCGCTCGACGATGCGCAGCAGATTGTCCCAGTCGATGCCGCCGGCCGCGGCGCCGCGGATCGCCGCGTTGCGCCGCTCGGAGGGCGGCCAGGTGCAGCAGGCCGTCACCAGGCGAAACTCTGCCGGCAGTTGCAGCGCCCCCGTCATCGCGTCACACGAACCGCGCGACTTCGGTGAAATCCATGTCGAAGGGATAGCCCGTGACCTGCACCGGCCCGGCATCGAGCCAGGCATGGGCGGCGAGCGCGGCGTCCTTTTTCTTCGCGACGCCGAAATGCATCACGCTGGCGATGCGGCGCCGCCCGAGCATCGCCTTGGCGGCGATGGCCTGCGGCAGGCAGACGGCGCGGAACGGCACATAGCGCGCGGCGCGCGTCACCGCCCAGCTGATCTCGCGCGCGGCAGCAAGCTCGCCGTCGGACGCCGCGGGCGTCGGCGCCTGTGCCGCACCGGGCGACGTCAGCGTTCCGAAACGGGCTGCGAGAATCCGAAACGGTACGAACAGCAGCGCGACGCGGACCGCGGCGAGCCAGCACACCGCTTCCAGCAGCAGGCCGCGCCGCCGTCCCGGCAACGTCGCGAAGCGTCGGGCGATGCGGCGCAGCGGAGGAGACGCGGCGCCTTCAGCCATTGCCGGCGGTGACGAGGCCCTGCGCGACCATCCGGTCGAGAAAGACCTTGGTCTCCAGGCGGCACTGGTCCTGGTCGACGTCGAATTGCGTCGTCAGCACATCGACCAGCGAATCGAGGCTGTTGGG
Organism: Rhizomicrobium sp.; assembly: GCA_035570795.1. Classification (GTDB taxonomy): domain Bacteria; phylum Pseudomonadota; class Alphaproteobacteria; order Micropepsales; family Micropepsaceae; genus Rhizomicrobium. The sequence goes on from DATMKZ010000068.1 coordinate 62,915, forward strand.
CGCGGTCAAAAGGTTCCAGATTGCCGCACCGACGGAATCGAACTCGAAATATTGCCAATTCCGGGTCTGCAGCAGCACGGTCTCACCGCCGACATCGGCTTCGATGACGTCGTCGGTTCGCGCATACAGGCAGCTGGCAGTCATCGCGCTCTTCGGGCCGTCATTGCGGATCGCGGGACCCTATACCGCGCCTGTGGCCCGGGCAACGCCGCGGCCAGCCCGCGCCGAGCCCTGCGGTTAACTTTCCCGGCCGCGGCAAGTCCGTTAAGCAGGCGCGATGACCCTGCAAGACACCGTCCCCGGCATTCCCGGCGCCACGATCCGCCGCGTCGAGCATTTGCCGACGCAGCTGCCCGGCGGCGTCCGGGCCGGTCCGCGAGCCCAGGCGGTGACGGGCCAGTTGTTGTTCGTCGCGCCGCATATCGCCCGCTTCCTGGCGCGCGACGGGAACCTGATCGAATTCGTGCCCGACCCCGACGCCGATCCCGGCGCGGTGACGCTGTTCCTCAACGGCACGGTCCGCGGCGCGCTGATCCATATGCGCGGCGAGCTGCCGCTGCATGCCGCCACCCTGGTGCCGCCGGGCGGCGACCGGGCGCTGGCGATCTGCGGTCCATCGGGCACGGGCAAGTCGACGCTCGGCGCCGAGCTCAGCCGGCGCGGCTGGACACTGGTCGCCGACGACACCACCCGCGTCGTATGGGACGGCGACTGCGCCATGGCGTGGCCGAGCCGCGACAGCATCAAATTGTGGCGCGACGCCTGCGAGGCGGCCGGCCTCGACATCGCCGGGCTGGAGCGCGTCACCAGGAAGCTCGACAAGTATTATGTGCGCGTCGCGGCCCGCGATGCGCCGATCCGGCTCGGCACCATCGTCGAGCTGGCCCCGGATTGCCCGGACACGGCGCTGAGCGGCGGCGACAAGATGGCGCTCGTCAGCCGCAACACCTATCGCCCCGGCCAGATCAAGGCGCTCGGCATGCAGAAGGCGCATGTCCACATCGTCGCCCGCATCGCCACGGCCTGCGCCATTCACCGTCTTCCCGGCAAGGGCGCGCTGCCGCTGGCGGCGCTGGCGGAGGCGGTCGAGCGCATGGTGCGCTGAGCGATGCGGATATTCGACACCTTCCTGTTCGACGGCGAGCTGGACCTCTTGGAGCACCGGCTGCGCGAGACCTACGATCTCGTCGACGTCTTCGTGCCGGTCGAGGCGGCGCAGACCTTTCGCGGTACGCCCAAGGCGCTGACCTTCCGCGACAACCGCGAACGCTTCGCCTGGGCCGCGGCCAAGCTGCGGCCGGTGACGCTGAACAATCTGGGCAGCGCGACCTGGACCCCGTGGCAGCGCCAGGCGCTGCAGCGCAACGCCATCGTGCTCGGCCTGCGCGACGCGGCGCCGGACGACGTCGTCCTCATCCTCGACGTCGACGAGGTCGTCAGCCCCGCCCTGCTGCAAAGGCTGCGCGACGAGGATTTCAGCGGCCCGCGCCGCCTCGCGATGACGCGGCACTACGAATATCTCGACATGATCGGGCCGCGCTCGCCGTGCTGTCCCCTGCCCGAGGCGCCGTTCGCCTTCGACCTGTCGCGGCAGCGACCGCAAGGCTGGGAGACTCTCGCACCGCAATGGTTCGAGCATTCGGGCGTCGTGGCGCATTTTCGCGATCTCGCCGGCGACGCGGCCAAGGGCATCGCCGCGACCTCGGCCTACGAGATGCGCCGCCAGATGCTGCGCGCCGAACGGCTGCCCGGCGGCGGACGGCATTTCTCGGCCGTCGATCCCGCGGCGCGGCTGGAGAGCAAACTCGGCCGCGTCTCGCACACCGAGCACGGCGACGTCCGCGGCCTGAACGCCGATCATCTGCGACGCGCCCGGCGTCACGGCGTGCATCATCACGGCTGGTGGTATGCGGAACGTCCGGACGGCGCCTTGCCCGGCGACCTCGATCGGCTGGCGGCGCGCTTTCCGCAGATGCGGCGGGCGCAGCCCCTGCCGCCGATGTTCCTGCGCCGGCTGGTGCGCAGCTGGGCATGGCTGCGCTTCGCGCGCTGGCTGCCCGACGGCCTGGTCGCGGCCGTCGATCGCCATTTCGAGGCGTTGCTGCCGTTGCTGGCGCTGCCGCTGCTGGCGGCGGATGGGGTGCGCTGGCTCGGCGGCAAGCGCAACTGGCGCTGGCTGCGCCTCGCTTCGGGCGACACCAGCGGCCATCGCCACGGCTGAGCCTGGCCTACGCGGCCGAGATGAAGCCCTTTTGCAGCATGTCCTGGAGGAAAAGTTCGGTGTCGCGGCGGCAATCCGCCTCGCCGACCGCGAACTCGGCCATCAGCTGCGTCACCAGCGCCGCGACGGTCTGCGGTTTTTCCAGCAGCGTCCAGATCCGCGCCCCGATGGGATTGAAATCGAGATAGGTCCAGTTCTGCGTATGCAGCAGGATGGGCTCGCCGGCGACGTCGGTGCCGACGACGTCGGCGCTATGCATGAACACAGTTTCCGGTTTAAGGGATTGGGCCGTCATGTCTCATGTGGTTCCAGGATGCCGATTTATGTTGACCCAGCTTGCCGCGAAACACCAGCGGCGCGGCCGGCGGGCAGCATGCTGACCGAAACCGCATGTTCGCACTGATCGCCGCGGCCGATGGCGGCGTCGCGCCGCCCGAGATCGCCGCGATGGCCGCGGCGCTGCGCGGCGCGAGCAAGCCGGCATCCGTCTTCCGCGACGCAGGCGGCCGCGCCGGCCTCATCGCGAGCACCGCGGGAATACTTCCCGAAGACGAATTCGATTCCCAGCCGCTGGTCGCGGCCGACCTGGCCTTCGTCGCCCAGGCGCGCCTCGACAATCGCGCCGACATTCTCGCCAGGCTCGGCGTGGCGCGCGAGCGCTGGGCGACGCTGGCCGATTCGGACATCTTGCATCTGGCGTACCGGCGCTGGGACGCGGATTGCGTCCAGCATCTCGCCGGCGACTACGCCTTCGCCGCCTGGCACGCGGACAGCGGCCGCGTCGTCGCCGCGACCGACCACGTCGGCTCGGTGCGCCTCTACTATGCGCGGTGCGCCGGCAAGCTCGTCGTCGCGAGCCAACTCGGCGTCGTGCTGGCCAATCCATCGGTGGCGCGGGACCTGGACAGGGACGCGCTGGGCCTGCTGGTCGCGCCGCGGCTGGTCAACGACGCGACGCCGTTCAAGGCCGTCCGCATCCTTCCCGGCGGCAGCTTGTTCGTCTGCGAAAAGGGCGAACTCAGGTGCCGCCGATGGTGGCGCCCGGACGCAGAGGTCGGCGCCCGCCGACGCGACCCGCGCGACTATGTCGAACAGGCCCGCATGCTGATGGACGGCGCGGTGAAGGACTGCCTGCGCGCCGAAGGCGAAATCGCCGCGACGATGAGCGGCGGCCTCGATTCCACGCTGATCGCCGCGTCGGCAGCCCTGCAGCTTGGACGCGAGGGCCGCACGCTTCTCGCCTACACCGCCGTGCCGCAGGCCGGCCTCGCCTATAACAACATGCCGGGATGGGAAGCCGACGATTCGGGATATGCCGCCGCCGTCGCCCGGCTGCACGGCAATATCGCGCCGCACGTCGTATCGCCCGGCGGATTGTGCACGCTCGACATCCTGCCGGCACTGCATGCCCGCTCGCACACGCCGGTACGCAACGGCGCCAATCACATCTGGCTCTCGCGCATCCACGAGGCGGCGGCGGCGGACGGCGCCCGCGTCGTGCTCGCCGGCATGAAAGGCAATGCCACGGTAAGCCAGGCCGGCGAAGGCATCTTTTTCCACTTGCTGCGCCGGCTGCAATGGCGGGCGCTGCTCGATCTGGCGCGGCGGCGCGCCGAAGCCGGCGGGCCGCCGGCCTGGCATTCGCTCGCCCACGACCTTGCCGGCAGGCGCGGACGCGCGCTGATCGCACGGCTGCGCGGCCGCGCCGTGCCGGAGCGCTTCGGCCAGGACGTTCTGGCGCCGGGCTTTCGCGCGGCCCATCGCGCAGCGTTACGGGACGAGCCGATCACGGGCACGAAGCGCACCGCGCAGGTCGCCTTTGCCGTCGGGCCGCTCAAGACCTGGGCAGCCGATCCCCTGCCGCAATGGAATGTCGAGGCCCGCGATCCGCTCGCCGATCGCAGGCTGATCGAATGCCTGCTTACATTTCCCCTCGACGCCTTCGTCGCCGGCGGACGGATGCGCGGCCTGGCGCGCGAGATCGGAGCGGGGCGGCTGCCGGACATGGTCCGCCTGCGCGAAACCCGGGGCGAGCAGATGCCGGAGGCCGCCGCGCTGATCGCGGCCCATGCGCAGGCCTATCGCAAAGCTTATGAGCAGGCGGCGAGCTCGGCGCTTTTCCGCACCATCGTCGATGTCGACCGGCTGCGCGGCCTGCTCGAACGCCTGTGCCGGGGCGACGGTTCGAAGCTGGATGCCGCGACCGTCGAGCGCGCCCTCGACGTCGGCTTGTTCATGGCCGCCGCCGGGGCTTAGGCGCGCCGCGAACTTGGTTAACGCGGCGTTCACACGCACCGGTTTGCAGGCATCGGTCGACGGCAGGATGGTGTTCGTGTAGACTGATGTCCTGCGTTGCACATGGGTAACTGTTCACAATATTAAACCCGTCCAGGTTTGACATAAACACAATCGACTGTTACCTTGCGGACAGTTGCGGCCAAAGGATTCCAATCATGAATGATTCACGCGAGACGACTGAGACGAATGTTCCGACCGGCGACAAGAAGTCGTGGAACGCCCCGCAGGCACGTGTCGTGACTGTGCCCGGCGTGACCGAGAACAACGTTGCCTCGATCGGCGCCGACGGTAACGGCTGCTCGTAAGACCGGGCTGCCGACAGTCGAGTCGGTTGAATTCATTGCATGATTAAGCCAACGCCGCGCTCACACGCGGCGTTTTGGCGTTACGTGCGCGCAACGGTTTTGTGCGATTCCCTACAGTTCCGCGATACGATCGGCCAACCCCGCCAGCGGGACCGTGCGCGCGCCGACAAGCCGCACAATGCGGCAGGCGCCGGCCACCTGGCCCACGAGGCGCACATAATCGGCGGCCCGCCCAAGGGCGACGACAAACGAGCGCCGAAACGTATTTTCCGACAGCAGGGCCATCCGATCCGAGCCCGAGACCTCGATCAGCGCCAGCGGCCCCGCGTGGCCGAGCTCCACGACCACGCGCAGCGGGACCGGCTCCGCCAGGACCGGCACCTCCCAATAGAACTTGTCCAATTCCTCGCGAATGCGCGACAGCCCGGCCGGATCGAGGCCCGCCGTCTCGCAGGCGTCGCGCCAAAGCTTGATGGCCCCCTTGCCCGGCCACGCCAACACGTCCGGTCCCCGCCATGTCACCGGCGTCATGTCGTCGGCGATCAACGACCAGCCGCGCCGCACCAGCTCGGCGGCCAGCGTCGACTTGCCGGCACCCGAAGGCCCACAGATGGCGATGGCTTGCGTTCCACCAGGCGGTACCAGAGTCGCCGCATGCAGCGGAAGCTCGCCGCGCTGATGCGTCAGCCCGCCCCGCACACCGCTGTTGAGCGACAGCAATACCGCCGCCGGATCGGCATCCGGCTCGACCGCGATCTCGACCGAGATACCGTCGCGGATCAGGTAGCGGGCGACGCCTGGAATGGCGAGCAGCAGCACGCCGGGCCGGGCGTGGGCGAACTGGCCGACCTGGACGCTGTCCGGCAGATGGTCCGGCAGGCTCGCCACCTGGCGCATGACGGCGCCCGGAATGCCAGGAACGGGACCGTCGAGCGTCACGTTTCTGTCCATGGATCCTGAAGGTGCGAGGGCGAGCGGCATTCATAGAAGGGATACCGCCGAACGGGCAAGCGCATGCGATAGGGCCCCGTGTGGCCAATCGGCCCGTCGCGCTATAGGTTTATTTTCAAACGAGGACGACGGACATGGCGGACAGTGCGGCGGCTCCGGCCACCTTCGCGCAGAGCAGCGCCGTCGTCGGCGCCGAGATCGCCGGCGAGACGATTCTCATGAACATGGACACCGCCGTTTATCTGGAGATCGACCCGGTCGGTGCCCGCATCTGGGCGCTGTTGGAGCAGCCGCGGACCTTCAAGGCCCTGGTCGAGGCCCTGATGGCGGAATTCGATGTCGACGAAACGGTCTGCGCCGCCAATACCGATGCCTTCCTCTCCTATCTCGCCGCGCAGGGGTTTGTTGCCGAGCGCCAGGCGCATAAGGGATCGCGCCAGTGACGGGCAGCGCAAAAATCTTCGGGATCGGACTCAACAAGACGGGCACGAGCACGCTGCGCACCTGCCTCCAGCATCTGGGTTATCGCCATCTCGGCTTCGATCGCGACCTTCTGAAAGCCTACAGCCGCGGCGACCTGGAAACCGTGTTCGCGGCCATCGAGCGCCACGATTCGTTCGAGGACTGGCCCTACCCGCTGATGTTCCGCGAACTGTTCGAGCGCTACGGCAAGACCGCCCGCTTCATCCTGACCACGCGCGCGACGCCGCAGACCTGGCTGAACAGCCTGAAGGCGCACACGCTGCGGACCGATCCCCTGAACCAGTCGCACCGCCTCGTCTACGGCTACGACTATCCGCACGGCTATGAGAGCGAGCACCTTGCCTTCTACGAGCGGCACAACGCCGCCGTGCACGCGTTCTTCGCCGGCCGCGAGCAGGCGCTGCTGCCGGTATGCTGGGAAACCGGCGATGGCTGGACGCAATTGTGCACCTTCCTCGGCGCGGCCGTGCCGGCCATCCCGTTCCCGCACACCTATCGCAGCGAAACGCTGACGCCCAATCCGAGCCGCGTGGCGCTCAACGAGCGCAACATCGCCGCCCAGCTCGCCGCCCTGGAGCGGCAGCGCCAACGCAAGGGCTGAATTTGCTATGCTGACAAAGGGACATCACCGGTCGCGCCATGCAGTGGCATGAAGACGCCAATACCTCGTTAGGCCCGCACCTCGTCGCGTTGGCGCGCCAGGCGGTGGCGCGGCGTCCGACGGACGCGGCCGGCTGGCTCAAGCTGGCGTACGCACTGCGCGAAGCCGGCGAGCCTCGCGAGGCGCTTGGCTGTCTCGCCGAGGCCACGCGGCATCTTCCGACACACGCCGCATTGCGCCTGGCCCATGCCCGTGCCTTGAAAGATGCCGGCGCCTTGGGCGCCGCGCTGGACGAGGCCGAAGGCGCGCTGGAACAGGCGCCGGACGACGTCGGTGCGCGTCTGCTGCGTTACGAATTGCTGCGCCAAATGCGGCAGGACGAAGCGGCGGCGCAGTTCGACGGCGACATCGCGGCCTTGGCGGCACAGCACAAGCTGTTCGTGGTACCGAGGGCGCACGCCCTGCTGCGCGACGGCGCGGCCGAGCAGCTCCTGGCGCTCTGCGATGGCCATCTGGCGCATCGCCCCGGCCATACCAGCGCGCAATATTACCGCGCCATGGCGCTCGCGAAGCTGGGCCGGGACGCGCAGGCGCGCGCGGCGCTGGCGCTCGACCGCTTCGTCGATCTCGCCACGCTCGCCGCACCGCCGGGCGTGCCCGGCATGGCGCAATTCTGCGACGACCTCGCGGCACAGATCGGGCGCAACCCCACGCTCATTCCCGACCCGCGCGGCCTCGCCACGCGCAGCGGCCTGCAGACCCAGCGCCTGCGCCAGCCCGATGCCCCCGCGGTGGACCTTTTGCTGGCGCAGATAAAAACGCATGTCGATGCCTATGTCGCGCGCCTGGGCGGCGCGCCGCACGGCTTCCTGGCCGCGCGTCCGGAACGGGCACGCCTGCACGCCTGGGCCGTCGTCTGCGGCGCGCAGGGTCACCAGGCGCCGCATCATCATGCGCCGGGCTGGCTGAGCGGCGTGTTCTACGTGGCCGCGCCGCGCCCGGCAGCGCAGACCGCCTATGGCGGCGCCCTGATGCTGGGCGCGGTAAGCTCCGAGAAATACGGCTTCGCGCCGCCCTGGGGCACGCGCGCCGTCGAGCCGGTGCCCGGCAGCATCGTGCTGTTTCCGTCTTATGTCTCGCATGCGACGGCGCCCTCGGGCCTCGACGAACCGCGCATCGTGGTCTCATTCGACGTCGTCCCGCTCGACTGACGACGGGGCCGCCGGACCGGCGGCTCCGCGAAACTGCAACATCCCGTTCAATAAGGCGTCGGCGCGACGGTATTGCCCGTTCCCGCGTTGCCGGCGCCCATCCCCAGGGCGTTGTTGGCGAACGAGGTGACCGTCCCCGTCGCCGCGGAGATGCCCGTACCGTTGTTGTTGTAGATGCCCGAGCCGTACAGCGTCACCGTCGCCTGCGAGCCGCTGGTTTGGATGCCAGCCACGGTATTGTTCGCGACGACCGAATTGTAGAGGTTGCCGAAGGCTGGCGTGCCGGCGCTCTGCACGAAGACGCCCTTGGTGTTTCCCGAGGTGTTGCTGTTCAGGAAGGTGACGGCGGCGCCGTCATTGACCATCAGGCCGGGACCGCCATTGCCGAGGATGTCGACATTGTTCAGCGTGCCGGACGCGGCGACCGCGCCGACCGGTTTGATCAGCACGCCGGTGCTGAAATTGTTCTGGATCTCGACGTCGCGCATGAACAGCTTGGCGCCCGCCACCGTCGGCTCGAAATCGACGCAGGGCGCCGAGCCGCCGCCGAAATCGAACATCGTCACATGCTCGACGAACAGCGTCGCGCCCGTGATGAATTTGATGCATTGGGTGCCGAGGTTCGCCGTTCCGTTGAGCGTCAGATTGCGGATTTTGACGACGATGGCGGTGCCGCTGACGGTGATCCCCGGCATGGCGGACGCGCTGACGCCGATCGAGCCGACCTGGCCGCCGATGCCGCCGCCGCAATCCAGCGTGATCGATTTGGTGATGGTGACGGGGTTGAAATTGCCCGGATCGACGCAGTCGATCTCGCCGCCCGGCGCGGTCTTGGGGATCGCGCCGGCGAACGTATGGCAGGGTAATGTGCGGCTGCAGGGATTGACGTCGTCGCCGGTGCTGGCGACCCAGGTGCGGACGGCCTGGGCCTGCGCCGGCGCCACGCCCGCCAGCACGAACAGCGCCGCTGCGAGAATACCGGCCAGTTTCGAATATTTGAGCATTGTTGCTTCCTCCATGGCGCGCAAATGCGCGACCTTCGCGATGAGTGTGATTGTTTCGGAAAATACTGGTGAGAAACGCCACCTGTGCTTGCGAATATAGCAAAAGGTATGCGGCGTTCACTATTGAGTGCACGCAGGTCGCGCGAAATACACGGTGATAAGCGGGAAAATTGCGTCGAGTCTTGTGGATATTCTTGTTCGACGGCCGACGCGGCGATCGACGACTGGCCGATGCCTGGAAAAACTTGCCGGCTGACCCGCTATCCGTGGGGCCGCCTTGTCGGCGGCCCCACGAGAAGCAGGAAGGACGAGTCTTAGTACGGCGTCGGCGCGACGGCATTGCCGGTGCCGGCATTGCCGGCGCCGGTACCGATGGCGTTGTTGGCGAACGAGGTGACGGTGCCCGTCGCCGCCGAGATGCCCGTGCCGTTGTTGAAGATGCCGGAGCCGTACAGCACCGCCGACGCCTGCGAGCCGCTGGTCTGCAGGCCGGCCACCGTGTTGCTGGCCAGCACCGAGTCATAGAGGTTGCCGACGGCGGCTACGCCCGCGGCGCTCTGCACGAACATTCCCTTGGTGTTGCCCGAGGAATTGCTGTTCATGAAGGTGATGGTGGCACCGTCCGTGACCTGCAGGCCGGGGCCGCCATTGCCGATGATGCTGACATTGTCCAGCGTGCCGGATGCGGCGATCGACGAGACCGGCTTGATCAGCACACCGGTGCTAGAATTGGCCTGGATCTCGACATCGCGCATGAAGATCTTCGCGCCGGCCACGGTCGGCTCGAAGTCGACGCAGGGCACCGAACCCGAGCCGAAGCCGAACATGCCGACATGCTCGACGAACAACGTCGCGCCCTGGACGAAGCGGATGCACTGGGTGCCCAGGCCGCTCACGCCGTTGATCGTCATGTTGCGGATTTTGACGACGATGCCGGCGCCGTTGATGGTGATCCCCGGCGTGCCGGAGACGAGAATCGAGCCGACCTGGCCGCCCATGCCGCCGCCGCAATCCAGCGTGATCGTCTTGATGATGGTGACGCCGCCATAGCCGGCGGGATCCAGGCAATCGATCTCACCGCCCGCCGCGGTCTTGGAAATCGCGCCGGGGAAGGTCTTGCACGGTGCCGTGCGGCTGCACGGATTGGCGTCGTCGCCGACGCCGGAGATCCAGGTGCGGGTCGCCTGCGCCTGGGCCGGAGCCGCCCACATCAGCGCCAACAGCGCCGCTGCGAGAATTCCGGCGAATTTCGTATATTTGAGCATTCTTGCCTCCGTTGGATTGCGTGTGAAATGCATAAATCTTGCGATGAAAAAATACCGTTCCCGAAGTATTCCTCAAGAAACGGATGCCCCTGCTGCACCAAGCATAACATGAGTTTGCACTGGCAACTAATGCCGCTCGGAAAGTGCTGTGATCGACGTGCGCGCGCCGGGCGGCACATATCATCGGGCGGGGGTTGGAGCGGGAGCGGATTTGGGGCCGCAATTCGGCAATCGGGCTGCGAGAATCCGATGTCGGTGCCAGGCAAACTATGAACTTCGGCCGGCGCGCCGCATCCGTGGGGCCGCCTTGTCGGCGGCCCCACGAAGTCGGGAACGTATTCTAGTACGGCGTCGGAGCCACGGCCGTGCCGGTGCCGGCATTGCCGGCGCCGGTACCGATGGCGTTGTTGGCGAACGAGGTGACCGTCCCGGTCGCCGCCGAGATGCCCGTGCCGTTGTTGAAGATGCCCGAGCCGTACAGCACCGCCGACGCCAGCGCGCCGCTGGTCTGCAGACCCGCCACCGTGTTGCTGGCCAGCACCGAGTCGTAGAGGTTGCCGACGGCGGCGACGCCCGCGGCGCTCTGCACGAACATGCCCTTGGTGTTGCCCGAGGAGTTGCTGTTCATGAAGGTGATGGTACCGCCGTCCGTGACCTGCAGGCCGGGGCCGCCATTGCCGATGATGCTGACATTGTCCAGCGTGCCGGATGCGGCGATCGACGAGACCGGCTTGATCAGTACGCCGGTGCTGAGATTGTTCTGAATCTCGACATCGCGCATGAAGATCTTCGCGCCGGCGACCGTCGGCTCGAAGTCGACGCAGGGCACTGAACCCGCGCCGAAGCCGAACATGCCGACATGCTCGACGAACAACGTCGCGCCCTGGACGAAGCGGATGCACTGCGTGCCCAGGCCGCCCACGCCGTCGAGCGTCATGTTGCGGACTTTGAGGAAGATGCCGGCACCGTTGACGGTGATGCCCGGCGCGCCGGTGACGAGAATCGAGCCGACCTGGCCGCCCGAGCCGCCGCCGCAGTCCAGCACGATCGACTTGGTGACGGTGAGGCTGCCGAAGCCGCCCGGATCCAGGCAATCGATCTCACCGCCCGCAGCGGTCTTGGAGATCGCGCCGGCAAAGGTCTTGCACGGTGCCGTGCGGCTGCACGGATTGGCGTCGTCGCCGACGCCGGAGATCCAGGTGCGGGTCGCCTGCGCCTGGGCCGGAGCCGCCCACATCAACGCCAACAGCGCCGCTGCGAGAATTCCGGCAAATTTCGTATATTTGAGCATTCTTGCCTCCTCGGTGGCGCGAAGGGGGGGCGCGCCAGTTTTCCACGATCGAATTGCCTCGGGAGCGTACGGTTACAAATGCTCCCTCGCGCACGTGAACTTAGCACACGCTTGCGCGAACCTCACCCATTATGAGTGAGCTACGGGAAATTCATCTCAAAGGGTGGAGGGTTGGGACAGTTGAGGCAAATATTATTGCGCGGGAACATTACCGACCCGAAGGTCTCGCGAATATAGATGCGCGCACGCGGTTCCCGGGAACTATGCCCAGCGCCCGGGCCAGGCCGCCATTGATCTCGATGACGGCGCGAATCGGCTCAGCGGACGAAATCTCCGCCGTCGAATACGGCACGGCGTTGGCCGCGACCGTCGATATGGTGCCGTCGTCGCGAACGAAGAGCATGTCGAGCGGCAGCGGCGTGTCCTTCATCCAGAACGCGGTCATCACCGTGGCCCTGAAGTCGAACAGCATGCCGGCGTCGCGCGCCAGGTGCGTGCGGTGCATGAGGCCGGTGGTGCGCGAGGCGTCGTCGGCGGCGATCTCCATCTGGAAGCTGCGCGGTCCGCCCTGCGTCTCGATGACGATTTTCTCGACCGGCAGGCGCGCGGCCTCGGCCGGCACAGCGGCGAAGAGGGTAAATGCCACAAGGGCGAACAGCAGGCGCATGGCGGCGTCATCCTCGAAAGTCGTTCGTCCGGCGCAGAGGACGCCGGCAATGCGCCGCAATTGCGCCCGCGCAAGGCGTTTATGGCGCCCTCGCGTTCCTGATCGTATAATAACCGGCAGGAGAGTGGATAGATGGCGGCAGGTCAGGAAGTCGTTTTGGCCCAGGGCGGCGCGGACCCGGCGCATCCGGTGCGCAAGGCGCTGGCCGCGCATCTGATCGCGGCGGGCAAGCTGACGCCGGTGGCCTCCCAGCGCGCCGAGCGCCTGGCGGCGGACAGCGGCGAGCGCCTGGAACTGGTCCTCGCCCGCCTCGGCCTCGCCTCGGAACGCGACATCGCCGAAGCACTGGCCGCGCTGCTCGCCCTGCCGCTCGCCGGCGCCGGCGACTATCCGGCCGCGCCGCTGCTCGAGGATCGCCTAAACCGCCAGTTCCTGCGCGAAGCCCAGATCCTGCCGCTCGCCGACGGCGCCGCCGGCGTCGCCGTCGCGATGGTCGATCCGCTCAACGACTACGCCGCCGAGGCGGCACGCTTTGCCTGCGGCAAACAGATCCTGCGCCGCGTCGCGCTGCCGGCGGATTTCGAGGCGGCGTTCGAGCGACTCTACGGCAGCGGCAAGTCGGCGATCCACCAGATCGCGCAGGAGACCAGCGGCCGCGGCGAGGACAGCGCCAGCGAGGACGTCGACCGCATCAAGGACAGCGCCAGCGACGCGCCGGTCATCCGCCTGGTCAATCTTCTCATCGCCCGCGCCGTCGAGGCGCGCGCCTCCGACATCCACATCGAACCGATGGACGGCGAATTGCGCGTGCGCTACCGCGTCGACGGCGTGCTGCACGAAGTGGAATCGCCGCCGCGCAACCTCGCCGCCGCGGTGCTGTCGCGCATCAAGATCATGGCCAAGCTCAACATCGCCGAGCGCCGCATCGCCCAGGACGGCCGCATAAGGCTCGCGGTGCGCGGCAAGGACATCGATTTCCGCGTCTCAATGATGCCGACGATCCACGGCGAATGCGCCGTGCTGCGCATCCTCGACCGCGGCACGCTCAAGCTCGACTTCGCCGATCTCGGCTTCGAAGCGGGTGCCGTCGCGACGATCCGTAGCCTGCTGGCCCAGCCGCACGGCATCATCCTGGCGACCGGGCCCACCGGCAGCGGCAAGACGACGACGCTTTATACCGGCCTGTCCGAACTGAACACGCGCGACCGCAAGATCCTGACCATCGAGGACCCGGTCGAGTACCAGCTCGCCGGCGTCAACCAGGTGCAGGTCAAGCCGCAGATCGGCCTCACCTTCGCCAGCGCCATGCGCGCCTTCCTGCGCCAGGACCCCGACATCATGATGGTCGGCGAAATTCGCGACCTGGAGACCGCGCAGGTCGCGGTGCAGGCGGCGCTCACCGGCCACCTGATCCTGTCGACGCTGCACACCAACGACGCCCCGAGCGCGGTGACGCGCCTGCTCGACATGGGCATCGAGGATTATCTGCTGACCTCGACCATCAGCGGCGTCATCGCGCAGCGCCTGGTGCGTACGCTGTGCCCGCATTGCCGCAAGCCTTACGACGCGGCGCCGGCGCTGCTCGAACGGCTGCAGATCGCCGACGGCGCGACGACGCTTTACGCGGCGCAGGGCTGCGAGCGCTGCAACGCCACCGGCTATGCCGGGCGCAGCTCGATCGTCGAGGTGCTGGTGATGTCGGACGCCATCCGCCACCTGGTCCTCGAACATGCCGAGGCCGGCGCCATCCGCCGCCAGGCCGCCGCGGAAGGCATGCGCAGCATGCACGCCGACGGCATGGCGAAAGTCCTCGCCGGCCAGACCAGCGTCGAGGAAGTCCTGCGCGCGACGCGGGCGGCCTGAGGCGATGCCGAGCTTTCGCTATCGCGCCATGACGCCGTCCGGGGCCATCGTGACGGGCGTGCTCGACGCCGTGTCCGAGCCGGCGGCGATCGAGGAGATCCGGGCCCGCGGCCACTATCCCATCGAAGCGGCGCATGGCAGCGCCGCGGCACGCGCCTCGTGGCGCGAAGTGCTGGGCAAGGACATCCTGCCCCGGCGCCGCTTCTCGCCGCGCGCCCTGGTCGTGGCGACCCAGGAATTGGCGGCGCTGCTGCAGGCCGGGCTCGAGCTCGACCGCGCGCTCGAGATCCTGGTCAATCTCGACGAGAGCAAGCCGATGCGCGAGACCTTCACGCGCATCCAGGAGCAGGTGCGCGGCGGCATGGCGTTCGCCGACGCGCTCGGCGAGCAGGCGGCGTTTCCGAAATTCTACGTCAACATCGTGCGCGCCGGCGAACAGGGCGGCGATTTGCAGGCGGCGCTGGAGCAGCTCGGCGAATATCTCGGCCGCTCGCTCAGCGTGCGCGAGGCGGTGATCTCGGCGCTGATCTATCCGCTGATCCTGCTCGCGACCGCGGGCATCTCCATCGTCGTCGTGCTGGTGTTCGTGCTGCCCTCGTTCGAGCCTTTGTTCGCCGAGGCCGGCAAGGCGCTGCCGCCGGAGACCCGTATCGTCATGGCGACGGGCCATTTCGTCACCACCTGGTCGTGGGCGATCCTGCTCGGCCTCCTGGCGCTGGTCGTGGGCCTGCGCCGCGCGCTCAAGGACGCGGCGTTCAAGCGGCGCTGGGACGGCCTGTTGCTGCGCCTGCCGCTGATCGGCGGGCTGCTCGCCAAGATCGATATCGAGCGCTTCAGCCGCACGCTGGGCACGCTGCTCAAGAACGGCGTCGCCCTGCCCCAGGCGCTCGTCATCACCGGCGACACGCTGGCCAACAGCGTCATCGCGGGCGCCGTCAGCGGCGCCGCTGCCGGCCTCAAGGAAGGCGATGTCCTCTCCAGCCATCTGCGCGCCGGCAAGGCATTCCCGAGGCTTGCTCTGGACATGATGCGCGTGGGAGAGGAAAGCGGCCAGCTCGACGGCATGCTGCTGCGCCAGGCCGACCTCTATGAGCGCGAGATCAAGCATACGATCGACCGGCTGGTGGCGCTGCTGGTGCCGTGCCTGACGATCTTCATGGGCCTGATCGTGGCCGGCTTGATCGGTTCGATCCTGGTGGCGATCTTGAGCGTGAACGACCTGGCAATTTAGGGACCAAGACGATGACAAGCTGGATGCGGAAAATTCGTCACGGCGAAGACGGCTATACCCTGGTCGAGCTGCTGGTCGTGCTGGCGATCCTGGGGCTGCTCGCCACCATCGCCACGACGCAGGTGCTGCGCTATTTCGCGTCGGCGAAGATGAGCACCGCGCACGCGCAGATCGAAAGCTTCTCTTCGGCGCTCGACCTCTACAAGCTCGACATGGGCCGCTACCCGACGAGCCAGGAGGGCCTGGAGGCGCTTAAGGCCAAGCCGCCGACGGCCGACAATTGGAACGGGCCTTACGTCAAGAACACCACCAGCCTGAACGACCCCTGGGGCAATCCCTACACCTATGTATCGCCGGGCCGGCACGGCGAGTTCGACCTCTCCAGCAACGGTCCCAACGGAGCGACAAGCAATGGCGCCGACCCGCCCGTGCGCAGCTGGTAGCCCGCCGCGCGAGGCCGGCTTCACGCTGACCGAGCTGCTGGTGGTCCTTGCGATCATCGGCCTCCTCGTCGCGGCGATCCCCGTCCTGCTGCAGGCGGCGCTGCCTGGCGCGCGCGCGCTGGCGGCGGCGCGCACGCTGGCAAACGACCTGCGGGCGACGCGCGGCCAGGCGATCGCGGCCGGCACGGCGACCGCTGTTCGTTTCGACGCGTCCCGGCAGATCTATCTGCTGGAGCCCGGCGACCGCGCCCGCAACCTGCCGAACGGCGTGCATTTCTCGCTGGTGTCCGGCAAACCGCCGCAGATCGGCTTCTTCGCCGACGGCAGCTCCAATGGCGGCGTCGTCTTCGTCGGCGACGGGCCGCTCAGGCACCGCGTCGCGATCGACTGGCTCACCGGACGGGTCGCCGTCGATGAGTGAGCGGCGCGAACAGGGCTTCACGCTGGTCGAGCTGCTGGTGTCGCTCGCGATCCTCAGTATCGCGCTCGCCGTGCTGTTCGGCGCGATCTCCACCTCGCTGGACCGCACGCGCAAGAGCCGCGACGAAGCCTTGGCCGCGTCGCTGGTGCAGTCGCTGCTGGTCCGCGCCGGCAACGACCGGCCGCTCGCGCCCGGCGAGACTTCCGGGGTCTATTCCAACGGCTTTCGCTGGCACCTGAGCGTTCGGCCCTATGGCAATGCCGACGACGCCAAGGCTTGGCACCTGTCCGCCTATCTGGTGCGCGCCACCGTCGCCTGGCCGGGGCAGGCGCAAGGCCGCACGCTCACCACGCTGCGGCTGGTGCCGCCGCCGCCGGCACCACAGCCGTGAGACGCCAGGCCGGCTTCACGCTGATCGAGCTCCTGGTGTCGCTGACGCTGCTCGGCCTGTTGTTCGTGCTGCTGCTGGGGGGCCTGCGTTTCGGCACGCGCGCCTGGGAGCGCGGCACGACCACCGCCGATGCCTCGGACACGGTGCGCCAGGTCCAGGACCTGCTCCGCAACGAAGTCGAGCGCGCCTGCCCGCGCCAGATCCCGCCGGCCACGCCGCAGGACATCCCGCGTGTCGATTTTACCGGCGACGCCGGCCAGATGCGCTTCTGGGCGCCGGCGCCGGGCGCGGCCGGCGGGCGTGCCTGCGTCCGGCTGGCGCTTGCCGTTCGTCCCGACGGACATTTGCAGCGCCTCGTGCTGGTATTCGGCCCGGACGTTAACGCCGACGGCACCGATCTGCTGCGCGGCGCCGAGGCCATGGATCTCGCCTATTTGCCGGCCGGCGGCGGTGCCTGGCAAACCGGCTGGCGCGGCGCCGCGGAACTGCCGGCACTGGTGCGCCTGCGCATCGCGTTTCCGCGCGGCGATGCCCGCCTGTGGCCCGAACTTTTCATGGCGCCGCGCATTTCAGCCGAAGCCGATTGCACCTATGATCCCGCGACGAAATCGTGCCGAGGCAATTGATGGACGGCGTCCTGTTGCGTCCGGGTACATGGCTTGACCAACTGCTCGCCTTCTGGCGCTGGTGGCGGACGGAGCTTGCCGCCCTGCTGCCGCCGTCGCTGCGCGAAGCATTGCGCACCGCCGACGACGCGACGCTGATCGACGTCGAGCCCTCCGAGTTCGTCGTCTGCCGCCGGCAAGGCGCCGTCGAGACCGTGATCGCGCGCATCCCGCGCGACGCGTTCGCCGGCCGGGCGCTGCGCCTCGCCGTGCCGCACGCCGAAGGGCTGGCCGCCTGGTTCGCCGATCCCGTCATCCTCCAGCTTCCCGCCGAGGACGCGCTGTCGCGTCCGCTGCGCCTGCCGCGCGGCGCCGCGCGCAACCTGGACGACATTCTCAAGCACGAAGTGGTGCGCCAGAGCCCGCTCGATGCCGCGGACATCTATTACGATTACCGCGTCGTCGCCGCGGGCCGCGAGACGCTCGACGTCGCGCTGCGCATCATCCGCCGCGAGCCGGTCGATGCCTGCGTGCAGCTCTGCCGCGACGCCGGCATCGCACTGTCCGCCGTCGAATTCGCGGATGGCGGTGGACGCGCCGATGGCGGCACGTTTCCGGCCGACGCGGCGGCGGCGCGGGTGCTGCGCTTCAGGCCGCGCCTGGTTCCGACGCTCGCCGCTCTGGTGCTGCTGCTGGCCGTGGGCCTGCTCGCGAGCATCTATCTGCGCGGCGAGGCCGCCGCCGCCGATCTCGACGACCGCGTCGATGCCGCGCGCAGCGGCGCCATGGTGGTCGAGGCGCTGCAGCAAAAACTCGACGCCGCCAACCGCCAGGCCGCGTTCCTGGCGCAGCAGAAGCGCAACCCCGCCGCGGTCGCTGTGTTGGCGACGGTGGCGCGGCTGCTGCCCGACGATGCCTGGCTCTACGAGTTCGAACTCAATGGCGACGAAGTGCGCCTGCACGGCTTCTCGGCCGAGGCCGCCTCGCTGATCGCCCTGTTCGATTCCTCGCCCTATTTCGCCGATGCGCAATTCCGCGCCCCGCTGATGCAGGGCCCGACCCCCGGCCAGCAGCGCTTCGACCTGTCGGTCAAGCTGCGCAAGGGGGCGTCGTGAGCCCTGCGCGCCAACGCATCGTCGCGCTCGGCCTGTTGCTGGCGGTCATCGGCCTGGCCTGGCTCGTCGTCGTCGAGCCGGTCGCCGACGCCTTCGCCGACCAGAACGAGGCAATTGCCCGCTCGCACCAATTGCTCGCCGCCTATGCCCGCCGCATCGCGCTGCGCCCCGCCGTCGAAGCGCGCCTCGCCGAGCTCAAGAGCCACGAAGCCAGCAGCACCGGCCTGATCGGCGGCGGCAGCGCCGAGCTCGCGGCGGCGAACATCCAGAACGTGATGAAGGCGCTGATCGAAAGCGATGCCGGCCAGGTTCACAGCGCCCAGAACCTGACGCCGGTGACGGCCGACGGTTTCCAGCGCGTCGAAATCCAATACGACGTCGCAGTGCCGATGACGCGATTGAAGGATCTCACCTACCGCATCGAAACCGGCGTGCCCTATCTCTTCCTCGACGGCATCGACCTGCGCAGCCCGGAGAACTGGCAGAACGCCGGCGTGCCGGGCGATCCGCCGAACCTGGAGATCCGCTGGACGGTGCGCGGCTATCGCTGGACCGGTGCGCAATGAGGCTGCTGCTGCCCGCAACGCTCCTGGCCGCGGCGCTGACGCTCGGCGGCGCCATCGCCTATGAGGCGCTCGCGCCGCTCGATCCCGTCGCGGTGGAGACGCCGCGCCTGCCGCTGCGAGCGACGCAAACGGCCATGGCCGCGCCCTACACGCCGCCGCCGGAAGAGCTCTACGCCGACATCGACGCGCGGCCGCTGTTCGCCGCCTCGCGCCAACCGCTCGCCGACGCGACGCAGCCGAACGCCGCCGCCGCCGCGACCTCGGACTTCACGCTGGTCGGCGTCATCATGGGCGGCGCCCGTGCCGTCGCGCTGCTGCGGCTCAGGAGCACCGCGGCGACGACCAGCGCCGTGGTCGGCGGCATGGTGAACGGCTGGCGCGTGGCGCGCATCGACGCGACGAGCGTCACGCTCAGCGCCAATGGCAGCCAGTTCGTCGTGCCGCTTGACGGCCCCGCCAACCGCGCCCCGAGCGCGCCGCTGCAGCCGCTGACGCAGGACCAGCCAAGCGCCGCGCCGGCACTGCCGCCGCCCCATCCCAGCGCCGACACCGAGCCGCTCCCGGTGTTGAACGGGACCCCGCCGGCGCGCCCGGCCGCGGCGCCGGCACCGACCGCTTCCGCCGCGCCGGCCAAGCCCGTGCCGCCGCGCCGCGACCCGACGATTGCGCCCCAGGCCCTGATCGGCGCCCCGATCGACCCCACGACGGGGCAACCAACCCTTTGACACTGCGGCGATAAAAGGGCCTATGGCGCCAGGGAACCAGCTTCGATGCGGTTAACGTTTGGGCGCAAGATCGTAGTCGGCGCTGCCTTGGCGGCGATGCTGGCGCTTGCCGCCTGCGCCGGTCCCTATGACCGTCCGCCCGAGACCGGCCCCAGCGCCGCCGAACTCGCCGCCCATGCCAGCGCGCCGGTCGCCGACAAGGACGCCGCGCCGCCCTCCGCCACCGCCGCCACCAGCACGCCGATCGCCGAGCCGCCGCCGCCGGAAATCGTGCGCGGCACCGGCCATCTCGTCGGCCACGCGACGCCGCATGTCACCGAGTCCACGATCGGCGAGGACGGCGGCATCACGCTCAACTTCATCAACGCCGACGTGCGCGACGTCGCCAAGGCGGTGTTCGGCGATTTCCTCAACGTGAACTACACGATCGGCGCCGGCGTGCAGGGCACCATCACGGTGCAGACCAGCAAGCCCCTGTCGCGCAGCGAAGTGCTGCCGGTGTTCGAACAGATCCTGCGGATGAACGGCCTCGCCATCGTCAAGAACGGCGAGATCTACAAGCTGGTGCTGAGTGCCGACGCGCCGCGCGAGGTGACGGCGCCGGCGACGGCGAGCGCCGGTGCCTCGTCCGGCGGCGGCGAAGCCGGCTACAGCTCGCAGATCGTGCAACTGCACTACGTCGCCGCCGCCGAGATGCAGCGCCTGCTCGAAGGCATGGCGCCGGCGCAGGCCATCGTCCACGCCGACACCGGGCGCAACCTGCTCGTCATCCAGGGCACGCAGCAGGAGCGCGCCGCCATCGTCGACGAAGTGGCGCTGTTCGACGTCGACTGGCTGGCCGGCATGTCGTTCGGCCTGTTCACGCCGAAATACACCGACGCCAAGGGCCTGGCGAAGGAACTCAACCAGATCCTCGGCGGCGTCGGCGGCCCGCTCGCCGGCATCGTCAAGCTGATCCCCATCGAGCGGCTCAACGCCGTCCTCGTGATCTCGCCGCAGCCGCGCTATCTCGACCAGATGCAGCGCTGGATCGCGCGCCTCGACCGCCCCGGCGTCGGCAGCGACCGGCGCATCTACGTCTATGCGGTGCAGAACGGCCGTGCCAGCGACCTCGCCGCGACGCTGAAGAAGGTGCTCTATGGCGGCTCCGGCAAGGACAGCGGCAAGCCCGATACCGGCGCCGCGACCGACAACGGCGACACCACCGATCACGCGACGCCGCCGCCGGCGACGCCGCTCGCGAACGGCGCGCCGCCCCCCGCCGCACCCGCGCCGTCCGGCAATTCCAGCCTGATCGACGACAGCGACAACTCGGCGCCGCCGCCGGGCGCCGCCACCATCACGGCGGACGAGAACAACAACGCGGTGGTGATCTACGGCACGCCGCAGGAATACGCCACCATCGAGAGCGCGCTGCGTCAGCTCGATGCCGCGCCGCTGCAGGTCCTGCTCGAGGCCGCCATCGCCGAGGTGACGCTGACCAACGAGCTGCAATACGGCGTGCAGTATTTCTACCAGCCCAACGGGGCGAACACGCTGGCCTTGTCGAACTCCAATTCGATCAATATCGGCCAGGTCTTTCCCGGCTTCTCCTACATGTTCAGCCAGGGCAGCAATATCCGCGTCGTGCTCAACACGCTGAGCCAGGTCACCCATGTCGAGGTGATCTCGTCGCCCGAGATCATGGTGCTCAACAACCATATGGCGACGCTGCAGGTCGGCGACCAGGTGCCGATCGCCACGTCGCAGGCGGTGGGCGTGATCGGCTCGGACTCGCCGATCGTCAACACCATCGAATACCGCGCCACCGGCATCATCCTGAAGGTCACGCCGCGCGTGAACCAGGGCGGCATGGTGACGATGGACATCAGCCAGGAGGTCAGCGACGTGTCGTCGACCGACACCTCGACGCTCGATTCGCCCACCATCACCCAGCGCAAGATCGACAGCACCATTGCGGTGCAGGACAGCGAGACCATCGCGCTCGGCGGCCTGATCAAGGATTCCAAGACGCGCGGCAGCAGCGGCCTGCCCTTCCTGTCGCAGCTTCCGGTGGTCGGCGGCCTGTTCGGCACCAAGGACAACAAGCACGATCGCACCGAGCTCATCGTCCTGATCACGCCGCATGTCGTCGACAACCTGCAGAAGGCGCGCGCCGTGACCGCCGAGCTGCAGCACAAGCTGCCGGCGCTGCAGACCCTGCTGCAAAGCCGGTGAGCGGACGCGGCTCCGAGCGCGGCCTCGCCCTCGTTTCCGTGCTCTGGGGCATCTCGATCCTGTCGCTGATCGCCGCTGCGATGCTGACCGCGTCGGTGACCTCGGCGCATCTGGACCGCAACGCCTGGAACGCGGCGCGCGGCGGCGCCGTCGCCGACGCCGCGGTGGCCAAAGGGGTGCTGGCGCTGCTCGACCAGCGCGCGGCGCCGCGCCTCGACGGCACGGCCACGTCGTTCGCCCTCGACGGCGTGGCGGTGCGCCTGCGGATCCAGGACGAGAGCGGCCGCATCAATCTCAACTACGCGCCCAAGGAGCTGCTCCAGGGCCTGTTCGTTTCGGCCGGGCTGACGGACGACGACGCCGGGGCGCTCGCCGCGCGCATCGTCAAGCTGCGCGAGCCCAGGAGCGCGGACGCGCCGCCGACGCTTGCGTTTCGCGCGGTCGACGAGCTCCTGGCCCTGCCCGGCGTGTCGCGCGCGCTGCTGGACCGCGTCGCGCCGGCGCTGACGGTTTATGGCCGCAGCGGCGCGCTCAATTCGGCCGTCGCGCCGCGCGAAGCCTTGCGCGCCCTGCCGGGCATGAGCGAGCAGGCCATCGACGATCTGCTCAGGGCCCGCGACGCGGCGGCGCAGGCGGCCGCGCGCAGCAGCCTGGCCGGTACGCCGGTCGCGCCCGGCGCCGCCTTCCGTGTCAGCGCGGACCTCAGCGTCGACGGCGCGCGCACGCTGCGCGTCGCGGTGGTGCAGTTCACCGGCGACGCGGCGCGGCCTTATCTCGTGCTGGCGTGGCAGTAGGCCGCTATCCCGGCACCAGCGGGCCATAGAGCCAGACGATCCATGTCGCGGCCGCCAGGGCGGGGCCGAAGGCGATGCGGCCCGCGGCGTCGACCGGCTTTCCGGACACGCGCCGCGCCAATACGAACAAAAGCCCGACGATCGCCGCGAACAGCACGACGCTGGGCAGTGCCGGCCACGCCAGCCAGGCGCCCGCTGCCGCCAGCAGCTTGGCGTCGCCGAGGCCGAGCCCGTCGCGGCCGCGCAAGCGGCGATAGATCTCCGCCAGGGCCGCAAAGCCGGCGAAACCGGCCGCCGCACCGATGGCATGCGCCGCCAGCGCCGCCGGATCGATCAGCCAGGCGACGAGAAGGCCGGCGGCAAGCAGCGGCAGCGTCAGCACATCGGGCAACAGACCGGTCCGCCCGTCGATCGCGGCCAGCGTCAGCAGGCACCAGCCGAGCCCGCAGCTCGCAACCGCGATCCAGCCCGGCGTGACGCACGCCGCCCACACCGCGACGGCCAGCGCCGCCGCCTCCAGCGCGGGCTGCAGCGGATCGATGCGGGCACCGCAGTGGCGGCAACGGCCGCGCTGCACGGCAAAGCTCAGCAGCGGCACGAGTTCGAGCGGCCCCAGCACATGGCCGCAATCGTCGCAGGCGGAGCGCCCGGCGACGATCCCGCGCCGCTGCGGCAGGCGCAGCAGGGCCACCGCCAGGAAGCTGCCGACGAACGGCGCGGCGACGATCAGGATCCAGGGGACGATTTGCGCGGCCATGGCCGCCTGTTTAGCAGCGATCCGCGGCACGCGCGCCCTTCCGTCGCCGATCGCCGGGATGGCGGCCGGCTCAGTCGACGTCGACGGGCAGATGCCCTGCGATCGCCGCCAGTTCGTTGCGCACCCGGCTCATCGGATAAGCGTACATCAGCCGGTGGCCGCCGGGATCGAGATAGCCGAAGGTGATGCCGACGATCCGGCCGCTGGCCGCATCGACCACCGGCCCGCCGCTGAAGCCCGGCCCGGCATTGCCCTCGAAGGTGAAGGCCGCCTGCACGATGCAGGTGGGACAGCGCGCCTCGACCGGCGCGTTGAGCAGGCGGACCGTGCCGTGGGCCTCGCGCACCTCGCCATGGGCGCCCTGACCGTAGGCGATCACCTGCTCGCCGACCGTGGGCGCGCCATAGGCCGGCGCGGCCGTGCGATCGACATGGAAGAACAGCAGGTCGTAATTGCGCGAGGTGCCGATCACGTTCTTGCCGACAATGCCGGCATTGTGCGCGTTGGTGACGGCGACGCCGGGCGCCACCACGAAAGCGGCGCCGCGCGTCTGCATCAGCACATAGGTCGTGCCTTCGAGCGGGATATAGGCGCGGGCGATCTCGGGATTGAGAAAGCCGGTCGCCTGCTCGCCCGACGAGGTGGCGCAGCCCGCCAGCGCGAGCGTCAGCAGGATGGCGGGGCCAAAGCGCATGGCGCGCTCAGAACGGGATCTCGTCGTCCATCTCTTCGCGCTGGAAGCTGGCGGGAGCTTCGCCGGCGCCGACGCGTTCGCGCCCGCCACCACCACCGCCGCCTTCGCCGCCGCCGCGGGTATCGAGCATGACGAGCTCGCCACGGAAATTCTGCAGCACGACCTCGGTCGAATATTTCTCCGCGCCGTCCTTGTCGGTCCATTTGCGCGTCTGCAGCGCGCCTTCGAGATAGACCTTCGAGCCCTTGCGCAGGTATTTCTCGGCGACATCGGCGAGGTTCTTGTTGAAGATCACGACGCGGTGCCACTCGGTCTTTTCCTTGCGCTCGCCGCTCGACTTGTCGCGCCAGGTCTCCGAGGTCGCGACCGAGAAGCTGACGATGGGATCGCCGCTCGTCATGCGGCGCGTTTCCGGGTCCTTGCCCAGATTGCCGATCAAAATCACCTTGTTGACGCTACCCGCCATGACCTTCTCCTTCTTGCTTTCCGTGCACGTCGCGAACCTAATCCGCAGACCCCCGCGGCGCCATTGCCGCCGCGCTTGCCGCTGTGGACAGGATGCGATCCAGGGTGCAGTCTAGCAGGTGTTCTTGTTATGTTCCAGTCGAATTCTGGCGACGCCTCAATTTGAAATGTGGGCATTATTTTCCAGCATTGTCTTTGGAAAAGAGGTAGCCCGCCACGGCTATCGCCAAGAGGACTACGCCGAGAATCCACCCACCCCAATAGGCCATGCTTTGGAGGTGCGATACATAGACGGTCGTTCCGTGCATGGCGAAGGCGACTTGATGGTCACCCACGGACTTTTGCGGAGCATGAACGAAAGAAGCACCAAGCCAACCGATGAAAGCAAGGTTCATCGCGAATAGGACGAGGACCGCGATCTGGGATCGCTTCATTCAGATTACGTTTCCCGCTTCTTATACAGGCCGCGCTTTTTTTGGCGGGCTTGCTACGTCCACGATAGCGCAAAAACGAGCCATCGACAGCAACTCATCGGTGATGGCCGCCCGCTGCGCTGGCGAACCGCGCAACGACTTGTGGATGCGGCAGAAATTATAGCGGAGGAAATACAGCGCCAGCGGGGCGTTTCTGACCGTTAGGACTTTTGGGAATTTTCTTTCCCCGGCACGGAAAGGAATACCAACATACCGAAGATGGCCAGGCCACCCACGCCATAGCGCAGCAAAACGTGCCCTGACGGCATCCAGTATTGCATCGTGGCCAAAGCCAGCAGCACGACACCCAAGAATATCAATCCGGCCGAACGGATTAGGCGCTTCTGTCCTTGGATGCCTCTAGGCACTGGGCTTCCTGTCGCGGCGCATCCTCAGGACGTTGGCGAATGCAGCACTCAGGATCGCCAAGACCGACCCGCCAACCGCCAAGGCTGGGCCGGGAAAATGGGTCGGGGCAAGGGCGAAGATTGCGCCCATAAGTGCAAAATAGACGCCGAT
>DATMKZ010000069.1:0-61748 GCA_035570795.1 Rhizomicrobium sp.
GAGAGCGGAGAAGCTCTAATCCTCCAGTTCCACCACCACTGCTTCGCCGCCTTCGAGGGCTATTGCGAGGTCACCTTTGCGCAGGAGCAGCGCGTCGTTGCCGAAGACTTGCGCGCGCCAGCCATGCAAGGCGGGAACGCCTTCGTCTTCTTCGGCGGCCAGGCGCTCGATGTCGTCGGCGTTGGCGATGAGACGCGGCGCGACGCCGACGGCTTCGGCGCGCAGGCGCAGCAGCGTTTTCAGGAGATCGACGGCGGCCTGGCTGGGCTCGCGGCGGCGGCGCGGGCGGTCGTGCTCGATGGGCTCGGGCGGCTTGGCGGTCTTGCCTTCCTCGATGGCGTCCATCAGGCCCTTGCCGAGGCGCGAATTGGCGAAGCCCTTGGGCACGGCGCGGATGCGCTCCAGCGCCTCGGCGCTTTCCGGCGGATGGGCGGCGATCTCCATCAGGGCCTCGTCCTTGATGACGCGGCCGCGCGGGATGTCGCGGGCCTGCGCCTCGCGCTCGCGCCAGGCAGCGAGGGCGGCGACCATGGCGAGGAAACGCTTGTTGGTGGTGCGCGGCTTGAGGCGCTTCCAGGCGGTGTCGGGCTGCAGCTCGTAGAGCAGCGGGTCCTGCAGCGCCGAGATCTCCTCCTGCACCCATTCCGAGCGGCCGGTGCGCGCCAGCTGTTTCTTGAGGGCCTCGTAGATCGTGCGCAGATGCGTCACGTCGCCGATGGCGTAGTCGAGCTGCTTCTGGCTGAGCGGGCGGCGGCTCCAGTCGGTGAAGCGCGAGGACTTGTCGATCTCGACATGCGCGATCTTGCGGCACAGCGTCTCGTAGGACGCGGCGTCGCCGAAGCCGCAGACCATGGCGGCGATCTGGCTGTCGAACAGCGGGTCGGGGATCATGCCGCCCTGGTGGTGGAATATCTCGATGTCCTGGCGCGAGGCGTGCAGCACCTTGACGATGCCGGGCGTCTTGAGCAGCTCGTAGAACGGCGCCAGGTCGATGCCGTCGGCGAGCGGGTCGACGATGGCCTCGACGCCCGGCGCCGCCACCTGGATCAGGCACAGCTTGGGCCAATAGGTCTGGTCGCGCATGAACTCGGTGTCGAGCGCGAGATAGGGCGCGCTTTCGAGCTCGGCGATCAACGCCCTCAAATCTTCGGTATTTTCCACGATCCGCATGGGACCGTGATAGCGGATTCGGCCCGGCGGCGCGCGCGGCTATTTGGCTGTCAGGCCGACGGTCCGGCCCGGCATGCCCGCGGCGTCGAAATAGCGCCGGCCGGCGGCTTCCTGATACTGAAGCAGCGTCTGCTGGTCGTCGGCGGCGGGTTCCGCGGCCCGCGTCAGGGCCTTGAAGGGCACCGGCTTGCCGCCGGCCAGGGCCTCGGTCGCGGGCCGGCCCGTCAGAGCGCCATGGGACGCGATTTTAAGGCCCAGGATATGCGCCAGTGTCGGGGCGATGTCGGCGTTGCTGACCGGCGCGGGGTCAGCGAAAGCCTTTTTGAAGTCCGGTCCGATGGCGGCCATGAAATTGCGGGTATCGGCGCGGCTGATGCTGCCATGCATGCCCTGGCCGGTGTGCAGGCCGGTGTCGGCGATTTCGACGGCGCAGAGCAGTTCGCCCAAGGCGCAATCCTTGGCAACCCAGCTGCGAAAGCCGACGACGATGGACGGGTTCGGCACCGTCGCGGCGCCGATGAGATTGACGGCGCTCAGCGGCAGGGCGCCGGCGAAGGCGGCGGGATCGGCCTTGAGCAAGGCGTCGTTGACGAACAGCGCTCCGACATAGGGCGCGTCCAGCAGATGCGCATAGATCGCCCTGGCGGTCTTCGCGCCGTCCATGCCCGGCGTGTAGATGAAGTCCGAGCCGCCATTGGCCGCGACGATGGCGAGCGGCGCCGCGGCGGACGGCCCGATCAGCGCATCGCCGCGCGAAGGATGCATGCCGTTGTCGGTCAGGATCTCGCCATTGTCGGCGTCGGGATCGAACAGTTTCTGGCCGCCGAGCCAGCCGGCGATGTCGACGGCGACGAAACCCTGCGGCAGGGAGGCGGGCGCGATGCCGCCGTCGGCGGTGGGCAGGCTGTGCGAAATGGTCGAGAAGCCGTGGTCGGCGGTGACGAAGACGTCCGTCGTCTTGTCGAGGCCGAGGGCCTTCAGCGCATCGAGCAGACGCTTCAGCTGCGCATCGGCGTCGGCGATGCCGGCATGGGCGGTGGGACCGTTGATGCCGGGCGTCAGCGCGCCGACGCCGTCTTCCTGATTGTGCTGCGTCGCGTCGGGATCGCGGCACCAATAGACGAGGGCGAAACCGTGGCCGCGATCCTTGAGCAGCGGCAGCAGCGCCTTGACGGCGACATCGGTCATATAGGTTTGCTGCTCGGTGTTCGGCTTGCCGGGCAGGGCGGCAAACGGCGCCTTGGCCGGCAGGCCGGCAGCGGCGATGCGCGCGGCGAGATCGCTGCCGATCGCAACGAAGCCAGTGGGCCGGCCGTCGAGGCCGATGGGGATATTGGCGCCGTCGTCGACGACGATGCCGGCGGTTGTCGATGCATCGGGCGCCATCGCCATGATGTCCTGGATCGCGGCGGGGCCGATCTTGCCGATGACGGCGGTGGCCATGCCGGCGGCGCGCGCGGCGGCGAGCAGCGAGGTCTCGCCCATATAGCCGTCGCCGAAATGCGCCTTGACGTCGCGCAGCACGCCGTCGTGCTCGAGGAAGGTCAGCGTTGTGCCGCCTTGCGCCTTGACCGGATAGCCGAACCACAACGTGTTGCCGTAGTCGCCGGTGTCGCCGAGATAGTGGCCGGTGGCGATGGCCGAGGCGTTGGCGGTGGTGACCGTCGGGTAGAGCGCATGGCTGTTGGCGAAGTCGACGCCATCGCGGCGCAAGGCGGCGAAGGTCGGCGCGAGCTGTGGCGTGACGCTGGCATAGCGCAGGCCGTCGGCGACGAAGATGACGACGTTGCGCGGCGGCGGGGCGGCGGCGGCCGGACCGGCGAGGAGCAGCAGGGCGAGGGCGGCGAGCGGCAGGGCTTTCATGGCGGCGATTCCCACAGGGCTTTCGCAGCTTAGGCCGTGGTTTACGACAGTTTCGCTATGCCCGGACGGGCCTTGACCGGCCCGCCGATAACCGTCAAACACCCCATGTTTTCAAAGGTTTTTACGCCATGCACGCCTATCGCAGCCATACCTGCGGCCAGCTTCGCAAGGAGCATGTGGGTGAGACCGTCCGGCTGTCCGGCTGGGTCAACCGCCGGCGCGACCATGGCGGGCTGATGTTCATCGACCTGCGCGACCATTACGGCGTCACCCAATGCGTGATCGAGCCGGATGCCGCCGCCTTCGCCGAATGCGACAAGGTGCGCTCGGAATGGGTGGTGACGCTGACCGGCAAGGTGGTCGCGCGCTTCGCCGAAGCGGTGAACAAGGACCTGCCGACCGGCGAGGTGGAGCTGCGCATCGAAGACATCGTGGTCCAGAGCCAGGCGCCCGAGCTGCCGCTGCCGGTGTTCGGCGACCTCGAATATCCCGAAGAGACGCGGCTCAAATACCGCTTCCTCGACCTGCGCCGCGAGCGGCTGCACAGGAACATCGTGCTGCGGTCCAAGATCATCCAGTCGCTGCGCACGCGAATGCTGGGGCAGGGCTTCACCGAATTCCAGACGCCAATCCTGACCGCGTCGTCGCCCGAAGGCGCGCGCGACTTCCTGGTGCCGAGCCGGCGCTATCCGGGGCATTTCTACGCCCTGCCGCAGGCGCCGCAGCAGTTCAAGCAGCTCATCATGGTGGCGGGCTTCGACCGCTATTTCCAGATCGCGCCGTGCTTCCGCGACGAGGACGGCCGCGCCGACCGCTCGCCGGGCGAGTTCTACCAGCTCGACGTCGAGATGAGCTTCGTGACGCAGCAGGACGTGTTCGACGCGATCCAGCCCGTGCTGCTGGAGACCTTCGCGGAATTCGCCGCGGGGCGGACGGTGTCCGCTGAGGTGCCGCATATCACGTACGAGGATGCGGCGCTGAAATACGGCACCGACAAGCCGGACCTGCGCAACCCGATCGTGATCTGCGACGTATCGGACGTCTTCGCGCGCGACGACGTGGCGTTCAAGGCGTTCAAGGGCAAGACCGTGCGCGCCATTCCGGCGCCGGGCGCTGGAGGCCAGCCACGTTCTTTCTTCGACAAGCTGAACGATTGGGCACGCTCAGAAGGTGCGGCCGGGTTGGGTTATGTAGGCATTGCCGATGTCCACGATCAAGGCACCGTCTTCACTGGGCCGATAGCGAAATTTATCTCCGAGGGAGCGCGTGCCGAGTTGTTGGCGAGAACCGGCGCTAAGGCAGGAGATGCAATTTTCTTCTCAGCCGACAAGACTGAACGCGCGGCGAAGCTCGCAGGGCTGGCGCGCACGCGCATCGGCAGCGAGCTCAAGCTGATCGAGGAGGGCGTGTTCAAGTTCTGCTGGATCGTCGACATGCCGATGTATGAGTGGAACGAGGAGGAGAAGCGCATCGACTTCGGGCACAACCCGTTCTCGCTGCCGCAATTCGACACCGCCGAGTTCATGAATCTGAAAGCGGATTCGAGCGCGAACCAGGACGACCGCGAGAAGATTCTGGGCATCAAGGTGTTCCAGTACGACATCGTGTGCAACGGCTATGAGATGCTATCGGGCGCGGTGCGCAACCGCGATCCCGAAGTGATGCTGAAGGCGTTCGAGCTCGCCGGTCACGGCCGCGACTTCACCGAGGCCAAGTTCGGCGGCATGCTGAACGCGTTCCGCCACGGGGCGCCGCCGCATGGTGGCTGTGCGGTGGGGCTCGAGCGCGTCGTGATGCTGCTCGCCGGCGAGGAGAACATCCGCGAAGTCACGATGTTCCCGATGAACCAGCAGGGCCAGGACCTCTTGATGAACGCGCCGACCGAAGTGCTGCCCAAGCAGCTCAAGGAGCTGCATATCCGCGTGGTGCAGCCGGAGAAGGCGTGAGCCGATCTTGGCTTAAGTAACCTCGGTGTCATGGCCCGCGAAAGCGGGCCATGACATTCAAGGATAGGCCCGCAGGGATGGCGTGGCGCGTCAGTTCAGCTTCGCGGCCAGGCCCTTGATGCTGCCCTCAATCATCGCGGCGGCCTTCGTCTCGTCCATGCGGGCGGCGATCAGGCGTTCGGCGGCGGCGGCGGCGGCGTCGGCGGCGAGCTTGCGGATCTCGGCCGTGGCGGCGGCCTCGGCCTGGGCGATTTTGTCCTGCGCCACCTGGGCGCGGCGCTCGATCTGCCGGCTCAGCGCGGCGCGGGCGTCGGCGGCGAAGCGTTCGGCTTCGGCGCGCGCCTCGCTGACGATGGCCTCGGCCTCGCGCTCGGCGCTGGCGGCCTTGTCCTGGTAGCCCCTGAGAACCGCCGCGGCTTCCTCGCGCAGGCGGCGGGCCTCGTCGAGCTCGGCCTTGATGGTCGCGGCGCGGGTGTCGAGCAGGCCGGCCACCATTTTCGGCACGCCGACATAGAGCAGCAGCGCGATCACCATGACGAAGCCGACGGCAACCCAGAATTCCGGTTCGCGAAGCAGTTCCATGTCAGCCCCCGGTGGCGGCGCGCAAGGCGGCGGCCGCCTCGGCGTCCGAAACCGTCTCGCCGGTGAGATGCGCCACGATCTGGATCGCCGCGTCCTGCGCCGCCTGGAAGACGTGGCTGCGGGCCTCGCCGCGCGCGGCAGCGATGCGGGCCTCGGCCTTGGCGACGTCGCCCGAGGCGCGGGAGTCGGCGGCGGCCTTGGCGCCGTCGATCTCGGCCGTCATCAGCTTGCGGTTCTCGTCGGCGAGGGCTTGGGCGCGAGACCGGGCGCCGGCCAGCGCCGCCCGGTAGGCGGCGGAGGCGGCCTCGGCATCGCCGCGATGCTTCTGGGCGTCGGCCAGGTCGGTGTTGATCTGATTGCGGCGCGTGGTGATGGTGCCGGCGATGCGCGGGCCGGCGACGCGCCACAGGACGGCGAACAGGAACGCGAACGTCAGCACCAGCCAGAATATCTGGCTGGGGAACGTCTCCGTCTTGAACGGCGGAAAGCCGGCGGCCTTGTGGCCGCCGGGCGCCTCCGTCGTCGCGGTCGTGTGCGCCGCGGCCATGCTCAGAACGCGAACAGGATCAGGAGCGCGATGACGAGGCCGAACAGGCCCGTCGCCTCGCACAGCGCGAAGCCGAGGAGCAGGTTGGTCGACTGCGAGGCCGCGGCGCCCGGATTGCGCAGCGCGCCCGAGAGATAGCTGCCGAACACGTTGCCGATGCCGATGCCGGCGCCGACGAGGGCGATGCAGGCGAGGCCCGCGCCGATCATTTTTGCTGCTGCGAGATCCATGGTCGTAAGTCCTTTTCCGTCAGTGATGGTCGTGGAGGTGGAGCGCTTCGTTGAGATAGATGCAGGTCAGGATGGCGAAGACATAGGCCTGCAGGAAGGCGACGAGAAGTTCGAGCAGCATGATCGCGACGATCAGCGCCATCGGCGCAATGGAGAGCGCGGAAAGCACGCCGCCGGCGCCGCCGAGCAGCACGACGAAGCCGCCGAACACCGCCAGCATGGTGTGGCCGGCCAGCATGTTGGCGAACAGACGCACCGAGAGGCTGATCGGGCGGGTGAGGAACGAGATCAACTCGATCGGAATCAGCAGGATCAGGAGGTACCAAGGCGCCTGCGGCACGAACAGCTTGAGGAAGCCGAAGCCGTGCTTGGCGAAACCGACGACGAGCACGGTCAGGATGACGAGCGAGGCCAGCGCGAAGGTCACCGCGATCTGGCTGGTCACCGTGAACGAGCCCGGGATCATGCCGAGGAAATTGCTGAACAGCACGAAGATGAACAGCGTGAAGACGAAGGGGAAGAATTTCAGCCCGTCCTCGCCGGCGGCGCTGTGCAGCATGCCGGCGACGAACTCGTAGGACATCTCCGCCATCGACTGGGTGCGGCTGGGCACCAGTGCGCGGCGCGACATGGCGAGGGTGAGGAACAGCGAGGCGGCGACGGCGACGACGACCATCAGCAGCGCCTGGTTGGTGAAGAAGATCGGGTGCCCGGCGATGTGCAGCAGCGGCCGCGCGATCAGCGGCTTGACCTCGAACTGCTCCATCGGGTTGAGGGCCATGGCCACGGGTTCAACGCTCCTCGTCATTCTGGACCGGCGGCGCGGGGTGGCGCGCCATCTCGGCATTCAATTCACTGGCGGCACGCATCACATTGCGGATACCCGCAGCGGCGCCCAACACAAACAGCACGATCAGGAAGACCGGCTTGGTGTGGATGCCGAAGCGCCCGAACAGCCAATCCACTCCCCATCCCAAGGCCCCGCCGACCAGCAGCGCCGCCATCAGCTCCGTCGCGAAACGGCCGGCGATGCCCATCTGCGTCGGGGCCGGGCGCGTCGGACGCACGGCGCTTTTGGCCTGGGCATCGTCGAGCCGCTTGCCCAGCTCGCGCAGGTTCTGAGGGTCCTGAGCAGACAGGCTCAACGCTCCCCGTTTGTGCCGTAAACCCGCGCAAAAGCTGGCCTTCGCGGCGGTTCGAAGGCGCGCGGAACATAGGGTTGGGTCTTGAGGGTGTCAATAACGCAAGAATGCGATTAAATGGCTGTTTTAATTACTAAAAACATGGGCGCGGCGAAATGCGCGCGGGTGTTCTACCAGTTCAATTCCACCAGACGACTGCCGGTATCGAAGCGATCCAGAATCATCGCGAGATCTCTTTCGATACGACGAAGCAACTGCTGGTTAGAGCAATTTCCCAAGCAAACGCGCAAAACACGGGGGCCAGGCTTTGCAGCGGCCAAAACGATGAAATCAGTGTCTTTGGTGATGACGACCGCTTCGTGATCGCAGGCATAACGCCAGATGTCGCTGTCCTCCGACTGACCAAGCCCGAGATCGAGGACATGGACTCCGTCATGGCCTTTGGTTCGGAGGTAGGTAAGCAACTGTCGCGGAATATGAACGTCGCAGACGAAGAAAACGCCCATTTTTCAGGGCTATTCCGCTGCTTTGACGACGGGATGGTCGAGTGCATCCGCGGCGTAGGCCAGCGCCGCCCGAATATCGTCTGCCTCAAGGAAGTCGAAATCAGTCAGAATTTCTTCGGGCGTCATCCCGCCTGCGAGCATCTGGAGAATGTCAATAACGCGCATACGGTATCCCCGGATACAGGGACGACCGCTCATTTTGCCCGGCTCAATCGTGATGCGCTTCAGCAGGTCTTCCGACATCTCGCCAGTATAACGCAGGTTGCTCTAAAGGACCACTAAACCTACTCCGCCGCCACCTTCTCCGCTTCAGCCAAGGTCACCGAAACCAGCTGCGAGACGCCACGTTCGGCCATCGTCACGCCGAACAGGCGGTGCATGCGGCTCATGGTCAGCGCGTGGTGGGTGATCACCAGGAAGCGCGTGTCGGTGAGGCGCGTCATCTCGTCGAGCATGTTGCAGAAGCGTTCAACGTTCGCATCGTCAAGGGGCGCGTCGACTTCGTCGAGCACGCAGACGGGCGCCGGGTTGACCAGGAACACGGCGAAGATCAGCGCCATCGCCGTCAGCGCCTGCTCGCCGCCCGAGAGCAGGGCGAGCGACTGCAGCCGCTTGCCGGGCGGGCGGGCGAAGATCTCTAGGCCGGCTTCCAGCGGATCTTCGGATTCGGTCAGCGTCAGGCGGGCTTCGCCGCCCTCGAACAGCTTGCCGAACAGTTCCTGGAAATTCCTGTTCACCTTCTCGAAGGAGGCGAGCAGACGCTCGCGACCTTCCTTGTTGAGGCTGGTGATGCCGCGGCGCAGGCGCTCGATAGCGCCGACCAGGTCGTCGCGGTCGGTGGTGAGCGTCAAGAGGCGCGCTTCGTGTTCGGCGGCCTCTTCCTCGGCGCGCAGGTTGACGCCGCCGAGCTGCTCGCGCTCCTGCTTGAGCTTTTCGACGCGCTTGTCGGCCTGTTCCAGCGCCGGCAATTCCTCGCCGTCCTTGATCTCGGCGCGCTCGGGCAGTTCTTCCGGCGTCGCTTCCAACTCGTCACGGATGCGGTCGCGCAGTTCGCCGATGCGGGCGGTGGCGGCCTCGAACAGGGCTTGGGCGCGGGCACGTTCCTCGCGCGCCGCGGAGAGCGCGGCGTCGGCGGACTTCGCGGCCTTGTCGGCATCGGCGAGCAGCGTCTCGGCAGCGGCGCGGGCGTCGGCGGCCTGGCTGCGCGCCACCTCGGCGATGCCGATGGCGTCGAGCAGCGCGCCGCGCTTGGCGGCAATGCGTTCGGGCAGCGCCTCGGCGTCGGTCAGCTCGAGGCTCAGCGCCTCGCGGCGGCGTTCGAGTTCCTCGATATGCGCGGCGGCGGCGGCGCGGCGCTCCTCCCAGCGGCCGCGCTCGTCGGCGATGGCGACCAGGCGGCGGGCGCGGCTCTCGCCCTCGCGCCGGAGGCCGTCGAGCGTGGCGCGGGCTTCGGAATAGGCAGTGCGCGCCTCGGCGGTGCGGCCGCGGGCGGTGGCGCCGTTGCGGGCAAGCTCGACGCCGTCGCCGAGCT
Source organism: Rhizomicrobium sp. (assembly GCA_035570795.1). Taxonomy (GTDB): domain Bacteria; phylum Pseudomonadota; class Alphaproteobacteria; order Micropepsales; family Micropepsaceae; genus Rhizomicrobium. The sequence goes on from DATMKZ010000069.1 coordinate 9,518, forward strand.
GTTCCAGTTCGGCCTCGGCGCCGCGGCGCGAGTCCATTGCGGCGTCATGGCTCTGCGTCAGGCGGCGAATCTCGGATTCCAGCGAAGCGAGCTGCGAGGCGCGCTCGGCGGCGGCGCGCGCCGCCTTGGTCGAGAAATCCTGGGCGGCGATCAGCGACTGGTCGGTGCCGCGCTCGTCGCGCTCGGCGCTACGCTCGGCTTCGCGCGCGGCGTTGGCGGCGTCGCGGGCGGCAGACCAGGCGGCGTGGACGACGGCCCGGTTGTCGCGGGCGCGTTCGATTTCGCCGTCGAGGGCGGCGAGACGGTTGCGCTGCGACAGGCGGATGGCGGCGGCGGAGGGCGCGTCGGCGGACGCGGCATAGCCGTCCCAGCGCCACAGATCGCCGCGCGGCGAGACCAGGCGCTGGCCGGGACGCAGCGACGCCTGGAGCGTCTTGCCCTGGTCGGGAAAAACGAGGCCGGTCAGCGCGAGGCGGCGGGCGAGCGCGGCCGGCGCCTGGACGAAATCGCCGAGGGCGCGGGCGCCGTCGGGCAGGGGCGCGTTCTCATCGAAGGCGCCGAGGTCGCGCCAGTGATGCGGCGAGGCTTCGTCGAGCGGGGCCTGGAGATCGTCGCCGAGCGCCGCGGCGAGCGCGGCTTCGTAGCCGGGCTGCACCGTGACGGCGTCGACCAGCGGCGGGAACAGGTCCTGGCCTTCGGGGCGCAGGAGATCGCCAAGCGCCTTGGCTTCGGCACAGAGGCGCTGCCATTCGCGTTCGGCGGCTTCCAGCGGCGCGCGGGTTTCGGTCTCGGCCAGCTCGGCGGCGGCGAGCGCTTCGCGCGCCTGTTCGGCCGCGGCGTGCGCGGCTTCGGCGAGAGCGCGGGCGGCGTCGCCGGCAGTCTCGGCGGCGCGCACGTCCGGCGTCGCCTGGGCGTCGCGCATCGCGGCATCGAGACGGCCCTGCGCTTCGGCAAGCTGCGCTGCGCTGGTTTCGGCCAAGGCGCCGGCCAGTTCGCGCGAGCGTTCGGCGCTGGCCATGCGGGCGTTCCAGTCGGCGAGCTCGGCGGTCAGGCGCTCAAGCGTCTGCTCGGCTTCGGCCAGCGCTTGGTTGAGGCTCGCGGCAGCGCTGTCGGCTTCGGCGAGTTCGTCGGCGGAGCGGGCGATGGCGGTTTCGAGCGTTTCGCTTTCGGCGGCGAGGGTCGCGAGCGCGGCGCCGGCGTCGCCATCGAGCACGCGTTCGCGCTCGATGTCCCGTTCGGTCTGGCCGATGCGCTGGCTCAGACGCTGTGCGTTCTCGCGGGCGCGCGCTTCCTCGGCGTCGAGCGCCTCGCGCTCCACGATCAGACGATGCAGGGCCGCGGCGCGCTCGGCCTCGGTCTGGCGCAGCGGCGGCAACTCGCTCGCGGCATGGGCCTGGCGGGTCGAGGCTTCGGCGGCGCGGCCGGTGCAGCTTTCGACCGTCGCGGCGGCGGCGGCAAGCTCCTCCTCGGCGGCGCGCAGGCGCAATTCCGCGGCGGTCCAGCGCATGTGATGCGCCAACGCCTCGGCCTTGCGGATATGGCCTGAGAGATTGCGATAGCGCGAGGCCTGCCGCGCCTGGCGCTTGAGGCTGGCGAGCTGGCCTTCGACTTCGCGGATGACGTCGTCGAGCCGGCCCATATTGGTTTCGGCGGCGCGCAGGCGCAGCTCCGCCTCGTGGCGGCGCTGGTGCAGGCCGGCGATACCGGCGGCTTCTTCCAGGATCGCCCGCCGGGCGAGAGGCTTCTGGCTGATCAGAAGGCCGATCTGACCCTGGCGCACGAAGGCGGTCGAGCCGGAGCCGGACGCGGCGTCGGCGAAGAACAGCTGCACGTCCTTTTGGCGTACGTCGCGGCCGTTGATGCGATAGATCGAACCGGCCTCGCGCTCGATGCGGCGCGAAACCTCGATCGAGTCATACTCGTTCCAGGCGCCGGTGGCGGTGCGGTCGGTGTTGTCGACGAACAGCGTGACCTCGGCCATGTTGCGGGCCGGGCGGCCGCCGGAGCCGGCGAAGATGACGTCGTCCATCTCGCCGCCGCGCAGCGAGGTCGGGCGGGTCTCGCCCATCACCCAGCGCAGCGCGTCGAACAGGTTGGACTTGCCGCAGCCATTGGGGCCGACCACGGCGGTCATGCCGGGTTCGACATAAAGCTCGGTCGGCTCCACGAAAGACTTGAAACCGGACAGTCTGAGCCTGGTGAACTTCAAAGAAATGCGCCGTCCTACGCTGATGGCTGGCGCTTATTTTTTTGCCAGCAATGAATCCAACTTCGTCTTGATATCGTCCCAGGGCGCGCCCGGGGTCTGCACTTCGCCGTTGATGACGAACGTCGGCGTGCCGTTGATGCCGTACCGCGTCGCCGCGTCCTGCGCCACCGCCATGACGCGCGCCTGCTTGGCCTTGTCCGCGATGCAGGCCAGCACCTGGTCTCCGCTCAGGCCGGCAATCCTGCCCTGGGCGACAAGGCCGCCCTGAACATCGGTGATTCCATACTCCGGATCCCACTTGGCCTGATTCCGATAGAGCTGGTCAATGAACGCGAAATAGTTATCCGCAGGCAAACAGCGCGCGATGGATTCGGCGGCGATGTCGGGCTGGCCGATGGGGAAAACGCGGAAAATGTAAAACACCTTACCGGTGTCGATGTACTTCGCCTTCAGGATCGGAATGCCCTCGGCGTTGAAATGCGCGCAGTGCGGGCACATCGGCGCGGCATATTCGATGGCGACGACGGGGGCCTTGGGATTGCCGAGCGTGCGGTCGTCGGCGGTGGCGACGTTGGCGGGGGCGCCACCTGCCGTCGTGGCCGCCAGCACGTCGGTCTGGGCCGGACGCATGACGTACCACGCCGCGCCGCCGAGGATGAGAAGCGCGGCGACGACGATGCCGAGAAGGATCTGGTTGCGACTCACCTGTGTTCTCCGCGTCTGGTCCATGCCGGTTTTGGCAGACCGGGCGGCAACCTTCAATCCTCAGCCGAAACGGCGGGATTTGGCCCGTTCCGCGAGGCGCGGCGGTTCAATCGGCGGCGCGGCCGCGCAGGCGTGCGAGTTTGAGCAGGGCTTCGCCGAGCGGGGGCGGTCCGTGCCAGCGCCGCGCCGGATCGGCGGCTGGTGGCTCGACCGGTAAGGGGCGCCGCGTGGGGGGCGGCGCCGGCATCGCCAGCGGGCCCTGCACGAAGCGCAGGCGCACCACGGCGACGCGGCCGAGATAAGAATTGATGCGGGCGCAAAGGGCGCGGGCATCGTGCTGCAGGAACAGGGCGGCGGCAGGCTCGGCCTTGAGCGTCAGCACGCCGCCCGCGGCGCCTTCGCCGAGGCGAATGGGGCGCGCGAGGCGCGCGGTCTCGGCGCCGGCGATCTCGCTCCAGCGCAGCACCAGCGTCGGATCGGCGAAGCCGGCGCGTGCGAAGGCGGTGCGGGCGGCGAGCGTCGCGTCGCCGCTGACCGTGCCGGCCCAATTGCGACGCTGCGGCGGCGGTTCGGGTTGTTTGTCCTTGGGCGGTTGCGGCATGGTGCGAGTATGCCAGCGACAGGTGCGAAGAAGCAAAAAACGGGCAAGGCTGGCGCGCGGCAATTGCTGGACTGGTACGACGCCCATCGCCGTACGCTGCCGTGGCGGGCGCGCGCCGGAAGGCGGGCCGATCCCTATCACGTCTGGCTCAGCGAGATCATGCTGCAACAGACGACGGTGCAGGCGGTCGGCGCCTATTACGTGAAGTTCCTCAAAAGCTGGCCGAGCGTGGCGGCGCTGGCGGCGGCGGCGCAGGACGAGGTGCTGACGGCGTGGGCGGGGCTCGGCTATTACGCGCGGGCGCGCAACCTGCATGCCGCCGCGAAGGTCGTGGCGCAGGAGATGGGCGGACGGTTTCCGCAGACCTATGAAGGCCTGCGCGCGCTGCCCGGCGTCGGCGACTACACGGCGGGCGCCATCGCGGCGATCGCCTTCGATCTGCCGCATGCGGCGATGGACGCCAATGCCGAGCGCGTGATCGCGCGGGTCTTCGCCATCACGCAGGCGCTGCCGAAAGCCAAGCCCGCGATGCGCGAAGCCCTGCAGTCCTTGGTGCCGCAAGAGCGCGCCGGCGATTTCGCGCAGGCGCTGATGGACCTCGGCTCGCTGATCTGCACGCCGAAGCGGCCGGCGTGTCCGCGCTGTCCGTGGGAGGCGGGCTGCGAGGCCCGCAAGCGCGGCATCCAGGAAACCTTGCCGGTGAAAGCGCCGAAGACGGTGCGTCCCTTGAAGCGCGGCGCCGCCTTCGTGGCGCGAGACGCGACGGGCGCGATACTCTTGGTCAAACGCCCCGAGAAGGGGCTGCTCGGCAACATGATGCAGCCGCCGCTGGGGCCGTGGGGCGAAGATTTTCCGTCAAAGGCAGAAGCGCTGAAGCAGGCTCCGTTCAAGGCGGATTGGAAGAAGCGTGCCGGCATCGTGGAGCATGGCTTCACGCATTTTCAGCTGGAGATCGAAGTCTATGCCGCCGAACTCGCCAAGCGGCCGCCGTTCGTGGGACGCTGGGTCGGCGATCTTTCGACCGCGGCCCTGCCGACGGTCATGAAGAAGGTCGTTCATCACGCCTTCGCGGACGACGGTCCGCTGTTTCGTCAGGCCAGATCCGCCCGCAAACGCTGACGCAGGACGTCGATCGGGATCAGAGCGCCTTTGTGCTCGTATTGCCAGAAGGTCCAGCCATTGCAGGCGTCGAGGCCCTGGACGTGGGCGCCCATCTGGTGGATCGAGCCGGTGGCGTCGGCGGTCACCAGCGTGCCGTCGGCGCGGACCTTGGCGCGGTGGCGCTTCTGCGTGCCGTGCAGGACGGTGCCGGGCGGCAGCAGGCCGCGCTCGACCACCCAGCCGAACGGGATGCGCGGCTCGGAGCGCTTGGAGCGCGTCACTTCGATGGCATCGTCGGGCGCGGGCGCGATCGCGGCGATGCGGCTGCGGGCGACGCGGGCGTATTCGGCGTCGCGCTCCAGGCCGATGTAATGGCGACCGAGTCGTTTTGCCACGGCGCCGGTCGTCCCCGAACCGAAGAACGGGTCGAGCACCACGTCGCCGGCCTTTGTGGACGACACGATCACCCGGTGCAGCAGCGATTCCGGCTTTTGCGTCGAATGCGCCTTCTGGCCGTCGGCGCCCTTGATGCGCTCATGGCCGGCGCAGATCGGCAGCGTCCAGTCCGAGCGCATCTGCAGCTCGTCGTTCAGGGCCTTCATGGCCTCATAGTTGAAGGTGTATTGCTGCTTGGGGTTCTTGGTCGCCCAGATCAGCGTCTCGTGCGCGTTGGTGAAGCGGCGGCCGCGGAAATTCGGCATCGGATTGGTCTTGCGCCAGACCACGTCGTTGAGGATCCAGAAGCCGAGGTCCTGCAGGATGGCGCCGACGCGGAAGATGTTGTGGTAGGAGCCGATCACCCACAGCGCGCCGGTGTCCTTCAGGACCCGGCGGCTCTCGCTCAGCCAGGCGTGGGTGAAGCGGTCGTATTCGGCGAAGCTGGAAAACTGGTCCCAGTCGTCGTCCACGGCGTCGACCTTGGACTGGTCGGGGCGGCGCAACTCGTTCTTGAGCTGCAGATTATAGGGCGGATCGGCGAAGACGAGGTCGGCGCAGCCCTCGGGCAGCGCGCGCATACTCTCGACGCAGTCGCCCTCGATCACCTGATCCAGCTTGAAACCCGCCATCCGCCCCACCGTTTTTATCAACAGAAGGGCGCACACTGATTCTTTGTGATTCGCGCGTCAAGAGTCTTGTGAATCAAGACGTTATTCGAGAATCCTCAAGAGCCGCACCGTACAAGATGTTGTGCACAGGGGCGAAGCTGCGGCGGTGGTGGTGGGTCGGGCCGTGGCGGCTGAGGGCGGACAGGTGCTCCGGCGTGCCGTAGCCCTTGTTCGTGATCCAGCCATAGTCGGGATGGACGTCGTGCAGCGCGGCCATCATGCGGTCGCGGGTGACCTTGGCGACGATCGAGGCGGCGGCGATGGAGACCGACTTGCCGTCGCCCTCGATGATGGTGTCGCAGGGGCAGGGTAGTGCCGGCGCGTCGTTGCCGTCGACCAGCGCGAAGGCCGGCGGGAAGGCGAGGGCGCGCACGGCGCGGGCCATGGCCATATGGGTCGCCTGGCGGATGTTGATGAGGTCGATCTCGTCGACGCTGGCCTCGCCGACGCCGACCGCGATGGCGCTGAACAAGATGTGGGCATAAAGCTCGTCGCGGCGCTCGGCCGAAAGCTGTTTGGAATCGTTGAGGCCCTTGGGGATGCGGGCGCGGTTGAGGATGACGGCGGCGGCGACCACAGGGCCGGCAAGCGGGCCGCGCCCGGCCTCGTCGATGCCGGCGACGGGACCTGGACGAATTTTCAGCACGCGCGCTTCGTAGATGTAGTGCGGCATCGGCGCCAGACTAGCAGGCCGCTCAGGGCCGAACAGCGAACGCGGCCGGGCCGCGGCGACTTATGCACACGCGGCGACGGCTCAGGCGGGGCTTTGCGGGAACCACAGCGGCACGCCGTAGTCGATGGTCAACTCCTCGCCGGCGGCGATGTCGCGCAGGGCCTGGACGGCGATTTCGTTGTCGGCATAGCGATGGTCGAAGGTGACGTTGGGCGCGGCGGCGTGATTGTAGAGGCTGAGATAGCCCAGCCCGACGGCGCATTCCTTGCCGGGCTCGAAGCCGGGGACATCTTCGCCCCAGGCGAGGCTGTAATCGTTGAGGCCGGGGCATTCGGAATCCTTGAGGGCGAGCGGCAGGACCGGCGAGGTCTCGACGATCTCGCCGGCCGCGATGGCCGCGGTCGCGACGACGCCGCGGCCCTTGCCCGCAAGGCGCACCAGTTTGAGCTTTTGCAAATCGATTCTCGCGGCAGAGGATTTCGGGCGAGTCCTATAGGCTATTCCCGCGCCGACTGCAGCACCGCGAAGGACAGCAGCAGCGTCAGCAGGGTCAGCGCGGCGGGGACGACGAGGGATTGCGGCCCGAAGGCGCCGTGGCTGGCGGCCAGCGCGCCGAACACGCTCGCCGCGGCGACGACGACGAACAGAACGGCGACCATCAGCCAGGAGAGGATGCGCGCCGGCCGCGCCTGGTGGCGGGCGACGGCTTCCATCAGCGCGACCGAGAATTCGCCGGCGTCGCGCTCGGGCAGGGGCTGGCACAGCAGGGTGTCGAGTTCGCTGTCGTTCATGACGGATCTCCCAGGATCGCTTTGAGCTTGTCGCGGCCGCGCAGCACGTGAGATTTGAGGGTGCCGAGGGGCATGTTCAAGGCCAGGGCGGCCTCGGTGTTGGAAAGGCCGAGCGCGTAGCACAGCGTCAGCGCGGCGCTTTCGGGTGCCGACAATTTCGCCATGGCGCGCTCAAGGTCGATGCGCGCCAGCGTGGCGCTTTCGCCGCTCGCTGCTTCGCCCTGCCAGTCGCCGAGCGGCTCGTCGGGTTTGCGCTTGCGCGCGCCCATCAGGAAACGCGAATAGGCGATGCGGTAGAGCCAGGTCGAAAACGACGACTCGCCGCGGAAACCGGCGATGCCGCGCCAAGCCTCAAGGAAGGTCTCCTGCGCCAGGTCGTCGGCGGCGGCGTGGTTGCCGCGCGTCAGGCGCAGCAGCAGGCCGCGCACCCTGGACTGGTGCTGCCGCGCGAGCGCGCTGAAGGCGGCCACGTCGCGTGACACCGCCTGGGCAACCAGCGTGCTGTCGTCCATGACGCTTCGCCGTTCCGTCTCCTCTATTGTGGGCGGTTGCGCTCGAGCCGCGCCATCAGCAGCAGCGCGACGCCGATCATGATCGGGAACAGCGCCAGCGTCGGCAGCCAGGCGACGTTCTCGATCGGGCCGTGGAAGACCGACTGCGCCGTCATCGACCAGAAGAAGAAGCCGAGCGCCCCGCCGATGCAGAGCAGGACGATAGCGCCGCGCATCATGCCGACCGGGGCGGCGCGCCGCGGCCCGTTGAACAGCTCGAGCGGCACCGGCTGGCCCTTGTCGGCCAGGGTCTGCATCACGCGGTAGCGCGCCATGCGGACCTGGTAGACGAAATAGCCATTGGCCACGATGACGATGCCGATGACGGCCCAGAACATGATGGCTACCGCGATAACGCCTTCGATCATGGCAAATTCCTTCTGTTCGGCCTGCGCGCAGCAGACTCACCGACGTTGGATGCGGCGGAGGATGCACCTGGATGCAGCGCAGGTGCGGGTAATTTCGCCAGGAAGGCCGCGATGGCGGCAGCGGTCGCGGCGGCGGGCCTTCCCATCACCAGCGAGGCGTGGGTGGAACCGGGGATGGTGATGGGACCTTCGCCGTGGCTGGAGCCCGCGGCCAGGCTCGCGAACCAGGCCAGCTGGCGCCTGCGCCAAGCCGCCATCGAGGCCGGCGTGTCGCCGTCGTCGGGCGGCGGGGCGATGGCACTGGCGAAGACCAGCACCGGCAGCGGCCCGGGCCGGCCGGCGTCTTCAACCTGCACCATGATCTTGGGCAGGGCCGCGTAATAGGCGGCGCTGGCGCCCGCCATGGCGGTGCGCGCCGCGTCGGCGCGATAGCGCGCTATCGCCGCCTGATCGCCGTCGAACGACGCGGTGCCGGTGTGGACGTGGTTGACGACGAAGCGGGTGACGCCGAGCGCGCCGGCGATCCAGCCGGCGATGCAAAGTCCGCCGCAGGTCGCGGGCAGCGCCAGCGCGTCGGCGCGGCTGCCGTGAAAATCCTCGAGCACGTCGGCGGGAACGCCAGGCTCGATGAGAACCAGCGCCGCAAGATCGTGCGGATAGCGCGACGCGTAGATCTGGGCGAAGTTCGCGCCCAGCGAATGGCCGACATAGACGAACGGCGCGGCGATGCCGGCCGGCGCGAGCAGGGCGTGCAGCTCGTCCGCCGCGGTGACGCCGTCATAGGCGTGGGCGACGGCGTCGCTCGCGCCCTGGCCCGGCCGGTCGAAGGCGCAGACGCGGGCCGCTTTGGCCAGCGCCGGCTGCAGCCGGTACCATTCGAAGCTCGCGGCGCCGAGACCGGCATCGAGGACCAGCGTCCGGGCGCCTGCGCCCATGCAGGTGACATGCACGCCGTGGCCGGCGACCTCGACCATCCGTCCGGCCTGCGGCACGGTGCGTTCGTCGATCAGCGCGCCGATCTGCTGATAAAGCAGGCCTGCCGAAACAAGCGCCAGCACGGCCAGTCCGGCCCATTTCAGAAGCCGCAGAACGATCCGCATTGCATGCACCAAAGGCCCAGTTGCGAGGACTTAGATGCAGGCGATGGCGGCTCCGGATGCAGGCGGGCCTGCCGCTAAGCCCTTGAAAAGGTTCGATCGGTGTACATTCGAACCGGGGTTCGCGGATGGGGGGTGGGGGGTCATGAGGCGGCACAGGCGGGTTCGGCCGCGAACAGCGAGAGCTGGTCGCCGGTCTGGGGCGGCTTCTTGAACCGGGCGGTGGTCAGCTTGCGGCTGTCCTGGTTGAGGCCCAGCCGCTTGACCGCCATGTGGAAGCGCCGCGCCATCATCTCGGCATAGGGCCCGGTGCCCTTCATGCGGGTGTTCCAGTTGGCGTCGTAATCCTTGCCGCCGCGCATCGAGCGCACCAGCGACATGACGTGCCTGGCGCGGCCCGGCTCGTTGGCTTCCAGCCATTCGCGGAACAGGTCCTTGATCTCCAGCGGCAGGCGCAACAGGACATAGCCCGCCGAGCGCGCGCCGCATGCGGCGGCGGCGGCGAGCACCGCCTCCATCTCGCCGTCGTTGAGCGCCGGGATCGCGGGCGCGAACATCACGCCGGTCGGGATGCCGGCCTCGCTGAGGCCCTTGATGGCGGCGAGGCGGCGCTCCGGCGTGCCGGCGCGCGGCTCCATGCTGCGCGCCAGGCGCCGGTCGAGCGTGGTGACCGAGAGCGCCACCTTGGCGAGGCCGTCGCGCGCCATGTCGGACAGGATGTCGATGTCGCGCAGCACCAGCGGCGACTTGGTGACGATGCCGACGGGATGGCGGAAATCGCGCAGCACTTCGAGGATCGCGCGCATAATGCGCATCTTCTTCTCGATCGGCTGGTAGGGATCGGTGTTGGTGCCGATGGCGATGACCTTGGGCACATAGCCCGGCGCCGACAGTTCCTTGGCCAGCAGCTCGGCGGCGTTCGGCTTGGCGAACAAGCGCGATTCGAAATCGGCGCCCGGCGACATGCCGAGCCAGGCGTGGCTCGGCCGCGCGAAGCAGTAGATGCAGCCATGCTCGCAGCCGCGATAGGGATTGATCGACTGGTCGAAGGAGATGTCCGGCGATTTGTTGCGCGCGATGATGGTGCGGGTGGCGTCGCGGATGACCTCGGTGCGCAGCGGCGGCGGGGTGCCGTCCGCATCGCGCCAGCCATCGTCCCAGCCGTCATCGACCAGTACGCGTTTCTGGCTCTCATAGCGCCCGACGGCGTTGGAAAGCGCCCCGCGGCCTCTGAGGAGCCGCCTGTCGGTGGTGATGTCTAGGACGGTGGTCATGGCACAAGGAATATAGAAGGCGAATGAGAACAAATCAAGTACTAAATGTCGATAAACCAACCGAACCAATGGCGGCGCGGGCCGCCAGAAGCATTTTGGCGTTGCGGCAGGCGGTGTGTTCGCCGCTGGTCGCAGCCTGTGGTAGAGGTAGCGGGCGGGCCGATGCAACCCGCGCCGGAGGGACGCATGGCCAAGCGCGTTGCGACAGTCGTTCTGGGAGCCTTTCTCGCCGTCGCCGGCAGCCAGGCGCTGGCCGCGGGCGGACCGCCGGGCTGGACGCCGCCGCCGCTCGATCCTTGCGGCCACAAGCTTTGTCCCAAGCCGGAAGACAAACCGAAATTGTGTCGGACCGTGACGACGCATGACTGCGTCGAGCCGCAAGGCTCGCACTGCAAGCGCTATCAGAACCATACGCAGACGGTGTGTTCGTAGAGCGAATTTGGTTTGAATTCATTAATCCAACACCGTCATTGCCCGGCCTGTCCGGGCAACCCATTTTTGCTTGGCCAGAAACAAATTGGGTCGCCCGCATAAAGCGGGCGATGACGGCGTGATTTGATAATTTCAAAAACAAATCAACTCTATGCTGTCGACGCGCTGGTGAGCGGAGCGTGTTGCCGGACGACGCCTGTGTTTCGCGGTGGCGTCAGGCCCCTGCTTTCGCCGCGGCGCGCCGGGCGGCGAGGGGGTGCATCACGCCGGCGCCGGCGGGCCACACGCCCGGCTCGGTCTTGATGTGGCGGCAGATTTTCCGCGCGTGCGGGCCGAGCGCGGCCCAGATGTCGTGCGGCATCGATTTCCAATAGGCGGCGGGATCGACCCAGGGCGCGTGGTATTCGACATTCGGCATGGCGCGGATTTCGCGGCCGAGATTGGGCGTCGCGCCGTGCCAGGCGCGGTTGTCGCGGAAGACGCCGGCGCCCGCCCTGGCGCCGACCAGGGTCGAGAGCCGCATCCATTCGGGCTCGTCGGCGAGCAGCGGCGGCTTGGGGACGCGGCCCTGGGTGCCGGGGATCTGGCGGATGGGGCCGTTCTCCCAGGTGAGGTCGGTCATCAGGAAATTGATCGTGACATGCGGCGGCGTGCGCTCGACGATCAGGCCGGTGGTGGCGGCGTCGAGTTCGTCCGTACCCGGAATATTCGTCAGCCTTATGCCCATGCGCTCGCCTTGGGCGCGGCGCGCGGCGTCGATCTTGAACGTGTCGCGGGTATCGGCGTGCAGGCCCTGGTATTCGACCGCGCCGGGCAGGCACAGATCGCCGCCGGCCCCGCGCACGAAATAATCGTCGCCGCCGAAGATCTTCGTCAGCAGCGGCGTCGTGGTGGGAAGGTCCACCATCGCGGCCCAGACCGGGTCGTGCAGCAGCTCGCGGCTGGCCGAGGCGGTGCCGTAGGAATAGCGATGCGGCAGGCGGCCGGTCTCGGTGATGTATTTGCGCCCCGTCTCGCCCTTGATCTCCAGGATCTGCCGCAGCACGCGGGCGCTGGCGTCGCGCCAGGTCGCGAGGCGGGCGGCATCGAGCAGGTTGTTCACCACCACGAAGCCGTCGCGGAAGAAGATGCGCGCGGCGCGCTCGACCTCGTCAGGCTCGCAGATTTCGAGGCCGACAATGCCGTTCCTGGCGCGCAAGGTTTCGCGCAAGCGCTGCACGCCGGGATCGTCATAGGCGCGGCTGCGCGGCGCGCGCGGATCGACGCGGCCGGAGCCCAGCGCCGGGATCAGCGGATTGCCCGCCTCGTCGGTGGTCTCGTTGGGCGGCGTCGCGGCGCACCAGCCGACGCGCGTTTCGCTGTAGACTTTCAAATTGTCGAGTTCGTTCATCGGCCGGTCTCCGGCGGGCATGATACCAGCGCCGCCGCAGACGTCTATTGGGCGAGCAGCGCCGGCAGCGGCTTGTCGGCGCGGTTCACCGGCCGGTCGAGTTCGACCAGGACCTTGCGCGCCCAGGCCTCGGCGTCTTCCCGGGAGTAGTGGTCGTCCTTGGTGTGGCGTCCGAGGTTGCGCCGGTCGGTCTTGTCGTCGCTGGCGATGTAGCGGCAGCCGCTGCGCGTCACGGTCGCTTTCAGGTCGGCGACGAAGCTCGTGAAGACATCGGGATCGACGAACAGGTCGCCCGGCTGCGGCGGGCCGATCCAGATGCAGGCGCTCTGCGCGGCGTGGATGGCGGCGATCAGGCGCTCGGCGTCGTGCAGCTTTTCGCTGCGGCGGCCGATGATCATGTTGAGGCCGAGGATGACGAGCGTCACCGGCCTTTGGGCGCCGAGCCTTGCGTAAAGCCGGGGCAGGGTGGGGATGTAGCCGCCGCGGATATGCGGGCAACCGCGCAGGGCCAGGCCGTCGCCGCAGACCCAGGCGCCGCAATCGATGCGGGCGCGCTCGGTCCAGTCATTGGCGCCGGCACCGCATTTGGCGAAGATGGAGACCTTGAGGGCGGCGCCCGTCGCCGGATCGTGCCGCGCGCGCAGGGCGTCGTAGAGCGTGCCGCCGAACGGGCCTTCGCTGTTGGAATCCCCCAGGATCAGGATACCTGCGCCGGAGGGCGCGGCATCCTGCGCCATGGCGGGCGCGCCGGCCGCGAGGAGGCCCAAAAGCACGGCGCCGAGCCGGCATGACAAACTTTTCACGGACAGCCTCTCCTGCGCGGGCCAGCAAAGGCGGCGGCGCGCGCTTTGCCAATGGCGCGGCGGGATAATGGTAAACCCGGCCGGCGCTGCGACAGGAAAGTTTTTGGCGCCGGCGGCGGCGCGCGCCATAGTCGGGGCATGATCAGCGTCGTCATCCCCACGTTGAATTCGGCCTCTGCGCTGCCGCGCTGCTTCGACAGCCTGATCGGCGCGACGGTGCGCGGGCTGGTGAAGGACGTGGTGGTCGCCGATGGCGGCTCGAGCGACGCGACGCTGGCGATCGCCGACGCGGCGGGTTGTCATGTCGCGAATGCGGGCAAGAGCCGCGCGGCGCAGTGGTCGGCGGGCGCGGCGCTGGCGCGGGGCGACTGGCTGCTGTTCCTGCTGCCGCAGACGGCGCTGGAAATGGGCTGGGAGAACGAGGCGGAGGCGTTCATGGCGAGCGCGACGCTGGAGAAGCCGCGCGCCGCGGCGTTCCGCTTCGCGCTCGACGATTTCGAGCCCCGGGCGCGGCGCCGCGAGGCGATGGTGGCCTGGCGCACGGCGCTGTTCGCGCTGCCCTATGCCGACCAGGGATTGCTGCTGCCGCGGCGGCTCTACGGCAAGCTCGGCGGGCATCGCGAATGCACGATGGAGGACGCCGAACTGGTGCGGCGGATCGGGCGCTCGCGGCTGGTGCGATTGCGCAGCCGCGCCATCAACAAGCCGGAACCCGAAGCGGCGCGGCGCGGCGCGCTGGTGGCGATGCTGCATGCGCTGCGCGTGCCCTTGTCGGTGGTGTCGCGGATCGGCTAGAGCCTTGGCGCCAGGAGCGCGCCATGCACGGACCGACGTCGCATCTCTATTTCTCGCAGCGGCTGCGCCTGCACTATGTCGACTGGGGCAATGCGGGCGCGCCGCACCTGCTGATGATCCATGGCGGCCGCGATCACTGCCGCAACTGGGACTGGGTCGCCGAGCGCCTGAAGGACCGCTATCACATCATCGCGCCGGACCTGCGCGGCCATGGCGACAGCGAGTGGGCGACGGGCGCCGGTTACAACGAGATCCACTACATCTACGACATCGCCCAGCTGGTGCATCAGAAGAAGATGGCGCCGGTGACGATCGTCGCCCATTCGCTCGGCGGCTCCATCGCGCTGCTCTATGCCGGCCTGTACCCGGAGACCATCGCGAAAGTCGTCGCCATCGAGGGGCTTGGGCCCTCGCCCAAGATGCTCGAGCAATGGGCCGGGACGCCGGTCGAGGACCGCGTGCGCGGCATGTTCGAGGCGCGGCGCAAATCCGCCGGCCGGTCCCCACGCAAATACGCCAGCATCGAAGACGCGGTGACGCGCATGAAGGAAGAGAACGCGCATCTCAACGAGGCGCAGGCGCGCCACCTCACGCTGCACGGTGCCCTGCAGAACGAGGACGGCACCTGGTCGTGGAAGTTCGACAATATGGTGCGCATGGGCGGCCCGGGCGGACTGTCGGTCGAGGATCAGCGCCATCTCTGGGGCCGCATCGCGGCGCCCGTGCTTCTGGTGCGCGGCACCGAAAGCTGGGCCTCCGACCCGGTGGCGGACGGCCGCATCGCCCATTTTAAGAACGCTCGCCTCGCCAATATCGAGAGCGCCGGCCACTGGTCGCATCACGACCAGTTCGACGTGTTCATGGCAAAGGTGGAAGCGTTCCTTGCCGCATAGCTCAGCCGCCCGCCAGCGCGTTGGTGATGACGATCTCGTCGCCGGGTGCGAGGCGGCGTGCGGCGGCCTCGCGGGCGCGGATCATGGCGCCGTCGTGCAGGAAGACGATGTTGGAACGGATGGCGCCAGCCTCGTCGAAGAAATGCAGCGCCAGGGCGGGATGCGTGCGCGCCAGGTCGGCGAGCGCGGCGGCGATGGAGCTGCCCTCGGCATCGAGCCCGCGCGCGCCGCCGGCGACGCTGCGCAGCACCGGGGGCAGAAGCACGCGGACGGTCACGCGCGATAGGCCGCGACGCTCATGATGCGCGGCAGGCCGCTCGCCATCTCGCGCCAGGTCTCGCCGAGGTCGTCGCTGCCGTAGAGCGTGCCCGAGGCGGTGCCGAAATAGAGCCCGCCGGCCTGGTCGGCGGCGAGCGCGCCGCGCAGCACGGCGGTATAGCAATTGGCGGGCAGGCCTTTGGTCAGCGGCTCCCAGCTGGCGCCGTTGCGGCTGCGGTAGACGGCGAGCTGGCCGTCGCGCGGAAAGCGGAAATTGTCGCCGTCGAGCGGCACGATGAAGACGTTGCCCGATGGCAGGTCGATGGCGCTGGGGAATCCGAAACTGCAGTGGTGGCCGTCGGAGAGCTCGGCGATGGGCAGGCCCTCTTCCATCACCTGCCAGCTGTCGCCGCCGTCGGTGCTCTTGTGCACGCCGCGATGCTCCTGGCGGTACAGGATGTCGGCGTTGGCGGGATCGTGCGCCACGCTGTGGACGCATTGGCCGGTCGAGGCCGGCGCGGAATCGATCGCCGGGTTGACGCCCTTGTTTTTCGGGTTCCAGGTCTTGCCGCCGTCGTCGCTGCGGAACAGGCCCGCCGCCGAAACCCCCACCCACATGCGGTTCGGGTTGTTCGCGTCGGACAGAATGGTGTGGGCGCCGAGGCCGCCGAAGCCGGGTGCCCAGGTCTCGCGCCCCTTCTGCTCGTTGAAGCCGTCGATGGGTTGCCACGAGGCGCCGCGGTCGCGACTGACGAAGAGGCCGGCCTCGGAGACGCCGGCATAGAGCGCGCCATGGGCGAAATGCAACGTCCATATCTGGTCGACGAAGCGGCCGCCGCCCTTGAGCAGGCCGCCGAAATCCTCCTTTGCGATCAGCCGGTGATGCTCCGGATTGCCGCGGTCGGTGGGACGGTAGCGCGGCGCGGCCTCGAGCTGCTTCCAGTTCGTCATGTCGTCGCTGACGAACAGGGCGACGCCGTAATTGGGACTGTTGACCGCGACATAGGTGCGGCCCCGGTCGTCGCGCACCGAGGCGGTCACCGGCCAGCCGCGCAGCACGAACTCGGACCGCCAGTCGCGGCGGTCGTCGCTCTTCAAGATGGCCGCGCCCTTCGGCGTGCCGACGACGAGTGAGACGGACATGTGTTTTCTCCGCGATGCCGGTGAAGCCTACCACGTTGTGGTTGCAGCAAAAGCCCGTGCCTTGGGACGTCGTTTCTGCTAAATTCGCCGCATGACCAAGGAACAGATCGCTGCCGTTTTGGAAAATGTTCGCGTGGAGTTTGCCAAACTTCCGACGGCCCAACGCCTCGACCTCTTAGGCGATCTATGGGACAGCATTTCTGCCGACGCGGACACGGACATTCTGCTGACAGACGGGCAGAAGGCGGAGTTGGGCCGTAGGCTGGCCGATCTCGAAGCGAACCCGAACGATGTCGAAGATTGGAACGTGGTTCGCTCCCGCCTCTGGGCGCGGGTGAAGTGACGCTACCGCTCAGCTTCAAGCGCGAAGCCGATATCCAAGAAGCATCGGATTGGTATGAGGTACGCTCTAAGGGTTGGGCGCGAAATTGCCTGTCAGGGCAGAGGGTGCGCCGCAATCTTGGAACGGCGGCCGGCGGATCGTGGTTATCGACGGGGCGGGCCGATCACGTCGTGCTTGCTGTATGGATCACGAACAAGATGAAAAGCGTTGCAACGCTGATCGCGCCCACACCCAAAGCGGCTGCCGCCACGCAAAGTGACCATCGCGAAATGGCAAGCCGGATGTTGCGCTCGCGCTCGTAATCGCGAGCGTCCCTGCCTTTCGCTTTTGCCCGGAGAACTTCGAGATGCCAGGACATGCTGTCGGTACTTGCATAGCGATGGGCGAGTGCCGCAGCGATGGCTGTCCCCAAGGCGACGAGCATGGCGATCATCACTTCAAAAGCGCCCGGAACGTGCAGAAACCCCAATCTTAGCTTTTCGCCGCTCAACCCGGCCAATAAGGCGATGACCGTGAGCGCAGCCAGTGAAAGGCGGACGATCTCGGCGCTGAAAGACTGATAACCGTCGAGGAGCTTGAGATCGTGTTCAAATTGCTCGACATCGTCGAGCTTGTTTCCGAGAGCTGGCGTCGTCGTTGCCATGAAGGGCCTCCTCCTGCGCCGCCGACCATAGCTTTTTCGGCTTGTGCGCGGGGGGCGGCGGCTGGGAACGGCGCGGAAAATTCGTGTGGTTACTTTGGCCGCCTATGCTCTTCCAGCCGCGGCATGATCTCGACGAAGTTGCAGGGGCGGTGGCGGATGTCGAGCTGGTGCTTGAGGATGCCGTCCCAGCCGTCCTTCACGGCGCCGGGCGAGCCGGGCAGGGCGAAGAGATAGGTGCCCCTTGAAACTCCCGCGCAAGCGCGGGATTGAACTGTCGAGGTGCCGATCTTGGCGTAGCTGATCTGGTGGAAGACCGCGGCGAAGCCGTCGATCTCCTTTTCGAACACCGATTTGAAGGCTTCGACGGTGACGTCACGGCCGGTGAGGCCGGTGCCGCCGGTCGAGATCACCGCGTCGATGCCGGGATCGTCGATCCAGCGGCGCAGCTGAGCCGCGATCTTGGCCTGGTCGTCGCTGACGATGACGCGGGCGGCGAGACCGTGGCCGGCCTCGGCGATGCGCGCCGCCAGCGTGTCGCCCGATGTGTCGTTCGATGCGTCGCGCGTGTCCGAGACCGTCATCACCGCGATGCGGACGGGAACGAAGGCGATGCTCTCGTCAATACCGGGCATCGCTGACAACCGTGGCGGCGGGCGACGGCGCGGGGTCGACGGCCGGCGGGCGCGGCGCCGGCGGCTGGGCCGGCGGATGATAGACCGGCCACTGGCCGGCGGCGGTGGCGTCCAGGCTCGGCGCCGCCTCGCCGAGGCGGCGGCTGTAGAGCCAGTGATACATCAACACGCGCTTGACGTAGATGCGGGTCTCGGTGATGCGGATGCTCTCCATGAAGACCAGCGCGTCGTCTTCCTTGCCGGCGCGGGCGTTGATCCAGCCGGCGAGGCGCAGCGGCCCCGCATTGTAGGCGGCCGGCACCTGCGCCAGGTTGCCGCCATACTCGTCGAGCAGATAGGCGATGTAGCGCTGGCCGATGGACATGTTGTAGGTCGGATCGCTGAGCGCGGAGACCGCGCCGGAGCCGCCGAACCGGGCGGCGGTCGGCGGCATCAGCTGCATCAAGCCGCGGGCGCCGGCGCCGGAGACGGCATCGGCGACAAAGCGGCTCTCGGCGCGGATGAAGGCGAGCACCAGGGCCGGATCGATGGTGTAGCCGCCGTCGGGCTTGTAGCCCGGCACCGGGAACAGGCCGGTGAGCAAAACGCCGCGCGAAGCGGCGGTCTCGCTGGCGCGCAGCTCGATATTGGGCACGTTCATGCGGCGGGCGAGCACGGCATAGCCGACGTCGTGGCTGCCGTCGCTGGCGCCGAAGGCCCGATTGAGCTCGCCCGGCACCGAAGCGCGTTCCTCGCCGACCTGGGTCAGCGCCACGGCACGGCGCGCCGCCGGCACCGCCATGATGGCGGCGAAATCGGAAGCGGTGAGCACCGGATCGACGAAGCCCTGTTGCGTGTCCTGGCCCAGCATCCGCTCGGCGAGCACGCCGTAGAAGGTCGGTTCCTCGCGCGCCGCGGCATTGAGCAGCGTGATGACGCGCTGCGGATCGCCGAAGCGCAGATGCGCCCGTGCCGCCCAGAACGCGGCCTGGCTGCGCAGATAGTTGGGCACGCTCGCGGCCTGCGCGAGAATCTCGAAACGCGCGGCGGCGTCTTCGTATTTGCCCATGCGATAGGCGGCGAAGCCCGCGTCCCACTCGAGCACCGGCACGGCCTGGCGCACGCCGCTCTGAATGCCCATCGAGGTGTCGTAGGCGGCCTGGTCCTCGCCCTCGGCGAGATAGGACTGGGAGACGCGCTGTGCGAGGCGCGCCAGGTCGTAGTCCGAGGCGCCGCTCTGCTGCGCCTGGCGCAGCACGGCATTGGCCTGATCGGGCTGGTCGGCCTTGATGTCGCGTTCGATCTGACCCTGGGCGAGGCGGCCGGGTTCGGAACTCAGCGGCGGATCGGGTTCGCCGAATTCTTCGTAGCCGCCGCCGCGGCGCCGGGGCGGGCCGGCCGGCACCGGCACGCTGGCGGTCATGACGATGACGGTCTTGTGGTGGCGCTTGTGGACGCGCTTGGAGGCGCGCTGGACGGCGAGGCGGTAGACGCGGTCGGCGATCGGCAGCTCGGCATAGCTGTGCAGCCAGTCGACCAGCTCGTCGAGCGTGGCGTGGCCGTGCGGCGACAGGTAGTGCTCGGCCAGGACATAGCCTTCGAGCGTGGTGTCGGAGACCTTGGCGAACAGGTCGCGCGCCTCGTCGAAGCGGCCGTCATGCTCGGCGTCGAAAACCTGGCGATAGAGCGAGACGTCGCCGGCCGACAGTACCGCCATCGGCACGCTGGACGCGGCGCCGCCATCGGCGGGCAACGGAAGTTCCGCCTGCGCGGAGCCGAGCGCCGCGGCAACGGCAAAGGCCGCAAACATGCATGTCGAAAGACGCATCACTGTTCCCACTTCGAGGTGGCCGCCACTAACAGCCCAATTGTGCTCAATCTTTGGCACGCTCCGGCAGCCCGAGCGAATCGAGCTTGTCGGCGACGGCCTGCAAATCGCGCCACGCCAGTTTCTTATGCGCCGGCTGGCGGAGCAAGTAGGCCGGATGCAGCGTCGGCAGGACGGGAACCATCTCTGTGCCAATGCGGTACTCGAGCCAGCGGCCGCGCAGCTTCATGATGCCGTCATTGAGGCCGAGGACATGGCGCGCCGCCACCGCGCCGAGCAGGATGATGATTTTCGGAGCAGCCAGTTCGATGTGGCGGCGCAGGAAGGGCAGGCACAGCGCGACCTCGCCGGGATCGGGATTGCGGTTGTCGGGCGGCCGCCACGGCATGACGTTGGTGATGTAAGCGGTCGTGCGGTCGAGTTGGATGGCCGCCAGCATGCGGTCGAGCAGCTTGCCGGCGCGGCCGACGAAGGGCAGGCCCGCGGCATCCTCGTCGCGGCCCGGTGCTTCGCCGATGAAGAGGATGCGCGAGAGGGGATTGCCGTCGGCGAAGACGGTGCTATGTGCCTGCTTCTTCAGTTGAGAGCCTTCAAACGATTCGAGCGCGGCTTTCAGCTCGGGCAGCGACTGTGCGCGCGCGGCGATTTCAAGCGCGGAGCCGAAGCCGTCGGTGGCGAGGGGGGCGGTATCGCCGGGCCGGATTTGCGCCAAAGGTTTCTTACCCTCCCCTTGAGGGAGGGTCGAAAAAGCCGAAGGCTTTTTCGGGGAGGGGTCGGGCGTCATGCCCGGCGCCGGACCCCTCCCCGAAATTGTCTTCGCTGCGCTTGCCCCCTGCTGCGCTTCGCTTCGCGTCCGTACGCTGCCGCTAGCGGACCCCTCAAGGGGAGGGTAGGGGCGTGGTGCATTGAACCGGTCGACCGGCGCCTCGCCGATAGCCTCATCCGCGCCGGCGTCGACGAGCCAGGCAAGGGCGGCGAGGGCATCGTCGGGATGGGGCAAAAGGTCCTCAGGGCTATTCGCAAATACCGAAGACGGCGATGTTGCACAGGGCGCGAAGAAAAACGACCGCCAAAACGGCCGCGGTCAGCGGCGCCGGAAGAATACCGGCATAAGGGGCGGCCCGCCAAGGCGGGCGGGATGCCGGGCTAGAAGATCGGCTTGTAGAAGGCCACGGGCACGGCCTTGAAGCGCAGGATGGGGATCGGTTCGCCGATGGCGGCGCTGAAATCAAGCCCGCATGTGCGCAGGTTCGCCGCATCCGCGCGCAGCAGCAACGCTCCGAATTGCAGTCCGGGGGACTGCGGAAAAGGCATGGAACCAAACGGCAAGATCCGCGCACTCTCGTAGCGAAAATAGGCGATCGCGGGGCCGCCGCCCTTGCCTTCGCGCACGGCATCGCAGGGCCTGGCGATGTGCACTCGGCTCAGGTCGATCAGCCGGTTCGGGTCTTTCGCCATGACGCTCACCGGGATGAGGACATGGCCGTTCAAGGCAGCCGGCGTGAAGCCGTCCCAGTAGCCGCTCAGGCTTTCGCGCTGTGACTTCAGATCGCTGTCGTTGACCACGATCCGGACACGGCTGTCTTCGTATTTGAGGTGCCAGGCGGCGGCGTAATCGCGCGGATAAATCCAGCAGCGCAGCGGGTCTGCGAAAGGCCAGTCGCAGTTGACGAATTTGGTGCAGCCCTTTCCACATACCAGTGGCGGCGGCTCGCGCCAGCCGTTCGCCGCGACGGGTGCGAAGACGATGGTGCGATAGCGCCCATCGCCCCGGACGGCGACCGCGGCAATTGCCGCGATGACGATCAGGGCAAAGCCGGCCAGGACTCGCCGCATCGGGAAACCTTCCTTTCGGGGAAGTTGCGCGCACAGGAGCCTTATTGGCAAGGACCGTTGACCGCCGAATCCCTGCGCCCCATAAGGAGTTTACGGGGACGAATTAGGATTTTGAGTCATGGCCGAAGCGGCTCAGCGCGAGAGCATGGAATACGACGTCGTGATCGTCGGCGGCGGACCGGCGGGGCTCTCGGCGGCGATCCGGCTGAAGCAGATCAATCCCGACATCACGGTGTGCCTCTTGGAGAAGGGCTCGGAGGTCGGCGCGCACATCCTCTCCGGCGCCGTGATCGATCCCATCGCCATCGACGCGCTTATCCCCGACTGGAAGGCGAAGGGCGCGCCGATCGACACGCCGGTGACCGACGACCGGTTCTATATCCTGGGACCGGCCGGCTCGATCCGGCTGCCCAATTTCGCCTTCCCGCCGCTGATGAGCAATCACGGCAATTACATCGTCAGCCTGTCGAACGTCTGCAAATGGCTGGCGACTCAGGCCGAGGCGCTCGGCGTCGAGATCTATCCGGGCTTTCCGGCCGCCGCCCTCGTCATCGCGGACGGTGTCGTCAAGGGCGTGACCACCGGCGATCTCGGCGTCGCCAAGGACGGCCATCACAAGGACGGCTTCACGCCGGGCATGAACCTCCTGGGCAAGTACACGCTGTTCGCGGAAGGCGCGCGCGGCTCGCTGACCAAGCAGCTGCTCGCCATCTACAAGCTCAGCGAGGGCCGCGACTTCCAGAAATTCGGCATCGGCGTGAAGGAATTGTGGGAGCTGCCCCCGGACAAGCACAAGCGCGGCCTCGTCATGCACACCTTCGGCTGGCCGCTGACCAACGACACGGGGGGCGGGCTGTTCTGCTATCACTGGGGCGAGAATTTCTGCTCCATCGGCTTCGTCGTCCATCTCAACTATTCCAATCCCTATCTCTCGCCGTTCGACGAGATGCAGCGCGTCAAGCAGCATCCGCGCCTGCGCGAGATGCTCGAGGGCGGCAAGCGCATCGGCTATGGCGCCCGGGCGCTGACCGAGGGCGGGTTGCAATCGGTGCCCAAGCTCGTGTTCCCCGGCGGGGCGCTGATCGGCTGCGGCGCCGGCTTCATGAACGTGCCGCGCATCAAGGGCAGCCACAACGCGATGATGTCCGGCATGCTGGCGGCGGAGGCCGCGGCGGCGGCGCTCGGCGCCGGCCGCGCGGCGGACACGCTGGACGCCTATGAGGACAGCTGGCGCGCCAGTCCCATCTACAAGGACCTCAGCCGGGTGCGGAACTTCAAGCCGCTATGGTCCAGGCTCGGCACCTACCTGGCCCTGCCGTTCATGGGACTGGATCTGTGGACCAACCAGCTCTTCGGCTTCAGCTTTTTCGGCACGCTGAAACACGGCAAGCCGGACTATGCGACGCTGAAATTGGCGGCGAATTCGCGCAAGATCGCCTATCCGAGGCCCGACGGCGTTATCAGTTTCGACAAACTTTCGTCGGTATTCTTGTCCAATACCAACCACGAGGAGGACCAGCCGGTTCACCTGAAATTGACGGACCCGACCATCCCGATCCGGGTAAACCTGCCCGAATATGACGAGCCGGCGCAGCGCTACTGCCCCGCCGGCGTTTACGAAGTGGTGCAGGAGGCGGCCGGGCCGCGGTTCCAGATCAACGCGCAGAACTGCGTGCACTGCAAGACCTGCGACATCAAGGATCCGGCGCAGAACATCACCTGGGTGACGCCCGAGGGCGGGGGCGGCCCCAACTACCCCAACATGTGAGGATTTGAATTGCGCATCGCAGCCAAGATAGCCGCCCTGGGACTGATCACGGCGCTCGGCGCCTGCGCGAGCGCGAGCCGCCAGGCGCCCGGCGGACAGTCTTCCGAGTTCGGCACCTATCTGTCGGCGCGCTTCGCGGCGAGCCAGCACAATCTGAAGGACGCGTCGGTCTATTATCGCGCGGCCTATGCGGCCGATCCCACCAACAAAGACCTGCTGGCGCTGGCCTTCTTCTTCGCGACGTCGTCGGGCGATATCGACAATGCGGCGCGGCTATCCGAAGAGGTCGTGGCGGCGCAGCCGGACGACCGCGCGGCGCGGCTGACCTTGGCGGTGGTGGCGATGAAGCATCGCGACTTCGCCGGCGCGCGCCAGCAGATCGCGCTGTCGGCCAAGGGGCCGTTCACCTCGCTGACGGTCGGACTGGTCGACGGCTGGGCCGCGGCCGGCATGGGCGACAAGGCGGCGGCGATCGCCGATCTCACCGCCCTGCGCGCCCAGGGCGGCGTCGATGCGCTCGCCATGTTCCACCTGGCGCTGCTGGCCGAGTTCGTCGGCGATGCCAAGATCGCCGACGCGTCCTACCAGAGCCTGCTGAATTCCGGCACGACGCCGCGGGTGATCGATGCCTATGGCCGCTTCCTGGAGCGCAGCGGCCGCACCGCCGACGCGACCGCGTTCTATACGAAGTTCTCCCAGGACGGCAGCCTCAAGCTCGTGACCGACGCGGGCCTCAAGCGCATCAAGGACGGCAAGAAGCCGGATCCGCTCGTCATGCGCGCCGAGGACGGCGCGGCGGAGGCGCTGTTCGGCATCGCGGCGTCCCTGACCGACCAGGCGAGCGTCGACGTCTCGATCCTTTATCTGCGGCTCGCGCTCTATCTGCGTCCCGGACTCGATCTCGGCGCCGTGCTGCTGGCCGACCGGCTGGAAGGCCTGCAGAAATACGAGGACGCCATCGCGGTCTACGGCACGGTCGAGAACGGTTCGCCCTATCGGCGCATGGCGGAGGTCGAGATCGCGCTCGACGAGGCGCGGCTGCAGCGCAACGACGCCGCGATCGCGCATCTGAGGCAATTGACGGCGGACGATCCGACCGACGTCGAAGCCTGGACGGCGCTCGGCGACACCTATCGCAGCACCAGCAAATTCGCCGAAGCCGCCGCCGCCTACGACCACGCGGTCAGCCTGCGCGGCGACTCCAAGGCCAGCGACTGGCCGCTCTATTTCGCGCGCGCCGTGGCCGAGCAGGGCGCGCTGAACTGGAACGCCGCCGAGGTCGACCTCAAGAAGGCGCTGCTGCTGTCGCCCGACGAGCCGACGCTGCTCAATTACCTGGGCTACACCTGGGTCGACCAGAACCGCAACATCCCCGAGGCGCTGGCGATGCTGGAGAAGGCGCATTCGCTGCGCCCGACCGACGGCTATATCGCCGACAGCGTCGGCTGGGCCTATTACAAGCTCGGGCGCTACGCCGATGCCGCCAAGGCGCTGCAGACCGCGGTCGAGCTGGTGCCGGGTGACTCGACGATCAACGATCATCTGGGCGACGCCTATTGGCGGGTCGGGCGCAAGCTCGACGCACAATTCCAGTGGAACCACGCGCTCGCCTTCGGGCCGGCCGACGCCGACAAGGCGATCATCGAGAAGAAGCTCAAGGACGGGCTGGACGCCGGTGGCAAGCCGAACTGAGGCCTTCGCGGCGGCGAAGATCAACCTGTACCTGCATGTCGGCGAGCGGCGCGCCGACGGGTTCCACGAACTGGAAAGCCTGGTGGTATTCGCAAATGTCGGCGACACGCTGAGCTTTGCGGCGGCGGACGCGTTCACGCTCGTGGTCGACGGGCCGTTCGCCGCAGGGCTCGCGGCGGAGGGCGACAATCTGGTGCTGCGCGCGGCGCGGGCGCTGGCAGCGCAGGCGGGCGTCGCGGCGGGCGCCGCGATCACGCTGACCAAGAACCTGCCGGTGGCCTCGGGCATCGGCGGCGGCTCGGCCGACGCGGCGGCGACGCTGCGCGGCCTGACCCATCTGTGGGGCCTCGCGCGCGAGACCTTCGAGCTTGCCGAACTGGCCGAGATGCTGGGTTCGGACGTGCCGGTGTGCGTCGCCAGTCGCGCCGCCTGGATGGAAGGCCGCGGCGAACGGCTGACGCGGGTGCGCCGGGCGCCGCGCGGCGATCTCGTTCTGGTCAATCCCGGCGTCGCGGTGCCGACGGCGGCGGTGTTCGCCGGCCTCAAGAGCCGGCGCGGCACGGGCGCGCTGGATTATCCGATACTCGAAGGAGACGCCTGGTCGCTGGCCGAATTCCTGCGCGAGACGAACAACGACCTGGAGGCGCCGGCGCTCGCGATCGCGCCGGCGATCGGCGAAGCGCTGGCGGCGCTGCGGGCGCAGGCCGGCGTCTATCTGGCGCGCATGTCGGGCAGCGGTGCGACCTGTTTCGCGCTGTTCGAGAGCGCGGAGGCCGCGGCCGCCGCGGCGCAGGCGATCCAGGCAGCGCGTCCGGCCTGGTGGGTCGCGGCGACGCAAATATTGAATTAGAGTGGATTTGGGTTGGATTAAGTTAACTAGAAACCGTCATCGCCCGCTTCATGCGGGCGACCCAATTTGTTTCTGGCCGAGCAAAATGGGTTGCCCGGACAAGCCGGGCAATGACGGTATTGGGTTGGAGAAATTCAAACCAAAACGACACGAGCTCTCGTTTATCATCGCCGTTCAGTACGCCCGCTCGACGCAGAAATCGGCGATGTCGGCGAGCGCCGAGCGGACGTCGCTGGCGGGGAGCGGTGCGAGCGCGGCCACGGCGTTGTCGGCGTGCTGGCGGGCGCGGGTCATGGTCTCCTGGATGGCGCCGGTTTCCTCGACACAGGTGATGGCGCGTTCGAGATCGGCCTCGCTTTGCGGGCCGCCCTCGATGACGCGCTTCCAGAACACTTCCGACTGCTGGTCGGCGCGGGCATAGGCGAGGATGACGGGCAGGGTGACCTTGGCCTCGCGGAAATCGTCGCCCACCGCCTTGCCCATCAGGGCCTGGCGGCCGGAATAGTCGAGTGCGTCGTCGACCAGCTGGAACGCGATGCCCAGGCTCTCGCCATAGGCGCGCAGGGCCTCGACGAAGTCCGGTCCGCGCGGGCACAGCGTGGCGCCGGATTCGGCGGCGGCGGCGAACAGCGCCGCGGTCTTGGCGCCGACGACTTTCAGATAGTGCTCCTCGGTGGTGCCGAGATTGCTCTCGGATTTGAGCTGCATCACCTCGCCCTCGGCGATGATGGCCGAGGCGCCGGCCAGGATCTCGAGCACGCGCAGGGAGCCGGTATCGACCATCATCTCGAAGGCGCGGGAGAACAGGAAGTCGCCGACCAGGACGGTCGCCTTGTTGCCCCAGACGAGATTGGCCGCGACTTTGCCGCGGCGCAGGGTGCTGGCGTCGACCACGTCGTCATGCAGCAGCGTCGCGGTGTGGATGAACTCGACGGCGGCGGCGAGGTTGACGTGCTTGTCGCCGGTGTAGCCGCCCATCTGGGCGGCGGCGAGCGTCAGCATGGGCCGCAGCCGCTTGCCGCCCGAATCGATCAGGTGCCTGGCGAGATCGGGGATCAGGTTGACCGCGCTGCCCATGCGGGCATGGATCATCCGGTCGGTCGCCGCCATGTCGGCCGCCACCAGCGCATGCAGGCGTTCGACCGGCGAGACGCCGTCGGTCCGGGCCTTGCGAATTTCGGGCTTCAACATCGTGCGGTCCTTGCCGGTACGACCCGGCATTTGCGACATTGGGAGCGGACAGGGGCGCGGTCAAGCCGACCAGATCCCGCAGTTCACGCAGCCCGCCCAAGCGAAAAAGACCTATGCGCCCCGTCCTCAAGACCAACAACCCGGTCCTCCTCAGTTTCGCGCAAAGCGTGCTTTCCGAGGCACAAATCCAAAGCGTGGTATTCGACGAAAACGCCAGCGTGATGGACGGCAGTCTGGGCATTTTGCCGCGCCGGCTGATGGTCGCCGACGACGATTTCGAGCGCGGCCTCGCGCTTCTCAAGGAGGGCGTGGCGCGTCGCCAGGCACCGCCTGAGGTCACGGCGGACCGATTCCTCGGCGGCAAACTGACGGTGCGCCAGTTCGCGGACGGCTTTCGCGCCGGGCTGGACGCGGTGATGCTCGCCGCCGCCGTGCCGGCCGAGGCCGGCGAGGCGGTGCTGGAGCTGGGCAGCGGCGCGGGGACGGCGAGCCTGTGCCTGGCGGCGCGCGCCGCGGGCGTGACGGTGACCGGCGCCGAGATCGAGAGCGAGCTGGTGACGCTGGCGAACGGCAATGCGACGCAGAACGGCCTCGGCGACCGCGTGGTGTTCGTCACCGTCGACGCGCTGGCATTGCCCTCCGACATGCGGCGCGACTATGCGCATGTGCTATGCAATCCGCCGTTCCACGGCGCGGACGGCGAGCAATCGCCCGACGCGCTGCGGGCCGAGGCGATGCATGACGACGGCCAGCTGGCCGCGTGGCTCGGCGTCGGCGTCCGGCGCACGGCGGCCGGCGGCACCTTCACCGCCATCCTGCGCGCCGACCGGATGGGCGAGGCGCTGGCGGCGCTGCCGCAGGCGGGCGTCGGCGTCTATCCCCTGTGGCCGCGCGCCGGCGCGCCTGCGAAGCGCGTCCTCCTGCAGGTGAAGAAGAATTCGCGCACGCCCCTGGCGCTGCTGCCGGGCCTGGTGCTGCACCAGGAAGATGGCTCCTACACGTCCGAGGCCGATGCCGTGCTGCGCGGCGAGACGGCGATCGCCTGGCGCTGAGGAGAACGTCATGAGCCGCATATTCGGGAAGGTTTGCCAGAACGGCTATGTCGT
This sequence comes from Rhizomicrobium sp., assembly GCA_035570795.1. Classification (GTDB taxonomy): domain Bacteria; phylum Pseudomonadota; class Alphaproteobacteria; order Micropepsales; family Micropepsaceae; genus Rhizomicrobium. The sequence continues at coordinate 37,576 of DATMKZ010000069.1, forward strand.
GCGCGACATCGAGGCGGCGATGAAATACTGGACCGATGTGCTCGGCGTCGGGCCGTTCTACTACATCGCGCGGGTGCGGATGGACTGGTTCCGCTATCGCGGCGAACCCTCGGAGGTCGACATGAGCATCGCGCTGGCCAATTCCGGCGACCTGCAGATCGAACTGATCCAGCAGCGCAACGACGCGCCCAGCATGGCGCGCGATTTCCTGGACGCCGGCCATGAGGGCCTGCAGCACATGTCGTATTGGACGACCGACTACCAGGCCGATTTCGACCGCCTGGTCGGGCTTGGCTTCAAGATCGGACAGGAAGGACAGATCGGCGGGCCCGACGGCCGCTTCGTTTATTTCGACACCGAGACCCATCCCGGCACGGTGATCGAACTGTCGGACATCTCCGGCAGCAAGGGCGCCTTCTTCGCGCGCGTCCGCGACGCCGCCGCGAACTGGGACGGCACGCGCCCGATCCGGCTGGTGAAACCATGAGACGGCTGGCGTGCTGGGCGGTGGTGTTCTGCGCCGGGCTGGCGCCGCCGGCGCTGGCCGGACCGCCCTTCGTGACGGACGATCCCGAGCCGACCGCGAAGGGCCATTGGGAGATCAACACCTTCACCTCCGGCACGGTCGCGACCGGGGGCAGCTTCGAGGAGGCGGGCGTCAATGCGAGCTATGGCTGGTCCGACGACCTCGAGCTCAGCACCACGGTCGCGTCGGCGTTTTCCCAGGCGCCGGGGACGCCTTCCGTCTCGGGCTTCAGCGACGTGCAGCTGGGCGCGAAATACCGCTTCGTCCACCAGGCCGATTGGGGTGTCGACGTCGCGCTGGTGCCGGGCCTGACGCTGCCGACGCATAGCAGCCTGGCGCTGGGACGCGACGGCGTGGTGCCGTCGCTGGCGCTGCAGTTCCAGAAGGATTGGGGCGACTGGAGCGTGTTCGGCGGCGGCGGCTGCCTGTTCCCGCACGATACGCTGTCGCAGGATTTCTGCCTGCTGGGCGGGGCGGTGACGTGGCAGATCCGGCCGACGCTGCAGCTGGGTGCGGAGGTCTATCACGCGACGCCGGGCGCGCGCTTCGGCCTGCACACGACCGCGGTGGGCGTGGGCGCGATTTATGACTTGTCCGAGCGCTATCATCTGCTGGTCTCGGCGGGACCGGGCATCCAGAATGTGACGATGACGGACGGTATGTCGTGGTACATGGCGTTGCAGATCACGATTTGACGGCGGCGCATGCGCGTTCTTCGCAACGGGTTTTCCTTCGCGGCGCTCGCGCTGGCCACGGGTCCGGCGCTGGCCGGGCCGCCCTATGTCACCGACGATCCCGAGCCGACCGACACCGGGCATTACGAGATTTATCTCTATGCCGGCGGGACGACGACGCGCGCGGGCGCCAGCGGCGCCGGCGGCATCGATTTCAATTACGGCGCGGCGCCCGACCTGCAGCTCACCGCGGTGCTGCCGCTGGCCTGGAACAGTCCGTATGGCGGGCCGGGCGGATCGGCGGGGCTCGGCAATGTCGAGCTCGCCGCGAAGTACAAATTCCTCCATCAGGACGATGCCGGCGTCGACGTCGCGTTCTTTCCGCGCGTCTTCCTGCCGGCGGGATCGCCTCAGATAGGCGAGCGGCATGCGTCGCTGCTGTTGCCGCTGTGGATCGGACGGTCATGGGGCCACTGGTCGACCTTCGGCGGCGGCGGCTGCACGCTCAACCGCGGCGGCGACTCGCAGAATTTCTGCCAGCTCGGCTGGACGCTCACCAACCAGATCACGCCGAAGCTGGCGATCGGCGCCGAGGTCTACCACCAGTCGGCGGATACGCGCGGCGGCCGCGCCAGCACGGGCCTCGGTTTCGGCGCGACCTACGATCTCAGCGACAGCCTGCACCTGATGGCATCGGCCGGACCCGGCATCCAGAACGCCGCCGCGACCGACAGGCTGACCTGGTACACGGCGTTGCTGTTGACGTTCTAGCGGGTAGTCGCGACTAATTCTTAACGCTCGGCGAGGCTGTCATGGACGCGAAATCGGTGGCGAGCAAGGTGCCCGCCGTGACGCTGACCTTCTGGATCATCAAGATACTCGCCACCACGCTGGGCGAGACCGGCGGCGACACGGTGTCGATGACGATGAATCTCGGCTACCTGATCGGCACCGCGATCTTCCTGACGGCGCTGGTCGTGCTGGTGGCGGTGCAGATCGCGGCGAAGAAATTCCATCCGGTGCTGTACTGGGCGACGATCATCGCCTCGACCACGGCGGGCACCACGATGGCCGATTTCGCCGATCGCTCGCTCGGCATCGGCTATGCCGGCGGCGCGGCGCTGCTGTTCGCCTGCGTGCTGGCGTCGCTGGCGGCGTGGTACCGCGCCGAAGGGACCGTCTCGGTGCAGACGGTGAACACGCCGCGAGTGGAAATCTTCTATTGGGTGACGATTACCTTCTCGCAGACGCTGGGAACGGCGCTGGGCGACTGGGCGGCGGATTCGGGCCTCGAATATCTCGGCGGCGCGGCGGCGTTCGGTGCCCTGCTGGCGGTGGTGGCGGCGCTCTACTTCTGGACCCGCCTGTCGCGCGTCTGGCTGTTCTGGACGGCGTTCATCCTGACGCGACCTTTGGGCGCAACGGTTGGCGATTTCTTCGACAAGCCGCTGGCGAGCGGCGGGCTGAACATCAGCCGGCCGCTGGCGTCGGCGATCCTCGCCGCCATCATCGTCGTGTGCATCCTCGTCCTGCCGCAGCGCGCGGGCGAGCATCCGGGCGCGGCCGCCTAGCCCGCCGCCGCGATCTGGTAGAGGTACTGGACATAGGCGAAGGCCGCTTCGTCCATGCCGTAGATCTTCGGATTGCTGCTCTCGATCACGTAGAACTCGTTGGGCGCGTGCGCGCCGGTGCCGTAGCCCATGCCGTAATGGCTGGCGGGGAGGTGGAGCGGCGCGCCGGTGAAGTTCACCCCGGGCCAGGAGCCGGCGCCGCGCGGGCTGAGCGACGGCGGGTAGCCGAGCCGCGTATAGAGCGCGATCTCCGACTGAATCAGCGTGCTCATCTCGTCGGTGTGGTTCGGATCGTAGCCGCCCGAGACGTTGAGCTCGATGTCGGTGAAGCCGCGTTTGTCGAGATGGGCGCGCAGCTTGGTGCGCGCCTCGTCGAGCGTCTGGTCGGGGACGAGGCGGCAATCGATCTTGGCGACGGCGCGCGATGGCAGGATCGTCTTGCCGCCGGGCCCGGTGTAACCGGCGACCAGGCCCTCGATGTTGATGGTCGGCTGCGAGGCGAGCCGCTCCATCGCCTTGTCGAAGGGCAGGTCGTCGATCCAGTGGCTGACGCCGAGCGCGGCCATCTCGGCTTTCTCGTTGCGCGTCTTCACCGAGGCGGCGATGAGCGCCTTTTCGTGCGGGCTGATCGGCCGGACATGCTCGAACCAGCCGTCGACCGCGGGCGTGTTGCCGTCGGCGGAAACCAGCGTGTTGAGCGCGTGAATCAGGCGCCAGGTCGGACTGTCGACGGCGGCCTTGAGGCTGGAATGCACGTCATGCGTCGGCCCGCGGCCCCAATGGGCGCCGGACGAGACCAGCTCCGCCTCCATGATGCCCTTGGCGCCGAGCTGGATGCCGACGCCGCCGGTGGTGTCCTGCGACGCCGACGGCATGGTGACGCCGACGCATTTCTTGAGCGCCGCCGCGATGTCGGGGCGCTGCACGATCTCGTGGAAATGCGGCGAGCCGATCTCCTCCTCGCCCTCGCAGACGAGGACGAGGTTGACGGGGAGCTTGCGCCCCGTGGCCTTGAACGCCGCCAGCGCCGCGAGGAAGGTGGCTTCGGGGCCTTTCTGGTTGACGGCGCCGCGGCCGACGATCGCCTTGCCGAAATCCGGCTTGTCGACCAGCGCGCCGGCGAGCGGCGGCGAGGACCATTCCGCCGGGTCGAACTGTTTCACGTCGTACATGAAATAGAGGCCGAAGGTCTTGGTGGCGCCGGCATCGAGGGTGGCGAAGACGCCGGGCACGCCGCTGGTCGGCACCACTTCGACGTGCTGAAAGCCCGCCTCGCGCGCCAGGTTCGCCATGTATTCGGCGCCCTCCTTGGTGTTGCGGTTCTCCGCCGCGATCGAGGGCAGGGCGATCCAGTCCTGCAGCCGCTTGAGCGACGCAGCGTGGTTGTCGGCGATGGATTTCCTGAGGTCCGCCATGTCGTCGGCCGCGAAGGCGGGAACCGAGGACAGCACCAGGCTCGCCGCCGTCGCCGCAGTGCCGAGCAGCAGCGTGCGCCGGTCGGCGCCGGTCAAATTCTCAGTCATCGAAACCTCCACGTGATCGCCGCAGTTTGCTGTCGGCAGGATTGTCAGTCCAGAGGCACGATGAGCGGCGTGCCGCCATTCACCGAAAAGTGCCGGTTTATTTCTGTCACGAGCACTATCGCGCCGGGTACCCCTCGGGTCACCCACAGACCGTGCCAGAACTCGAATTTTCCGAATGGGAATTTCTCGGGCTCCGGTACCGGTCCAGGTTCCCATGGCGGTCCGAAGTGGTAGACGCCCTCATCACTCGCTGCCCAATAGCCGTTTCCGGTCGCGATCAGTCCGAAGAATGCCTGTTCGTCGGCGAGATTCCCCCCGGGATACTGGTTGATCTTGACCGGATCGAAGACGATCGAGGCTTCCAGGCCGCATACGCGGTCCACACGACCGCTCGCCATCATATGGACCAGTCCAATGGCGATGAGAACGCAATCATTGCGCGCCGGATCCGGAATTATCGCTTGCACCGGATCGAGATCGCTCTCGAGCACCGAAGACATCGAGCCGGCCGCATGCGCGTGGTTCTCGATGACCTCTACTTTTCCGCTCGCAAGATCGACACGCTTGAGGCCGCCGCCCCACTCGCCGCGGTTGAAGCCGATATAGAGGTATCTTCCGGCCGCGGGCGCACCGACCGAAGCATAGCCCCAGGTGGGGTTGCTCGTGTCGTCGTCGAACCCGACATTTTGCCATGCCGCGCCATCGAACCGGCGAACCGATCGCGTGCCGAGCACGGCGGGATGGCCAGCGATGTCGGTCAGCGCAAGCGGCGTGTTGCGCCAGCCGAAGGCGATGGTGGAGACGCCGGCGAAGGCCCCGTTGCGCCACTCCATGAGCCTGTAGAGTTGCGGTTGTGCGGTCTTGGCAAAGGCCCACAGGTGCTCACCCGCCTTGTGGATCGCAATCACATTCCGCAATTGAATGGTCCGTGCGCCATCGGACAGCCGGAAACTGACCAGCGTTCCTGCCCGCGACCTGTCGCTGCCTTCGCCGAGCAGGAAGAGCGATCCGTCCATGGCGGCGCCGGCCACAATGTCGGTTCCGAGGTCGGGATCGGGCGGCGGCGCCGCGTTGTCGGCCGGCGCGCCACAAGCGAGGACGGCGAGCAGGGCAAAGGGTAGAAGGAGGCGCACGCTACTTCCCATATATCAAAAGCCGGAAACTGCCCGGCGTCATCTTGTAGGGCGGGCGCTTGCCCGGATCGGGCGTCAGGTCGGCGGTCACCGTGAAGATGCGGTGCGTCGCCGGATCGATCTCGATGGTGCGGGCGCCGAACTGGGTCGAGAGCCTTTGCAGCACGCGATAGCGGTCGCCGTTCGACTGCTGGATCACCGTCATGATGCCTTCGCCATTGGGGATGAAGACGTTGCGGGTGACGGGATCGTAGGCCGCGCCGTCGGCGCCCTTGCCGGTCGGGATCGTGGTGAGGACCTTGCCGGTCCTGGCGTCGACCACCGCCATCATCTCGTTTTCGCACGCGACAAAAAGGCGGGCGCGGGCCTTGTCGATGGCGAGGCCCGACGGGCTGACGCAGGGCGCCAGCGGCCAGCGCTGTACGACTTCCATCTTTTTCGGATCGATCTGCACCAACTCGGCGGTGTCCTCGATATTGTCGTAGACATGGCCGGCGCCGTCGGTGACCGCGAATTCCGGCTTGCCGCCGAGCGGGATCGTACCGTCGACCGTGCCCGAGGCGACGTCGATGACGGTCGCATCCTTGGAGCCGGCGTTGAAGGTGAAGACGCGGTGGGTGAAGGGGTCGTAGAGCACGCCGTCGGGCCTTGTGCCGACCGCGATCGTGCCGGTGACCTTGAGCGACGCCGGATCGAAGACGACGACGCTGTTGCTCAGGCCGGAGGTGGCGAAGCCCCTGGACGGCGCCACCGCGACCTGGTGCGCACCGGTGACGCCCGAAAGGTCGCCGAGGACGGCATAGGTCCGGCTGTCCACGACCACGACATGGCTGCCATGGGTGATGAAGAGGTGCTGGTGGACGCCGTCCAGCGTGATGGCGTCCCAGAAGGTATCGCCGCCGAGGGTGACGCTCCGCAGCATGTGGTAGCCGGGCAGGGCCTGGGCCGCGCCGATGAGGGATAGCGCGGCGGCGGCGGCCAGCAGCAGGCGGGGCGTCTTCATGGGCATCTCCGGTTTGCGCGGGGCGCGGCTTGTTCTCGCCCGGGACCGACTGTAGCGTCCGCCGCCTCGTTTGAAACGCTGCGAATCATGGCCCGAACCAAGACTTTCCAGGAACTGATCCTGACGCTGCAGAGCTTCTGGGCCTCCAAGGGCTGCCTGATCCTGCAGCCTTACGACGACCAGATGGGCGCGGGCACGTTTCACCCGGCGACGACGCTGCGCGCGCTGGGGCCCCGGCCGTGGCGCGCCGCCTATGTCCAGCCGTCGCGGCGGCCGAAGGACGGGCGCTATGGCGAGAACCCCAACCGGCTGCAGCACTATTACCAGTTCCAGGTGATCATGAAGCCGGCGCCGGCCGACATCCAGGACCTCTACCTGGAGAGCGTGCGGGCGCTGGGGCTCGATCCGGCGCTGCACGACATCCGCTTCGTCGAAGACGACTGGGAAAGCCCGACGCTGGGCGCCTGGGGGCTGGGCTGGGAGGTGTGGTGCGACGGGATGGAGATTTCCCAGTTCACCTATTTCCAGCAGGTCGGCGGCATCGACTGCGATCCGGTGTCGGCGGAGATCACCTACGGCCTCGAGCGGCTCGCCATGTATGTGCAGAACGTCGAGTTCGTCTACGACCTCGCGTTCAACGAAGCGCCGGACGGCGAGATCGTGCGCTATGGCGAGGTGTTCCACCAGGCCGAGCAGGAATTCTCCGCCTACAATTTCGAGATGGCCGATACCGACATCCTGTTCCAGCATTTCAAGGACGCCGAGAAGCAGTGCGTCGAACTCGTCAGCGGCAACAAGAAGCTGGCGCTGCCGGCCTATGACCAGTGCATCAAGGCGAGCCACGCCTTCAACCTGCTCGACGCGCGCGGCGTGATCTCGGTGACGGAACGCGCCGCCTATATCGGGCGGGTGCGGGCGCTGGCCAAGGCGTGCTGCGAGGCGTGGCTGGCGACGCCGCAAGGGGCCTATCAACCGCGCGACGGCAAGCCGAGGTCCGGCTGATGTTCATTGTATTTACCCCATCACCGTCATCGCCCGCTTTATGCGGGCGACCCATTTTCCCCGAAAAAGAAAATTGGGTGGCCCGGACAAGCCGGGCCATGACGAATTTGGGGAAGGATGGCAGCTGTGTCTGACTTCCTCCTCGAACTGTTCAGCGAAGAAATCCCCGCGCGCATGCAAGCGCAGGCGGCGAAGGATCTCGAGCGCCTGGTCGTGGGCGCGCTGTCGGATCGCGGGCTGCTGTTCGAGGGCGTCAAGGCGTTCGCGGGGCCGCGGCGGCTGACGCTGGCGGTGGCGGGCCTGCCGGCCAAGCAGCCCGACGTGCGCGAGGAGAAGAAGGGTCCACGCCTCACCGCGCCGGCCAAGGCGATAGACGGTTTCCTGCGTTCGGCGGGCGTCAGGCTCGATGATTGCGAAAAGCGCGACGACGGCAAGGGCGAATTCTATGTCGCGATCATCGATCTGAAGGGCCGTGCCACCGCCGATGTCATCGCGGAGTTCCTGCCCGATGCGCTCGCCAGGCTGCCCTGGCCCAAATCGATGCGCTGGCCCCAGAAGACCAATGCGCCGGTGCGCTGGGTGCGGCCGCTGCATTCCATCCTGTGCACGCTGGACGGCGAGGTCGTGTCGTTCGCCTTCGCAGGCGTGACCAGCGGCGCCGTCACGCGCGGCCACCGCTTCCTGTCGCCCGGCGCGATCACGGTCAAGCGTTTCGAGGACTATGAGAAGAAGCTGCGCGCCGCGCATGTGATGCTGGATGCCCAGGAGCGCAAGGCGGTCATCGCCGACGGCATCAGGCAGGCCGCGTTCATCCATGGGCTGGAGCCGATCCCGGACGAAGGCTTGCTCGACGAGGTCGCGGGGCTGGCGGAATGGCCGGTGGTGCTGCTCGGCACCATCGAGAACCAGTTCATGGACGTGCCGGCGGAGATTCTGCAGACCGCGATGCGGGTGCACCAGAAATATTTCGCGCTGCGCGAGCCCCCATCTTCCGAAAATACCAGCGGCAAAATGGCGGGTCGCTTCGCGTTGGTCGCCAACATGGTGGCCGGGGACGGCGGCAAGCAGATCGTCGCCGGCAACGAGCGCGTGCTGCGCGCGCGCCTGTCGGACGCGAAGTTCTTCTGGAACCAGGACCGCAAGACGCGGCTGGAGGCGCGAGTCAAATCACTGCGCAACATTGTTTTTCACGCGAAACTAGGCACGCAGTACCAGCGTGCTCGTCGCATCGGAATGTTGGCTGGCGAGATAGCTATCGCGCTGGGTCAAAATGAAAACAATGCCGACAAAGCTCGTCGTGCTGGGGTTTTGAGCAAAGCGGACCTAACAACCGGTATCGTGGGCGAATTTCCGGAACTCCAAGGGCTAATGGGAGGCTACTATGCTCAAAACGACGGCGAAGATGCCGATATCGTTCGAGCAATTCGTGACCATTATCGCCCGGTCGGACTTGCAGACGCAGTGACCGACGCACCCTTAGCGGCCGCCGTTTCTCTGGCAGATAAAATCGACACGCTGTTTGGATTTTTCTTGGTCGATGAGCAACCTACGGGTTCAAAAGACCCATTTGCGTTACGTCGAGCGGCTATTGGGCTTGTGCGGACTATTCTAGAGAACGGATACCGCATCGAACTTCAGCCTATCTTACACATTGCCGGCGAAATCCATCTCGATTTCGTCGCGTCGCGCGTGAGTCGCGAAGTGGAACGCGCCGCGGCGAGGGTCGAGCAACTTGGATTTGCACGACCTGACGTGATTGACGAGATGCACGCGCGCTTGGCGAAGGTCGGGCCATCCGAAATGGGTCTCGAAAGCATTGGAAAGTTTGTTGAGGTCGAGTTTGGATTACTCTCATTTATCGCCGACCGTCTCAAAGTTGCGCTCCGTGAAAAAGGCACACGCCACGACTTGATCGATGCCGTGTTCTCTCTCGGCAACGAGGACGATCTCGTTCGCCTCGTCGCCCGCGTCGAAGCGTTGCAGGCGTTCTTGAAGTCCGACGATGGCGCGAACCTGCTCGCGGGTTACAAGCGGGCCGCGAATATCTTGAAGGCCGAAGAGAAGAAGGACGGGCAGGGGTATTTCGGCGAGGTCGAGGAGAGCCATCTGAGCGAGCCGGCGGAGAAGGCGCTGTTCGCGGCGCTGACGGCGGCGAAGGCTGAGATCGCTCCGGCGCTCGAAAAGGAAGACTTCGCCGGCGCGATGTTGGTGATGGCGGGACTCAGGGCGCCGGTCGATGCGTTCTTCGACAAGGTCAAAGTGAACGCCGACGACAAAGTGGTTCGCGCGAACCGGCTGAATCTGCTCGGCGCGCTGCGTGCAACGCTGCATCAAGTCGCGGATTTTTCGAAGATCGAGGGGTAATGCACCGCTGTCATCCCCGGCGAGGCGCGCGCAGCGAGCCGAGGGAAGGGGACCCAGGCGGTTAGATCACGCCCGGTCTATCCGCCTGGATCCCCTTCCCTTCGCATTGCTTCGCAATGCTCAGCCGGGGATGACAACGGTGCGGCGTCGCGTGAGAGCGAAGCTTACGCCCCATCGCGCTCCGTCGTCGGGTCGATCATCTTGCGCACTTCGGTGATCCTGGTCGCGGGGAAGCCGCTGAGTTCGGCGTGTTTGCGGATCGTGGCTTCGTCCTTGGCGAGGTAGACGCAGAACGTCTTGTCGGCGGCGACGAAGCTTTCCTGCCACTGGATGTCGGGGCCGATGGCACGCAATGCCTCGTTCGACTTGGCGGCCGCGCCCTTCAGCTGCTCGCGCTCGAAGGAGCCGACGGCCGGGATGTCGCGCTCGATGATGTATTTCCTGAGTGCCATGGTGTTTTCCATTCCTTGCGTGAAGCCGAAGACCTGGGCGCGCCCACACTATCACGTCCTGCATGCCGGCCTTGCCACAATTCCCGCCGCAAGGCGCCGAGTTACGCGTGGTTCGTCATCACCTGCAGGAAGAACATGCCCCACAGGCTGACCAGGATGAAATTGCTCACCGCGAACATGGTCAGGCGGTGGATGACGTTGTTGTAGGTGATGTGGATCAGCGTCTGGGCCAAGCGGAAGCCGACATAGGCCCAGGCGATCTGGAGCACCGTAGCGTCGACCCGATTGGTGACGAAGAACATCAGGCAGACGACGTAGAACAGGACCGGCAGCTCGAGCAGGTTCATCATCGCCCGGTTGGGGATGGAGACATGGCCCGGCACGTTGCTCGATTCGCCGAACTTGAAGTCGTCGCGCGTGACCGAGCCGGCGAAGCTGGCCCGGAAGCGGCGGAACGGGATCAGCAGCAGCACCGCGAAGGTCCAGAAGGCGAGCACGCCCATGGGCAGGAAGATGGGGTTCTGGGACATGGGTGAGTCTCGCGGGTGTGGCGTCGCGACGTTAGCGCAGAACGGGGATTTCTCTAAGATTGCGGACTTAACCCCCTTTCGTCATGGCCGGGCTTGACCCGGCCATCCATCGAAAGGAAAGAGTCATTTGCCGCGTGGACACGCGGCTGATGGATGGCCGCCTCGGAGGGCGGCCATGACGGTATTTGATCAACGGTTGGGCTTGGCGATGGCAAAGTGGGTCTATTCCTTCGGCGACGGCAAGGCCGAGGGCGATGCGGCGATGAAGAACCTGCTCGGCGGCAAGGGCGCGAACCTGGCCGAGATGAGCAATCTGGGGCTGCCGGTGCCGCCGGGCTTCTCCATCACCACCGAGGCCTGCACCTATTTCTACGATCACGGCGAGACCTATCCGGCCGAAATGAAGGGCGCGGTCGAGGCGGCGCTGGCGCGCGTCGGGGAACTCGCGCATGGCCGGCTGGGCGACGCGGCGCGGCCGCTGCTGGTCTCGGTGCGCTCGGGCGCGCGGGTCTCGATGCCGGGCATGATGGACACGGTGCTGAACCTGGGGCTCAACGCCGAGACCACCGAGGGGCTGGCGAAGCTCACCGGCGACGCGCGTTTCGCCTACGATTCCTATCGCCGCTTCATCCAGATGTATTCCGACGTGGTGCTCGGCGTCGAGCACGCGCTGTTCGAGGAGATCCTCGACAGCGAGAAGGAAGACAAGGGCTTCGACCTCGACACCGAACTCTCCGCCGACGACCTGAAAAAGATCGCCGAGATGTTCAAGGCGCGCGTCGCCAGGGAACTGGGGCGGCCGTTTCCCGAGGACGTCCACGAGCAGTTGTGGGGCGCGATCGGCGCGGTGTTCGGCTCGTGGCACAGTCCGCGCGCCCGGACCTATCGCCGCATCCACAACATCCCCGAGGAATGGGGCACGGCGGTCACGGTGCAGGCCATGGTGTTCGGCAACCGCGGCGAGACCTCGGCGACCGGCGTCGCCTTCACCCGCGATCCGTCGACCGGCGAGCATCTGCTCTATGGCGAGTTCCTGATCAACGCGCAGGGCGAGGACGTGGTGGCCGGCATCCGCACGCCGCAGTCGATCTCCAAGATCGTGCGCGAGCGCCAGGGCGGCCGCAAACCGTCGATGGAAGAGGCGATGCCGAAGGCCTTCGCAGAGCTCAGCGCCATCTGCGCCCGGCTCGAGACGCATTACCGCGACATGCAGGACCTCGAATTCACGGTGCAGGAAGGCAGGCTCTTCATGCTGCAGACGCGCGGCGGCAAGCGCACGGCGGAAGCGGCGCTCAAGATCGCGGTCGACATGGAGCGCGAGGGCCTGATCGACCGGCGGATGGCGGTCGGACGCGTCGATCCCGCGGCGCTCGACCAGCTGCTGCACCCGACGCTCGATCCCAATGCGCCGCGCGAGCAGATCGCCGTCGGGCTGGCGGCATCGCCGGGCGCGGCCACCGGCGAGGTCGTGTTCACCGCCGACGAGGCGGCGCGGCTTGCCGCCGATCACCGCGACGTCATCCTGGTGCGCACCGAAACCAGCCCGGACGACATCCACGGCATGCATGTGGCGCGCGGCATCCTGACGGCGCGGGGCGGCATGACGAGCCACGCGGCCGTGGTGGCGCGGGGCATGGGGCGGCCCTGCGTCTCCGGCGCCGGCATGCTGAAGATCGACAGTGCCGGCGGCATCATGGTAGCGGGCAAGCACACGATACGGCGCGGCGACATCATCACCATCGACGGCGCCAGCGGTTCGGTGTTCAAGGGCCGCGTCGAGCTGCGCCAGCCGGAGCTGACCGGCGATTTTGGCATCCTGATGGGCTGGGCCGACGCGATCCGCACGCTCAAGGTGCGCACCAATGCCGACACGCCGGGCGATGCGATCACGGCGCGCAAATTCGGCGCGGAAGGCATCGGCCTGTGCCGTACCGAGCACATGTTCTTCGAGGCCGACCGCATCGTCGCGGTGCGCCAGATGATCCTCGCCGACGTCGAGGCCGAGCGCAAATCGGCGCTGGCGAAATTGCTGCCGATGCAGCGCCAGGATTTCGAGGGCATCTTCCGCGCCATGGAAGGCCTGCCGGTCACCATCCGCCTGCTCGATCCGCCGCTGCACGAATTCCTGCCGCAGAAGGACGAGGAGATCGCCGAAGTGGCGCGCGCCGCGGGCAGCGACCCGGCCAAGCTGCGGGCGCGGGCGATCTCGCTGCACGAATCCAATCCGATGCTCGGCCATCGCGGCGTCAGGCTCGGCATCACCTATCCCGAGATCTACGAGATGCAGGTCCGCGCCATCCTGGAAGCGGCGCTCAACGTCGAAGCGGGCGGCGGCGGAGCCGTGCAGCTCGAGATCATGGTGCCGCTGGTCGGCTTCAAGACCGAACTCGACCGCATCAAGGAGCGCATCGATGCCGTCGCCGCCGCCGTCAAGGCCGAACGCGGCGCGCTGCCGTCCTACCTCATCGGAACGATGATCGAGCTGCCGCGGGCGGCGCTGCGGGCGGCCGAGATCGCGCAGACGGCGCAGTTCTTCTCCTTCGGCACCAATGATCTGACGCAGACCACGATCGGAATCTCCCGCGACGACGCCGGCATGTTCCTCACCGACTATCTCAACAAGGGCATCATCGCGCGCGATCCCTTCGTCACGATCGACGTCGACGGTGTCGGCGAGCTGGTGAGGATCGCGGCGGAACGCGGCCGCGCCGTGCGCCCCGATCTGAAGCTCGGCATCTGCGGCGAGCATGGCGGCGATCCCGAGTCGATCCGATTCTGTCACGACTCGGGCCTCGATTACGTTTCGTGTTCGCCGTTCCGCGTGCCCGTCGCGCGTCTTGCGGCGGCGCAGGCCGCGTTGACAAAGCGCAACGAACAGGACTGATCCGTATACGGACGGCACAGGGAAACGCTGGATTTTCCGGCGTCAAATGACGCTGTGTCACGAATCCGAAATATTTAATTTGACGATTCGGATTTTCCTAGGCAGAAGCCGCGTCACTTTTGTCAAAGCAAGGGCGGGGGCTGTTCGGTTTTATTTTACGTCAACGAAATCCGAAAGAGTCAGAAAGCCGATGATCAAGAAAACCAACGATGCCCTGTCGCGCTCCGACCGCGTTCTGGTCGGCGCACTCGCCATCGTGCTGGCCACGGCGAGCGCCGCGGTCGGCGCTTCGCTGAACGCTCATCCGCGTACGGATGAAGTACGCGTCGTCGCGGTCGAAAAGCCGGTCGTGCACGTCGTTCAGGCGCCCGCCATTCCGGCGCCGATCGCGATGCGCGGCACCGCCACCAATGTGGTGCTGGCGCGCCTGCTGCAGGAGCACGAATGCCTCTCCGAGGTGATGTATTACGAAGCCCGGGGCGAGGGTGCGGACGGCCAGAAGGCGGTCGCCGAGGTCGTGTTCCACCGCATGAACACCGGCAATTACGGCCATTCGATCTGCGCCGTGGTCTATGAGGGCGTCGAAAGCGGCGCCTGCCAGTTCTCGTTCGCGTGCGACGGCTCGCGCGAGGCCAATCACGAGGCCGGCCCGTGGCGCGAGGCGCAGGCGCTGGCGGCGCGGATCATGGCCAACGAGGAGCAGCTCGACAACGCGACCGGCGGCGCCGTGGCGTTCCACACCTCGGCGGTACAGCCGGAATGGTCGGGCTATGTCCGCACCGTGCAGATCGGCAACCACATCTTCTACCGCCGCGGCCATGCCCGGATGAACGGCGCTTAGACTTTCCGTGGGCGTTCCAGGAGAAAACGCCGGAGCGCGCATAACGCTCCGGCGTTTTTGCTTGCAGGCCGAACGCTCTAGAAGTTCACGCGCCGGCTGATCGCGCCGTCCACCAGCATGTTGATGCCGGTGGTGAAGGACGAGGCGGGACTGGCGAGGAACACCGCGGCGTTGGCGATGTCCTGCGGCGTCGCCATGCGCCCCGTCGGATTGCGCTCCATGGCGCCCTTGAACACGGCGGGCATGCCCTTCTCGATCTGGTTCCAGACGCCGCCCTCGAAATAGACGGTGCCGGGCGAGACGACATTGGTGCGGATATGCGCCTTGGCGTATTGCCGCGCCAGACCCTTGGCATAGTGGATCAGCGCCGCCTTGATCGGGCCGTACGAACTGCCGTTGTCGGTCTCGGCGGCGGAGACCGACGAGATGATGACGAAGGCGGCGTCGCCATGGGTGGCGGCGGCCTTCTCCAGGAAGGGCTTGGCGGCGTCGAAGGCGTTGACCATGCCCAGCACGTCGAGCCTGAAGTTCTGCTCCCAGGACGCCGGATCGCCGCCCTGCGCCATGGCGCCTGCGTTGGAGACCAGGATGTCGATGCCGCCGAGTTCGCCGCCGGCCTTGGCGACCCAGGCCTTGAGCGCCGCGCCGTCCATGATGTCGACCGAAGCGCCGGTCGCCTTGACGCCCTTGTCCTTCAGCGCCCCAACCGCGTCGCGGACCTGGTCGGCATTGCGGGCGCATAATCCGACATTGGCGCCTTCGGCGGCCAAGGTCTCCGCGATCGCCCGACCGATGCCGCGCGTGCCGCCCAAAATGACGGCGTTCTTGCCCTTGAGATGAAGATCCATGTGCGTCTCCCGATTTTTCCGGGCACACTGTAGCGATGGTTGGACGCTCAATCCATCGCGGTGCGCGCGGATGGACGTGGTCAATGTATCAGACCAGTGCTTCGAAATAGGCTTGCGATTTCTCGACCGGCTCGCAATCGGACAGCCACCAGTCGGCCACCCGCCCATCGGCGTGCTGGAAGCAATAGACATAGGCGTGATCGAAGCGGCTGTAGTCCGCGCGGCGGAAGGTCAGAACCTCGCCATCGGCAAATCGCGCGTGCCTCTGCACCAGGTCGGCCTTGATGCGATAGCGGGTGCCGACCGTGAAAAGTCCGCGCCGCGCGTCGCCATCGGCCGGATGACGCAGCCAGTATTTCTGCTGCCCCGGAAAGGACTGCGACGTCTCGCGCAGGCGAAGCGGCGGAGAAAACAGCGGCGCGGCGGCACAAAACGCCAGCGTCAGCGCAATCAGGGTGAGGGCGACCGTCGCGGGATGCATGGCATGGCTCCGTCCGCCCGATCCGTCAGCCCTCGAAGTCCAAACCGAGGTCCAGATTGGGCGCACTGTGTGTGATCCCCCCCGAGGAGATGTAGTCGACGCCGCTCTCGGCAATGGCGCGGACGGTGGCCAGCGTGACGTTGCCGGACGCTTCGAGCGTGGCGCGGCCTTTGGTCAGCGCCACGGCCTGCCGCAGGATCTGCGGCGCCATGTTGTCGAGCAGGATGGTGTCGATGCCGAGACCGAGCGCCTCTTCGAGCTGGGCGAGGGTATCGACCTCGAGCTCGATCTTCGCCATGTGGCCGAGGCCGGCGCGGACGCGGGCGATGGCGGGCGCGATGCCGCCGGCGGCGACGAGGTGGTTGTCCTTGATGAGCACGGCGTCGTCGAGGCCGAAGCGGTGGTTGAAGCCGCCGCCGCAGCGCACGGCATATTTCTCCAGGATGCGAAGACCCGGCGTGGTCTTGCGGGTGCAGACGATACGCGCCCCGGTCCCCGCCACAGCATCGACCAGCGCGCGCGTCGCGGTGGCGACGCCGGACAGGTGGCCGGCGAAATTCAGCGCCACGCGCTCGGCGCTCAGCAGCGAGCGGGCGGATCCCGCGACGATCGCGAGGACGGCGCCGGCCTCGACGATCGAACTGTCCGGCGCCCGGAGGTCGAACGAAAGTGCCGGATCGACGAGGCGGAAAGCGCTTTCGGCGGCGATCAGGCCCGCGATGGTGCCGGCTTTGCGCGCCATCAGCTTGGCTTTCGCCTGCGTCTGCGGCGCCACGGTGAGTTCGCTGGTGATGTCGCCGGCGCGGCCGAGATCTTCCTCCAGCGCGCGGCGCACGATGGGTTCGACCAGCAGCGCATGCGGCGGACGCGTGACGGCGATGTCGGTCATCCGCGCGCGGCGCGCCGGCTCTGCGCGTCCGTCCGTGCTTGCGTGATTGTTTCGGCCTGAGCCAGGGTCATGAACGAGCGCCGCGCCTCGGCAGCTGCTGCCGGATGATCGCTGCGATAGTGGCCGCCGCGACTCTCGCGGCGCACCAGGGCGGCGGCGGTCACCAGCTTCGCGGCGGCGGTCATGTTGAGCAGAGCCGGCTCGCTGCCGCCGGCGCGTTCGACCTGGGCGATGACGGCGAGGGCCTCGACGAGGCCCGCTTCGTCGCGCTCCAGGCCGACCAGGCGCGTCATCGCATCGCGCAGCACATGCGGCGGCGCCGGTGCGGCGAAGCGCTCGGGCGCCGGCGGGGTGCCGTGTCCGGGACGGGCGATGACGGTGGCGGCGACGTCTTCGGCGGCGCGGGCGGCGAAGACGATCGCTTCCAGCAGCGAGTTCGACGCGAGACGATTGGCACCGTGCAGGCCGCTGGCGGCGCATTCGCCGACTGCCCACAAACCGCCCAGTGAGCTGCGCCCGCGCGGGTCGCTCGAGATGCCGCCCATGTGGTAGTGCGCCGCCGGCGCGACCGGGATGGGCTGCAGGGCGGGATCGATGCCGGCAGATTTGCAGGCGCCGTAGACGGTCGGAAAGCGCTGCGCGAAGGCGCCGCCGATGGCCCGGGTGCAATCCAGAAAGGTCTTGTGGCCGGCGGCGATCTCGCTGTGGAGCGCACGGGCGACGACGTCGCGCGGTGCCAGTTCCGCATCGGGATGGACGCCCGCCATGAAGCGGCGGCCGGCCTCGTCGACCAGGATCGCGCCTTCACCGCGCAGGGCTTCGGTGGCGAGCGGCGCCGGATCGCGGCCGATGTCGATGGCGGTGGGGTGGAACTGCACGAATTCCGGATCGGCGACGATGGCGCCGGCGCGCGCCGCCATGCCGAGGCCTTCGCCGCGCGATTCCAGGGGATTGGTGGTTACGGCGTAGAGCGCGCCGAGGCCGCCGGTGGCGAAGACGACGGCCGGGCTGCGGAACAGGACGAGCCGCGCCTGCGCGCCGATGCCGGTGCGGGCGAACAGGCCGCAGACGCGTCCGTCCTCCAGCGCCAGCTCGACGGCGTGGAAGCCTTCGAGCAGCGTGATCGACGGCGTCGCCAGCGCGCGTTCGGCGAGGACGCGGGAAATCTCCGCGCCGGCACGGTCGCCTTTGACATGCACGATGCGTTTGGCGCTGTGCGCTGCCTCGCGGCCGAGTGCCAGGCTGCCGTCGGCCGTCCGATCGAACGGCGCGCCATAGGCGATGAGATCCTCGATGCGGGCGGCGGCTTCGAACGCCACAAGGTTGGCGATGCCGCGGTCGCAAAGGCCGGCGCCGGCCGCCATCGTGTCGGCGGCGTGGCTCTGCCAGCTGTCGCCGTCGCCGACCGCGGCCGCGATGCCGCCCTGGGCCCAGGCGCTGGAGCCGGAGATGCCCGGCCGCGTGCCGGCGAGGATCGTTGCGGGAAACGGCGACAGCTTGAGCGCGGCGAACAGGCCGGCGACGCCGGCGCCGAGGATCAGCGCGCCCCGGCATTCGATGATGCTGTCGATGGGACGGGTCATCAGGCGGCTTTCTGCAGGGGCAGCTTGACGGCCAGCATGCGGTCGATGGCGCGCCGGGCGCGAACCGCGACGGCGGCTTCGACCGTCACTTCGGTGGTCATCGTCTGGAGCGAATGGAGGATCTTATCGAGCGTGATGCGCTTCATGTGCGGGCACAGGTTGCAGGGTCGGATGAATTCGATGTCGGGATGCTCGGCGGCGACATTGTCGCTCATCGAGCATTCGGTGATCATCACGACGCGCCGGGGCTTGTGGGTGCCGACATAGCCGATCAGCGCCGCGGTCGAGCCGGCGAAGTCGGCTTCCGCGACGACCTCGGGCGGGCACTCGGGATGCGCCAGCACCACGATGCCGGGGTGCGCCTGGCGATAGTCGCGGATCTCGGCGGCCGTGAAGCGTTCGTGCACCTCGCAGGCGCCTTCCCAGGCGATGACCTTGACGCCGGTGAGATTGGCGACGTTCTGCGCCAGGTACTTGTCGGGAATCATGATCACGCTGTCTGTGCCGAATTCGCGGGCGATCTCCTCGACCACCGCGACCGCGTTGGACGAGGTGCAGCAGACATCGCTTTCCGCCTTCACCTCGGCGGAGGTGTTCACATAGGTCACGACCGGCAGGCCGGGATATTTCTGGCGCAAGAGGCGCACATCGGCGCCGGTGATCGAAGCGGCGAGCGAGCAGCCGGCGCGAACGTCGGGGATCAGCACGGTCTTGTCGGGGCAGAGGATCTTGGAGGTCTCGGCCATGAAATGAACGCCGGCCTGCACGATCACCTTGGCGTCGGTGCGGGCAGCCTCGCGCGCCAGCGCCAGGCTGTCGCCGACGACGTCGGAGACGCAGTGGAAGATCTCCGGTGTCATATAGTTATGGCCGAGGATGACGGCGCCACGCTCGCGCTTCAGCCGGTTGATCTCGGCGATGAGCGGCGCGAACACCGGCCATTCGACCTGCGGCACCACATGCGCCACCTTGGCGTAAAGCGCACGCGTCGCCTGCGCGATCTCGGGCGTATAGACCAGCTCGGTTGCCATCCTGGCGTCTCCCGTTTGCGTCCTAATAATACTCAACTTGAGTATATATAGGAGGCAAAAGAACCGGCTTGAAGCGCCGGTTTCACATAGCCGTTATGCTACATCTGAGCATAAATCTGTCAAGCGCCGCAAAAACGGGCGTTTTCCGCCGTTTTCGCCGCCGCTGCGTCCCGAGGCCCCTACTGCGCGGCCGCGACGATCTCGTCGGCGTCATGGGTCAAGGTCGCCGCCAGCGAGCCGAAATTGAAGTGATTGGTGACCTTGGCCAGTTCGCCCAGCATCAATTCGGCGTGCTCCGGGGACAGCGTCATGCCGCCCGGCGCCAGAAGATGCATGGTCTGGACATGGACGGCGACGGGCTTGCGATCGTGCATGCCGGCGCGCAGCAAGCCGTCGGCGACGTCGCAGAGGCTGCGCGCGGCGGTGTCGAGCGCGCCATAGCAGAACGTGCCGGCCAACGTGACCACCTGGTCGGCGTGGCGCAGGATGGCGTTCATCTGACCGTCGTCCAGCGTGTCGTCGGCATTGCGGGTGAAGACGATGCCTTCCATCGCAGCGATGGAGCTGCGGATTTCGGCATCGGCCAGTTCGCGCATGCCCTCCAGGCTCGTCATCGCGCCGTCGATCGCGTCGTCGCGCGTGACGCCGCCGGCGCGCGCGGCGAGTTCGGCGAGCCGCGTCTTGGGGAAGAAGACTTTCTTTTTTGCCTTGCCGGCCATGACCGCCTCTTTCGCTCTACGCAGTTAAGCCGCTGCGGAGTTAAGTTTCTGTTGTTCGCTGACGGTATCGCTATCATTGGTGGACATATCGGATTCGCGCTTGAGTTCGCCGTCCGGCGGCGGAATGTCCTTGAAGCGGCGGTCGGGCCCGATGAAGTCGCCGGCTTCGATGAACGGGCGCACAGTGCGCGCGACCCAGGAGATGCGGTCATACAAGCCCGACGGTGACACCGGTTTCTTGACGACCAAATTGGCGCCGGCGTCGCGCACCGCGGAGACGAGGCGCAACTGCGTATAACCCGACAGCACGATGATCGGCACGAAACGGAAGGGGCTCTTTTCCTGGCGACGGATCCAGCGGATCAGATCGGGGCTCTCCATGTCGGGCAGGGCAGCTTCCACGATGATCAGGTCGGCATAGTGATGGCTGAGGTGATGCTTGGCCTGCGCGCCGGTCTCGCCGACGGTCGGGGAGTCCATGCCGAAGCCGCGCAACATTTGCGCCACGAGGCCACGCGTGAAGTGATCGCTGTCGACCAGAAGCGTCGTGACGTTTTTGAGATTGAGTCTTGGTTGTGCCATCACATGGCCACTCCCACTCGGCCGCTGCGTACAAATCCCGTGGAACAAATTACGTGGCAAGAAGTTAATTTTGCTTTTCGGGCCGCCGGTTGTTCATCGTTTGGTTACCCATAGTGGGTAATTGTCGGCGTTGCCGATGGCGCAAGGCGTAACCGCCGCTTCGGTTCTACGCCGAGGCGAGGGCGGCCAGCTTCAGCACGGTGTTCCAGTTGCGCGCCGTTCCCGGCATTCCCAGATGCCGCGCAATCACAGCCAGCGTCAGCTTCGACGTGCCCATGCCGTCCGGGTAGTAGACATAGGCATGACGCCCGCCCGGGCGCACGATTTCCGGGCCCTTGACCGAGGCTTGCAAGGCCTGGAACGCCTCGGGCGGCGGCGCAGCGCGCAGGAAGATCACGTGCAGACGGCTCGGTTGGTTCGCGGCTTCGCGGACAAAGGGGTTGCCGGCGACGAGGGTGCCGAAATCCGCAGAGCTACGGACATAGACTTCGGTCTTCAGGCCGAAGGTCTTGCTGCAGGCGGTTTCGAGCAGCCGCTCGACGGCAGCCGGCGCCTTGGCGCCGGCGTCGAACACCAGATTGCCGCTCTGCAGCAGCGAACGTACCTGTTTGAGGCCTGCCTTTTGCGCCGTCGCGCGCAGGTCGGCCATCAGGACCAGGCCGGTACCGCCGACATTGACGGCGCGGAGCAGGGCGACCTGTAGGCTCATTGGACTTTGCGCGCACCGACCCGCACGCCGGGCGCGGGCCGCTCGCGCAGCACTTCGCGGCGGAAGCGGAAGAGCTCGGCGGGACGGCCGCGCGCCTGCGTGGAGAATTTCCCGGTGCCTTCGACAAGGCCCTGGCCTTCCATCAGGCGGCGGAAATTCTGCTTGTGCAGACGGATGCCGGAGATCGCTTCGACGGTGCGCTGCAACTCCAGCAGCGTGAAGCCCGGCGGCATCAGTTCGAACACGACGGGGCGATATTTCATCTTGCCGCGCAGCCGGGCGATGGCGGTCGCCAGGATGCGGCGGTGATCGAAGGTCATGCTGGCGCCGAGCGCCGGCGGCAGCCTGGGGCCGCCGCGGATGGCGGCGCCGCGATCGCGGACGGCTTCCTGCACCAGGCCGGCTTCGTAGAGCAATTCGTAGCGCTCCAGCACTTTCTCCTCGTCCCAGGCGAGACCTTCGAACCCGAAGCACAGGCGCATACGCTCGCGGCGCAACTCCGCGGCGTCACCGCTCGGCGCCGCTTTGGCGAACTGGCGCAGCGCCGGCGCGATGACGGCATCGATCACCGCCGGCCGCGCGTCGCGCCAATCCTCCCATGGGAAATAGCGATACCAATCGCTCCATTGCGTGTCGGGGCTCTTGCGCTCGCCTGCCTGGCGGGTCAGCGCGAGATAGCCGACCGAGACCACGCGGGCGCCCTCGTCCGGCGTCGGCAGGTGACGCCCGCGATCGCCGAAGGTGTAGAGCTGCTCGGCATAGCCGAGGTCGAGCGCGGTCTGCTCGCCGACCCATTTGCGCAGGCCGCTGTCGAGCGTGCGATGGGCGAGTGGATCGAACGGGCCGAAGGGCAGGGCGTCTTCGCCGCCGGGCTGGTGGACCACCAGCACGCTCGGCCGTTCGTCGGCGACGGAGACGATCGCGGCCGACAGGCCGATGCTGACGACGTGGCTGGCCCGGACGCTCATAGATCCACCAGCGGGAATTCGACGAGGTCGCCCTCGGCCACCATGGTGCCGGCGCCGATGCTGCCGATCGCCTCGATCATGCGGCCCTGGCGCCCGAGCAATTCGTCGGCATGGCGTACCAGCAAGGTGTTGGGATAGGCGTGCGGCGCCCGGGCGCGGATGGCCTTGGCGGCGAACAGCTCGCTGCCGCGGCCCAGCCGATCGCAGAGTATTATGTAGGTCGCGGCCATCGAGCGGCTGATGCCGGCCCAGCAATGAACGAGGATCGGCGCCTCTGCCGGCCAGGTGCGCGCAAATGCCAGGAGCCTCTCGACATGGGCCCGGTCCGGCGGATGGTCGGCGGCCTGGGCGTCGACGACATCGTTGACGCCCAGGCGCAGGTGGCGGTCGGATGGGAAGCCCTTGGGCGTCTCGATCATGTGCTCGGGCGACAGCAGCGTCACCAGATGGGACGGCCGGTGGCTGCGGATGACCTGCGATACGGCGGAGAGCGGCGTGACCAGGATGCGGGACATAGCCAAGTGCTAGCCGAGGATCGCGGCGGGCGAAAGACTGGAGCGGTCTAGCCCGCCAGGCGCCGGAACCGGTCGAGAAACTGCGCCTGGGCCTCCGCCGTGGCCAAGGGAACGAGCCGCGGCGTGCGCATCGCGGCCGGGGGCACGACGAACAGCTTGCGGGCGACCGCCATCTCGAAGCCGGCGAGCTGGGTCGCCTCGAAGAAGGCGGCCATCAGATCGGCCTTCTTGAACAGCGTGGCGAACGGGGCAGGCGTGTGCGCGGGCAGGCCGAAACGGACATGAATTGCGCCTTGAAGTTTGAGCTCCAAAGCCTTGTAATCAATGCCGATTGCGACCTTGAACGGGCTGATGAGGTCGCCGATGACGTATTCCGGCGCGTCGTGCAGCAGGGCCATCAGGCGCGCCTCGCGGGTCAGGCCCGGCTTCAGGTCGGCGGCGATGCGCTCGACCAGGACGCAGTGCTGGGCGACCGAGAAGGCGTGTTCGCCCCGCGTCTGGCCGTTCCAGCGCGCCACCCGGGCAAGGCCGTGGGCGATGTCCTCGATCTCGACATCCAGCGGGGATGGGTCGAGCAGGTCGAGGCGGCGGCCGCTCAGCATGCGCTGCCAGGCGCGCGGTTTGTCCTTGGCCATTGACGGTCCTTTGCGACGAAGGTTGCCGGTTTACCCTAACGACGGTTAGCGGCGCGAGGGGGCGCTGCCGCCTTGCTAGGGTCCGGCGATGAGCATCAAGCCCCTTGGGCCCGAGACGTTGCGCCTGACGACCGATCCGGCGCGGCTGCCGTTCGAGACCACCGCGAGCCTGGCCGAGCCGACCGGCCCGGTCGGCCAGGAGCGGGCGATGCGTGCCCTGCATTTCGGCGCCGGCATGGCGCAGCTCGGCTACAACATCTTCGTCACCGGCCCGCAAGGCAGCGGCAAGCGCAATTCTGTCGGCCGGGCGCTCAGACGGCTGGCGGCGGCGATGCCGGCACCGCCGGATATCGCGTACGTTCACAATTTTGCGGCGCCGCATCGGCCGCATGCGCTGCGCTTCGCGGCCGGCGAGGGCGCGCGCTTCAAGGCGGCGATGGCCGAGTTCGTCGCGGGCCTCAAGGGCGCGATGCCGCGCCTGTTCGAGAGCGAGGATTATCGCCGGCGCCGCAGCGCGCTGGAAGATGATTTCACCCGCATCGCCGAGACCACCTTCGAACGCCTGCGGCGGACCGCGGAGGCGCAAGGCCTGGCGCTGGTTGAGCGCGGCGAAGGCAGCTTCGATTTCCGTCCGGCGCGCGACGGACTGGCGATGGCGGAAGAGGATTATCGCCGGCTCTCCAAGCTCGAGCGCGAGCGGCTCGCGGCGC
>DATMKZ010000070.1:0-4295 GCA_035570795.1 Rhizomicrobium sp.
CGGCGAGCGCCAGGTGGCGACGATCTACGGCGCCACCACGCAATACAAGGTGCTGCTGGAATCGGGCGGGCAGTTCGAACGCGGGCCGGCGGCGCTGTCGCGCCTCTACGTGCCGGGCGCGGCCGGCGTGCAGGTGCCGCTCAGCACCGTGGCGCGCTTCGCCGATACCGTCGCCCCGCTCACCATCAATCACCAGGGCCAGTTTCCGTCGGTCACCCTGTCCTTCAACCTGGCGCCGGGTGCGGCGCTCAGCGAGGCGGTGGCGCAGATCAAGCAGCTGCGCGCCGAGCTCGACGTGCCGCCCACGGTCGAGGGGGCGTTCCAGGGCATGGCGCAGGTCTTCCAGGATTCGCTGAAGTCGACGCCGGTGCTGATCCTGGCGGCGATCATTGCCGTCTACATCGTGCTGGGCGTCCTCTACGAGAGCTACATCCACCCCATCACCATCCTGTCGGCCCTGCCGTCGGCCGGCGTCGGCGCCCTGCTGGCGCTGATGGCGTTCGGTTATGACCTGAGCGTGATCGCCCTCATCGGCATCATCCTGCTGATCGGCATCGTCAAGAAGAATGCCATCATGATGATCGACTTCGCGCTCAAGGCCGAGCGCGACCAGGGCATGAGCCCGCGCGAGGCGATCCACCAGGCCTGCCTGCTGCGCTTCCGGCCGATCATGATGACGACCTTCGCCGCGATCGGCGGCGGCCTGCCGCTCGCCATCGGCCAGGGCGCGGGATCGGAGCTGCGCCATCCGCTGGGCGTCGCCATCGTCGGCGGCCTGCTGGTCTCGCAATGGCTGACGCTCTACACCACGCCCGTCGTCTATCTCTATCTCGACCGGCTGTCGCGCTGGCTCACGCGCCGCGGCGGCCACCGCAAGGTGGCGGCGGAATGAGGCGCGGCGGCCGGTTTCTCACGACGATGTGCTGAGGGCTCCCGCCAGATCGCGCGGCAAGGATGCGGGCGGCAGATGGCAGGCAATGTGATGACCCTTGCTTGGCACGATGATCGGCGGCTTCTCGTTATCGCATTTGCCTTCGATGCGGTAAGGGCAGCGAGCGGTGAATGGACAGCCGCGAACCGCCTCGCTCGATCGGACCGGGCTGGATTCCCTGACCGCCAGGCGAAGATGGGCGGAGTCGGGATCCGGATTCGGCACGGCCGCCAGCAGCATTTGGGTGTAAGGGTGGTAAGGCGGCGCAAACACCGCGTCGGCCGGGCCGGATTCCACCACCCGGCCGCGATAGAACAGCGCCACGTCGTCCGCCATGTAGCGCACCAGCGCGATATCGTGCGAGATGAACACCAGGCTGAGCTGCTGGCGCTCCTGCAGCTCCTTCAGCAGATTGGCGACGGCAGCCTGGACCGACACGTCGAGCGCCGACACCGGTTCGTCGGCGATCACCACCTCGGGGACCGCCGCCAGCGCGCGCGCGATCGAGATGCGCTGACGCTGCCCGCCGGAGAGCTGGTCGGGCATGCGCCGGGCGTAGTCGGCCGGAAGCTGGACGAGTTTCAGCAGCCGCGATACCTCGGCGTCCGCTTTCGCCCGTTCCATGCCGCGCAGCCGGCGCACGGTGCGGCGCAGCGCGTAGCCCACGGTGTGGCTCGGGTTGAGCGTGCTGTCGGGATTCTGGAAGATCATCTGCAGGCGCTGGCGGAGATCGCGCGATCTTTTGGCAATCGGCAGACGGGCGATGTCCTGATCGTGGAAGCAGAGTTCGCCGTCATTCGCGGCGGTGAGGCCGACAAGGATGCGCGCGAAGGTCGATTTGCCGCTGCCCGACTCGCCGACGATGGCGAGCGTGCGGCCGTGCTCGAGCTCGACATCGATCCCGCCCAGCGCCTCGACCGACGATCCGCCAAGGTCGTAGCGTTTGCCGAGCGCACGGGCTTCGAGGATCGTCTCCGCCGCCGCCCTGCCGTCCGGCGCCGACGCGGCGTCCTGTCGCCACGCAAAGGGCGGCAGGACGTCGCTCCGCGCGCAGCGAGTCACGTGCCCGGTCTCTCCAGCCACGCCCGCCAGGGCGATCGGTCCGGACGTGCACAGGCCCTCGACGACTTGACCGCAGCGATCGGCAAAGGCGCAGCCGACGGCGAGGCGCGCCGTGTCCGTCAGCGCGCCGGCGATTGGCGTGAGCGGCCGGCTCCGGCGATTGGCGCCCATGCTCGGCACGCAATTCAGCAGGCCGCGCGTGTAGGGGTGGCGCGGATTGCGGAACACCTGGGCGAGCGGTCCCTGCTCGACCAGACGTCCGGCATAGAGCACGCCTATGCGGTCGCATAAGCGGCCGACGGCGCCGAGATTGTGGCTGATGAACAGCACCGCCGTGCCGCGGCGCCGGCGCAGGCGGTCGACCAGGTCGAGCACGGCGGCTTCGACGGTGACGTCGAGACCGGTGGTCGGCTCGTCGAGAACCAGCAGGGCCGGTTCGGCGATCATCGCCATGGCGATGACGCAGCGCTGCTGCTGGCCGCCCGAAAGCTGGTGCGGATAGCGCGACATCAGCGCGTCAGGATCGGGCAGCTCGACCTCGGCCAGCGCCTGCACCGCGAGCCGCCGCGCGCTTTCGCGGTCGGCCGTGCGATGAAGCAACGGCACTTCCATGAGCTGCCGGCCGATCGTCATCACCGGATTGAGGCTGCTCAGCGGATCCTGATAGACCATCGCGATCCGCGCGCCACGAATGCGGCGCAGCGCATCGCCGCCGAGGCCCAGCAGATCGGTTCCGTCGAAACGGAGGACTCCGCTGGACACGATGCCGTTCGGCCCGAGATGGCGCAGGATGGCGAGCGCCACGGTCGACTTGCCGCAGCCCGATTCGCCGACCAGCCCGAAAGCTTCGCCGCGACCGATATGGAACGAGAGATCGTCGACCGCGCGCTGGCGGACGCCATCCGAACTGTATTCGACGGTCAGCCCTTCGCAGGCCAGCAAGGGACCCGGCTCAGCCATGCCGCACGCGGCGGCGCAGGCCGACGGCGATGAGGTTGAAGCCCACGACCAGCGAGGAAATGGCGATGCAGGGCAGGATCGCCATGTGCGGGTAGACCGAAATCATGCCGTAGGTTTCCCGCACCATGCCGCCCCAGTCGGGCGCGGGCGGCGGCAGGCCGATGCCGAGGAAGCCGAGCGCGCCGATGGCGATCGTGGTGTAACCGAGCCGCAGGCAGACATCGACGATGATCGGGCCGCGGGCATTGGGCAGGATCTCGACCAGCATGATGTAGAGGGCGGACTCGCCGCGCATCTGCGCCGCGGCGACGTATTCGCGCTCGCGCAACTCGAGCGTCATGGCGCGCACCAGGCGGTAGATGATCGGCGCCTTGGTGACGGCGATCACCGCGATGATGTTGAACGCCGAGGCGCCGAACTTGGTGAGGATGATCATGTAGAGGATGATCACCGGAAAGGAGAGGATGATGTCCGAAATCCGGCTCAGCACCGCGTCGACCGCTCCGCGATGGTAGCCGGCGAACAGGCCGAGCACGGCGCCGACGATGGTGGCGCCGGCCACGGCGATCGGCGCCACCGTGAGCACCGTGCGCGCGCCCCAGATTATCCGCGAGAGGATGTCGCGTCCCGAGAGATCGACGCCCAGCCAGTGGGCGGCCGACGGGCGCGGGTCGGCGAGTGCTGCGAGATCGCTGGCGTTGGGCGCCGGCAGCGGCAGCACGGGTGCCAGCAACGCCGCCGTCGCCCACGCCGCGATGATGGCAAGCCCGACATAACCCGCGGTCGACAGTCGGAACGAGCGCGCGCCGCGCGCTGTCGCCACGACCGGCGCCTGGCTGGCGATGCCGGCGATGTCGGTCATTTCTGGATCCGGATGCGGGGATCGAGCAGCATATAACCGAGATCGCCCGCCAGTTGCGTCGCCATAGCGATCAGCACGGCCACCAGCGCGCCGGCCTCGACCAGGGCGATGTCCTTGGACATCGCCGCCTGCAGCATCAGCCGGCCGAAGCCGGGATAGGCGAACACCGTTTCGACCACCACGACGCCGGCGATCAGGTAGTTGATCTGCAGCAGGATGGCGGTGAAAGGCGCGATCAGCGCATTGCGCAGCGCATGCTTGACGATGACGTCGCGCCGCTTCATGCCCTTGAGGGTCGCCGTGCGGATGAAGGGCTGTCGCATCACGCCGATCATCGACACGCGGATCATGGCGATCAGGTAGCCCATGTCGTAGAGCGCCATCACCAGCACCGGCAGCACGAGCTGGCTGGCGATCGACCAGTTGCCGCCCGGGGAGAGCGGCGAGGTGCCCGGCAACCAGCCGAGCCAGACGGCGAAG
>DATMKZ010000071.1:0-20297 GCA_035570795.1 Rhizomicrobium sp.
AAGGAGATATCCATGAAAATCGCAACGTTTGCATTCGGCGGCGCCGTGGCCCTGGCAAGCCTGTTGGGCACGACGTCCGCTTTCGCGTTCACCCATCACCCGGCGACGCCGGAGGAAATCCAGCAGACCGACGCGCTGAACGCGCAGGCACTGGCCAATGCGCAGTTGGGCACCGGCACTGGCGCCCGCACCACGGCCGGCACCGGCACGACAACCGACGTGCAGACGCCGAGCCCGACGACGCCGCCGGACGCCAATATGACCGCGACGACCGATGGCAGCGTGAACGGCAACGCCGCGACGCCGACGGCGCCCAGCGTGCCGGCAGCGCCGAACGCACCGGCGCCCACGCCGGCGATGCCCACGCCGAACGGTCAGTAGAAGCGCTTTCCATCGTGATCGGGGCCGGCCTTGCGCCGGCCCTTTTCATTGTCCCGGCCGATAGTCGCGCGCGATATGACCCTTCAGTTCGTCTTCGCGGAACCACACGGGCTTCAGCTGCATCTTCACGAACAGCGGCGACTGGTCGGCATAATGCGGCGAAGCCGCGTCGAGCGTCGCCGAGCCGAACTGGTGGATGCTCTGCGACGACAGTTTGCCGTTTTTGTCCCAGGTCACGAACATGATGAAGGTGTCGCCGTCGACGGCGGTCAGCGTGCCATCGTCCTGCTGCTTGCCGTAGACCGCACGATAGACGTCCGGCCCGCCATCGACCGGCAAGTCGAGCGTGCCGCGCCGAAAACGGTTGACTTGGCCCCATTCGGGATCGAGCCGGCCGAAATGGGTTTTCAGGATCGCGATCGCTTCCTTCAGCGCATTCAGTGGCGCCTCCTTCCACGGCCCGCCCGGCGTTTCCGGCGCCGCGCGCACGCCCGTCAAGACCGCCAGCGCCGTGCCGCGATTGTGGATGTCGGTCCTGCGATTCCACCCCTTCAGGATCGCCTGCGCCTGTTTGAGGTCGTTGTCGGCGCCGGGATCGACCGCGCAGAGCTGCGCGACCAGACGCGCAAGATCGGAATGCACGCTGTAGCTGAGATCGAATTTGTAAGTGCGGAAGGCGGCAGCGGTGATCGACGGATCGGCGCCGAAGGTTTCCAGCGCCCGCATCGCGCGGTTGGTCATGTTGGTCTGGATGCCGAGCGTCGGCGAGAAATCGGACGGCTTCAGATCGTCTTGCGGCGCCGTCGCCTGGAACGGCGTGTTGTTCGAATTGAAGACGAAATCCGATTTCGGATTCCATAGCTGCGGGATCCGGTCGAACGGCAGATAGGCGTGCCAGACCAGGTCGGAGCGGTCGCCGGGGATGAAGCCCTGCCAGTTTATACCTTCCTTACGGACCGGAAACTGCGCGTTGTAGACGTAGCCGATATTGCCGCGTTCGTCGGCGTAGATGTAGTTGATGCTGGGCAGTGCCTGCAGCCGCATCGCGGCCTTCCATTCGCCCAGGTCGCGCGCCTTGTTGAGGCGGAAATACTGCAGCACCTGGCGGATCTCGTTCATGCCGGCATAGCGCACGGCGAAGACGCCGTGATCGGTCTTGAACACCGGACCTTGCGCCGACCACAACACGTCGCGGTGGAAGGTCCAGTACAGCGGCCCAAGCAGCTTGACGCGAATGGCAGCATCGCTCTTCTCGAAGTCGCGCCATTCGCCGTCGAGCCGGTACTGGTTGTCGTTCGCCGGGTTGATCGTCAGCCTGTAGATGTCGGCAAGGTCGGGCGCGTTGACCGTGTTGGCCCAGCCCAGATGCTCGTTGTGGCCGTGCAGCATGAAGGGCGAGCCCGGAAACAGGCCGCCGGCGACGTGCCAGCCCTCACCCGATTGCAGCACGACTTCGTACCAGGCGACCGGTCCTTCGTAAGGCTGATGCGAGTTGACCAGGAGGCGCGTGGCACCGTCGGCGGAGCGGTGCGGACCGACCGCGAGGCCGTTCGAGCCGATCTCCGGCAGCGGCTTGCCACCCGTGTCGACGGTGAGTTTGCGCAGGATCGAATCGAGGCCGTAGAACAGCGGCGTCTTGAAGACGAAGCCGGCGACGACGTCCCTGCCGGTGAGCGGCAGCAGGTCGCCCCGCACCTTGTCGGGATGCAGCGCGCCGTAATAGTTGACGCCGTCGGCATAGGCCTCGGCGACGCGGCGCACGTCGGCCGGCAGGTCCCTTTCGTAGCGCGCATTGACGTTCTCCCAGACGCGGAAGAGATGCACGAGATAATCGGTCGTCGCGCCCTTGAGGCCTTCGGCGGCGGCGAGCGTGCCGCGGCTGGCCAGCGCCACCTCTTGGATGGTGGCGAAATCGTCTTCGGAATGGGCGAAGCCGAGGCCGAAGGCGACGTCCGCGTCGGTCTTGCCGAGTACATGCGGTACACCCCAGGAGTCACGGCGAATGCGGACGTCGTATTTCGCCGCCCTGGCGATCAGCGCGACAAGATCGGGCGGCGCCGGCTGCGCCATGCGGTCCGCAACGATGACGACGCCGAGCGCTGCGACGACGATCAGGACGAGCGCCAGCGCGCCGTATTTCAAAATTCGCATATTCCGCCCCAGCCCTGTCCCGCCGGCACGCTAATGGCTCGCCCGGCCGGCGTCGAGTGTGCGTGACGGCGGTGTCACGTTGTAAATTCAACGCGACGGTATAGAAGTTCGGAGGGACCGGTTGTCGGGGGAAACACCATGAAATGGCTGCTCTGCACGCTGGGCGCGGCGTTGATCCTGGCTGGCTCCTATCTCGCCGCCGCGATCCAGACCGCGGACGGCGTGCGCGTCGAAGACATCCGCTTTGCCGGCACCGGCGGCTTGCGGATGAGCGCCCTGCTCTACATTCCGCCGAACGCGAGCGCCAAGAGGCCGGCGCCGGGCGTACTGGCGGTGCATGGCCTGATCAATTCGCGCGAGATGCAGGACGGCTTCGCGATCGAGCTGGCGCGGCGCGGCTATGTCGTGCTGGCGCTCGACATGACGGGTCATGGCTACAGCGCGCCGCCGGCGTTCGCCAATGGCTGGGGCGGGCCGGATGGGCTTGCCTATCTGCGCCGGCTTGCCTTTGTCGACAAGGACAATATCGGGCTGGAAGGTCACAGCCTGGGCGGCGCGGCGGTGCTGTCGGCGGCGCTGGCCGAGCCGAACGGTTATCGCGCGCTGGTGCTGGTCGGCTCGACCACCGGCATGCCGGCGGTGGGCAGCGCCAGCTTCCCGCGCAATGCCGGCTATGTGCTCGGCCGCTACGACGAGTTCACGCCGCTGATGTGGGGCTCGAAGGATTTCGCCAAGCCCTCACCGGCGGCGGAGACCTTGCTGGCGAAGGATGTCGCCACGACGCCGAAGCTGAGAAAAAATTTCGGCCGCGCCGACGTTTCGGCCGGCGTGCTGTACGGCGCGGCGGCGAACGGCACGGCGCGCGAGCTCTACCTGCCCGCAGTGACGCATCCCGGCGAGCACATCTCCACCACGGCCATCGGCGACGTCGTCGACTGGTTCGGCAAGACGCTGAAAGGCGGCGTGCCGCGCGATGGGCAGATCTGGTACTGGAAGGAGGCCGGTACGCTGATCGGCTTCGTCGGCCTGATCGTGCTGATGCTGGGAGTATTCGACGTGCTGCTGGGCCTGCCGTTCTTCCGCTCCATGATCCATGCGCCCGAGCCCGCGCGCGCCGCGCCCGACCGGCAATGGTGGGCGGGATTGATCGTCGGCGGGGTCGTACCGGGTCTCGCCTTCCTGCCGCTGATGATCATGGGCGGCGTGCTGCTGCCGGCATCGGCGCTATTGCCGCAGACTTT
Organism: Rhizomicrobium sp.; assembly: GCA_035570795.1. GTDB lineage: Bacteria > Pseudomonadota > Alphaproteobacteria > Micropepsales > Micropepsaceae > Rhizomicrobium. Next base: position 3,774 of record DATMKZ010000071.1, read on the forward strand.
CACCAACCAGGTGATGGCTTGGGCGCTTGGTTCGCTGCTGATTTCGTTCGGCGCACTTTATTTCTTTCGTGCCAGGAAGGTCGCGTTCACGACGCTTTGGCTGCCGGCGCTCGCCATCGGTCTCGCGACCGTCGGCGTCGGTTACCTGTCGTTGATGTTGGTGGATGCGGTCTTTCATGTCGATTTCCGCTTCTGGGTGCTGGCGCTGAAGCTGATGAGCCCGTGGCAGGCCAGAAGCTTCGCCCTCTACCTCATCCCGTTCGGCGTCTTTTTCTTTATAACCTTGCGCGGGTTGCAGGCGGACCTCGCGGTGAAGCAGCAAAGTGCAGCACGGCATTATCTCGCGACCATTGTCGCGATGGCCGGCGGCGTCGCGCTGCTGCTGATCGCCGACTATTTGCCGCTGGCCACGAACGATCACCTGCTGGTGCGTGCCGATCCCCTGCATCCGATCATGGCGTTCCAGTTCGTGCCGATCCTCGCCATCGTGGCGCTGATCAGCACCTTCACCTACCGGCGGACGAATTCGTATGTGCCGGGCGCGACGATCGCCACACTGTTCGTCACCTGGTACGTCGTCGCCGGCAGCGCGACGATGATTGCCTGAGCGCGAGTGAAAGCCCATCATTGCACCATGAGCGCGCCGCAGACCCGCTACCTCGCCAAGCGCGACGAAATCGTCGCGGCGGCGACCGATGTCCTCAACGAGGACGGCGTCGGCGGCTTTACGCTGGCCGGCGTCGCCAAGCGGCTCGGCATGCATCCGGCGAGCCTCGCCTACTACTTCAAGAAGAAGGAAGATTTGGCGGCAACCTGCCTGTTGTCGGCGCTCGAGCGGCTGCAGACGCTGCTCGACGACGCGGCGCGCGAGGCGACGCCCGAGGCGCAGCTGACGCGCTTCGTGGAAGCGACGTTCGCGCTGCGCCGTCGCGTCCGCCGCGGCGAAGAACAGGCACTGGCCTCGTTCAACGAGATCCGCCTGATCGAGGAGCCGCATCGCGGCCGTGTCCTGGCAGCGTTCGGCCGGCTATTCGAAAGCGTCGAGAGGATATTCGCGGGCTGCGCCTTCCTGAGCTCCGACGGTTGCAAGGCGCGGGCGCGCTTCGTCATCGAGCAGGTGATGTGGGCGCGGGTATGGTTGGAGGGCTATGACGAGGCCGACTATCCGCGTGCCGCTGCGCGGCTGTGCGACCTGCTGCTGCACGGCATCGCCGCGCCGGGACGGGGCCGGAGCGGCGCGCCAAGCCCGGGTCCGGAACTGGTGCGCGACGGCAAGGAAGTCTCGCGCGAGACGTTCTTGCTGGCTGCAACCGAGCTGATCAATGCGCTGGGCTATCGCGGCGCCTCGGTCGACCGGATTTCCGCCGAGCTCAACGTCACCAAGGGCTCGTTCTACTATCACAACGCCGACAAGAACGATCTCGTCGTGGCCTGTTTCGAGCGCACGTTCGCGATCATGGCCGAGGCGCAGGCGAAAGCCGCGGCGAGGGGCGGCACGGGCTGGGAGCGGCTATGCCATGCGGCCGGACGGCTGATCGCCGGCAACGCTTCGGGCCGCAAGCGCCTGCTGCGCACCCATGCGCTGAGCGCCCTGCCGCTCGCCGCCCGCGCGCCCATGCTGCAGGCCTTTGAGCGCGTCGCGCACCGCTTCGCCGGCACGATAAGCGACGGCATCGCCGACGGCTCGATCCGGCCAATCGATCCGTTGATCGCCGCCGAACTGGTGATGGCGACGATCAACCTTTCGGCCTATATCGACGTCTGGGCGACAGGCCTGAGCGGGCCGGAGATCTTTTCCGCCTATGCGGTGCCGGCACTGACGGGCCTTTTCCACCGCGAGGCCCGGCCGTGAGCGAGACCGCCGAACCTTCGCAAGGCCGCCGCGCCGCCTTCGGTTTCATCTTCGTCAGCGCGGTGGCCTGCGCCATGTCGATCGGCATCATGGTGCCGGTGCTGCCCAACCTCTTGAAGTCGTTCAATGGCGGTGACACCGCGGCGGCGGCCGACTGGAGCGTGACGTTCTTCGTCTTCGGCGGACTGATGAGCTTTTTCGCGGGACCCGTGCTCGGATTGCTATCCGACCGCTTCGGCCGCCGGCCGGTACTGTTGTTCTCGCTGACCGGACTCGGCCTCGACTTCCTGTTCATGGCGTTCGCGCCAAGCATCGGCTGGCTGTTCGTCGGACGGCTGATCAGCGGCGCGACCTCGGGCGTATTCTCGACCGCCAACGCCTATGTCGCCGACGTGACGCCGCCCGGCAAACGCGCACGCGCCTTCGGCTGGATGGGGGCTGCGTTCAGCGTCGGCTTCCTCGCCGGGCCCGCGATCGGTGGCCTGCTCGGCGATTACAATCTACGCCTGCCTTTCATGGCAGCCGCCGCCCTGACGCTGGTCAACGCGCTATATGGCTTGTTCGTGGTGCCGGAATCGCTGTCGCTGGCGCAGCGCACGACGGCGTTCCACTGGCGCCGGGCCAATCCGCTGGGCGCGCTGCGCCTGCTGCGCTCGCATCACGAGCTTTTGCCGCTGGCCAGCGTCGGCTTCCTCAACCAGCTCGCCAACATGGTGTGGCCGAGCGTATTCGTGCTCTATGCCGGCTATCGCTTTCACTGGACGCCGGGTTTTACCGGCGTCGCCATGGCGGCGATCAGCCTGGCCGGCGTTTCGGTGCAAAGCTTCGTCGTCGGCCCCTTCGTGAAACGCTTCGGCGAGCGCGGCTGCCTCTTGATAGGCGCCGCCATGCCGATCGTCGGGCTCGCCTGGGCGGCCTATGCGCCGAACGGCTGGGTCTATCTGGTCGGCGTACCGTTCAACGCGTTCTGGCAATTGCTGACGCCGGGCCTGCAAGGGCTGATGACGCGACGCGTCGGGCCGACCGAGCAGGGACAACTACAGGGCGCCAACCAGAGCCTGGCGGGCATCGCTTCGGTCGTCGGGCCGGTGATCTACGGCTTGTCGTTCGCCTGGGCCGTGAGGCATCCGCAGTGGAATATCCCGGGCCTGCCGTTCCTGCTGGCGTCCCTGACCATGGCGACGTGCCTCGGCATCGCGATCTGGTCGGGACGCGCGGCGCGTGCTCACGAAATGCGCGATGCCGCGAAATAGCCGGCCGCCGCCGCTACAGCGGTGACCAGCGTGCCCCAGGCGATGTCGATGACCGCCAGATGGGCCGGCCAGGCCTTCAAGGTCGCCATGTTGGTCAGGTCGTAGGTCATGTAGGCAAAGAAGCCGAACGCCGCACCCATGCCGAGCGCCCGGGCCCAACCGCCGCCGGCCAGCGCCGGCGCGACGGCGAACAGCAGGATACCGACGATATAGAGGACGTAGAACAGCACCGCCGCTGTCATATTGGTCTTTTCGGCCAGCAGCGGGCCGATCGCAGGTTCGAAAAACGCCTTCACGGCATAGCTGAGCCACGCGAGGTCGAGCGCCGCCATGACGGCGGCGGCCACAAGATAAGCAACCAGATAGCGGGCCAGCGGACTTCTCCTGTTGCCCTGATTACGCCCCTGACGGGCGTCTGGATCACCGGCAAACCGTCGAAGTTCGGTCCTTTGATCCAGTGGCCGGCGCCTACCGTATCCCCCTCACACAGGCGGACGGCGCATGGCGAAGATCGCGATTATCGGCACGGGCATTTCGGGGCTAGCGGCGGCGTACCTGCTGGACCAGCGCCATGAGGTGACGGTCTACGAGAAGGCGGCGCGCATTGGTGGCCATACGCGCACCGTCACCGTGGACTATGACGGCAAGGCCATCCCGGTCGACACCGGTTTCATCGTCTTCAACGAAAAGAACTATCCGCAACTCTCTGCCATGTTCCGCCACCTCGGCGTAGCGGTGCACAAGAGCGACATGACGTTCGCCGCCTCGATCCGGGGTGGCTGGCTGGAATGGGGCGCCAAAGACACCAATGCGGTGTTCGGCCAGCGCCGCAATTTGCTGCGTCCTAAATTCGGCCTCCTGATCCGAGACGTCTTCAAGTTCAACGCGCGGTCGGAGGAAACGGTCGAGCGCCACCCCGAACTGACGCTGGACGGGCTGATCGCCAAGCTCGGCCTCGGCGACTGGTTCCGCCGCTATTACCTGCTGCCGATGAGCAGCGCAATCTGGAGCTGCCCGCCCTGCGAGATGATGCGCTTTCCGGCGCAGACGCTGATTCGCTTCATGGCCAATCATCACCTGCTCAGCGCCAGCGGCCAGCCGCAATGGTACACGGTGACCGGCGGCAGCCAGGAATACGTCAAGCGGCTGACGCAGCCCTTCGCCGACCGCATCCGCACCCAGTGCGGCGCAGCGCGCGTGACGCGCGGTGCGCAGGGCGCGGTGGTGACCGACACGACGGGACAGCAGCAGGCCTTCGACCATGTCGTGTTCGCCAGCCATGGCGACCAGACGCTGCGCCTCCTGGCCGACGCCAGCGACGCCGAACGCGCCGCGCTGTCGGCCTTCCGCTACCAACAGAACGTTGCCGTGCTGCATCGCGACACTGCGGTCATGCCGAGGAACAGGCGCTGCTGGGCGAGCTGGAATTACAGCTCGGACGGCGACCTGAACGATCCGGCGCTCACCGTCACCTATTGGATGAACCTGCTGCAGGGAATCCCAAACCAGACGCCGCTGTTCGTGAGCCTGAACCCCAAGATGGCGATCGCGCCGGACAAGATCTTCGACACACACACGTTCGAGCACCCGGTGTTCGATCACGGCGCGCTGGCGGCCCAGGCGCAGGTGCAGGCGATGCAGGGTGCGCGCAACACCTGGTTCTGCGGCGCCCATCTGCGCCACGGGTTCCACGAGGACGGCCTCGCCAGCGCGGTGCACGTCGCCCGTCTTTTGGGTGCCGAGACACCTTGGCAGGCGGCCCGGCCGGCCTTTCCGCCGCCGTCGCTTGGGCTTGCGACGGGCCTTGCCGCAAGCGTTCTCGCGACTGCGAAGGCAGCGTGAGGGCCCCCTTGTGCGTTTCAGTTGCGCCGGCGATGCGGCCTTGAGGAGCCTGACATGAGCCTGATCCCCGCCTTCGTGATCGAGAAGAAATGGCGCGCCGCGGTGGCCGGTCTCAGCTACGGCACGCTCGATTTCGTCACGCCGAATGGCGAAGCCGTCACGGTGACGGGGTCCCAGCCCGGGCCGCGCGCCCATTTCCGCATCAACGACTGGGACGTGCTGCGCCTGTCGGTGGCGCGCGGCGATATCGGGCTCGGCGAGGCCTATATCGACGGGCTATGGGAGACAGACGACATTGAGACGCTGGTGTCGCTGTTCCTGATGAACATGGATGCGTTCAGCGGCTTCGCCAATGGCAGCCTGCTGCAGCGCATGGCGTTCGTGGTGCACGACGCGCTGCTCCGCCGCAACACGATCAAGGGCTCCGCGCGCAACATCCAGGAGCACTACGACGTCGGCAACGATTTCTATTCGCTGTGGCTGGATCCCAGCATGACCTATTCGTCGGCACTCTATGGCGGCGAGGACAGGAGCCTGGAAGCGGCGCAGCGCTGCAAATACGACCGCATCCTGGCCAAGCTACCCGCGGCGAAGTCCTCGATCCTGGAGATCGGCTGCGGCTGGGGCGGCTTTGCCGAGCGCGCCACCCAGGATGCGCACAATGTGACCGGCCTGACGATCTCGCCGTCCCAACATCGCTTTGCCAGCGCGCGCCTGGCTGGACGCAGCGCCGAGGTGCGGCTCGAGGATTATCGCAAGGTGCGCGGGACCTTCGACAGCATCGTCTCGATCGAGATGTTCGAGGCGGTGGGCGAGCGCTACTGGCCGGCCTATTTCCAAACCATCAAGGAGCGGCTGAAGCAGGGCGGGCGGGCTGTGATCCAGACTATCACCATCCGCGACGAGCTGTTCGCCGGCTACCGCCTGCGCAGCGATTTCATCCGCCACTACGTCTTCCCCGGCGGCATGCTGCCGTCGCTGGCGCGCTTCGGCGACGAGGCGGAGCGGGCGGGACTGAAAGTGGCAAGCACGTTCTCGTTCGGCCACGACTACGCCCAGACGCTGCGCGAATGGTCGGCGAAGATGCGCGAGGCCAAGGACGACATAGTGGCGCTTGGCCACGACCAGAAATTCTTCCGCAACTGGCAGTTCTATCTGGGCATGTGCGCGGCGGCATTCAGCGTCGACCGCACCGACGTCGTACAGGTCGAACTGGCGCACGCCTGACCGTCAGGCGGCTTCGTCTTCGGTGCCCGGGCCCATCGCCGAGCCGCGGATGCGGTGCATGAAGGGCAGCACCAGCAGTGACAGCGCGAAGAGCAGGCCGATGACGATCCAGGCTTCGTTGAACGACTGCACCAGCGCCGCCTTGCGCACCAGCGGCTCGGCGAAGGCGCGCATGGTCTCGTTGACAGGACCCATGTCGTGGCCCTGGAAATATTCGGTCGGCAGGCCGACGAGGCGCGCGGCGCCGGCATCGCCGGCCTGCAGCCGCGTCGCGAGCGCCGTAGCGTGCACGGGCGTGCGCTGCTCCAGGATGGTGTCGACCAGCGCGATGCCGATGGCGCCGCCGAGATTGCGCATCAGATTGAACAGCGCGCTGCCGTCGGCCACCTGGCCGGGAATAAGCGTGTCGAGGGCGAGGCGCGTCGCCGGCAGGATGCACAGCATGACGCTGGCACCGCGCAGGACCTGCGGCCAGAACAGCCCGTCATAGTCGGTCGTCATGGATGCGAAGCCGTTGGCAATCAGGCCGGCGGAGAACAGGCTGTAGCCAAAGGCGGTTAGGATCCGGGGATCGATTTTGCTCTCGAGCCAGGCGGCGACCGGCGCCGTCGCGAGCTGCGCCGCACCCGAGACGATCATGATGGTGCCGATCTCCCACGGCGAATGCTCGCGCACAATGCCAAGGAACAGCGCCAGCAAGTAGACCGAACCGTAAAGGCCGAGCCCCAGCACGAAGCTGAGGACGCAGCCGAGCGTGAAGGTGCGCTCGCGGAAGCGGGTGAGGTCGACGAAGGCATGCCGGCTGTAGAGGCTGCGCCAGATCGCACCGGTGCCGGTCACGATGCAGATGACGATGCAGGCATAGACGAAGACGCCCTGCCAATCGTATTTCGGCGCCTCCTTGAGCACGAGCTCAAGCGTGGCGAGGAAGGCCGCAGCCAGCGCGATGGCGAAATAGTCGATGCGGCGCAGTTCGCTGAGGTCCGGCTTGCCGAGCCGGACGTAACCGGCGACCAGCGAGGCGACCAGGATGCCGGGGCCCAGATTGATCAGGAATATCCAGTGCCAGCTGTAATGCTCGGTCAGGTAGCCGCCGATCGCCGGGCCCACCGTCGGTGCGATCACCGCCAGCGTGCCGGCGAGCGCGGTGGCCGCGATGCGATGCTTTTCGGGCATCATGACGAACACCGAGGTGAAGACGCCGGGAATCAGCATGCCGCCGCAAAAGCCCTGCACCACGCGCAGCGCGATGAAGGGCGAAAGGGCGGTGCACATGGCGCAGGCGACGCTGGCGAGCGTGAAACCCAGTGTGGCGGCCGCAAACATCCAGCGCAGCGACAGCGCCCGCGTCAGCCAGCCGGTCAGCGGAATGGCGATGACCTCGGCCATCAGATAGCCGGTCTGGATCCAACTGAGCTGGTCCGACGTGACGTGGAACGACTTCTGGATGGTGGTGAAGGAACTGGCGACGATCTGGATGTCCAGCACCGCCAGCGACATGCCAAGGCACATGGCCACGAAGCCGATCCAGGTTCGCAAAATACTCTGCATCGAGGCGGGGTGCTCAGAAGCGCAAGCGGATAAACCGCCTTCGGTTTAGCCGTAAATTGCGCGTCAATCAAAGAATCTCGACGGGCGCCTCGCTCGGTGCCGCGCGCAGATTTTGCACCGCCGGGTCCATGACGCGGTGCCACAGGGGCGGCACCAGCGCCAGGAGGATGCTGCCGGCATAGCCCGCCGGAAGCTCGGGGGCCGCCGGCGCCCAGCGCAGACTCTCATAGGACGACGCCGGGCGGGCGTGATGCCAGCTGTGCCGGCCCATGTTGAAAATCAGGGCGTTGGCCAGTGCGTTACTCGAGTTCCAGCTGTGGCGTTCGCCGAACGGCTCGTGGCCGTTCGGCGTGGCGCGGCGCCTGAGGCCGTAATGGGCGATGTAGTTGAAGAGCTCCAGCACCACAATGCCGACCGCGCTTTGGGCGGCGAACAACGCGGCCCCGCGCCAGCCGGCGACCGCCGCGATGCCGAGATAGACCAGCACCATCGCCGCGACGTCGCGGGCGATGCGGTTGTCCGCCAGCGTGTCGCCGCGCGCCGCGACGCGCCGCCGCTCGATCGCCCAGGCATCGGCGAATTGCCCCGCCATGGTGCGCAGCAGGAAGACGTAGAAGCCCTCGCCCAGCGCCGCGCTCGCCGGATCGCGCTCGGTCGCCGCCCAGCGATGATGGCCGAAGACATGCGCGACGCGGAAATGGCGATAGGTCATGCCACTGAGCATGAGAAGGCCGAGAAACCGTTCGCCGCGATGGTGGCCGTGCACCAGCTCATGCGCCGCCAGGACGCCGAACACGCCGGTGGTGACACCGACCGCCAGCGCCAGCGCCGTGAAGCCCGCGGCATCGCCGTGCCGCGCGACGAGCACCGCCCAGGCGATGATGCCGAGCTGCATCGGCACGTAGAGATTGGGCAGGGCGCGCGCGAGACGCGCGTTTGGTGCCGCAGCCGGCCCATTGCCGCGGCTGGAGACGAACTCCGCGCCGATCAACGCCAGCAGCAGCAGGAGAACCGTCAGGATCGGAGCCCGCGGGCCGACGAGGTAGTAGAATGCGGGTATCGATAGCGCAAAGGCGAAGGGGCCGGCGAAGCGGAGCACGCGCATGCCGTCACCCCGCATTGGCCGGCGTGCGGGCGCGGCGCGCCGCCAGCGCCTGGTCTTCCTGGCGGATGCGCCAGGCCAGCATAAGCGCGTTCAACACCGTGAAGGCGATGGCGACGGCGATCTCGCCGAAGGCCAGCGGCAGCATCGCGATCTCGCCCACCACGATAAGGTAGTTGGGATGGCGCACGAAGCGGTAAGGTCCCTTGCGCACCAGCGGCGCGCCTTCCAGCGTGATGATCCGCGTCGTCCAATAAGGCCCGAGCGTCGCCAGCACCCAGACGCGCGCCAGCTGCAAGGCGATGAACGCTGTCAGCGGCAGCCAGTGGATCGTCGCGCCGGCCGGCAGCGCCATCACGATGGCCGCGAGCCAGGCGCCATGCAGCAGCACGATCAGCGGATAATGTGCCCGCCCGACCTCCACCGCGCCGCGCGCCAACAAGGCCCGCGTGTTGCGCTCGGCATAGGCGACCTCGACCAGCCGCTGCAGCGCGACCAGAGCCAGGATGATGTAGATCGCCAGAATCACGACCCGCCGATCATCAAGAAGACGGCCGAGAAGCCCGGCCCCAGCGCGGTCATCAGCGTCTTGCGCGCGGTGTCCCGCCAGTCCATCCGCTCCAGCACGAACAGCGCCGTGACGGCGGACATATTGCCGAAGTCGCGCAGCACGCCGCGGCTTTCGACTAGCGCGCCGCGCGCAATGCCGAAGGCGTCTTCCAGCGCGTCGAGGACCTTGGCGCCGCCCGGATGGCAGGCAAACCCGTCGACGTCGCCGAGCCGCAGATCGTTGGCGGCGAGGTAATTGTGCAGGATCGGCTTGAAGTCGTTCGCGACCAGCGCCGGGATGCTTTGCGAGAACACCGCTTTCAGCCCGTCCTCCTCGACGTCCCAGCCCATGATGCCCAGCGAATTGGGCCAGGTGTATTCGCCGCCGGGGCCAAGCACGGGGCCCTTGCCGTCGGTCGACAGGATGGCGCCGGCCGCGCCGTCGCCGAATAGTGCCGTGGCGACGATGTTGCTCTTGGAGGTGTCGGCCTTGCGGAAGGTGAGCGCACAAAGTTCCACGACCAGGAACAGGACCCGGCTACCGGGATGCGCTTTGGCCAGTTCCGCAGCCCGCGTCAGGCCGACGACGCCGCCGGCGCAGCCGAGGCCGAAGATCGGCAGGCGGCGGATATCGCGGCGCAGGCCGAGTTTCTCGATCACCAGGGCGTCGAGGCTGGGCGTCGCGATGCCGGTGGTCGACGACACCACGATGGCGTCGATATCCTGGCGCTTCAGGCCCGCTTGGTCGAGAAGTTCCAGTGTGAGCTTTTCGAACAGGGCGACGGAATTTTCGATGTAGAGCGCGTTGCGGTCGGTCCAGCCATGTGGCTCGCTGTACCATTCGATCGGTACGCAGGAATAGCGCCGGTCGATGCCGGTGTTCTCGAACACCGGCATGAGTCGCGCCATGTCGCGGCTCTTCTGGAAGAGTGCTCCGGCACGGATGGCGACATCGGGTTGTTCCAGGACATAGGACGGTACGGCGCTTTTCAGCGCCAACAAACGCGGTTGCATTCTCGCTCCTGAGATCAAGCCCGGACGCCCATCCGCAGGCGAGTATAACCGTTGAAGCTCGAAAGGCTATGCGACCCGATTTACGGCGTATGCGGCGTGGCGCGGCCGGCGCACTATCCGGCGGCATCCAGCGGCCAATACGCCCTCTCGCCCGGCGCCAGGACGAGCGGATCACCCGCCAGCGCCCCCAGATAATTCACCTGGCGCTCGGGAATGCCCAGGGCTAGGCGCATGGCATCGAACGCGGCCGCATCGACCGTAACGATGACCGCGACCTGCTCGACGCCATCAACGTCGAGCGGCAGGCCTAGCGGCTTGATCTGCAGTCCGATCACCAGGTAGCGGAACAGCAGGTCGGTCGGCATCAGCAGCGTGAACTTCTGGTAGCCGGCGCGCAGGCAGAACTCGAACAGGCCGACCATGATGCGCTTGCGGGCGGTCTCCATCGTGGCCTTGTCCGGCAGCGCCTCGTCGACGCAGGTGCGCGTCAGCTCGACGATGGCCGCGCCGCGCTGCACGCCCTTTACGTCGCAGCATTGCGGCAGGACGTCGGAGAACAGATGCGGTCCCGTCGTCGGCAGCAGGCGATGGGAACCGATTACCGTGCCGTCGTCCGCTGTCAGCAGCAGATAGATGGCATCGTCGGTATCGAAGGCGTCGCGGCCGTCGGCGGCGCAGACGACATCGCGGCAAATGTTCTCCGCCAGGATGCGGTGACGGAGCTGGAACATGTCGACCAGCGCGTCCTTGTAGAGGCCCGCGTTGCGACTGGTGACCACTTCGATCATGGCCGGCCTTTTTCGGATTCGAAGCGCCGGGAAATTCGCGCCGCCGGACGCCGCTGTCATCCCCCCGATATGAGGGGGATCGCGTCCTCACGCCGCGTTCATCACCGTCAGGGCGCGATCTGCTTGGTGAAGATCGCGATGGCGACCGCTTGCGCTCGCGTCGTCGCATTCAGCTTGATCAGCGCGTTCTGCACGTATTCGTGCACCGTCTGCTCGGCGATGCTGAGGATCTGCGAGATCTCCCAATCGGTCTTGCCGGCAGCGACCCAGGACAGGCATTCGCGCTCGCGCCGCGTCAGGCGTGGGCCGCGCGGCGGCGGAGCACCCTTGGCGCGCAGGCGTTCGAGACCGGCATGCAGGTAGATCGACGCGATGTGCAGGCAGGTCTCTTCGGTCTTGCCGATCTCGTAGCTCTCGGTGCCCATCGAGACGACGACCGCCAGGCCGTCGCGGTTGTAGACCGGCACCGCGAAGCCGGCATTCATGCGGAACTCGCTCGCTTCCTCCAGGATGCGCGAGCCGGTCTCGTCGCTGGCGCCTTCGCTCGGTCCCCAGCGCAGCGGCTTGGTCTGCGTGCGCAGCTGGCGGACGATGGGATCGACCAGCAGATAGTTCGAGCGCCAGCGCTCCAGCCATTCCTCGGGCCAGGTCGTCGCCCACAGATAATCGTTATAGGGCTCCGGCGGCGGTCTGGGATCGCCGATCATGAAATAGACCATCCCGAATTTCCTGATGAAATTCTGGAACGCCGCGATCAGCGCGGGAGCGTCAATCTGCCGATCGATATCTTCGATGAACTCGAAGGTGGCATTCGTCAGCAGCATGACACAGACACTTTTCCGTCCAACGCTCCGGCTTTCAACGCCGTTTGCGGACGGTCCCGATCAATCGATCAGGCTGCCGTCCTTTCGCCGTTGCATGGCCTTGAACCCGGCGACTTCAGCGACCTGCTCGGGACGAAGCTCATCCACGGCCTGCATGTAATCTGCCACACCCCCACGCAGCAGAACAGAGGGGCATTGGCCTTCATAGTTACCGACATTGGGGCGGTGCTGCTGGTAGCCGACCAGGGCGGCGAGCTCCGGCGAGAAGTTGCGGGCCACCTCCGGTGGGTAGACCAGCCACTGGTTTTCATATGGTTTCAGCCAGCCCAGCGTGTAGCCGACGACGATGCCGGTGCGCGGCCTGGCGGTGCGATTGGCGCCCGCGCCATGCAGGGTGGAGCCGAGGAACAGCAGCGCCGAGCCTGGATCCATCTCCGCAAAGACGGCCTCTTCGCGGTCGATATAGTAGGTGTCCTGGCAGCGATGGCTGTCCGGCCAGACCAGCGTCGCGCCGTTCTCCTTGCGGAACGGCGTGAACGGCCACATCACGTTGACCAGATATTCGGTCTGGCCCTTCTGGCCGCCCCACATGTCCTGGTCGCGGTGCGGGTTCTGCTCGCCTTCGCCGGGCCAGATTTCCAGGCCCTGCACCAGGTTGAGCTGGAAGCGGTCGCAATGCGGCCCGAGCACGGCCTGCACGATGTCCAGGATCAGCTTCTGCTGCACGAAGTCGGCGGCGTGCGCCGAACGCTTGAGCAGGCTGCCAAAGCGCTTGGTGCGGCGGCCGTAGAAGTCGCCATCGCAGAACGGCGTGCGGGCGAAGCGTTCCTTCAGATCGTCGTGGAACGCCTCGACCTTGGTCTTGGGCATTAGGCCCGGAATGATGCAGTAGCCGCGGTCCAGCAGCTCCTGCGTCCAGTCGGCGGCGTCCATCGGCCGCTGTGCGAATGCAACAGACATGGCGTGATCCCGTATCGTGGCGGTTGCGTCAGGCGGCCTTGGCGATGGCGTCGAGCTCCAGCACCGGCAGGCGCCAGCCCATCTTCATGCGGAAGAGCTGCAGCGTCGCCGGCGAGATGTTGATGATCAGCGCGCCCACCGTCTCGCCGTTGATTTCCTTTGGCAGGCCCAGGGGCTCGCACTCCCAGCCGACCGCCATGATCGACGACAGCCACGAGGTCTCCGCGACGCAGGTGTATTTGCTGATGCCGTAGAGCAGCGCGAACTCGACCATGCCGACGGCGAGATAGGAGCGCGCCAGCCAGGCCTCGCGACCGCGCAGCTGCGGCGCGGTGCACAGCCTTGTGATCTCCCAGATGTCATCGCCCCGGGGCACGCCGTTGTCGCAAAGCATCGGAAAGACGTCGCCCAACAGGTGCGGCTTGCTCGATGGCAGGAGGCGGACGGAGCCCAGATGGGTTTCCTTCTTGCCGTCCAGCGCCAGGAGGTAGACGGCGTCGGCATTGTCGAACTGATCGATCTCGTACTTGCCGTCGACGACCGGGATGTCCCACTTCAGCGAATCCACGAAGATCCGCTTGCGATCGGCATGCATGGCATCGACCATGCCGTTGAATTTGTGGCGGTTGTTCGCGGTGACGACGTCGACCATGTGCTCTCACTCCAGATGAAACCGGAGGTAGAGTTGCATCGACAGACTAGCGCAGACATTCCCCTAGTTGGGGGATGCGTCAATTCACGAGGTCGGCGAAGGCCAGCTGGCTGTCGAACAGGGCCCGCACGATCAGCTGCATGCGGGTGGCGACGTCGTATTTGCGCTTGGCGTCCTCCATGTGCTGGTGGACGGTCTGGCCGCTGATGCCCAGGATCTGGGCGACGTCCTTGTCGCTCTTGCCGCGGCCGGCCAGGACGACGCAGTCGAGCTGGCGGCGGGTCAGTTTGGGCTGCGCCACGGTCTTGTTCCGCGTTCCACGCTGCGCGGCGACGCGCTGCACGACGCGGCGCGCCGCCTCGAAGGCGAAGCTGCCGACGTAATGCGCCGCGGGTAGCGCCGCCTGGGGGATCTCACGGCCGGCGCGGGTGCTGAAGGTGCAGGAGCCGGTGTATTCGCCCGGAATGTGGATCGGCACGGTGAAGCCGCCGCCGAGGCCGGCGCTCTTGGCGGCCTGCAGCATCTCGGCCTGCCGCGTCGTGAGCGTGATGAGCTGCGGCACGTCGGCCCAGGTGAAGGGCGCGGCCGATTTCTGGCAGGCGACATGCACCGGATCGTCGGTGAAATAGCCCTTGCGGTCGACCAACTCGGCCCAGGCCGGCGGGAAGTCGAACAGGTAAACGACCTCGCCACTGGTCTGATAGATGTTCACGTGATGAACCAGAGCGAAATAGTCGAAGCCCAGCTCGCGAACGGTGCCTTCCAGGAGTGTCTGAAGGTCCTTGATCTCGACTATTCGATTCGCTTCACGGACGAATTCCTGCACGTCTTCAAGCAGACTCATATACGCCTCCACCAAGCTCAAGGCGTCGCGCGATTTTCCACCACCGCCACGGCGTCCAACGCGAGCTATCCCCATTGCAGCACTATATGCAGTGCGCGCTGCGGAAGACGAGTCCTTTCGGCCCGACTTGCCGTTGACGGTTCGTCACTTGCGATAAGCGAGCCGAATCATGGTTTTACGCGAGCGCGGCGACAAAACCGGAATAGCGCTTTTCGTTCGTTTCAGGGAATGAGCAGCACGCGTCCCACCGCCTTGCGGCTTTCGATGTAAGCGTGCGCAGCCGCGGCCTCCGACAGCGCGAAGGTTTTGTCGATGACGACTTTCAATTTTCCCTGCGCCACTTCGTTCACCAGGTTCTGGATCATGTCGTGGACGCGGTCGGTGGCGATCTCGGCGCCGAGGAAGACGCCGGACAGGCTTCTGTTGCCGCCCATCAGCGAGCCGACGTCGACACGCATCGGTTCGCGTCCGGCGGCGCCGACCATCGAGACGCGACCGCGATAGCCAAGCGACAGGATCGAGCCCTGCAGTGTCGAGCCACCGACGGAATCGACCACCAAGTCGACGCCTTTGTTGTCGGTGAGCTTCATCACCGACTGCACGACGTCGGAGGTTTTGTAGTTGATTCCGTGATCGAGGCCGAGCGGCTTCAGTTTTTCCAGACGCTCGTCGCTGGAGGCGGTGGCGAGCACGCGCGCACCGGCCCGCTTGGCCAGCTGGATCGCCGCGACGCCGACGCCCGAGGCGCCGGCCTGCACCAGCACGGTCTCGCCCGCTTTCAGGCGGCCGAACTCGAACAGGCAATCATGCGCCGTGCCGAACGGCACCGGCACGGCGGCGGCGAGCTTGACGTCGCAGCCCTCGGGAATCTTCCACGCCGTGCGCGCGAAGACCGCGCGCAGCTCCGCATGGCTGCCGTTGAAGCCGGTGGTCACCGCCTTGTCGCCGAGCTTGAACTCCGTGACGCCTTCGCCCACCGCGACGACTTCACCCGCCGCCTGGTAGCCGACGATGTGCGGATGCGCGGCGAGTGGCCCGCCCTGACGGTTCAGCGTGTCGCCGCCTTCGATGGAGACCGCCTCGACCCGGATGACGATGCCGCCGGGCGTCAGCTGCGGATCGGCAACGTCCTCGTATTTGAGGACCGACGGCGGACCGTTCTCGTAATACACAGCGGCTTTCATGGCATTTCTCCCGATGGCGTTGGCGTGAGGCTATCGCTAGGCTGCGCGGAAAGACAACCCGTGAGAATACGCCACGCACCGGCGACTTTGTGCGTCGGCGTCGGGCAGGGCGTGGCGCTGGCCATCGAGAGGGTGTGACAATGCGGATGATCGGCGCGGGCGCGGTTTTTCTTCTCGGCCTCGGCCTGGCGCAGGCGGCGGATGCGCCCAAGGTCCAAGTGACGCCCGTCACCCACACCAACACCACGATCATCGGCCAGCCCATTGTGGTGCCGCAGCGGCCGGACGTCATAGTCGCCACTGCGGTCTTCGCGCCGGGCGCGGGACTGCCAGTGCACCAGCATCCCTATCCGCACTATGTCTATGTGTTGGAGGGAGCGCTGACTCTGATCAACGTCGAGACGAAGAAGACCTATGAGATCCCCGCCGGCAGCTTCGTCGCGGAGCCCGTGAACACCTGGCACTATGGCGTCAACAACGGGACGGGGCCGCTCAAGGTGCTGGTGATCGACCAGGTGCCGCACGGCGTGGCGAAGAACATGGTCTTGAAAGCGCCATGAGCGGTGTCGTCCTCGGCGTCTCCTGTGGCCGCGATCATAAATTCAGCAAGCCGCCGCGCGCCGTCATCCGGCTTATCGCGGGTCTTGGTGTCGAGGGCGACGCACATCTGGGCGTGACGGTTCAGCATCTGTCACGCGTCAAGCGCGATCCGACCACGCCCAACCTGCGCCAAGTGCATCTGATTCACGCCGAATTGCACGACGAGCTGCGCGGCAAGGGCTTCACCGTCGGCGCCGGCGACATGGGCGAGAATGTCACGACGCGCGGCATCGATCTGCTCGGCCTGCCGCTGAACGCACGGCTGCATTTGGGCGCGAGCGC
>DATMKZ010000072.1:0-22170 GCA_035570795.1 Rhizomicrobium sp.
AACGGCGTTGCTTCAGCAACGACGGTGACGCTGCCCGCGTTGTTGCCGGTGCCGCCATTGCCACCGACGCTGTTGATATCGGCGCTGCCTTGGCCGCTGAAGGCGCCCGCTATGGAGAAGCCGCCATTGCCGCCGCCGCCACCGATCGATTGCGCGATGATGCCGTCCGACTGGCTGCCGCTGGTGTAGACGGTGCCGTTGCTGGTGACGTTGGCGGCAAGCGCGGTGCCGCCGTCGCCGCCGGTGCCGGCGTCGCTCTTGCCGGTGGCGTTGCCCTTGACACTGGCAGCGACCGTGATGGTCATGCCGCCATTGCCGCCGCCGCCGCCGACCGATTGCGCCATGATGCCGGCGGCGTTGTCGCCAGCCGTCATGACGTTGCCGGTCGAGACGATTTCGGCCAGGGCGGCGGTGTTGCCGTGACCGCCGCTGCCGCCGACGGACTTGGCGTAGGCGTTGCCGTTCCGAGCGACAGCGCCCCGCTGAGGCCGCCATTGCCGCCGCCGCCGCCGACGCTTTGCGCGAAGATGGCGATGGCGCCGTCACCCAGCGTCGAGACATTGCCCGTGCTGGTCAGATGGGCCTCGCCGGCGCTGGCACCGATGCCGCCATTGCCGCCGACCGAAACACTTGCCGCGACGGCGCCGGTCGACAGCGAGCCCGAGGCCGCGAAGCCGCCATTGCCGCCGCTGCCGCCGATCGATTGCGCCAGGATGCCGAACGAGTCGACGCCGTCGGTCGAGACATTGCCGGTGCTGACCAGCATGACCGTGCTCGCCGTGCCGCCCTGACCCGCGCCTCCGCCGACGGCGACGCTGAAGGAATCTTGCGTGCTGGCGGCAAAGGACAGCGCGAAGCCGCCATTGCCACCACCGCCGCCGACGCTCTGTGCGAAGATGGCGGTCGCTTCGTCGCCATGCGTGGTGACGTTTCCGGTGTTGGTGAGCGTGGCGGTGGAGGCATTGCCGCCGGCGCTGCCGTCGCCGCCGAGGGAAAGACTGACCGCGCCGCCGCCGGCCGAAGCGCCGAGCGCGCCGGCGAAACCGCCCGTGCCGCCGCCGCCGCCGATCGATTGCGCGATCAGGCCATCGGCGCCGAAACCCGAAGTCGTGATCGTGCCGGTGCTGACCAGCGTCGCGTCGGCGCTGCTGCCGCCCGCACCCGATTTGCCGCCGAAACCCAGCGCCAGTCCCGCCACGCCGGTGGTGAAGGCGCCGGCCACCGCAAAGCCGCCATTGCCGCCGCCGCCGCCGATGCTCTCCGCAACAAGGCCGTGCGAAAATGCGCCCGAGGTCGTGATGTCGCCGATGCTGGTCAGGCTGGCGGAATCGCCGGCGCCGCCCGAAGCGCCCTTGCCGCCCCAGCCGAGCGCGCCACCGAAGCCGCCGCCGGCCGCGACCGAAACCGCGAAGCCGCCCGAGCCGCCGCCGCCGCCGATGGACTCGGCGAGACCGCCGATCGACATGTCGCTATGCGTCGTGATGTCGGCCCAGCTGCTGACGGTGGCGAGATGGCCGTCGCCGGCCACGCCGCCGGCGCCGCCGAGCGCGAAGCTGAGCGCCGCGCCGTCGCTGCCCGACAAGGCGATGGCGAAGCCGCCATTGCCGCCGCCGCCGCCGATGGATTGCGCGACGATGCCGTTCGAATCCTTGCCGAAGGTCTCGATCGTGCCATTGGTGCGCGCGACGACGTCGCCGGCCGCGCCGCCTTTGCCACCACCGCCGCCGACCGCCAGGCTCGCCGAGAATCCTGCGCCGATGGAGCCGGCAAAGGCATATCCGCCATTGCCGCCGCCGCCGCCGACCGACTGCGCCAGGATGCCGGCGGAATTGTTGCCGAGCGTCAGGATGTCATAGGCCGTGCTGGACGCCGTACTGCCTGCGTTTACCGAAACATCCTTGCCGACGCCGCCGGCCGCGCCCTTGCCGCCGATGGCGACCGAAGCAAAGAGCGCCACGGAGGTGCTCGATCCGCCATTGCCGCCGCCGCCGCCAACGCTCTGCGCGAAGATCGCAGAGGAGTCCGTGCCGATGGTCGTCAGGTCGGCCGAATTGGTCACGATGACGATACCGCCGTCGCCGCCGTCGCCGCCATCGCCGCCGACCGTCCTGAGGCCGCCGGCGCTGCCGCCGTCACCACCGCCGCCGCCGATCGATTGCGCCAGGATGGCAAAGGCGCGCGCACCGCCGGTGGCTATGGCGCCGGAGTTTTCGACCATCACCGTGCCGCTGGGGCTGGTATCGCTGCCCGAGCCGCCGATGCTGACAAGGCCGCCGGCATCGCCACCGTTGCCGCCGCCGCCGCCGATCGATTGCGCAAAGATGCCGCGCGCCCGGTCGCCGCTCGTCAGCAAGGTGCCCGCGTTGATGACCGTCACCGCGTCGCCCTTGCCGCCGGAACTGCTGCCACCGCCGAGGCTGACGATACCGGCGCCGTCGCCGCCATTGCCGCCGCCGCCGCCGACGCTTTGCGCGAAGATGGCGTAGGCGTCCGCGCCGCCGGTCGTGACGGATGCGGCGTTGGTGATCTGCACGGTCTTGGCGTCGCCACCGAGCGAGCCGTCGCCGCCGAAGCCGAACAGGCCGGCAGAGCCGCCGCCGCTGCCGCCGAAGCCACCGATGCTTTCGCCGTAGATGCCGACCGCGTTCTCGCCGGTCGTGACCACCGAGCCGCTTGCGCTGTTCGCGATCACGACGTTGCCGCCGGCATTGGCGACGCCGCCGCTGGAGCCACTGGCCCAGGCAAAGCCACCGCCGCCCTGGCCGCCATTGCCGCCGATGGCCGCCGCATAGATGCCGTTCGCCTGAACGCCGCCCGTGACGATCGCGCCGCCATTGCGGAGCGAGACGTCGCCGGAATTGCCGCCCGGGCCGCCACTACCCGAACTCGGACCGCCGTTGGAGTCGCCGCCCTGTCCGCCGAGACCGCCATGGCTGAGCGCATAGACGCCGGCGCTGTTGTCGCCCTGGGTAACGACCGAGATCAGATTGTTCAGCGTCACGAAGCCGCCATTGCCGCCGCCGCCGCCATTGCCGGCCGAAATGCAGGGAATGGGGCACACCACGCCATCGCCGCCATTGCCGCCGCCGCCGCCGACGCTTCGCGCCGCGACGCCGAAGGCAAGATTGCCCTGGGTGAACACGGTGTGCGCGATGTCGGTGACGTTGAGGACGATCGTCGGACCGGGACCGCCGGAACTGCCGCTGTCGCCCGCGCCGTGATGCGTTCCCTCGGAGCCCGCGCGATCGAGCAGGATGCCGCTGACGCCGCTGGGCGGCGTGATATGCGCCGTCAGAAGCTGCACCGTCAGATGGTCGACCGGCGTAGGCTCGGCGAACTGAAGTCCGCCGACGAACGATCCGCTGCAAACGACGGTGCTGACCCCCGTGCAACCCGCCGGAAGCGCCATCGCCCCGATCGCGCCGACTCCGGACAGACCAAGCATAATCGCGCCGCGCCGCAGCAGGCGACGCGCCGAGGCGTCGAGACGCAGCGCGTCGCTGCGCCGGCGACGCCGCACGGCACGCGGCAGCGGCGCAGCGGACGGCGCCTTGGCAATCGCATCGAAGGCCTGCGCCAGTTCGGCGAGGGCGTTGTCGAGATGGAGCAGTTCGTCCGCCTTACGATCGCCGCCGCGCAGGCGCGCGGCGATGCCAGCGCGCATCGCGAGGATTTCGCCGATCGCAGCGGTCGTCTCCGCGCTCAACGCGCCGCCGCAGGCGCCAGTGTCCGCGCGCATGCGCGCGGCGAGCAAAACAAGGCTGTCCGCCAGGCGAACCAGCTTACTCGACATTGGAACTTCTCACCCCTGACGCACACCCCGGCGGCAAGTCGTGAACGCCACGCTCAGGTAACTATATTGCGACCGGCCGCAGATGGAACGCCTAAAGTCGTCATAGCCCAGATTGAACGAGATGCGGTTAACGCGGCGATGACGTCGGCTCATCGGCGGTGGGACGCACATCATCTGCGCTCGCCGCTGCCTCCGGTTGCAGCGTCAGCCGGCACGAAACCGAATTGGCCGGCCCGGCGCCGAGGACTCGACGGCCCGCATGATGCTTTCCGCATCGATGCCGAAGTGACGGTAGAGATCGGCCACCGTCCCGGTCTGGCCGAAATCATCGACACCGAGGCTCTCGACCCGGTGACCGGCCACGCCGCCGAGCCAGGAGAGGCTGGCGGGATGTCCGTCGATGACCGTCACGATCACGGCGTCGTGGGGAACCGGCGCCAGCAACCGTTCGATATGCGAGGGCTGGGTCAGGCGGCCAAGGCGTCTGTGCTTTTGGCCGCGGCGCCACTCCGTGAAGAGTCTGTCGGCGGACGTCAGCGCGAGGACGCCGACGCCGCGCCGGTCTTCGGCCATCAATCCGGCTGCCGCAATCGCCTCGGACGACACCGTGCCCTGATAGGCCAGCACCACCCGAGGGCTGTTCGTCGGTTCCGACAACCAGTAGCCGCCGGCGACGATATCGCGCGTCAGTTCCGCCGAGAGTGTCCGGCTGGGCTGTTCGACATTGCGCGTAGAAAGCCGCAGATAGACCGAGCCGCCCGGCCCTTCGTTCTCGACGCTGCCGTCACGCTGGATGTGCTCGAAGGACCAGCGCAACAGAACTGCCAATTCGTCGGCATAGGCAGGCTCGTAAGACGTCAATCCGGGCTGCGCCATGCCGATCAAGGGCGTGCCGATCGACTGGTGGGCGCCGCCTTCGGGCGCCAGCGCGACGCCGCTGGGCGTCGCCACCAGGATAAAGCGCGCGTCCTGGTAACAGGCGTAGTTGAGGGCATCGAGACCGCGCGCGATGAACGGATCGTAGAGCGTGCCGATCGGCAGGAGCCGCGCGCCGAACAGGCTGTGCGACAGGCCCATCGCGCCGAGCAGCAGGAAGAGGTTCATCTCCGCGATGCCCAATTCCATATGCTGCCCGCCGGCACTCATCTCCCAGCGCTGCGCGGAGGGGATCTTATGCTCGCGAAAAAGATCGCCGATGGAATCGCGCGCGAACAGCCCACGGCGATTGACCCAGGCGCCCAGATTCGTCGAGACCGTCACGTCCGGAGAGGTCGTGACAATGCGCGCGGCGAGATCCGACTGCGCCCGGCCGATCTCATTGAGCAGATTGCCGAACGCCGCCTGCGTCGAAATCAGTTTCTGCGGCGGGATGGCAAGTTCGCTCGGCACGGCGACACGCGGCGCCGAGAGGCGGCGCTCTCCGGCTTGCGCGAATGGAACCGCGCGCAGGAACGTCTCGAGTTGTTCGGCCGGCACCGCGAGGCCTTCGAACCGATCCCATTCGTGGCCGTCGCGGACGCGCATGGCGTCGCGCAGCTTCGCCATCTGGGCTTCATTCATCAGCCCGGCGTGATTGTCCTTGTGACCCGCGAGCGGCAGGCCGAATCCCTTTACCGTATAGCAGAGGAAGCACACGGGCCGGTCGTGATCGATGCTCTCGAACGCTTCGAGAATGCTGGGCAGATCGTGACCGCCGAGATTGGACATCAAGGCGGCCAGTTCTTCGTCGTTGCGCCGCTCGATCAGCGTCGAGACGTCGCCCTGGTCGCCGAGATCGTCGAGCAGCCGTTTGCGCCAGGCCGCGCCGCCCTGAAAGGTCAACGCGGAATAAAGCTGGTTCGGCGCGCCGTCGATCCATTGCTTCAGCCGGTCGCCGCCGGGCTCGGCAAAGGCCGCCTGTTGCAGCTTGCCGTATTTCAGAACCACCAGTTCCCAGCCCATGGCCTGGAACAGCTTCTCAAATCGGGTATGGAGGTCTTCGCGCACCACGGCGTCGAGACTCTGGCGGTTGTAATCGATGACCCACCAGGTGTTCTTCAGGCCGAACTTCCAGCCTTCGAGGAGCGCCTCGTAGATATTGCCCTCGTCGAGTTCGGCGTCGCCCACGAGCGCGATCATCCGCCCCTTCGGCCGCCCACCGTCCCAGCCATGGGCGTGGATATAGTCCTGCACCATGCTGGCGAAGGCGGTGATGGCGACGCCCAGACCGACCGAACCGGTCGAGAAATCGACGTCGTCGACGTCCTTGGTGCGCGACGGGTAGGATTGCGCGCCGCCATAGCCGCGAAAATTCTCCAGCTTCTCGCGGCTCTGCTTGCCGAGCAGGTATTGAATGGCGTGAAAGACCGGGCTGGCATGCGGCTTGACCGCGACGCGATCTTCCGGCTTCAGCACCGCGAAATAGAGCGCCGTCATGATGGTCGCCAGCGACGCGCACGAGGCCTGGTGACCGCCGACTTTCATGCCGTCGGCGCTGTCGCGCAGATGGTTGGCATTGTGCACGGTCCAGCTGGCGAGCCAGAGCACCTTGCGTTCCAGTTCGGCCAGGCTCGTCAAACGGTTGGTCGGCATCCTTTGGACTCGGTCATGTGTTCGGCGGCGCCACTATAGCCAACTATGGTTGCGCCGCGCGAACGCCCAACATCGACGACATTTCGTCAATGCGATGCGCCAGATGCCGTTTTGTCAATAAGACGCTCAACCAAGCTCTCACGACCTGGCCGATGGCGTATTTCTGCGTCGCCGCGCCGGTTTTGGACTTTGCCTTGCGAGTTCGATTTTCAGGTCTTTCAGCGTTCCACTGACGTGCGATCGAATGAGCTCGGCGGCGCGGCCGGCATCGCGCGCCAGCCATGCATTCAATATCGCCTCATGCTCGCGGCGGGCACGGGCGCGGCGGCCCTCCGGCTCCAGATGCTTGCGGACATAGCGGTCGGCAAGCAGATGCAGGCGCTCGACGATGCCGGCCGTGACGGGCTTCCGCGCCGGCCGTACCAGCGCCATGTGAAAAACCAGATTGGCGACGCTGCTGCTCGCGCCCTGCGCCGCCATCTCCCGATTGAGCACGGCCAAAGCATCGCGCGCGGCGCACCGTTCGGTGTCCGTGGCCTTCAGCGACGCCGCGGCGGCGGCCTCGGGTTCCAGCCGCAGCCGCAGTGCGAACACTTCCTCGGCGTCCTCAATCGTCATGGAAGCGGCAAAAAAGCCCTTGTTGGCCGAGGCGCGTAGAAGCCCGTCCTGCTCCAGCCGGCGCAGCGCCTCGCGCAGCGGGATCTTGCTGACGCCCAGTTCAGCGGCGAGCGCGTCCTGGCGCAAGGGTGCGTCGGGCGCGATGGCACCCGAAAGGATGCGGCCACGGATGACGTCCAGCAATTGGTCGGAAAGGCTGCGCACCACCAGGGGCATGCCGTCAGACAACCTGAAAGCCGCGCCAGAAGGCGTCGGCCGGATCGATGAAGATCGTGTTGTACCCCGTGACGACCGCCGAACCCTCGATCGACGGCACGATCGCCTGGTACGCGCCCACCCTGGCATCCGCCTCGACCCACCCAACGAAGCGGCTGCCGATATAGCTTTCGTGCACGAATCGCTCGCCGAGCTTCAGCCGGCCCTGCGCCGCCAAATGGGCGAGCCGAGCGGAAGTACCGGTGCCGCATGGGCTGCGGTCGATGGCGCGGTCGCCGTAGAATACCGCATTGCGGCCGTCGGCGCCGTCGCTCTTCGGCGCGTCCGCCCACAAGACGTGGCTGACGCCGCGAATGGTGGGCTCCAGCGGATGCACCGGTTCGAACTTGGCGCGCACGGCGGCGCGCACCAGCGGGCTGAGTTCCAGCAACCGGCCGGCGCCCAGCGCGTCGAGGCCGCGATAGGCGCCTTGCGGCTCGATGATGGCGTAATAATTGCCGCCATAGGCGACATCGACGCTGAGCGGGCCGAAGCCGGGCACCTCGATGGCGATGCCCGTGGCGGCGACATAGGAAGGCACGTTGCGAATCTGCACCGCGGTGACCTTGGCGCCTTCGGTCTTGTAGGTGATGTCGATCACGCCGGCCGGCACCTCGACACGCAGTCTGCCTTCCTCGCGCGGTGCGATGAGGCCATTCTCGATACCGAAAGTGACCATGCCGATGGTGCCGTGGCCGCACATCGGCAGGCAACCGCTGGTCTCGATGAAGAGGATGCCGAGATCGGCGTCGTCGCGGTGCGGTGGGTAAAAAAATCCACCGGACATCATGTCGTGGCCGCGCGGCTCGAAACACAGACCGGTGCGGATCCAGTCGAAGCGGGCGAGGAAATCCTGGCGCTTCTCGGCCATCGTGATCCCCCGCAGCAGCGGCGCGCCGCCGGCGACCAGCCGCACCGGATTGCCCGCCGTATGGCCGTCGATGCAGAAAAACGTGTGGCGCCGGTTCATTATGCAGCCTGGCGCTTGGCGAGCGCCGGCCGGGTCGCTGCGGCCTTCTCGACCATCGCGATCACCTCGGCGCGGCGGGTGCCGGACAGGGGAAGGCGCGGCATCCGCACCCGTTCCGAGCCGCGACCCATGACCTGCTCCGCCAGCTTGATCGACTGCACCAGATCGTGCTCGGCATCGAGATGCAGCAGCGGCATGAACCAGCGATAGATCGCAAGCGCCGTGTCGAGATCGCGCGCTGCCGCGGCACGCACCAGGGCGACGGACTCCAGCGGGAAGGCGTTCGTCAGGCCGGAGACCCAGCCCTTGGCACCCAGCAGCAGCGCTTCCAGCGCCACATCGTCGAGGCCCGCCATGAGCCGAAAGCGCGTGCCGAAGCGGTTGATCAGATCGGTGAAGCGGCGGGGGTCCGGCGCGCTTTCTTTCAGCGCCACGATGTTGGGAATCTCGGCAAGCCGCTCCAGCACGTCCAGGCCGATAGAAACGCGGTAGGCCGGCGGGTTGTTGTAGAGCATGATGGGAAGCGCCGTCGACTCCGCCACCGCCTTGAAATGCGCGTAGAGTTCGTCCGGCGTCGGGACATAGACCATCGCCGGCAGCACCATAAGCCCGTCGATGCCGATCTTCTCCGCGTCGCGCGCATAAGCGACGGCGCGCGCGGTGGTGAGCTCGGAGACGCCGCTGACGATCGGCACGCGGCCGCCGATGCTTTCGCGCGCCGCCTTCAGGACCTGGCGTTTCTCGTCCGGCTCCAGAGAATTGTTCTCGCCGACCGTGCCGAGCACGATCAGCCCATCGACGCCATCGCACACCAGCGCGTCCTGGACGCGTTGGGTGGCGCCGAGATCCAGCGACAGATCGGCCGCGAATTGCGTCGTGGCTGCGGGGAACACGCCGCTCCAGACGCTCTTGCCATCCGCCATCTTGTCCTCCGGGGCCGGGTTTGTTGTATAAAGTATACGATTTCGGGGACAAAAATCCATGCCGGGCACGGCGGCGATCATCGGCAGCGGCGTGGTGGGCAGCGCTTGCGCGCTGGCGCTGCAGCGCGCCGGCTATGCCGTAACGCTGATCGACCCGATGCGCGAGGCATCGGGCGCGTCCTGGGGCAATGCCGGCCATATTGCGATCGAGCAGATCGAGCCATGGGCGTCGCGCGCCATGTTGCGCTCGGTGCCGCGAAGGCTGTTCGCGCGGGGCGGAGCCCTGGATTTCCGCGCCGGCGATTGGGATCGCTGGCTGCCCTTCGCTTGGCGCCTGCTGCTAGCCTCGTCGCCGCAGCGCTTCGAGCGCGGCAAGAGCGCGCTGGCGAGCCTCCTGGCACGCAGCAGCGATGCATGGCGACGTCTCGCCAGCGAACTGGAAGAACCTGAACTCTATGCGCAAGGCGGGCATTTCGTCGTCTGGGAAACCGAAGCATCGGCGGCGCGGGGGCTGGCGCACTGGCAGGCTGCCGCGACAGGTACGGCGAGGTTTCGGATCGCGACAACCGACGAACGGGCGCGCATCGGGGCGCTGCTACGGCGCCCCCCGGCGGGCGCAATCCGCTTCATCAACACCGGACAGATCGCCGATCCTGGACTTCTGGCCACCGCACTGTCGCGGAAGTTCGAGACGTCTGGGGGACGGCGGCGCTATGAGCGCGCGTCCGGCGTACACATCGAAAACAAGCGGGCGACGATCGCGCTGGACGGCGGCGAGACGATTGCGGCGGACGTCGTGCTCGTCGCCGCCGGCATCGGTTCGGCGGACCTGATGCTCGGCGCAGGCCACCGCACGCCGCTGATCGCCGAACGCGGCTATCACATCCAGTCCGAGGATTCGCAATGGCCCGGCGATTTGGGGCCGATCGTGTTCGAGGACCGCTCGATGATCGTGACGCGCTTTCGTTCGGGCCTGCGCGCGGCGAGCTTCGTCGAGTTCGCGCACACGCAATCGCCCCCCGATCCGCGCAAATGGGCGCGGCTGCGGGGCCATGTCGAAGCGCTCGGTCTGCCATTCGTGTTGCCTGGGAAGCCTTGGATGGGCTGCCGGCCCACCCTGCCCGACTATCTGCCCGCCATCGGGCGCAGCACCCGCGCGGGCAACCTGCTTTATGCCTTCGGGCACCAGCATCTCGGCCTGACGCTGGCGCCGATCACGGCCGAATTGATCGCCGCTCTCGCAACCGGAGCGCCGCTGGCGCTAGAACCGTTCCGGCTGGAACGCTTCGGCTAACCGTCAAATGCCGGCGCGTTCGCAAAGGGATCGTCGATGCTGGCCGATGGTTCGGTGAACCAGCGTGGGCCGGCCTCCGTCATATAAAAGTGGTCTTCCAGCCGCACACCGAAGGCGCCGGGCATCACGATCATCGGCTCGTTGGAGAAACACATGCCGGGTTCGAGCGGCGTCGCATCGCCGCGCACCAGGTTGGGTGCTTCGTGGATGTCGAGACCGATACCATGGCCGGTGCGATGCGGCAGCCCCGGCAGGCGATAGTCGGGACCGAGCCCGGCCTGCGCGAGCACGGCACGCGCCGCGGCGTCGACGCTTTCGCACGGCGTGCCCAGCCGCGCGGCAGCGAATGCCGCAGCTTGCGCCGCTTTCTCCAGCTGCCAGATATCGCGCACGCGCTTCGGCGCTTCGCCGAAGACATAGGTCCGCGTGATGTCGGAATTGTAGCCGTCGATATGACAGCCCGTGTCGATCAGCACGACGTCGCCCCGCATCAGAGCGCGATCCTGCTCGCCGCCATGCGGCAGGGACGTGTCTTCGGCGAAGGATACAATGCAGAACGTGTTGCCCGAATCGGCGCCCAGGGCACGGTGCTGATTGTCGATAAACCGCACGACCTCGGAGGCGCGGACGCCCGGTTCAAGGCTTTGCCACGCACGCCGCTGCACTTCGAGCGTGATCGCCTTGGCGCGGGACATCAGCGCGATTTCGGCGGCCGATTTGCGGCGCCTGAGGCGGTGAATGAGCGGGCCGGCATCGGCGATACGTTCGCGCGACAGGGCGCGGCAAAGCCCCAGATAGACGAACAGCGCCACCTTGTCGTCGAGACCCATGCGAGCCCCCGGCTTCAGGCGCGAGGCGATCAGGGCGTAGGGATTTTCCTCTTCCTCCCAGGTGAAAATCTCTCCCGGCACGCCGACGATGCCGGCGACCTTCTCGCGCTCGAAGCCCGGGCAGACATATTCGACGCCGCCGGCGGCGTGCACGACGGCACCGGTGAAGCGTTCCGACGCGCCCCAGGACATACCGGTGAAATAGCGCAGGCTGGCCGTGGCGCCGATCACGACTGCGGCCAGGCCCGCATCGCCCATCAGGCCTCGCAAGGCGCTCAGCCGCGCCTGACGTTCGGCGAGACCGATCCGCGCGAGGGCGTTGCTGCCGGTCATCTCCACCTCCGTTTTCGACATTGTATACCGTATACGAGCATGCTCAACTTGCGCCGTTGCGACGTTGGCTTCGGAACACGATGATCGTCGATATCCTGCTCACCGCGCTGGCGCTGCTGGGCACTTTTTATACGATCGCGCTGGCGCGTGCGGCCGCTTCCCGTGGACAATTGCGGCCGGGCCTGGAAGCCATCGGGCTCGGTGCCATCACCAATTTCTTCGACACGCTCGGCATCGGCTCGTTCGCGCCGACCACGGCCTGGCTCAAGCTGCGGGCGCTGGTGCCCGACAGCTTCCTGCCCGCGACGTTGAACGCCGGACACTGCATTCCCACGATCGTCCAGGCGCTGGTATTCATCCGGCTGGTGCAGGTGAGCCCGCTCTTGCTGACAGCTTGCATCGCTGCCGCCGTGGCCGGCTCGCTGTTCGGAGCAGCGGCCGTGGTGCGCGTTCCGGTGCGCATCGTGCAGGGCACGGTCGGCACCGCATTGATCATCGCGGCGGGACTTTACGCGCTGCAGAATCTCAACCTGATGCCGAATGAGGGCAACGCCTTGACACTGGTGCCGCTGTTCTTCGCCATCGCCGTGATCGCACACTTTATATTGGGCTCGCTGATGGCCTTCGGCATCGGCTTGTACGCGCCGTCGCTGGTGCTGCTGAGCCTGATGGGCCTGGATCCCAAGGCGGCATTTCCCATCATGATGGGCGCCTGTGCCTTTCTGATGCCGGTGACTAGCCTGCGCTTCATCAAGACCGAACGCATCGACCTGCGCGTGGTGCTCGGCCTGGCGCTGGGCGGCGCGCCGGCGGTCCTGCTGGCGGCTTTCACCATCACCAATTTGCCGATCGTGGCGCTGCGCTGGGGCGTCGTCGTCGTCGCGCTCTATGCCGCGCTGTTGCTGCTGCGCGCGGCGTTGCGCCCGCAGCCGGACACCATCGCTGTTCCGGTCCCGTGAAAAGGAGCCTGCCATGCGCTTTTCGCTTGCTTGCGCGGCGCTTACCGCGCTCGCGCTCATGACGGCGTCCGACGCGGCACCGTCGGTGGCCGACACGCACCTGCGGGCGATCTACACCGCCGAGTGGAAATGGCGCGAAGAGCAGCTTGCCGACAACGAGGACAGCCAAAAGCCCATCGTCGATCATTTGCCGAAAGTGGATCCGGCGTCGCAGAAGACGCGGCTGGAGCATTGGCAAGCCATCCTGCGCCAGCTCGCCGCCATACAGCGCGCGCAACTCTCGCCCGACGAGCAGGTCAACTACGACGTCTACAAACCGCAGATCGAGACGCTGGTCGCCTCGCAGAAATTCCGCGACTTCGAGATGCCGGTCAACTCCGACACGACGTTCTGGACCGATCTCGGCTATACGGCGCGCAAGCCGTTCAAGGATATTGCGGACTACAAGAACTGGATCGCGCAGATGCGCGATATTCCGCGTTACTTCCGCGAGCAGGCGGACGAGATGCGGGCCGGCCTGGCGCGGGGCTTTACGCCGCCGCGCGTGACGCTGGAGGGCCGGGATGCGTCGCTGACCGCGGTGACGGACGCGAAGCCGGAAGAGTCGCTGTTCTACACGCCGTTCAAGACCATGCCGGGGATTTCGGCAACCGACCAGGCCGACCTGCGCGCGCAGGCCATCGCAGTGATTCGCGATGCCGTGCAGCCGGCCTATCGCGACATGCTTGCTTTCATGCGCACCGTCTATGTGCCCGGCGCCCGCACCACTCTGGCAGCCGAGGCCATGCCCGACGGCAAGGCCTGGTACCGGGCGCAGATCCGGCAATACACCACGCTCGACCTGGAGCCGGCGGCCATCCACGACCTCGGCGTCGCCGAAGTGGCGAGCCTGCACCAGCAGATGATCGCCGTGATGCAGGAGACCGGCTTCAAGGGCGACTTTCCGGCTTTCCTGAAATTCCTGCGCAGCGATCCGCAGTTCTACGCCAAGACGCCCGACGAACTGCTGATGCGCGCCGCCTGGATCGCCAAGACGTTCGACGGCAAGGCCGCGCAATTCTTCGGCTATCTGCCGCGCATGCGCTTCACCATAAAGCCGGTGCCGGACGACCTGGCGCCGTTCTACACCTCGGGACGCGGCGGACCGGGCACTTATCTCGTCAACACCTACAACCTGCCGTCGCGGCCGCTCTACAATCTGACCGCGCTGACGCTGCACGAGTCCGCGCCCGGGCACGCGTTCCAGATGCCAATCGCGATGGAGCACAAGGACCAGCCTGACTTCCGCCGCTACACCTATATCTCTGCGTTCGGCGAAGGCTGGGCCTTGTATTGCGAGAAGCTGGGTCTCGAGATGGACATGTACGAGACGCCCTATGATCGCTTCGGCATGCTCGGCTACCAGATCTGGCGCGCCGCGCGGCTGGTGGTCGATACCGGCGTCCATTCGCAGGGCTGGACGCGCGAGCAGGCGATCCAATACCTGCTTGAATACACGGCACTGCCGCAGCACGAGATCGAGACCGAGGTCGACCGTTACATCGCCTGGCCGGGCCAGGCGCTGTCTTATTATCTGGGCGAGATGGCGATCTGGAAGGCACGCCACGAAGCCGAAGCCGCGCTCGGTCCCAGGTTCAACATTCGCGCCTTCCACGACACGGTGCTGGAACTCGGTTCGGTGCCGCTGCCGGTGCTGGAGGCGCGTGTCCGGCGCTTCATCGCCGAAGGCGGCAAGGGACCCTATCCGGACATGGAGTAGGCAACGGGCCCCGCAACTGCGTCGACGCTATGACGCCTGGACGGGGCGCACCTTCTGTCCGGTTTCGAGCCGCTCCGCGCCGCGAACGATGACGCGTTCGCCGGGCGCGATGAGACCCTTGATTTCGACCAGAACACCCTGCTGCGCGCCGGTCTCGACTGCGACGCGCTGTGCCTGGCCCTTGGCGTCGATCTTGAAGACGTAGGTATTGTCCTCACGGAGCACCAGCGCGTCGCGCGACACCGCCAGGACATCGCGCGGCAATGCCGAGGGAATGAGGACCTTGGCGGCGTCGCCCACCAACCCCGAACCTGCCGGCAGGGCGAGGCGGATTTCGATCGTGCGGCTGACGATATCGCCGACCGGGACAATGGCGCGCACCGTCGCGGCAACGGGCCTGCCTTCGATCTCGACCGTCAGCGACATCGTTTCACGGACGAACCTGGTGGCGTCGATGGGCGCCTGGACGCTGACCTCCAGGGAGCCGACATCGACGAGCCGTACGATCGGCTTGCCGGCGACGGCGTATTCGCCGGGATTGATCAGCCGCGCCACGACCCGGCCGGCGAACGGCGCGCGGATGTCGCTGTGGGCGAACTGGTATTGGCTCTTCTTCAGCGCGGCCTGGGCCTGTGCCAGGGCGGCGGCGTCCATGTCCCGCGTCGCGCCGGCCTGATCGCGCGTGCTTTTGGCGATGGCATTTTGCTTGAACAGGTTGTCCATGCGCACCGCCTGGTCGCGGTCGAAGCGGAGCTGGGCGGCGAGCCGCGCCAGATTGGCCTTGTCCGAAGCCAGCTGCATTCCGGCCAGGCTGCTGTCGATGCGGGCGACGACATCGTTTGCCGCCACCACCGTGCCGACCTCCGCAACCCAGGCGACGCGGCCTTCCACCTCGGAAGCCAGCTGCGAATCGCTGCGCGACACAACGGTCCCTGGCACGGGTATCGTCGGGGCCATCCTGACGATGCGCGCCTGCATGACGCCGACGGTCGGTGGGTCGGCCGCGCCCTGCGCCAGAGCGGCCGGCGCCGGCAGAAGCCCGACCGCGCCGGCAAGGATGCTGGCGCAGCAGCGGCGTCTCATGCTGGTCAATGGGTTCACGCAGCTTTCCTCAGAATGGGTGTGGTCGGCGCCAGGCTCACATCGCTGGACCGTTCGCCCAGCCGCAACATGGCAGGCATCAGGACCAGGGTGAACAGGTGGCTGACCAATATGCCGCCGACGATCACCGCGCCCAGGCCACGGTAAATCTCGGTGCCGGGGCCCGGCACCAGTACAAGAGGCAGCATGCCGAAGATCGCCGTCAAGGTGCTCGAGAAGATCGGCCGTAGCCGGGTTTCCAGGCTCGAGCGCACGGCATCGACCCGCGTCATGCCTTCGGCTTCGGCCTGGCGGGTCCGCGCCACCAGCAGGATGGTGTTGTTGACGACCAGCCCCAACACGATGATGAAGCCGATCATCGTCAGCAGATCGAGCGGCTGGAATACGAAGAGGCCCAGGAGGCGCAGCGCCGCCATGCCCCCGACGGTCCCCAGTGGCAACGCGATCGTCGCGATGGCGGCATCCCAGACCGATTTGAACAACGCCGCCATGATCAGGAACAGGATGAGCACCGCCAGCGCGAAGTTCTTGCCCATGCTCCACAGCGCATTGTCGAGATGATCCGCGGCCGCGCCGTAGGTGACGCTGCCGTCGGCGGGCAGCAATTTGCGGATCTGCGGCTCGACGTCATGGCGGACGATGGCCATCGCATCCTGCAAGGCCATGCCCCGCGGCGGCTGCAGGTTGAGCGCAATGGTGCGCCGGCGACCGAGGCGATAGATGCCGCTGGGCGCCAGCGTCTGCTGCATAGAAACCAGATGACCGAAGGAAACGACGCCGCCATTGGGCGTGGCCAGCGGCGCGGCATTGACGGCGTCGGGCGACGTAAGCGGTTGCGCCTTTAGAATAAGGAAAAGCTGGCGCTCCCCGTCATAGCGCTGACCGACATAGGTGCCCTCGCCCAGCGATTGCAGGATGGTGCCGATGTCGGCGCGGGTCCAGCCGACTTCGGCAATGGAGCGGTCGTCGGGCGTCAGGCGGAGCTGGGGCTGGTCGTAATCGAGCGTCGGGTTGGTGTTGACCACCGCGTCTGGAAAGCGCTGGGTCAGCAGATCGAAGCCGCGCTTGGCCGCGACACGCATCGCGTCGGGATCGTTCGACTGGATGTTGATCGAGATGCCGCCACCCTGGTCGAAACCGCCGAACAGGCTGCCCATCTGGGCGAAACCCTGCGCATCGGGAAGGTCGCGCAGGATTTCGCTGCGGACGATCTTCTCTAGCTTCGGAAAGTCCTCGTCATTCGGCACACGCACGGCCATGTCCATGTTTCCCGGGCCGTTCATCTTGACGTAGTAGTTGAGCAGCTTGGGCTCCTTCGTGCCGTTCATGTAGGGCATCAGCCGGTCGATGATCGGCCGCGCCACTTCGCGGTCCACGACGTCGACGGTGGCGCTGGACGGCAGCTGGATGAAGCCGTCGATGGCGGCGCGCTTGACCTGCGGCAGGTATTGCAGACTCGGCAGCAGCGCCCAGGTGCCCAGGACCGAGCCGGCGATCAGTCCTCCGATCCACAGCTGGCGCTTGCGCGGCGTATCGGTCAGAGCCATCACGACATCGGTGATGCGCCGCCAGACATTGGTGAATTCCGATATCCTGGGATTGATCTTCAGGAACAGCATCGAGGTCACCGGCACGACCGTGATCGCCACGATGAGCGAGACGAAGACCGCGAACGCGATGGTGAGCGACAGATCGGCGAACAGCTGGCCCTCGACGTCCTTCAGGAAGATCACCGGCAGGAAAATCGCGACATTGGTCGCGGTGGAGGCCAGCAGCGCACCCCAGACCTGCTCGGTCCCGGTCTGCGCCGCCTTGCCGGCGTCCATCCCGTGCTCGCGCAGCCGCAGGATGTTCTCGAACGCGACGATGGCGGCATCGAGGACGATACCCGTCGCGAAGGCGAGGCCGGCGAGGGAAACGACGTTCAAGGTGCGGCCGGTGAGATTCAGCAGGACCAGGACCGCGAACAGACAGATCGGAATCGCCGACGAGATGATGAGCGTGCCGCGCCAGTCGCGCATGAAGAACCACAGCACGCCCACCGCAAGCAGGATGCCCAGGATCAGGTCGGAGGTGACCATCGACATCGCCTGGTTGATGAAATGCGACGGGTCGAAGGAATATTGCAGCGTGACGCCCTGCTCCTTGGCGACGCCGTCGTTGATGGCCTGGAGCTCGGCCTTCACGGCGTTCACCGTGGCGAGCACGTTGGCGCCCGAGGCACGGAACACCTGCAGGCCCAATGCCGGATTGCCGTTCTGATAGGCAAAGCCCTGCGCCTTGCTGCGCCCGATATGGACGTCGGCGATGTCTCCCAGATGCACCGGCTTGCCGGCCCGCCACTCCAGCACGAGATTCTTCAGGGCGTCGACGGAATAGCGTCCGCGCAGCGACAGCCCATAGCTGCGGCGACCGACGTCGATCGTACCGCCGGAGACGTCCTCGGCGCCGCTGATCTGCTGCGCCATTTTGGGGATCTGCACGCCGAGTTCCGCTGCGCGCAGAGGATCGAACACGATATCGATTTCATCCGTGCCCCCATTGGCGTTGATCTGCGCCGAGCCGACGCCCGGAATGGCCTCAAGCCTGGGGATCACCGTGTCTTTGAGGAAGCTCACATAGCCGTTCACGTCGCGCTTGTTGCCGGGCAGCTTCTGCATGAACACGTAAAGCAGCAGCGCGTTGGCGTCCTGGGTGCTGGCAAGCTGCACGAACGGTTTTTGCGCATCCGCGGGCAGCGGCGGCAGGCGGTTGAGCCGGCCGATGACGTCGACCAGCGTGTTCTTCATGTCGGTACCGAGCGCGAAGGTCAGCTGGATATAGCCGCCGCCCGGATTGGCGAAGCCGTCCATCTGCTGCAACCCGGGCAGGCCCTGGAGAACTTCTTCCTCCGGCTCGACGAGCTGCGCCTCGACTTCGCGCGGCGTTTCGGAGCGCCAGTCGGTTTCGATGCCGATCTGCGGGCGGTCGATGTCGGGGAAGAGCTGGATGGGCAGGCTGTAAAGCGCGAACAGGCCAAACAGGATCGTCACGGCGACGCCGACGGCGATCGCCGCCGGGCTCTTCAGGCCGGCGCTCGTGAGTGCGCGCATTGCTCCCTCCCTGGAATTTGCGCTTGGTCCGATTGTGCACCGCGACCACCAACAGACTGCGATTCATAAAGGCCTGCGGGCGGCGCAGCGTCACATTGCCGTGAAAAAACCAGCACGGATGCGTGAGCCGGGTTGCGGCCGGGTAATGGCCGCGAAAACGACATTCAATTCCCCCGAAAACCTGCCTAAGAAATTGATAAGGTTCAAGAATTTCTGTCGATAGAGATGCAGGGAGAAGCGGTCCCTTCGGCAATAAAATTGTCCTGCAAAATTGCCGACCGTCATAGGCTCCCACGAGATGGATGCGAGACGTGGGAAATCAAGGGCCCACCCGGACAGGCCATTCGCCGACTCGGCTACCGCGAATCCGATGCTATAAGATGTTCATCAACATCTTGGGCAACAGAACGCCGTATGGCCAAGCCGGTATACTGGATTTCGCAGCGCGAACACCTGAAGGCCCTGACGAGTCCGATCCGCCATGACATCGTCGACCGCCTGACCGCGCTCGGCCCGCTTTCGGTGAAAGCCCTGGCCGCGGCTCTGGGCCGCAAGCCGACCGCGATCTATCGCCACCTGGTGGCGCTGGAACGGTTCGGCCTGGTCCAAGCCGAGATGATGCGCGGCGCACGCGGCCGGCCGGCCATGATCTATCGCATTGCAGCATCCCGCCTGCGGCCGGCCCGTGCGCCGGGCCCCAAGACGGGCCGCACGCCGATGGCAAAGATCGCCAGCGCCATGGCGCGACAGGCGGCGCGGGAATATGCCGCCGCGTTCCAATCGGATCGCGGGGTGATCGAAGGCGCCAGGCGCAATCACGGGTTTTGCGAGTTGCTGACGTCGCCTTCGCCGGCGCGGCTGGCGCGGATCAACTCCCTGATGGACCAGCTTGCGCAGTTGATATGGACGCCGGATCCCAAACCCGGCCGTCCCATTCGCGTCACCTGGTTCATGTCGCCATCGGCCGGCGCACAGACGGACAACACGCGCGAAGCCGCGCTGGGCCGCGGACGCGCGCCGGCAAGAACCAGGCGCATCGCGCGCCGGCGTGCCATGCGGGGCTGACCCGTTCGTCCTTCCTTGCCGCAAAAGGAAACGGCGGCCTTTGGGGCCGCCGTTCCAGTCTGTTCCTTGAGGCTTCGATCAGAGCTTGATCGTCGCGCCCACGAAGATCACGCGCCCCAGAGCGTCGTAGGTGTTCGGGAACGTGTTGTTGTTGATGTCCGACGCCTTCGAAGTGTTGTTGTCGGTGACCGGCGGATCCTTGTCGAACAGGTTGCGGACGCCGGCGCGCAGGTCGATGGCATCGGCGACCGTCCAGGTGCCGGACAGGTCGAAATAGTCGAAGTCCGGGAACTGAAGCACCGGATTGTTGTTGAAGCCGAAATGCGGCGCGATGCATCCGGTCTGGACGAAGGCAAGGCAGTCCGGCCCCGTGGTATTGCCTTCGAACGTCACGCCCGACAGGTGGCGCCAACGCAGCGACAGGGAGAAGTCGCCCGTGTTGTCCGCCCAGGTCAAACGCAGGTTCGACTTGAAGCGGTTCTCGGGCTCGCCGCATTGCGTGCCCCACAACCCCGCGCAATGCAGGACGGTGCCGTCGGCCAGCGTCGCATTGTTGACCGTGACCAGCGTACCGACCGCGTTCATCGACAGCGAGCCGGCCTTCTCCCAGCCGATATCGTTGAGGTCGAGGTCGTAGTTCAACTCGGCGTCGAAGCCCTGGACCTTGTCGCCGCCGATATTGCCTTCGGCGGAGACGACGAAGCCCTGGTTTGCCGTGACGATCGTGCCCAGCGCGTCACGATGGACGAAGGTGCAGTTGACGTTCGTCGCGCTCTGCGTCGGGTTCGCGGTCGTGCTGTAGCAGCCGTTCAGGATCGACTGGATCGGCGTCGCGGAAATGAAGCCGTCGATCTTGATGTTGTAGTAGTCGATCGTCGCCGTGAAGCCCGGGATGAAGGTGGGCGTGATGACGAGACCCAGCGTCCAGGAGTCGGAAATTTCCGGCTTCAGGAAGGGGTTGCCGCCGACCGCGGCCTGGCACTGGTTGGTCGGGCAGTTCAGCGAAGAGGTGAACACCGAGGCCGCCGGCACGCCCGTCGCGACGCACAGTGCGGCGGTGGTGGTGACACCCGAATTGGCCGAACACGGATCGCGGCCCGGATTGGCGGAGGTGCCGCCGGCCGGCGTGAACAATTCCGACACGTTTGGCGCGCGAACGGCACGCTGGAAGCCGCCGCGGAAGCGGAAGTCGTCGATCGGCTGCCATTCGAGGTTGACGTTGTAGGAGTTGGCGTCGCCCGACAGGTTGTAATGGTCGTAACGATAGGCGCCCTTGAGGACCAGGCTCTCCATGAACGGAGCGTCCTCGACCAGCGGAGCCTGGAACTCCAGGTAGCCTTCGCCGACGTCGAAGCCGCCGCCGACCTGGGCAACCGACTGGAAGCCGACGAGATTGCCGGTCGCCAGGTTGTTGTCCGGGAAGGTGTGCGCTTCTTCCTGGCGGTATTCGACGCCGAACGCCACGCCGACCGGCTCCTTGGCCCACGGGCTCTGAAGGCCCGCAAAGCCGAGATCGCCCGTCGCCGTCGCCTGGACATCCCACTGGTCCACGGTGCCGATGAACACCAGGTTGGAACGGATGTAGTTGACGTTCGCCGGCGTCAGACCGCCATTGGTGAAGAAGTTGAGCGGGCTGCACGCGCCGCCCGAGAGGCACAGGCCGTTGGTGCCGACCAGCAGGCCGTTCTGGAAGTTCTGCTTGAGGGCGTCGTTTTCCAGGACCGCGGTCTGCGCCGTATGGCCGTATTGCGCGGAGATGTCGTAATTCCAGCCATAGCCGAGGCCACCACGCGCGCCGATCACCATCTGGTAGGCCGAGTGCTCGTTGATGCTGGTACGCGGGCCGACCTGCACGAGGCGCAGCGCCGTGCCGACGAGACGCTCGGTCAGGTCGGGGTTGGCGTTGACCGTGAAGTCGGACCTCAGCAGGTTCGCAGCCGGGATCGAGGCGCACTGCGCATCGATGGTGCCGGCGGTGACGGTGTTGCCGAAGATCGCCTGGCGAACCGCGGAGGATTCGTTCGGGTTGCCGCAGTTGACGTTGAAGTTGGCCGTCATGGGTGACGGGCCAAGCTGCGAAGTCGACGAGTTGTCCGAGAACGTCAGGCGCGAGTAGAAGTCGATGCCCGGCGTGACCTGGTAATGCGCCGTGCCGCCGAAGGCATAGCGCTGGCCCGGCGTCTGCAGGTACTGGAACGGCGCGAAGTTGAACGAACGCTTGTCGAACGTTGCGATGCCGCCGCCCGAGGTGAACATGGTGTTCGTGCCTGCAGTCGGGCCGCCGAGCGAGGCCGAGGTGATGCGGCCTTCGGCGATGGTGGCCGAACCCGAGAAGCAGAAACCGCCGAAATGCGTCGGCGGCTGGGTGGCGGCGCAGCCGGTGTAGTTGGTCGCGGCGAGGGCGTGGGCGGAGAAGTCGCGCTGGCTGCCGAGGACGCCGTCACGATGGGCGAATTCGCCGTAGACCGTGATGTTGCCTTTGCCGTCGCCCGAGTTCGTGCCGAGGATGAAGCTGGTGTCGTTCGTCGCGCCGTCGCTGTGATCGGTCGACGAGAACTGGCTGTCCAGCGTCATACCCTCAAAGTCTTTCTTGAGGATGATGTTCAC
>DATMKZ010000073.1:0-67532 GCA_035570795.1 Rhizomicrobium sp.
CACCGCCGGAACCCCGACATAGAGATCCTTGATGCCATAGGCACCGTTGACATAGGCGGCGCAGGGCAGCACGCGCTTTTTGTCCTTAAGGTAACTCTCGGCCATGGCGATGGCCGAGGTCGCCGGCGCGTAATAGGCCGAGCCGGTCTTGAGCAGGCCGACGATCTCGGCGCCGCCGTCGCGGGTGCGCTGGGTGATGGCGTCGAGGCGGTCCTGCTTGATCCAGCCCATCTTGACGAGTTCGGGCAGCGAGATGCCGGCGACGGTCGAGAAGCGCGGCATCGGCACCATGGTGTCGCCGTGGCCGCCGAGCACGAAGGCCGAGACGTCCTCGACGCTGACGTTCATCTCCTCGGCGAGGAAGTGGCGGAAGCGGGCGCTGTCGAGCACCCCGGCCATGCCGACCACCATGTGGTGCGGCAGTTGCGAGAACTGGCGCAGCGCCCACACCATGGCGTCGAGCGGATTGGTGATGCAGACCACGAAGGCGTTCGGGCAATTGGCCTTGATGCCCTCGCCGACCGCCGACATGACCTTGAGGTTGATGCCGAGCAGGTCGTCGCGGCTCATGCCGGGCTTGCGCGCCACGCCGGCGGTGACGATGACGACGTCGGCGCCGGCGATGTCGGCGTAGGAGTTGGTGCCCTTGAGCCTGGCGTCGAAGCCCTCGACGGGGCCCGCCTGCGACAGGTCGAGCGACTTGCCCTGCGGCAGGCCCTCGACCACGTCGAACAGGACGACGTCGCCCAGTTCCTTCAGGCCGATGAGATGGGCGAGCGTGCCGCCGATTTGTCCGCCGCCGATAAGCGCGATTTTCCTGCGGGCCATGAAGGGGTCCTTTTTTCGCTTGAAGCCGGGGGCTAAGTAGCGCGCCACTCGCTGCACCGCAAGGAAGCCGAAGTCACGGCGTTTGAGCGCTTATTTCAATGGCTTAACCGGGCTATGGTGCCGGCGGGAGGAGCACCGATGATATTGCGCGCGATGGTTTTGGCACTGGCGGTCGTGGCGGGGTTCGTAGGACCGGCCGCTGCGCAAGAGGAGACGATGGTCATCGTCCATGGACCGAAGCTGCCGCCGAAGCCTTGCGGGCAACATATCCGTGATGCCGATCTCCACGACGTT
Source organism: Rhizomicrobium sp. (assembly GCA_035570795.1). Classification (GTDB taxonomy): domain Bacteria; phylum Pseudomonadota; class Alphaproteobacteria; order Micropepsales; family Micropepsaceae; genus Rhizomicrobium. The sequence continues at coordinate 1,123 of DATMKZ010000073.1, forward strand.
GCCGCGCATCCGGCACATTACGCCGATGTCTGCGTGCGCATTCGCGGGCTGGTCGTCGGCACGATGCTGTTCGCGGGTCGGCGTGGATATTATCTCGCAGGCCAGGGCACCGAGTACTTTGCGGTGCCGGGTGGGACCGACTACCGGGTTGGGCTCTATATGAGCGATGCAAACTGGAAGCGGGTACGGGACAAGCCGCCCGCTGAAGCCGTCGTGATCGCGCGCGTCGAGACCTGCGACGATCTCGTCACCGACCTCGAGAACGTCCTCATGGTGCAGGGCTGGTGCCACTACCAGAGCGGGACGATATTCGCCGTTGCCAGCATCCATACAAAGATGACACGCATCCTCCGCGCGACAAGTGATGCGGACCGTGCCGACATGGGCGATCTGCGTTTCGCGCCGCCGGATTGGGACAGGCGCGCCGCCGTCACCGACCTGGGTGAGAGTTGGATGCGAGCGATCGAGGCCGGTGATGCGCAGACGCTTCGGAAGCTTCAAACAGCATACGATGTACAGTTTGAGCCTGTGGTCCTGCGCGACGCGGGATCGCCTTTCGCCACGTTCCGCGGCCGCAAGACGCTGCCCCAGATGGTGCTGTTCCTGCCGCCGACCAGAGACGAACATCCCACCAGCAATCTCTACAACGTCGGCGTGTTCTGCTTCTGCCGGTCGAACGTCTGCGACGGTCTGTGGCCGATCAGCACCCAAGACACGGGTTTCACGCCGGAGCGGCCCTATGTCTGCGGCGGCGTCTGGTCGCAGGATGGCCAGCTGAGTGTCGAGATCAGTCCCGCCGACAAATATCTGACGGAACTCCTGCCGTTCAAGGGATGAAACGTGCAAAGAACCGCTGCCCCGGCTGCTCGACGAAGCGCCAGGTGAAGGCGGCCAGGGCGATGACGACCATCAGATAGGCCAGCAGCAACCCGCTCGCGTAATGCTTGAAGCCGAGGTCGATGATCGCATTGCCGTCGGGCAGGTCGATCAGCCACCTGCGGTGGAACAATATCTCGCCGCTATGGATCGCCGAGAACAGCACGGCCAGCACCAGCGTGTGGACCATGTAGATGGAATAGGACCAGCGCCCGAGCGCCGCGGCGGGGCGGCTGGTCAGGACGCGCGAGATGAGGCCGCGCTCACCCGCGAAGACCAGGACGGCGGCGGCGAACAAGGGTGTCGCGAGAAATTCGAGCGCGCGATGCCCCAGCACGAAGGTGAGGAAAGCAACGACGGCGGCCAGCATCGCGCCTTCAGCCCATGTGCCGCCGAGGGCCTTTGCGGTACCCGTCTTCCATATCTCATAGGTCAGCACGCCGGCGAAGAAGCCGTAGAGGCAGCGCGCGATGCCCCAATCGAAGGTCTCGCGCATGCCGTAGCGCGACACGCAGGCGAGCACCGCGACGCCGGCAACGGCAAGAAAGGCCGCTGCCGCGACGCGAAGTCTGCGCGACGGGACGAAGAAGCAGACCGCCGCGAAGACGAGATAGGTGCAGAACTCGGTGCTGATCGACCAGGCCGGCCCGTTCCAGGTCTCGTAAGGCTGCAAGCCCAGCGACTGGACCAGGAACAAATTGGCGAGGATCGCCATGGGCGAACGGTCGGCGGTGAAGGCGGCACGCTCGCCTGCCATCGGATGGGCGTGCGCGATGACGAGATGGGCGAGTTCGAGCCCGATCAGCGCCAGCAGCATCGCGGCGTGCAGCGGCCATAGCCGGCCGAAGCGGCGGATCACGAAAGCCTTTATTTCCGGGCCTTTGTCGAGCGCCGCGCCATAGGCGTGGGCGATCACGAAGCCCGACAGCACGAAGAAGAAATCGACGAACAGCCAGGCGTTGCGGACCAGCGGCTGCCAATAAAGCGCCCCGTGCACCTCAAGATGATGCGCCGCGACCAGGAGCGCGCAGACGCCGCGCCAGCCGTCCAGGGCGCGAAAGCGTGTCGAAATGTGTGCCGCGCCGGACATCGCGCCACGCTACGCGTCGCGCACCAAAAAGAAAGCCGGACCGACGCTTTCGCATCGGCCCGGCCTCTAACTTTCTTTCCGAAGGTGCGGGGTTAGACCGCTTCCTTCAGCTCCTTGGCGGCGCGGAAGGCGACCTTCTTGGACGCCTTGATCTTGATCGCCTCGCCCGTGGCCGGGTTGCGGCCCATGCGCGCAGCGCGCTTGCGCACCACCAGGATGCCCAGGCCGTTGAGACGGATGCGGGCGCCCTTCTTGAGGTGCTTGGTGACCAGACCGATGACGTCTTCCAGGATCGCGTTGGCGGCCTTGTGGGACATCTCATGCTTTTCGGCCAGCGCGGCGCCAAGCTGGCGGGTGCTGACCGTATCGACCTTCGCCTTGGCGGCCTTCGGGGCGCCAGTTCCAGCCATTGCCATTGTTATTCTCCTTTTGCGAATCAAACGAACGCCCGATTTTACGGCATTTCCCGCACGCAGTGCACGCGCTGTCTACGGAAATAGCGATAAATACGGGGTTTTTCGACGCGGCGCGGGCACGGTGCGCGGCGAAGAGCGAAAAGGCCCGTTTCATGGGCCTTATTCGCGCGTCAGCGCCTTGGCCTCGGCCCGTGCGATACCGTCCATGATGAGCGTCTCGGCGGCGGCGGCATCGACCCATTCGCCGACCCGCGTCCATTTTTTGGGCTCCAGGTCCTTATAGTGCTTGAAGAAATGCGCGATCTGCTGGAGCAGGATCTCCGGCAAATCCTTGTAGGAGCGCACGCCCGTGTAGAAGGGATAAAGGTCGTCGACCGGCACGCCGATGATCTTCTCGTCCGGTCCGGCCTGGTCGGTCATGATCAGGGCGCCGACCGGGCGGCAGCGCACCACCGCTCCCGCCGCCACCGGCACCGCCGAGAGCACCAGCACGTCGCAGGGATCGCCGTCCTCCGACAGGGTATGCGGGATGAAGCCGTAATTGGCCGGGTAGAACATCGCGGTGTGCAGGAAGCGGTCGACGAACAGCGCCCCCGAGGCCTTGTCGATCTCGTATTTCACGGGCTGGCCGCCCGCCGTGATCTCGATCAGCGCATTGACGTCATGCGGCGGATTGCGCCCGGCGGGAATTTTGGCGAGGTCCATGGCGGGTTCTCCTTCGACAAGGGCGTCCTAGCACAAATCCGCCGAATTGACTCGGGCGCCGCGCGCGGCGCAGCGTCCGCGAAGGAGCCCGAGGAAGACACCATGAAAGCGGAACCGTTCGTCACCGGCCTCAGCTTCGGCGAAGGCCTGCGCTGGCACCAGGGCCGCTTCTGGTATTCCGATTTCTTCCAGCATCGGGTCTCCAGCGCCGCGCCGGACGGCACGGTCCGCGTCGAACTCGAGATCGACGACCAGCCCTCGGGACTGGGCTGGCTGCCCGACGGGCGGCTGCTGCTCGTGGCGATGAAAAGCCAGCGCGTCCTGCGCCGCGAGCCCGACGGGACCGTCGTGCTCCACGCCGACCTGAAAGGCCTTGCGAAACATCACGCCAACGACATGGTCGTGGACGGCCATGGCAACGCCTTCGTCGGTTGCTTCGGCTTCGACCTTGACCGCTATGTCGCCGAGCATGGTCCGGCGGCGTTGTGGACCGCGGAGGGACCACCCCGGGCCCCGATCGTCCGCGTGACGCCGGACGGCAAGGCGTCCATCGCCTCGGCCGAGCAGAGATTTCCCAACGGCATGGTCATCGTCGATAGCGGCCGGACGCTGCTTGCCGCGGAGACGTTTCTTCCCGGCCTCACCGCGTTCGCTCTGGCCGCCGACGGGACGCTGTCGAACCGGCGCGTGTGGGCCTCGCTGGCGAACGCCGAGGCGCCGGGAATCGCGCCCGACGGCATCTGTGCCGACAGCGCGGGCGCGATCTGGGTCGCCAACGCGCTCGCCAAGGAATGCGTTCGGGTCGGCGAAGGCGGAAAAATCCTGGAACGCATCGAAACGTCGATGAACGCCTTCGCCTGCACGCTGGGCGGCGCCGACGGACGCAGCCTGGTGATCGCCACGGCGGCGTCGCATGGCGAGACGAATGCCGTCAGCGGGATGCTGGAAATCGCGCGGGTGAGCGTGGCGGCTTGACGCGCCCGTAATCTTGCGAACAGGTCCGCTTCACAATCGCGGATGAAATCCGCGTTAGGTGTAACGCGATGTCGCGCAGCGGCGTCGCCAGCGGCAGCCTGCGACGGATTCTGCGACAACTCTTCAGCAGCTCTTAAATTCCGCCGCGCATCGTCCGCGCGACGCGAAGACCGTGCGAGAGCGCATCGTCACGCTTCGGCTGTGGGGTTCCTCGACCATCGACGGAAGGAGAGAGCAATGTCTGTCGGCAGCTTATCGGCGTCTACGCCGTCTTACACGTTCAACCAGCAGCAGAACCCGGCGCAGCAGGGCTTCAGCCAGCTCATGCAGGCGATCCAATCGGGCAATCTGCAGGCGGCGCAGCAGGCCTATGCCGCGTTCACCCAGAACGCCCCGGCATCGCAGACCGGCCAGAACAGCCCGCTCGCGCAAGCGGTGAGCCAGATCGGCACGGCGCTGTCGTCCGGAAACATCGGGCAGGCGCAAGCGACGGTGCAGGCGCTGCAATCGCAGATGAAGGCGCATCACGGCGGCCATCATCATCACAAGGCGGGCGGCGCGACGAATGCCAGCACCGCGATCGGCACCACGACGCTGTCGTCGGCGCTGGACGCCGCCGCGGTCGATCCCGACGCGGATGCCACCGGCGCCCCGGCGGACGATGCCGGCGTCAATCTGCTCGCCTGAAGCGGTGGGTAGATACGTCCGCGCCGGCCGCTTGTCCCGCGGTCGGCGCGGCGCCGTCACGCCGCGTCGATAAACCCGCCCATCTGGCGGTTCCACAGCCGCGAATACGGGCCGTTGTTCGCCAGCAACACGCGGTGCGGGCCGTCTTCGAGGATCTTGCCGTTGTCGAGATAGACGACGCGGTCCATGCCGGCGATGGTCGAGAGCCGGTGCGCGATGGCGATCACGGTGCGGCCCTGCACCAGCGTCCACAGCGCCGACTGGATGAGATGCTCGCTTTCGGAATCGAGCGACGAGGTCGCCTCGTCTAGCACCAGCACGCGCGCATCCTTGATCAGGGCGCGGGCGATGGCGACGCGCTGGCGCTCGCCCCCCGACAGCTTGATGCCCTGCTCGCCAACGATCATGTCGTAGCCCTCGTCGCGCTCGGCGATGAAGTCGTGGGCATGGGCCTGGCGCGCCGCGCCTTCGACCTCCTGCGCCGGCGCCGCGGGCCGCGCATAGCGGATGTTGTCGCGCACATTGCGGTGGAAGACGCCGGGCATCTGCGGCACCTCGGCGATCGCCTCGTTCAGCGAATCCCAGGTGACGTGGGAGATGTCCTGGCCGTCGATGGTGATGCGGCCGTGCTGCGGCTCGAACTGGCGGCGCAACAGGCGCACCAGCGTCGACTTGCCGGCGCCCGACGGCCCCACCAGGCCGACGCGTTCGCCCGGCTGGATGTCGAGGTTGAGGTTCTCGAACACCTGGTAGCCGTTGGGATGGCGAAAGCAGACGTTCTCGAAGCGGATATGGCCGTGGCTGACGATCAGCGGCAGCGCGTCCACCGCGTCGGTGATCTCGTGCGGCGCGCTGACGAGGTCGAGCGCCTCGGAGAGCGTGCCGAGCTGCTCGAAATAGTCGAGCATGCGCCCCGCCAACTCCTGCACGCCGCGGCCGATCTGGTTGGCGAGGAGATAGATCATCGTGAAGGCGCCGAGCGAGATCGCGCCGGCCAGGATGTCGCGCGCCGTCACCCAGATCAGCGCCACCAGCAGCAGGAGCGTCGCCGACTGCATGAAGAAGCGCATGCGCAGCAGGAACCAGCGCAGCCGGCGCGAGGCGTTCATCTCGTCGGCGAGGAAATAGGAGATGAATTTGCGCTCATAGACCGCCTTGGCGAAGGCGCGCACCAGATCGGCGTTCGAGACCGCGTCGATCAGCCGTCCCGTCGAGGTCGAGACCTCGTCCGACAGCGCCTTGGACAGCACCACGCAGCGCCGCGCCAGCGCGAAGACGACGGTCAGGTACAAGGCCGTCCACACCAGGAGTATCGCGGCGTAGACCGGCGCCTGGATCGCCATCAAGACGCCGCCGAGCACGACGAGGCCGGCGACGCGCACCGCGTCCATGCAGACGATGCCGAGGATGCCGATGGTCGCCTGCCCCGCCTGCTTGACCTTCTGGCCGAGCTTGCCGGCGAAATTGTCCTGGAAGTAGCGCGGGCTGTGGCCGAGCAGATAGGTGAAGAGATATTTCTGCGCCAGGCCGCGCATGCGCGGGCCGGTGTTGAGATCGACGAAGTCGTAGACGCGATACATCATGGTGCCGCCGAACCAGATCGCGGCGAGCCACGCGATCCAGGGCAGCACGACGGCGAACCCGCCATGCGTCCTGACCGCCAGGGTGATGGCGTTGACGAGGTGCGAGAAGGCGACCGGCCCGAAGGCCTCGATCGAGGTCGCGACCAGGGCGCAGGACGCCATGGCGGCGACGCGGCCGCCGAAATGCGTCGAGATCAGGAACCAGATGAAGGCGAACGGCGTGCCCGGCACGCGGGCGAGCGGCATCGCCTCGTCCAGCGGCTCGGACGATTGCAGCACTTCCTCGGTGGCGATCTCACGCGGCACGACTCATACGCCTGTTCATGGGCGCGCAATTTGCGCCGAACCGCTCGCGCGATTCGCCCATTGCGCTCCTCCAAAAAGGGCGCGGAGAATAGGCGCGTAAATCGCGTTGGGAAGAGGCAAAAGCGAATATCGGGCACGTGTTGCCCAAACGCTTCCGTCCTTCGTCATGGCCGGGCTCGACCCAGCCACCCATGACGGGGAGGCGTCAGGCTTCCGCGGTCTCGCTGTCCTGGCGCTCGGCGATGCGGGCCGACTTGCCGCGGCGGCCGCGCAGGTAATAGAGCTTGGCGCGGCGGACGCGACCCTTGCGCACGACATGCACGCTGTCGACCAGCGGCGAGTAGACCGGGAAGACGCGCTCGACGCCCTCGCCGTAGGAAATCTTGCGCACCGTGAAGCTCTCATTGAGGCCGGCGCCCTGGCGGGCGATGCAGACGCCTTCGAAAGCCTGCAGGCGCTCGCGGCGCTTCTCGGCCTTGGCCTTCTCGTCGTAGGAGACTTCGACGACCTTGACGTTGACCTTGAGCGTGTCGCCGGCGCGGAACTCGGGATGCGGCTTGGCCCGGACGGCCTTCATCTGCTCGGCTTCGAGCGTCTGCAAGAGGTTCATTTCAGCGGTCTCCGGGCGGCGAATGTCACGAAAGAGCGGCGCGTATAGCCTAGCGTTTGGACTTTTCATAGAGGGTCCACAGGTCGGGCCGCCGCGCCTTGGTCAGGGCCTCCGCCTGGGCTTGCCGCCATTTGGCGATTTCCTTGTGATTTCCCTGGTTTAGCACGTCCGGGATGGGCCGGCCCTCGACCGTCTGGGGGCGGGTGTAATGGGGATATTCCAGCAGCCCGCCGGCGAAGCTTTCCTCGGCCGGCGAGGCCGCCGCGCCCAGGACGCCCGGGATCAGGCGGACGGCCGCCTCGATCGCCGCCATGGCCGCGATCTCCCCGCCCGCCAGGACGAAATCGCCGAGCGAAACCTCCTCGATGTCACGGGCCTCCAGGACGCGCTGGTCGAGGCCTTCGAAGCGGCCGCACAGCAGCACCGCGCCGGGGCCCGCGGCGAGCGCCGCGACGCGCTTTTGCGTCAGGGGCACGCCGCGCGGCGACAGGTAGATCAGCGGCCGCGTCCCGCGGTCCACCGCGTCGATGGCCGCGAGCGCGACGTCGGCGCGCAGCACCATGCCCGGGCCGCCGCCGGCCGGCGTGTCGTCGACCTTGCCGTGCTTGCCGATGCCGTGGTCGCGGATGTCGCGCACCTCGAGCGCCCAGAGCTTGTTCTGCAAGCCCTTGCCGAGCAGTGAAATGCCCAGCGGCCCCGGGAACATCTCCGGAAACAGGGTGAGCACGGTGGCGGACCAGGTCATGCGCTAGCGGCCCGCAAAAGATCGGCGCGCGGAGGCGCGAAGTGCCAATCCGCCGACGACATATGAAGTCCGGTGCGCTGCGCGCAAAACACCGCGTCTCCGCGTCTCCGCGTGAACCCAGGCCACTCGGATGCCCCCCGGCTATCCCATGCCGCCCGAGCATAGACCCGCGCGGCCGCGTGGCAAACTATTCCACGCCGTGGCGGGCTTCGGCCTCGTCGTCGCGCGGCACGGCCACCACGATGCGGCCTTTGTCTACTTCGATGTGCGGCACGGTCTCTTTGGTGAAGGCGAGCAGCAAGGTGTCGCCGCCGGCCTGCGCGATCTCGATCACGTCGCTGGCGCCGTAATTGTGCACCGCCTTGACCGTGCCGATGACGCGGTCCTCGACGTCCTCGGCGCGCAGGCCGACCAGGTCGGCGTGGTAGAACTCGTCCGCCGCCGGCGCCGGCAGCGCGGCGCGGGGCACGAACAGTTCGGTGCCCTTGAGCGCCTCTGCGGCGGCGCGGTCGCCCACCTCGGCGAGCGTCAGCACCGCCTCGTCCGGCCTGGTGCCGCGCGCCGCCGTCACCGTGAAGCGCCGTCCGTCGCGGCTGTGCAGCGCGCCGTAATCGGCCAGCGCCTCGGGCGCGGCGGTGAAGGTCTTCACCCGCACCTCGCCCTTCAGGCCCTGCGCGCCGATGACGGCGGCCAGCAGAACGTCGCGGGAGGCTCCCGCCACGGATCAGGCTTCGGCGGCCGGCGCCGCGGCAGCCTTGGCGTTCGCCGCGGCGCGCTCCTGCGCCTTCTTCTTGGGCTTGGCCTTCTGCGGATTGTTGCGCACCAGCGGCTTGAGGACGCCGGCATTGGCGAGGAAGCGGTGGACGCGGTCGGACGCCGTGGCGCCCTTGGCGATCCAGTCCTTGGCCTTTTCGAGGTCGAGCTTGATGCGGTCGGCATGATCCTTGGGCAGCAAGGGGTTGTAGAAGCCGATCTTCTCGATGAAGCGGCCGTCGCGCGGCGAACGCGAATCGGCGATGACGATGTTGTAATGCGGGCGCTTCTTGGTGCCGCCGCGCGCCAGTCTGATTTTCAAAGCCATGTCTTCAAGTCCTTCTCTGTCTTGACCGTTGTTTGTCTCACGCGGAGGCGCGGAGGGCCTCCGCGCACTCCGCGCCTCCGCGTGAGAATTCTACCTTCGCCCGCCAGGCGGCATTCCCGGCGGCATTCCGCCACCGCCGCCGAACAGGGCGCTGAGCCCCTGCATGGCGCGGCCGCCCTTGCCCATCTTCTTCATCACGTCGGACATCTGGCGGTGCATTTTCAAAAGCTTGTTGACCTCGCTGACCTCGACGCCTGAGCCCTGTGCGATGCGCTTGCGCCGCGAGCCGTTGATGACGTCGGGCTTGGCGCGTTCCTGCCGGGTCATCGACAGAATGATCGCCTCCTGGCGCGACAAGAGCCTGTCGTCCATGCCGGAGGAGGCGAGCTGGTCCTTGACCTTGGCGACGCCGGGCAGCATGCCGAGCACGCCCTGCATGCCGCCCATCTTCTTCATCTGGCGCAATTGCTCGGCGAGATCGTCCATGTCGAACTCGCCCTTCTTCATCTTGCGGGCGAGCTTCTCGGCCTTTTCCTTGTCGATGGTCTCGGACGCCTTCTCGACCAGCGAGACGACGTCGCCCATGTCGAGGATGCGGCCCGCGACGCGCGCCGGGTGGAAGGCTTCGAGCGCGTCGAGCTTTTCGCCGGTGGCGAGGAACTTGATCGGCGCGCCGGTGACGAAGCGCATCGACAGCGCCGCGCCGCCGCGGGCGTCGCCATCGGCGCGCGACAGGATGATGCCGCTGATCGCCAGGCGGTCGTTGAAGGCCTTGGCGATGTTGACCGCGTCCTGGCCGGTCAGCGAATCCGCCACCAGCAGCGTCTCGTGCGGCTTGACCTGGTCCTTGACCGCGGCGACCTCGAGCATCAGCGTCTCGTCGACATGCTGGCGGCCGGCGGTGTCGAGGATCACGACGTCGTAGCCGCCGACGCGGGCGCTCGCTATGGCGCGCCTGGCGATGTCGAGCGGCGTCTGGCCCAGGACGATCGGCAGCGTCGCGACGCCGGCCTGCTCGCCGAGGATCTTCAGCTGCTCCATGGCGGCGGGGCGCGAGACGTCGAGCGAAGCCATCAGCACGCGCTTCTTCTCGCGCGTCTGCAGCATCAGGCCGAGCTTGGCCGTGGTCGTGGTCTTGCCGGAGCCCTGCAGGCCGACCATCAGGATCGGCGCCGGCGGACTGCCCAGCGACAGCGAGGCGTTCTCCTCGCCGAGCGTCTCGATGAGCACGTCATGGACGATCTTGACGACCAGCTGGCCCGGCGTGACCGAGCGGATGACGTCCTCGCCGATGGCGCGCGGGCGTACCTTGGCGATGAAATCGGTGACGACGGGCAGCGCCACATCGGCCTCGATCAGCGCGGTGCGGACCTCCGCCAGCGCCGCGTCGACGTCGCCCTCGGTCAGCGCGCCCCGCCCGCGAAGCGTGTCGAATACGCCGCCGAGGCGGGATGTCAGACTGTCGAACATGTATTCTTTCAATTGCCGTATTTGCTGCGCAAATCCGGACGGCCTTCAACCCAAAGCATTACGGCCCCAGGGGGCGCAACGCGCTGCCTGGGGGCGATCCTGGGCCGAGCCCAGGACCGGAAAAGCACAAGGCTTTGCCGGATGGCGCGGGTTCTAGGAGCGAGGCGGGGGCAAGTCAAACTGTAAAGCATCTCTTGACTATCGGAAAGAAGTGCTTTACACACAGTCTTGAGCTCGAAGGCAAGTGCGAGCATCGGATTAGGCAGCAATGCCACTCGGTGGAGAGCGCTTGTGATTCAGTCATTCGCCGACAAAGGCCTCAAGGAGCTGTTCGAAACCGGGAGGAGCCGGCGCGTCCGTCAGGACTTGATCAAGCGTTGTATTCAGATTCTCGACGCTTTGCGGCATGTGCACAGCCTGGACGATCTGAGATTACCCGGCCTGCGGCTTCATCCCGATAGCCGCTACAAACCGGTGAGATGGCGAGTGGATGTCAATGGACCGTGGCGCATCACGTTCGAATGGAAAGACGGCGAAGCGGGCAAAGTCGATCTCGTCCAGGACCATTGACGCCAAAAACGAGCGGCGCCCGACGCACCCCGGCGAGCTCTTCCACGATATCGTGCTGTCCGAACTCAAGCTGTCGGTGAGCGAGGCGGCGCGGCAACTCGGTGTTTCACGCCAGACGCTTCACGCCATCATCTCCGGACGATCCGCCGTGACCGCCGAAATGGCGCTGCGCTTTGGAAAGTTCTGCGGCAACGGTCCTGGTTTGTGGATGCGGATGCAACAGGCTTTCGATCTTTGGGAAGCCCAATCGCGATTGAACGGGCAACTCGATCGCATTCCCGTTCACGCCATTGCCGCCGAATAGCGGCAGGGCTTTGCCTCACTTCAACCCCAGCTTCTGCTTCAGGTAGACGTAGCTCAGCGCCCACATCTCGGCCTGCGCCGCGTTGGTGGCGCCGGGGCCGTGGCCGCCTTCCTGGCTTTCGTTGAACAGCACGTCGTGGCCCTGAGCCTCCATCTTCGCCGCCATCATGCGGGCCCAGACCGGCGTGACGCGGTCGTCGCTGGTCTCGGTGATGAACAGGATGGCGGGATAGCTCACGCCCGGCCTGACGTTCTGGTAGGCGGAATACTTCGCCAGCGTTGCGCGCTCGGCGGGCTTGGCCGGATCGCCATACTCGCTCACCCAGGAGGCGCCGGCGCCGTAGCGCGTATAACGCAGCATGTCGATCAGCGGACGCTGGCAGACCACGGCGGCGAGCAGTTCGGGATGCTGCGTCATCGTCACGGTGGTGAGCACGCCGCCATTGGAGGCGCCGACGATGCCCAGCTGCCTCGGCGTCGTCAGCCCGCGGCGCTCGAGATCGCGCGCCACCGCGGCGAAATCGTCGAAGGCGCGCTGGCGATGGTCCTTGAGCGCGGCCTGATGCCAGGCGGGGCCGAACTCGCCGCCGCCGCGGATATTGGCGACCGCAACGGCGCCGCCCTCGGCCAGCCACACCTGGCCCGCGTCCAGCGGCCGGTGGCCGTCGTTCCAGTACCAGGGGTTCAGCGACAATTCGAAGCCGCCATAGGAATAGAGGATGGTCGGGATCGCGCTATGCGCGCCCCTGGGATGGATCAGGAAATACGGCACCTTCACGCCGTCGCGCGAAGCGACCCAGAACTGCTCGGCGACGAGGCCGCCGGCATCGAACAGCGGCGCCTGCGACTTGATGGCGGCCGGAGCCGACGCGCCGTCGGTGGCGTACAGCGTCGGCGGCGCCAGGAAGCTTTCATAGGTGAACTGCGCCTCGGGTCCATAGGCGTCGGCGGCGACGACGCCGACCGAGCCGCCCGCGGGCAAAGCGAGCGTCTCCTGTGTCCATTTGGCGGCGCGATAGCGGAACGCGATCACCGAACCCGTCACGTTTCGGTAGATCGCCGCATAGACCGCATCGCGGCCCGCCGAGACGTCGCCGATCGCGTCATGCGGACCGGGCGCATAGAGCAGCTGAACCTGCGGCGCCCGCCACTGCCGCACCAGCGCGTCCAGGTCGTAGGAGACCAGCGATCCCCGCGTGAAGGTCGTGGCCGAACCTGGTGGCCGCCAGTCGTCGCGCAACAGCAAGATCAGCCGGCCGCCGGTCATGCCCTTGAGGTCGGCGCCGGGCGGCAGAGGCAGCTGCTTCGTCGTGCCGTCCGGATGGACAAGGTAGAACTCGGAGGCGAAGAAGCTGACATTGCGCGCGATCAGCGCCGTCGCCCCATCGGGCTGGTCGAAGACCACGGGACGGGCCGCGATGTCGCCCGCGCCGGCCGCAAAAACGATCCTGGCGTCGGCCAGGGCCGTGCCGCGATGCCAGAGCTTGACGAAGCGCGGATAGCCCGACCGCGTCAGCGAGCCGGCCCCGAAATCGGTGCCGAACAGGATCGTGTCGGCGTCGAGATAGGCCGCGTCCAGCTTGGCCAGCGGCAGCGCGAAGCCGTCCGCCACGAACGCCTTGGTCTTCAGGTCGAACTCGCGCACGATCGCCGCGTCGCCGCCGCCGGGCGACAGCCTGACCAGGCAACGCGTGCCGGCCGGCGCGCAGGTCGCGCCCTCCCAGACCCATTGCGCATGCTCCTCGGCATCGAGCTTGTCGAGATCGAGCAGCGTCTCCCAATGCGGCGCCGGCGCGGCGTAGTCGGCAATTGTGGTGCGGCGCCAGATGCCGCGCACATGCGCCGCGTCTTGCCAGAAATTGTAGGCTTGGCCGTGGTCGAGCCGCGCAAGCGGGATGCGGTCCTGTATGTCGAGCGATCTGAGGATCGCGGCATAATCCCGGGCATAGCGGGGATCGGATTTGAGCGCCGCCTCGCTGGCCGTGTCCTGCGCCTTGACCCAGTCCAGCGCCCGGGCGCCATGGATGTCCGCCAGCCAGAGATAGGGATCGTCGTCGACCACCGCGGCCGACGCGGCGGCAAGTCCGAGCGCCAAAGCGCTCCACAACAGGATGCGAAAGCGCAAAAGCAGTCTCCCGATCAGTGCAATCCCAGCTTCTGCTTCAGATAGGTGAAACTCAGGCCCCACATCTCGGCCGCGAGCTTGTGGTTGGCGCCGGCGCTGTGGCCGCCGTCGGTGTTCTCGAAGAACAGGACGTCCTGGCCCATCGCTTCCATCTTCGCCGCCATCTTGCGCGCATGCGCCGGCGTGACGCGGTCGTCGCTGGTCGCGGTAGTGAACAGCACGGGCGGGTAATGCACGCCCGGTTTCACGTTCTGGTACGGCGAATATTTGAGGATCCAGGCGCGCGCCTCGGGCTTGGCCGGATCGCCATACTCGTCGGCCCAGGACTGTCCCGCCCCGATATGGGTGTAGGCGATCATGTCGATCAGCGGCACCTGGCAGACCACGGCGCCGAACAGTTCGGGATGCTCCACCATCGAGGCCGAGACCAGGAGGCCGCCATTCGAGCCGCCCATGATGCCGAGCTGCCGGGGCGTGGTGAGGCCGCGCTTGACGAGATCGCGCGCCACCGCGGCGAAATCGTCATAGGCCTTCTGGCGGTTGGCGAACAGCGCGGCTTCGTGCCAGGCCGGGCCGAATTCGCCGCCGCCGCGGATATTGGCGACGACGTAGATGCCGCCCTCAGTCAGCCACAGCATGCCGAAATTGGCCGAGTAGCTCGGCGTCAGCGAGACCTCGAAGCCGCCATAGCCGTACAGCACGGTCGGCGCGGGGCCGGCGAGCGTCCTGGGGCGCGTCACGAAATAGGGGATCATGACGCCGTCGGACGAGGCGACCTGGAACTGCTCGGTGACGAGGCCTGAGGCGTCGAAGCGCGCCGGCAGCGCCTTGATCGGCGCCGGCTTGTCGTCGCCGCGATCGAGATACAGCGTCGTCGGCTTCAGGTAGCTCTCGAACGTGTAGAGCGCCTCGGGCCCGAAATCGTCGGTCGAGACGATGTGGGTCGAGCCGTTCGCCGGCAGGTCGAGTTTGGTGTCGCGCCACGTGCCGTCGTCGAAGCGGAAATCGTGGATGCTGCCGGTGACGTCGTCGAAGATCGAGGCGTAGACCGCGTCCCGCCCCGTCGCCACCTCCTCCACCGTGCTGCGCGGTCCCGGCGCATAGATCAGCGTGATGCGGCCGTCGATCGCGCCCAGCGAGAGCAGCGCGCCCTGCGGCCAGGTCGTGCCAGCCACCGTCCACGCCTTGCGCAGCGTGAAGACGATCTGGTCGCCGGTCATGCCCTGGATGTTGGCGGAGAGCGGCAGGTCTAGCGTCTTGAGCGAGCCGTCGGGCAGCACGTGGTGATATTCGTTCTCGAAGAAGCTGACGCCGCGCACCACCAGGCCATAGACACCGTCACGGCCGTTCAGCGCCGAGGACTGCACCGCGATGTCTTCCGGCTTGCCTTCGAGCAGCGTCCGGGCCGCGGCCACGGTCTCGCCACGGTGCCAGAGCTTGACGATGCGCGGATAGCCGGACTTGGTCATCGTGCCGGGGCCGAAATCGGTGGCGAACAGGACCGTGTCGTCGTCGAGCCAGGCGGCGTCCGACTTGGCGTGCGCCAGCGCGAAGCCGTCCGCGAGGAACGTCTTGGCCGTCAGGTCGAATTCGCGGACGACATGGGCGTCGCCGCCGTCGCGCGACAGCTGCACCAGGCAGCGCCTCAGGTCGTTGGTGCAGTTGGCGCCCTTCCAGATCCAGTTCTCGTGCTCGGCGGCGGCGAGCTTGTCGACGTCGATCAGGATTTCCCAGTGCGGGCTGGCATTGGCGTAGTCGGCGACCGTGGTGCGACGCCATACGCCCTTGGGGTTGGCCGCGTCCTGCCAGAAATTGAAGACATATTGCCGGACGATGCCGCCGAACGGGATGCGGTCGGTGGCGTCCAGCACCTTGAGGACCGCGTCATGGTCCCTCTGGTAGCGCGGATCGGCCTGCAGCACCGCCTTGGTGCGGGCATTCTGCTCCGCCACCCAGGCGAGCGGCTTTTCGCCATGCACGTCTTCCAGCCACACATAGGGGTCTTGCGCTTCGGCCATCGCCACCATTCCGCTCAGGGCCGCGAATGCCAGGGCAATCGGGGCAATCAATTGGCTTCGCATGCCTTATCCCACACTCGTTGTCCTCCCCGGTCTGCGGGGGCGGATAAGCTCCGTCAAATCGCTGGCGATGCAAGAGGCTAGTGCCTATATAGCCCCCATGACGCCGTTCCTGAAAATGCACGGGCTGGGCAATGATTTCGTCGTCTTCGACGCGCGAAAGCAAGGGCTTGCGCTGGGATCCGCCCAGGCCCGCGCGGTCGCCGACCGGCGTCTCGGCATCGGCTGCGATCAGGTGATCGTGATCGAACCGGGCCGGGACGGCGCCGACGCCGTCATGGCGGTCCGCAATGCCGACGGCAGCGCGGTCGAGCAATGCGGCAACGCCACACGCTGCGTCGCGCGGCTGCTGATGACGGAAATGGGCGTCTCGAACGTCCGCATCGACACGCTGGGAGGCGCCCTCTTGTGCAGCGATGCCGGCGGCGGCGCCATCACCGTCGACTGGGGCAAGGCCCGCATCCAGTGGGACGAGGTGCCGATGGCACAACCCACCGACACCAATCTGTTCCAGCTCAACGTCGACGGCGCCAGCCACGAGGCGAGCGCGGTCTCGGTGGGCAATCCGCATGTCGTGCTGTTCGTCGACGACGCCGACGCCGCGCCGGTGGCCGAGCTCGGCCCGCGCATCGAGAGCCATCCGCTGTTCCCCGAGCGCACCAATGTCGAATTCGTCAGCGTTCATCTGGGCGACAGGCTCAGAATGCGCGTCTGGGAGCGCGGCGTCGGCATCACCCAGGCCTGCGGCAGCGGCGCCTGCGCCGTGGCGGCGGCCGCGTTCCGGCGCGGCCTGATCGGGCGCAAGGTCGAGATCGTGCTCGACGGCGGCTCGCTGCAGCTGGAGCTGCGCGAGATCGACGACCACATCCTGATGACCGGCCCCGCGACGCTGTCGTTCCAGGGCCAGGTCGATCTGGAGGCGCTCGGCTCGTGAGCGTCCAGATCGTCACTTTCGGCTGTCGCCTGAACGCCTATGAGTCCGAGGCCATCCGCGCCCGCGCCGGCGAGGCGGGCCTTGCGGACGCTGTCATCGTCAACACCTGCGCCGTCACAGCCGAGGCGGTGCGCCAGTCGCGCCAGGCGATCCGGCGGGCGCGGCGCGCCCGGCCGGACGCGAAGATCATCGTCACCGGCTGCGCCGCCCAGACCGAGCCTCAGACCTACGCCGCGATGGCCGAGGTCGATCTCGTGCTCGGCAACGCCGAGAAGCTGACGGCACGCGCCTATGGCGATTTCGCCGCGAGCGAGCGCGTGCGCGTCAACGACATCATGAGCGTGCGCGAGACCGCCGGCCAGATGGTCGATAGTTTCGAAGGCCACACCCGCGCTTTCCTGCAGGTGCAGAACGGCTGCGACCATCGCTGCACCTTCTGCGTCATCCCGTTCGGCCGCGGCAATTCGCGCAGCGTGCCGATGGGCGCGATCATTGCCGAGGCGCGCCGGCTGACCGCGGCCGGCTACCCCGAACTGGTGCTGACCGGCGTGGACCTGACGTCCTATGGCGCCGACCTGCCGGGTGCCCCGACGCTGGGCGCCCTGGTGCGCAAGCTCCTCAAGCTGGTGCCGCAGGCGAGGCGCCTCAGGCTCTCCTCCATAGACAGCATCGAGGCCGATGCCGAGCTGATGGCCGCCATCGCCGAGGAAGAGCGGCTGATGCCGCATTTCCATCTCTCGGCGCAGTCCGGCGACGACCTGATCCTGAAACGCATGAGGCGCCGCCACACGCGCCGCGACACGATCCTCTTTTGCGAGACGGTGCGGCGCCTGCGCCCCAACGCGGCGTTCGGCGCCGACCTCATCGCCGGCTTCCCCACCGAGACCGAAGCCATGTTTCAACAGACGATGAAACTGGTCGATGAGGCAGGCCTCTCCACCCTGCACGTCTTCCCGTTCAGCGCCCGCGCCGGCACGCCGGCGGCGCGCATGCCGCAAGTGGACAAGGCCGTCGCCAAAGACCGCGCGCAGCGCCTGCGCGCCAAAGGCGAAGCTGCAGCGGCGGCGCGGCTGGCGGCGCTCGCGGGCAGCACGCAGACCCTCCTGGTCGAGCGCAGCGGCCTCGGCCGCACCGAATGTTTCGCGCCCGTCGCGATCGCAGCCGTCCCCGGCAGCTTCGTCACGGCGCGGCTTTGGGGCCTCGCGGACGGCAGATTGTCGGCCGCCGCATGAGAGATTTCGGCGAAGCCCCGCCGCCGCCGACCTTCTTCGAGCGGCTGAAGCAAGGCCTGTCGCGCTCGACCGCGGGGCTGTCCGACAGCATCGTCGGCATCGTCGCCAAGCGGAAGCTCGACGCGGTCAGCATCGGCGAACTGGAAGAAGCGCTGATCAAAGCCGATCTCGGCCCGGCGCTGGCGGCGCGGCTGGCGCAGGCGGTGAGCGACAAGGGCTTCGGCAGCGACGTCAGCGACTACGACATCCGCGAGACCCTGCGCGGCGAATTGCTCAAGGTCCTGCAGCCCATCGAGCAGCCGCTGGTCATCGACGGCAGCGTCAAGCCCTTCGTCGTGCTGGTGGTCGGCGTCAACGGCACCGGCAAGACCACCACCATCGGCAAGCTCGCCAAGCGCTTCGCCGCCAACGGCGCCAAGGTCGTGCTCGCGGCCGGCGACACCTTCCGCGCCGCCGCCATCGAGCAGCTCGCCATCTGGGGCCAGCGCACCGGCGCCGAGGTCGTGGCGCGCGCCGCCGGCGCCGATTCTGCCGGCCTCGCCTTCGAAGCCCTCGAACGCGCCCGCGCCGCCGGCGCCGACGTCCTGCTGATCGACACCGCCGGCCGCCTGCAGAACAAGGCCGGGCTGATGGCCGAGCTGGAAAAGATCGTCCGCGTCCTGAAGAAACTGGACCCGGGCGCGCCGCATGCGACGCTGCTGGTGCTGGACGCGACCACCGGGCAGAACGCCATCGCCCAGGTCGAGGGCTTCAAGAGCGCCGCGCCGCTGACCGGCCTCGTCATGACCAGGCTGGACGGCACCGCGAAGGGCGGCATCCTGGCGGCGCTGGCGCTGAAATTCGCTCTGCCCGTCCACTATATCGGTGTCGGCGAGGGGGTGGACGATCTGCAGCCCTTCAACGCCGGCAATTTCGCCAAGGCACTGACGGGGGCACGATGAACGCGCAATTGCGGCGAATGGCATTGGACCTGGGGCCGCTGATCGCCTTCTTCGCGGCGTTCCAGTTCTTCGGCATCTATGCCGCGACAGGCGCCTTCATGGCGCTGGTGCTGGTCTCGCTCGGGCTGGGTTACTGGCTGGAGAAGCGCGTCTCGCCGGTGACGCTGTTCACGGCGGTGATCGTGATGGTGTTCGGCGGGCTGACGCTCTACCTGAAGAACGACACCTTCCTCAAGATCAAGCCGACCATCATCTACGCAACCTTCTGCGCCGTGCTGCTCGGCGGCCTCGCCTTCAACCGGCTGTTCATCAAATACGCGCTCGCCTTCGAATTCGAGATGCCGGAAAGCGCCTGGCGCACGCTGACCTGGCGCTGGGGCCTGTTCTTCGCCGGCCTCGCCGCGCTCAACGAGATCGTCTGGCGCAATTTCACGACCGGCCAGTGGGTCACGTTCAAGGTCTGGATCATCCTGCCCTTGATTTTCATTTTCGGCGCGCTGCAGGCGCCGATGCTGCTCAAGCACATGCCCGAGGACAAGAAATCCGGCTGAGCGCCGAACGCACACAATTCAGTCCGGTGGAAAATTTCCGTTCTGTCCCGGCGGGTTGGCGAACGGCGCGAAGATCGTCCGCTCTTTCGTCTGGCGCCAGTGCTGCAATGCCCAATGCACGCTGGGGAATGCAATCTCCGTCCACGGAATATCGTCCCAGAAAAACAATTTCACCTCGAGACTTTCCGCACCCGCGCCAAATTGCTCCGTGTCAAGACGCTTTGGCGCGAGCCGGGCGCGATACAGCAATTGCACCTGGCTCAGCCGCGGAATGGAATAGACGGCGAGGAGATTATCGAGAACAATGTCGCAGCAGGCTTCCTCCCTGGCCTCGCGCCGCGCGCCGTCTTCGGGCGTCTCGTGCTCTTCGAGGTAGCCGGCGGGCAACGTCCAATATCCCCTGCGCGGCGCGATGGCGCGACGGCACAGCAGGATGCGCTCCCCCTCGGTAACGACCGCGCCCACAACGATTTTCGGATTTGTGTAATAGATATGGCCGCAATCGCCGCAGACATAACGCTCTGTGGTGTCTCCATCCGGCACACGCCGCACGAAGCGCGCATTGGGCGGCGGCGAGACGGGACGTGACGGATCGGCCATGCGCCCAAGTCTGTCGCATGCGACCGCGAAACAAAATAGCAATCTGAATCTTTGCGTTGCCAACGCCCGCGCAAACGCGTTAGAGACTGTTGTGACGGGACACGGGGACGTCTAGTCTTTTCATCAAGCGAGTTACCCGGACGGGTACCTGACAATCGAGAGAACGGCGAGCAACGTCGGCCGATTGTTTTGCAGGGGTGTTGAATGACGAAAGGTCAGCGCAAGGCGAATGGCGGCTTCGCTCTGTCGGATTCGCCGTCGCATCTGCTCAAGCGCTGCACGCAATATTTCGGCGACCTTTACGCGCACGAGCTCGGCTCGGGCGAACTGACCAAGCAGCAATTCACGCTGCTCGCCGCACTCGAGCACAATGAGGGCGTCAGCCAGACCGCGCTGGTGGAGATCACCGGCATCGACCGCTCGACGCTGGCCGAGATGGTGCGCCGCATGCTCGAGAAGGGCCTGTTGTCGCGCGAGCGCACCGAGGAAGACCAGCGCGCCAACTCCGTCGCCATCAGCCAGAGCGGCCGCAAGGCGCTGCGCGCCGCCCGCACCGCCGCCGAGCGCGCCGAGAAGGCGCTGCTCGACGCCCTGCCGCTCGCCGAGCGGCAGAAATTCGTCAAGCTGCTGTCGCAAGTCGCCGTGGCGGCCGAAAGCTACGCCGCCGACGGTCCCGTCGCGCCCAAGGGCCGCGGCCGCCGCAAGCGGACGTAGCGCACAACCAGGCTCTAGACCCGAATATCCAGATTGGCGCCGAGCGGCGATGCCGTGCCGTAGCCGGCGGCCGATGCCTGCGCAGGCGCGGCCTGGGACGGCGTCGCGGCCGGCGCGGTCTGCTTGAAGTCCATCGGTGCGAAGCCCATGGCGTCGGCGCCTTTTTCCTTCGCCAGGGCGGAGGCGAACTGCGCCTGGGCCTGCGGCGACGGCTGGCTCGCGCCGCGCGCGATCTGCTGCGAGGCGATGAGGAGATTGGCGGCCGAGAGCTGCATGCCGCCAGCTTCGCAAAACATGGTTGCCAAAGTCTGAACGCCGCCCTGGAGCACTTGTGCGTCCGGCTTTGAAATCAGTCGGCCGCCGCCGCCGCGATCGCCGGCAGCAGGTCGAGCACCAGCCCATCGGGCGACAGAGGCCCGAAGCGGCCGCGGATCACGCCATGGCCGTCGATCACGAAGGTTTCGGGGACGCCCGAGATGCCCCATTCGATGCCGGCGCGGCCGTCGGCGTCGCGGCCGACGCGCTCGAAGGGATCGCCGACATCGTCGAGGAAGGCGCGCGCCGCCTCGGGGCGGTCCTTGTAGGCGATGCCGATCAGGCGCACGCCGCGGGCCCGCGCCAGCTGCGCCAACTGCGGCGCCTCCTCGCGGCAGGGCACGCACCATGAGGCGAACAGGTTGACGATGGTGACGCGGCCGCGGACCGCGAGGTCGGAAGGGCCGAAGCCCTGCGTGCGCCCATCGAGCGCCGGCAGGCTCAGCGCCGGCACGGGCTTGCCGATCAGCGCCGAGGGCAGTGCCGCGGCGGCCGGCGGGCGCAGGCTGCTGTGCAGGAACCAGGCGAGAGCCAGGAACGCCAGCACCGGCAGGATGTAGAGGAGCCGCCTCACGGCGTTTCCAGCGCCGCGAGCCGCGCCCTGGCGCGGGCATAGGCGCGCCAGGTGAGGACGACCGCCGCCGCCAGGAACAGCAGCGACACGCCATAGGCGGGCCAGACGTAAGCGGCATAGCCGCCCATGGCGAGCGCCGCGCTCACGCCGCACCCGCCAGCAGCAGCGCGCGAACGCGGCGTTCCAGGATCTCCGTCCGTATGCGGACGGTCCACAGGGTGAGGAACAGCAGCGTGTAGCCGAGCGCCATCAGGCCGAGCGGCCACAGGAAGACCGGCGCGATCAGCGGCCCGCCGCTGCGCAGGATGCTCTCGCCCTGGTGCAGCGTCGTCCACCAGTCGACCGAGAATTCGATCACCGGCAGGTTGACCGCGCCGAGCAGCGCCAGGATCGCCGCGGCGCGCGCCGCGCGCGTCTCGTCCTCGATCGCGTTCCACAGCGCGATATAGCCGAGGTTGAGGAACAGCAGCAGCAGGAACGAGGTCAGCCGCCCGTCCCACACCCACCAGGCGCCCCACATCGGCCGGCCCCACAGCGCGCCGGTGACGAGGCCGAGCAGCGTGAACATGGCGCCGAGCGGCGCCGCCGCCTTGGCCGCGACCGCGGCGAGCGGATGGCGCCACACCAGGCTGAAGAACGAGCACAGCGCCAAAAGGCCATACGCCATCATCGCCGTCCACGCCGCCGGCACATGCAGGAACATGATCTTGACGGTGTCGCCCTGCTGGTAGTCGGGCGGGCTTCGCAAGCCCAGCACCAGGCCGGCGCCCAGCGCCAGCGCCGCCGCGCCCGCCAGCCAGGGCAGGAGCGGCGCGCTCGCATCCAGGAAGCGCTTGGGATTGGCGAGGGCGAACATGCTGGTCCTCTAGGCCCTCGAAACTTGGCTCGCAAGCATGGGCGTCAGCCTGCGAGGTTGAGCCGCACGGCGGCGGCGGCGGCGAACGGCGCCAGGAGCGTCGTGGCGACGGAGAAGGCGGCGAGCAGCAGCAGCGCGCCATTGGCGAGGCCGTCGAGCGCGGCCTCGACCGCGCCGGCGCCGAAGATCACCGCCGGCGCCAGCAGCGGCAGCACCAGCAGCGGCAGGATCAGCCCGCCGCGCCGCACCGGCAGCGTCAGCGCGGCGCCGATGGCGCCGAGCGCGCTGACCGACGGCGTGCCGATGGCGAGCGACAGCGCCAGCGCCCCGATCGCGCCCGGCGGCAGGCCGAACATCAGCCCGAGCAGCGGTGAGAGCAGCGTCAGCGGCAGGCCCGTCGTCAGCCAATGCGCCGCGATCTTGGCGGCGGCGACGCCCTCGAGCGACACGGGCGACAGCGCGATGAGGTCGAGGCTGCCGTCCTCGAAATCCGCCTGGAACAGGCGGTCGAGGGCCAAGAGCGCCGCCAGCACCGCCGCCACCCACAACACGCCGGCCGCGACCCGCGCCAGGAGGCGCAGATCCGCCCCGACGCCGAGCGGCACCAGCACCGCGACGGCGGCAAAAAACGCCAGCGCCAGCGCGGCACTGCCGCCGGCCCGCGTCGCAAGGCGGATGTCGCGGAGGAGAAGGGCGGAGAGGGGCGTCATGGGAGCCACCCCTTATCCTCCCCCGTTGTTACGGGGGAGATGGCGAGCGGAGCGAGCCGGAGGGGGGCCAGCGTCGCGGAGCGGCGCCCGGCGTCCGCCCCCACCGTCACGCCCGAAGTGGGCGTGCCACCTCCCCCGTAACAACGGGGGAGGATAAGAAACGTCGGCGCCTGCCTCTTCACGCCTGCGTCCCCAGCACCAGCCGCGTACTCTCCATCCCAAGCGGCTCGTGCGTCGCGGCGAGGACGATGCCGCCATCGCGGCAATGCGCGGCGATCGTCTCGGCGCAGCGCGCCTTGCCGTCGGCATCGAGCGCGGCCAGCGGCTCGTCGAGCAGCCACACGGCGCGGCCCGACAGCGTCAGCCGCGCCAGCGCCAGGCGCTTCCTCTGGCCGGCGGACAAATATTGGCAGGGCAGATCCGCGACGGCGCCGAGGCCGACGGCGGCCAGCGCCGCCGCGACGTCCGCGTCGCTGCGATACAGCCGCGCGAAGAACGCCAGCACCTCGCGCGGGCTGAGCTGCGGCTTGGCGGCGTCGTGATGGCCGAGCCAGCCGGTCCGGCGCGCCCGCTCATCGGCCTCAACGCAGACCGCGTCGTCCAGGGCCAGCGCGATCTTGCCGGCGACGGGTGCGATGAAGCCGGCGATCATGCGAAGCAGGCTGGTCTTGCCGCTGCCATTGGCGCCTTCGAGGCTCAGCACTTCGCCCGCCGCGACGCGAAAGCTGAGGTCGCGGAACAGCAGCCGGCCGCCGCGCATGCCGCTCAGCCGGTCGACGTCAAGCGAAAGCAGCGCGCCCATCGAAAATCGCCACGGGCCGCCTCAATACATGTGCTGGCCGCCATTGATCGACATGGTCGAGCCGGTGACGAAGCCGGCGTCGTCGGCGACGAGGAAGAGCACGCCGCGCGCGATCTCGTCGGCCTTGCCGAGGCGCCCGACCGGGATCTTGGCGACGATCTTCTCCAGCACGTTGGCCGGCACGGCGGCGACCATGTCGGTGTCGATATAGCCCGGCGCGATGGCGTTGACCGTGATGCCCTTGGGCGCGCCTTCCTGGGAGAGCGCCTTGGTGAAGCCGTGAATGCCCGACTTGGCGGCGGCATAGTTCACCTGCCCGTACTGGCCGGCCTGGCCGTTGATCGAGCCGATATTGACGACGCGCCCGAAGCCGCGCTCCAGCATGCCGTCCCACGCCGCCTTGCACATGTTGAAGCAGCCGCCGAGATTGGTGTCGACCACCTCGTCCCAGCCGGCGCGGCCCATCTTCTTCATCGTCGCGTCGCGCGTGATGCCGGCATTGTTGACGACGATCTCGACCGGACCGAGCTCGGCCGCGACCTTGGCGACGCCGGCGGCGCATTGCTCGAAATTCGCCACGTCCCATTTGTAGACCGCGATGCCGCTCTTGTCGGCGAAGCTCTTGGCGCGCTCGTCATTGCCGGCATAGACCGCCGCGACCTTGTAGCCGGCCTTCTTGAGCGCGATGGAAATCGCCTCGCCGATGCCGCGCGTTCCGCCCGTTACGATTGCCACTCGTGCCATGTCGGTAAATCCCCGTGTCCGAAACCCAAGTTTTCTTGTTGTTTAACACATAGCGGGCATGGAAGCTGCGCGCAACAATCTGGCTGCGCGACAGAACGCCTTGATATTTTCGAACCGAAGCAATATCGACCCGCCTGGCGCAGCGCGGCTCCGCCGCAATCGTATGGCAGCGAAATACATCGCCGCCACCGGCATCTTCTACGGTTCGGACGCGAGGTGGAGCGTAAATCGATGTTGGCCGCACAAGACGCAAACTGGGTTGTTCGGGCGCCGGGCACAATCGAGCGAATCGAGGCCTGCTTTTCGGGCGCCGCCTTCTCGCCACACCGTCACGACACCTACGCCATTGGGATTACCCTCAAAGGCGTGCAAAGTTTCGATTACCGCGGCGGCACAAGGCATTCGCTGCCGGGCCAATTGGTGGTTCTGCATCCCGACGAACGTCACGACGGCCGGGCGGGCGACGGCGGCTCCTTTCGCTATCGAACCGCCTATGTCGCACCAGCGGCTATTCAAGACGTTCTCGGCGGCAAGCCGTTGCCCTTTGTCGCCGGCGGCGTGTCCGGCGATCCCGGTTTGCGCCGCGCGATCGTCGCACTATTGGCGGATTATGGCCGGGCACCGACCGAATTCGAACAACAAGACGCGCTATACGATCTGGCGACGGCGCTTCAGGCGATTTGCGGCGGAGCCGGTCCGATTACGCCCGTCCAACGGATCGCCGCGCTCCAGGCGCGCGATTACATCGACGCCAATATCGGCCGGAATTTCTCGCTGCACGAGCTGGAGCGCGCGACGCGGCACAGCCGCTGGCAGCTGTCGCGCGATTTTCGCAGGCTGTTCGGCACCAGCCCTTACCGCTACGCGATCCTGCGCCGCCTGGATAAAGCGCGCTGCCTGATGCTCGCCGGGCACAGCACTGCCGAAGCCGCCAGCGCCAGCGGTTTCGCCGATCAGAGCCATTTCGGCAAACTGTTCAAGAAGAGCTTTGGCCTCACGCCGAATGCCTGGCTGAGGGCCACAAGATCTACGCACGATCGTTCTATATTCCGGTCTCGCGTTCTGCCCCATTAGCGGCATGAACCGCACCGCGATCTATCCGGCCGAACCGGCCAAGGGCTGGCGTCCTTGGGGCGCGTTGGTGCCGTTCCTGGGGGTCGCCTTCGTCGCGGTGACCGTGATTCCGCTGCAGATTGTGTTGCAGAAACTGCAGCTGCTCGACGCGCACGAAAATCCCACCGGGCTTCTGGGCTTCGTCGTCTTCCTGCTTTTGCCGTTCTCCGCGCTCGGTCTCGCCGTGCTGGCCTGGGTGCGCTTTGTCGAGCGGCGTCCGCTGGCGGCGATCGGCTTGCCGGGCGGCCAATGGCTGCGCCGGTTTTTGCTTGGGCAACTGACCGGCGTCGCGATGACCTCGGCGATCGTGGCGGGCACCTGGTTGGCGGGCGCCTCTTCGGTTTCAGACATCATGCCGGCTTTGAGCCAGCCCGCGGCCCTGGCAGGCATCGCTATCCTGCTGGCGTGCTTTTCGGTTCAGTCGAGCGTCGAGGAAATCGTCTTTCGCGGCTGGATGCTTTCGGCCGTCGCCGACAAATTCGGTACGCTGGCCGGCGTCGCTCTTTCGTCACTGGTTTTCGCGCTTCTGCACTTCGATCCCCACGCCACCTGGGTCTTCGGAGTCAACGTTGTTCTTTTCGCGGTCTTCGCCTGCAGCTGGTCGATCCGGACCGGCAATGTCTGGGGCCTCATGGGCTGGCATGCCGGATGGAACTGGCTGCTGGCGACGGGTTTCGAACTGCGCGTGACCGGGCTGGACGCACACTTGCCCGCGCTGCTTGTGAAGACGATCCCACATGGCCCCGACTATCTGACGGGCGGCAGCGAAGGCCCCGAAGGCAGCATTCTGTGCGGGCTCCTGCTCCTTGGCGGAATCGCCTTCAACGTCTTGCGCGCCAAACGCATCTGATGGGTTGCGGCGCTTATCGCTAGCGCGCAACGCTTACTTTAGCGGTGCGTTCCGCTAGCGCTCCACGCTTACGTTAGCGGTGCGTTCCGTTACCGCTCCACGCACATGGCAATGCCCATGCCGCCGCCGATGCACAGCGTGGCGAGGCCTTTGTGGGCGTCGCGCTTCTGCATCTCGTGCAGCAGCGTGACGAGGACGCGGGCGCCCGAGGCGCCGATCGGGTGGCCGATGGCGATGGCGCCGCCATTGACGTTCACCTTGGACGTATCCCAGCCCATGTCCTTGTTCACCGCGCAGGCCTGCGCCGCGAACGCTTCATTGGCCTCGACGAGATCGAGGTCGGAGGCTTTCCAGCCCGCCTTCTCGAGCGCCTTGCGCGAGGCCGGGATCGGTCCCGAGCCCATCACCTTGGGATCGACGCCCGCCTGGGCCCAGGATTTGATCGTGGCGAGCGGTTTCAGGCCACGCCTCTTGGCCTCGCTCGCGCTCATCAGCACCAGCGCCGCAGCGCCGTCATTGATGCCGGACGCGTTCGCCGCCGTCACCGTGCCGTCCTTCTGGAACGCCGGCCGCAGCGCCGCCATCGCTTCGACCGTCGCGCCGTCGCGGATGTATTCGTCGGTGTCGACGATCTTCTCGCCCTTGCGTTCCTTGACCGTGACGGGCGCGATTTCGTCCTTGAACCTGCCGGCCTTGCGGGCGGCTTCCGCCTTGTTCTGCGAGGCCGTGGCGAAGACGTCCTGCTGCTCGCGCGTGATCTGCCATTCGCGCGCCACGTTCTCGGCCGTGACGCCCATGTGATAGCCGTTGAAGGCATCCCACAGCCCGTCCTTGATCATGGTATCGATGAAATCGAGATTGCCCATCTTCTGGCCGGCGCGCAGATAGGCCGCATGGGTCGACTGGCTCATCGATTCCTGGCCGCCCGCGACGACGATGGCGCTGTCGCCCTGGGAGATCGCCTGGGCCCCGAGCGCCACGGCGCGCAGGCCCGAGCCGCACACCATGTTGACCGACCAGGCCGGCGTACCGTCCGGCAGGCCGGCATTCTTGGAGGCCTGGCGCGCCGGGTTCTGGCCCTGCGCCGCGGTCAGCACCTGGCCGAGGATGACTTCGCTGACGTCTTCGGGTTTGACGCCGGCGCGCGCGAGCGCCGCCTGGATCGCGACCCGGCCGAGCTCATGCGCGGGAACGTTGGCGAAAGCGCCGTTGAACGCGCCGACGGGGGTGCGCACACCCGAAACGATGACGACTTCTTCCACCTGAACCTCCGCCGATTTTCTTGCCGATGCTGCTTTGGTGCAAAATGCCGCGAATGCGAGCAGCGGTAAACAGCGCCCAATCGCCTTGCGCTTTCAGTGGTTTAGATCGCCTCCTTTGGTCGCTGCCATGTTGCGCCTGCTCAAATGGCACTGGACAGGGCCAGACCAGTGTTGTTGTTTTAGTCCCCAAAGAACGCCCGGCAGAGGCGTGAAACGCCTCCAAATCAAAGAGATATCGCAAGTGGCCGAAGAGAGTTCCAAGGCGGAAGCCCCTGTCGTCATCAAGAAATACGCCAACCGGCGTCTCTACAACACGCAGACCTCGAGCTATGTGACGCTCGATCACCTGGCGGCGATGGTGAAGGAGGGCACCGAGTTCGAAGTGCGCGACGCGCGCACCGGCGAGGACATCACCCGCTCGGTCTTGACCCAGATCATCTTCGAGGAAGAAGCCAAGGGCCAGTCGCTGCTGCCGATCAAGTTCCTGCGCCAGCTCATCCGCTTCTACGGCGACAGCTTGCAGAGCTTCGTGCCGGGCTATCTCGACATGAGCATGGACGGCTTCGCCAAGAACCAGGAGCAGATGCGCAGCCGACTCGCCGAGGCGTTCGGCGGCTCGGGCCAGGTGATCGAGAACCTGACGCGCCAGAACATGGCGATGTTCGAGCGCGCCATGTCGATGTTCTCGCCCTTCGCCGCGACCAGGCGGCCCGGCGGCGACGAGGAGGCGCGGCCGGGCGGCGGCGCTGCCGAGCCCAAGGCCAGACCCTCCGAAGAGATCAGCGAACTCAAGAGCGAGATCGAGGCGATGCGGCGCCAGCTCGCCGAGCTCAGCCAGCGTAAATAATATCGCCGCGCAGCATCGCCGGGCCGGGGGGCACGCCATGTACCAGGTCACGCTCACCCAATCCCTTTTTCCGGCGCAGGCCGACGACGTCGTGCGCGAGACCACGGTGCCGTCCCTTCTGCTGGACGCGGCCCGCGACGCGCCGAACGCGCAAGGACTGATCGAAGCCAACGCGCAAGGCGAGATCGCGCGGCGCTGGACCTATCGCCAATTGCTCACCGACGTGGAACGGCTCGCCGGCGTGCTGGCGGCGCAATACGCGCCCGGCGAGCGCATCGCGGTCTGGGCGCCGAACGCGCCGGAATGGGTGGTGCTGGAATTCGCGGCCGGTCTCGCCGGCCTGACGCTGGTCACCGTCAACCCGGCCTATCAGGCCAGGGAGCTGCGCTTCGTGCTGGAGCAATCGCGATCCGCGGGCCTTTACCTGACGCGCAATTTCCGCGGCAACCCGATGATCGAGATCGCGCGGCGCGTCGCCGCCGAGATTCCCGCCATCCGTCATCTCGTCGACATCGAGGACGCCGAGGCGCTTTTCGGCGGCGCCCCTGCGCGTGCGCTGCCGACGGTCGGGCCGGGCGACGCGGCGCAGATCCAGTACACCTCGGGCACCACCGGATTCCCCAAGGGCGCGGTCCTGACCCATCGCGGGCTGACCAACAATGCGCGGCTGAGCATGGCCCGCGCCGGAGTCGTTCCGGGCGACGTCGGCCTCAATCCGATGCCGATGTTTCATACCTCCGGCTGCGGGATCGTCACGCTGGGCACGATGCAGAACCGCATGCCGATGATCCTCATCCGGCAGTTCGACCCGGATCGGGTGAACGCCCTGATCGAAGGCGAGCGCGTCGGCATGATGGGCGGCGTGCCGACCATGCTGCTGGGCATGCTGGAGGCGCTGGCGCGCAACCCGCGCGACGTATCGTCGATCCGCAGCGTCTTCTCCGGCGGCGCCATGGTGCCGCCGGAACTGGTGCGGCGCGTCAACGCCAAATTCGGCTGCAACCTGTCGATCTGCTACGGCCAGACGGAGTGCTCGGCGGTGCTGACGCAGACCGGGTCGGGCGACGCGCTGCAAGACCAGTTCGAAACCGCCGGCCAGCCGCTGCCCAAGACGGAGGTTTCCATCCGCGATCCGGCGACCGGCGCGGTGGTTGCCGTCGGCGCCGTGGGCGAGATTTGCTCGCGCAGCTACGGCACCATGATCGCCTACAACGACAATCCGAAAGCCACCGCCGAGGCGGTCGACGGCGAAGGCTGGCTGCACACCGGCGACCTCGGCACCATGGACGCGCGCGGCTATCTGCGCATCACCGGGCGGGTCAAGGAGATGATCATCCGCGGCGGCGAGAACCTGTTCCCGGCCGAGATCGAGAACCAGATGCTCGAGCATCCCGCCATTGCCGAGATCGCGGTGGTCGGCGTGCCCGACGACACCTGGGGCGAGATCGCCGTGTGCTTCTTCCGCGCCGTGCCGGGCGCGCTGCCGTCGCGCGCCGAGCTGGTGGCCCATTGCCGCCGCGACCTCGCGGCGCAAAAAACGCCGGCGCATTGGATCCCGGTCGACGCCTTTCCGCTCACCGGCTCGGGCAAAATTCAAAAGTTCGTCTTGCGCGAGAAATTCATCGCCGGCGAATTTCCGGACCGGCTCTAAAGTCCGATCCTCCAGACGCGCTGGCCGCGCATCGCGCCGCGCGTGCGCGTGCTGGCGGCGGAGTGATCTATTTCTTCAGCCATTTTGGCGCGATTTCCGGCACGCCGAAGAAGAAGCCCTGGAAATAGTCGACGCCCATCGCCTCGAGGAGTTGCGCGTCTTCCTCGGACTCGACCCATTCGGCGACGGTCTTGAGGTTGAAGTTCTTGGCCAGGCCGACCAGGGTGCGCACGAAGACCTGGTTCTCCGGTGAGGCGGTCAGCCCCTTCACATAGGCGCCGTCGATCTTGACCATGTCGATGTGCAGCATCTGCAGGTTGCGGAACGAGGTGTAGCCGGCGCCGAAATCGTCGATCGCCACCGTGCTGCCCAGCTCGCGCAATTGCGAGACGAACTGCGCGTTCTCCTCGAAATGATGCAGCGCCGCGGTCTCGGTGAGCTCGATGTTGAGGCGCGGCGCGACTTCGGCGTGGGCGCGGACGTAGTCGACGAAGCTGTTCAGCCAGGCCGGATTGCCAGCCGCCGTGCCCGAGACGTTGACGCCGAGATGGACGCCGGGATTGGCCTGCAGCGTTGCGACCGCGATCTCCAGCGCGCGGCGGTCGATCAGCCCGACGATGCCGAGCTGCTCGGCGGCCGGCACGAACTGGCCGGCGGTGGCGATGCTGCCGTCCTTGCGCCGCATGCGCAGCAGGCTTTCATACTTGAACACCGTGCGGTCGTGCGCATGGATGATCGGCTGGTAGGCAAGCAGCAGCCGGTCGTCGCCCAGCGCCGCCACGACTTCGTCGGCGATCGCCATCAGGCGCAGCCTTGCGCCCTCGCGCTGCGGCGATTTCTCGTAGACGAAGAAGCCGTCGCGGCCGGCGCTGCGGGCGCGCTCGAGCGATTCCTCGGCGCGCAGCATCGCCTCCTGGCTGGAGGCGGCGCTGGACGGCAGCCACACCGCGCCGACCGAGCTGGTCGCCGCCACCTGGCCGCAGCGCGTGTCGATGATGCTGCCGCGCACCGCCGCGCGCAGGCGCTCGGCGACGACCGCGATCTCGCGCTCGCTGCAATTCTTCAGAATGACGCCGAACTTGTTGCCGGCGGTGCGGCCGATGATGTCGCTGGAGCGCAGCGTGCGCGCCAGGCGCTCGCCGACCGCGACGATCACCTCGTCGCCGGCATCGAAGCCGTAGCCGTCGTTGATCATCGCGAGGCGGTCGATCGAGGCGACGATGAAGGCGCAGTGGCGGTCTTCGGCGCGCGCCTTGTCGATCGCCTGGGTGAGTTCGGCCCGCAGCGAATTGCGGTTGAGGTGGCCGGTCAGCTCGTCGCGGGTCGCGAGGTAGGTCAGGCGCTGCACTTCGCGCTGCTTCTCGGTGGTGACCCGCATCAGCCCGGTGAGGCGCTCGGCGCGGCCGTCGGCGCGCACGCTGCGCAGGCCGACCAGCGTCAGCCAGATCGAGCCCATCGCCGAAGAGGCTTCGAGCGCGATCTCGAATTGCGCATCCTGGCTGCCCCGCGTCTCGATCAGCGCGATCAGGCGGCCGCGCGATTCCGGGCTCAGCCAGCTGGTGAAGGCGGCGCCGCGCGCCAGGCGCTGGGCGTCGTGGTGATAGGGGATGATGTCGACGGCGCCGTCCCAGACGATGCCGTCGTCGGCGATCGTCCAGTCGAAGCCGGCGACGCCCGAGCCCAGCATGGCAAGGCGCAGCCGTTCGGCCTGCTCGGATGCGGCTAACGCATCCAGACCGTCGGCAGGCTTCTTCTGAAGCGGCTGACTGACCACATCCACCATCCCTGGCCGATTTTTCGGCCTTATGCGCGGGATCATGCGGGGGCGGGGCTTAAAAAACTGGTAATTCCACGGGCGATGAGCGGAACGCAAACGCGCGGCGCAGGGTTTGCCTTAAGAACCGGTTATGAGCCTGTCGCCGAACCAATGCCTGGCCGTGAGCGCGAATGTTTACCGCGCCCGTCTTGCCTTGCGCAGCGTCGGCAACGCCAATTCTTCCCGCACGCTAGATGGTGAATGCACCGGCGAAGACGATGTCCGCCGCCGCGCCTCGGACAGTCCCGCGCGCCCCGCGCCGTCCCGCCCTGGCACGGTTTCGGACGCTCCTTTTTGGCACGGGCCGCGCCTGCGCCCCGCCTTCGTCGCCCAGGTGCTGGGGCAAGTCCTGATGGACGACCGTGCCCAGGGCCTAAGCCGGGCCGCGTCCGCCTATCGCGGCGCCGCGGCGCAGATCGCGCCCGGCGCTTTCTTCCACGACGACGTCTGAGCGCGACAGCGCCAGCGTGATCCCCAGGAGTCCGGCCGCCGTGAACAGCAGCGGCGCCGCGCCCGCGCCGTCGAGCGCGAAAGCGGATTGCGCCGCGAGGAAACTGAGCGCCGACAGCATGCCCTGCAGCGACGCCGGCCGCGCGGCGTCGAACGGACGGACGCAGACGGCGAAGATCGCCGCCGCGGCCAGCGCCGCCGGCGCCAGCGCCAGGGCGGCAAGACCCGTCAAGGCCGCCGCCAGCGCCGCGAGGCTGACCGCGCCCAGCAGGCCGGCGGCCAGCGCCGGCGCCAGGGCACGCGCAAAGCCCGCGGTGCAGGCGAGCGCCAGGACGCTCAACCCTATCGGCAGGACGAGCAGCAGGATCGTGCCGGCGGCCGGCTGCAGCACGAAGGCCGGCAGCGCCGGCGACGCGAGCAGGATCGCCGCGAAGCGCAGCTGCACCCGCACCGCGGCGCGCGCGCCGAGCGCGACGAACCACGCCGCGACCGCGGCGGCGAGCAGCAGCAGCGCGGCGGCCCCGATCATGGCGGCTTGCCGCGCAGATCGCGGACCAGCGCCTTGATCTCGGCCAGCGCCTGCTCGATGCGGGCGAGCCGCGCGTTCAATTCGCTCACTGTCGCAACCTCTTGCGCTGCATCTTTGGGCACCGGCGTCGAGATCCCGGCGCGCGCCGCGATCTCGGCGGCCGGCACCGCCAGCAGCGCCGCCAGCACGCGCACATTGTCGGCGGAGACCTCGCGCTGGTCCTTCCACAATTCGGCGACCTGCTGGACGGAGAGGCCGAGCGCCGTTCCGACATCGGCACGCGCCAGCCCCGCCGCCGCCAGCCGCGCGTCGAACCAGGCCGAATCGAAGAACAGCGCCATGGGCGCCGATTGTAGTGCCTATTGCTGCGCGTAGTAATCCGGCCGGCTGGCATAGGCGGCGCCGATGACATGGCCGTAGCCGTCCTGCTGCACCACGACCGCCACGCCGTCATGCGGCATCCCGGCCATCGCCGCGCGCGGCAAGGTCAGCGTCAGGGCGCGGCCTTTGTAGACGCCGATCGGGCGCAGATCGCCGACCACGTTGTGATAGGTGATGGTGTGGCCTTCGTTCTCGCCGGCCGGAATGGCGACGCTGACCTGCGCGCGCAGGTGGAACATCCACACCACCGCATTGTGCGCCCCGGCCGCGGCGCCGATCTCGATATGCATCTCCTGCGGCGTCTGGCTGAGCACGACCGGCACCGTCGGGTCGGCACCCGGCGTGGCGGGCATGACAGGCGGCGCAGGCGGCGCCGGCATCGCCATGGCCGCCGGCACGGCACCCGCGGCGCGCTCGGCCTCTTCGGCGGCGTGCGCCGCATCGACGGCGGCGCGCGCCGACGCGGCGGCGTAGCGCGCACTCTCGGCCTGCGCGATCGCGACCGCCCGCGCCACGCCGAGTTCGGCGCGGCGCTCGGCGATCGCCGCCTCGATGCTGGCGGCGCGGCTGCCGACCACGTCGGTCACCCCGTCGACGATCATCTGCGGCGTGTAGACCCCGCCATGGCCCATCCGCGCGGCATAGGCTTTCTGGCGCCGCGTGTTCGCATCGGTCGCCAGCGTGTCCTTCCAGCCCAGCATGTCCCAATAGGTGATCGGCAGGCTGAGCGCGATGATGCCGGGGCGCTGCGCCAGGCGGCCGAGCAGCACGTCGGCCGGCGGGCAGGAACTGCAGCCCTGGCTGGTGTAGAGCTCGACCACGACCGGGCGTGTCGGCGCACCCGCTTGGGCGGTGCCCAAAGCGACGAGCACAGCCGAAAGGGCGACCAGGGAGCGGCGCAGCGATGTCATGCCCCCGACCATAGTGTCAGAGCGGCAACGCCTCCAGTCACTTCGACTTGAAACGGGTTGCGTCAAGGTTTCCGCCCGCAAACCCCCGCATGTGCTGGAACATCCAGGAAATTCGGTCGGCGCTTACATAAGTCGCCGACACTCCGCCTGTGTCGCCGCGGCCGCAGGGCGCGCGCGAATGCAGCACGCCGGCAGCGCCGCAATTGACCGCGCCGCAGGGCGCAATTTAGGTTCCGCGCCCAATTTTGGCGTGTCGAACGGTGGCGGGAAAATCCCGTCCGCCGCGACGGCGTTTGGGGCGGAGCGCGCGAGATGGCACAGATCAGCGTTGAAAACCTGAGCAAGACCTACCGCGTCGCGGCGCGTGATCCGGGCCTCGCCGGCGCCTTCCGCGGTCTCTTCCGCCGCCGCCACCGCGAGATCGCGGCGCTCGACTCGGTCAGTTTCGCGCTCGAGAAAGGCGAGCTGCTCGGCTTCATCGGGCCCAACGGCGCCGGCAAATCCACCACCATCAAGATCCTGTCGGGCATCCTGCGCCCCACCGCCGGAAGCTGCGTGGTGGACGGGCTGGTGCCCTGGGAGCAGCGCATCGCCCATGTGGCGCGCATCGGCGTGGTGTTCGGCCAGCGCACCCAGCTGTGGTGGGACCTGCCGGTCGGCGAGAGCTTCGAATTGCTGCGCGACATCTACCGCGTCGAGGCCGCCGCCTTCATGCGCACCCGCGACCGGCTGGTCGAGATGCTGAAGATCGCAGGCCTGCTCGACACCCCCTTGCGCCAGCTCTCGCTCGGCCAGCGCATGCGCTGCGAGATCGCCGCCGCCCTGCTGCACACGCCTGAGATCCTGTTCCTCGACGAACCCACCATCGGGCTCGACGCGGTGTCGAAGCTGGCGCTGCGCGACTTCGTCAAGGAACTCAACCGCAACGCGGGCGTCACCGTGCTCCTGACCACGCACGACATGCACGACATCGAGGCGCTGGCGCGGCGTGTCATCATCATCGGCAATGGCCGCCTGCTGCGCGATTCCAGTTTCGAGTCCATGCGCGCCGACGTCCTTGGCGAGCGCCGGCTGATCGTCGACTTTGCCGGCGCTGCCCCCGACGTCGCGGTCGAAGGCGCGCGCATCAAGGCGCGCGATGGCAACACGGTCGAGTTCGCCTTCGATCCCGCGCGGATCGCCGCGCACACGCTGATCGCGCGCGTCGCCGCGGCGCACGAGGTCGTCGATATGCGCGTCGAGGATCCCAAGATCGAGGAAGTGATCGCACGCTTTTACGCCCTGCACGGCGCGGTGGAGGTATGAGATGAATTGCAATTTTAGCGCGATTTTGTTAGCCTGGCGGCATGTTGCACGTGAAGATCGGTCAGCTGAAAGCAGAACTCGCGAGCCTTCTCCGCAAGGTGAAGGCTGGCGAGAGCGTGACCGTCTATGACGGCGAAACTCCGATCGCGCGCATCGAGCCGCCGGCGGTGGTCGAGGCTGAGAAGGCCAAGACCGGGGATGGACGCTTGGCGTCACTCATCGCGCGCGGCATCGCATTGCCGCCCGAAAATCCTGACGGCAATTGGAGCTTTCTCGACGAACCCCCTCCCAAAGCGAAGGTCAGTGTTCTTGAGGCGTTGCTCGAAGAGAGGCGCAACGGTCGTTGAAGTTCTGGGATTCCTCGGCGATAGTTCCTTTGCTCATCAACGAAGCCAGCACGCCTGCTCTTACAGGACTTGCTCGGTCGGACGCGGAACGCGTTGTTTGGTGGGGCACGGCTATCGAATGCGTCTCCGCGCTGGCGCGCCGGCTGCGGCTCCAGGAAATCGATCAAGCTGCCTTTGTGCTCGCGACAACGCGACTGACGAATGCGCGGCGACTTTGGTCGGAGATTCCACCTTCACCACAGCTTCGCAGCGATGCCGAACGGCTTCTGATCAAGTATCCGCTCACCGCAGCCGACGCGATTCAGCTTGCCGCCGCGTTGCGCGCGGCAGACGGAGCAATCGCGTTGTTGGCTTTCGTATGCCTCGACGAACGCCTCAGCGGTGCAGCACGTGGCGAGGGCTTTACGGTCGAGCCTTGAATTTGCGCGGTGTGCCATGACCGCCGCGGCCCTGCCCTATCTCGCCATCCTGCGGGCGCGGTTCGCGCTGATGCTGCAATACCGGGCCGCGGCCCTGGCGGGCTTCGCGACGCAATGCTGGTGGGGCGTGATCAAGATCATGGTGCTGGCCGCGTTCTATGCCGGCGCGGCGCCGCAGCCGATCAGCCTGGCGCAGGCGATCACCTACACCTGGCTGGGCCAGGCGTTCCTCGCCCTGCTGCCGTGGAACGCGGATCCGGAGATCTCCGAAGCCGTGGAAAGCGGCAATGTCGCCTATGAGCGGCTGCGCCCCGTCGACACGCACACCTTCTGGTTCGCGCGCGCCGCGGCGCAGCGGGCCGCGAACACGCTGCTGCGCCTGATGCCGATGTTCCTGACCGCGGCCGTGGCGCTGCCCCTGCTGGGGCTGGGCGCCTGGAGCTGGCGCCTGCCGGCGTCGCCGATGGCCGCCGCGCTGTTCGCCGTCTCGATCACGCTGACCGTGCTGCTGTCGTCCGGCTTCGTCGTACTGCTCAACATCGCGGTGACGGCGCTCAAGACGCGCCGCGCCGCCAATCTGGCGCCGTTTCTGGTCACGCCCCTGTCGGGGAACATCGTTCCCTTGGCCCTGCTGCCGCCCTGGGCGCAGCCCTTCCTGTTCTGGCAACCCTTCGCGGGCCTCGGCGACATTCCCTATCGCATCTATTTCGGCAATCTCAGCGGCGACGCGGCGCTTTGGGGCCTCGCGGCGCAGGCGCTCTGGGTCGTTCTGTTCATCGCCATCGGCCGCGCCTGTATGCGCCGCGTGATGGCGCGCGTCGACATGCAGGGGAGCTGAGGATGAACGGTTTTGCGCTCTATCTTCGCTACATCCGGAGCGGCCTGCGGGCCCAGCTGCTCTATCCCACCGCCTTCCTGATCCGCTTCGGCACGCAGTTCTTCGTCACCATCGTGGAGTTCGGCGGCCTCTATGCGCTGTTCGCGCGCTTCAGCCATCTGAAGGGCTGGCACTTCGCGGAGATCGCGCTGTTCTACGGCATCGTCAGCGTCGCGTTCGCGCTGTGCGACATGACCACGCGCGGTTTCGAAATGTTCGGCCCGCAATTCGTCAAGACCGGCGATTTCGACCGCCTGCTGCTGCGGCCGCGCAGCGCGACGGTGCAATTGATGGGCTTCGAATTCGGCTTCACCACCATCGGCCGCGTCCTGCAGGGCCTGGTCGCGGTCGCGGTGGCGCTGTGGCTGCTGCCGATCGTCTGGACGATTGCCAAGGCGGCGCTGCTGCTGTGGGCGGTCGGCGGCGGCTTCGCGCTGTTCCTCGGCATTTTGATTCTCCAGGCGACGCTCGCCTTCTGGACGGTGGAGAGCCTGGAGATCGCCAACACGCTGACCTATGGCGGCGTGGAAGCGGCGCAATATCCGCTCGACATCTATGCGGGCTGGTTCCGCAAATTCCTGATCTTCGTGGTGCCCCTGGGCTGCGTGATCTATTTTCCCGTCGCTGCCGTGCTGGGACGCAGCGACATGACCGGCACACCGGCCTGGCTCGGCGCCGTGACCCCGCTCGCCGGCTTTGCCTTCCTGGCGGCGGCATTCGCGGCCTGGCGGCAGGGTGTCCGGCACTACACCTCTACGGGATCGTGAACGACGTGCTATACGATTTCGTATGGCGCGCCACGAACCGAATTGGGAGACCTACCGCTCTTTCCTGGCGGTGATGACGCAAGGCAGCCTGTCGGCGGCGGCCCGCAAGCTCGCGCTCACCCAGCCGACGCTGGGCCGTCACATCGACGCGCTGGAGGCCGATCTCAAGCTCGCGCTGTTCACGCGCTCGCAGGCCGGCCTCATCCCCACACAGGCGGCGCGCGAGCTGCTGCCGCACGCGCAGGCCATGGCCAGTGCAGCGGATGCCCTGGTACGCGCGTCCTCCGGCGCCGAAGCCGAGGAGCGCGGCACGGTGCGGCTGACCGCCAGTGTGGTGATCGGCGCCGAGGTCCTGCCGCCGCTGCTGACCGATTTTCGCGACAAGCATCCCGCCATTGCCATCGAACTGGTGCTCTCGGACGTCGCCGCCGACCTGCTGCGCCGCGACGCCGATATCGCCGTGCGCATGGTGCGGCCGAAGCAGGACGCGCTGGTGGCGAAGAAGATCGGCCGCATCGGCCTCGGCCTGCACGGCCATCGCCGTTATCTCGCCCGCCACGGCACGCCGCAGACGCTGGCGGAGCTCGAGCGTCATGCCGTCATCGGCTTCGACAAGGAGACCCAGACGGTGCAGGCGCTGCGCCGCATGGGGCTGACGCTGAAGCGCGAGATGTTCGCGCTGCGCACCGATGCGGACCTCGCCCAGCTCGCCGCCCTGCGCGCCGGCTTCGGCCTCGGCGTCTGCCAGTTCGGCATCGCGCGGCGCGATCCCGATCTGGTGGCGGTGCTGCCGAGCGCGTTCAAATTCGAGATCGAGATGTGGCTCGCGATGCACAAGGACCTGCGCGGCACGCGCCGCATGCGCCTGCTGTTCGACCACCTCGCGGAAGGCCTCGCCGCCTACGCCGCGACATCCCGGGCGCGCTGACGATGGCCGGCCAATTCCTCATCGCCGCGCTCACCCCCGATGCGACCGAAGCGGTCGTCGCGCTCTACCGCGCCGCGGCGACTGCCGGCGGCCTGTCGCGGCGCCCGGACGAGATCGACGCGGATAATGTGCGTCCCTTCCTCGTCCGCGCCCAAAGCGACGGCATCAGCCGCGCCGCGTTCGCGCCCGACGGCACGCTGGTCGGCGAAATCCACGCCCTGCGCATGACGCCGGCGCAGTTCAGCCACGTGCTGACGGACCTGACCGTCGCGGTGCATCCGACCTGGCAAGGAAGGGGCCTCGGCTCGCTGCTGTTCGCCCAGATGATCGCCGCCGCGCGCAGCCTCGCCCCGCCGATCCGGCGTATCGAGCTGATGGCGCGCGAAGGCAATGCCGACGCGATCCGCCTCTACCAGCGCCTCGGTTTCAAGATCGAAGGCCGCTTCGCCGCCCGCGTTCACCTGCCGGACGGCCGGGTCGAGGACGACATCGCGATGGCGCTGTTGTTGTAATTTGCGTAATTCATGTAGTTGACAAATTATATGTATTACATACATTATACATCATGGCAAAACTCACAGCGACGGCCGGCGAACTGGTCCGCCAATTTTCCCACTATAGCGATCTCGCTTTAGCTGAGCCGGTGATCGTCACGAAGAATGGCCGTCCGAGGAACGTGCTGATTTCCGTCGATGAATATGAACGGCTGAAGCGGCGCGACCGAGTCGCGGTCAAGATCGAAGATCTTCCCGAAGAATTCATCCCACAACTCGAAGCGATTGCGCGCGGCGAAATTCCTTGAACCCGGCGCCACCCGAGCCCGGAACCGTTTTCCGTTATGCCTATCTGTGGTCGCGCGAAGACGATCGAGGTCAAGAAGAAGGTCAGAAGGATAGACCCGCCTTGGTACTGGCGATTGCGATCAGCGAAACCAAAATTGCCGCGCTCGCCATCACCCACTCGCCACCAGCAAACAGGGACGATGCGATCGTCCTTCCCCGCCAAGTCAAGAAGGCCCTTGGCCTCGACGACCGGCCATCATGGGTCGTGCTCACCGAGGCGAATGTCTTCACATGGCCCGGCCCCGATATCCGAAACATCCCAGGCACCGAACCGCCCACACCGATTTATGGACGCATTCCATCCGGACTATTTAAGACAATCGTTCAGAGCGCGCTCGAAATCCGCCGGCGGAAGCGGCTGCGCCTCGTAACGCGCACCGAATAAAGGCCCTAAGCCGCCATCAGGTTGCGCAGCACGTATTGCAGGATCCCGCCGTTCTTGTAGTACGACACCTCGTCGGCGGTGAAGATCATCAGGAACAGCGGCATCGCGGCGGTGCGGCCGTCGGGATAGTGCACCGTCGCGGTGATCTTCATCTGCGGCTTGATCTCGCCCGCAAGACCCGGAATGTCGATCGCCTCGCGCCCCGTCAGCGCATAGTCGCGGCGCGTCTTGCCCTCGGCGAAGACGAACGGCGCGATGCCCATGCCGATCAGATTGGAGCGGTGGATGCGCTCGAAGCTCTCGGTGATGACGGCGCGGACGCCCAGCAATTTTGGGCCCTTGGCGGCCCAGTCGCGCGACGAACCGGTGCCGTATTCCTTGCCGGCGACGATGACGGTGTCGAGGCCGTCGGCCTTGTACTTCGCCGCCGCGTCGAAGATCGGCATCGCTTCGCCCGAGGGCGCGCTTTCCGAGAAGTACAGCGTGTTGCCGCCCTCCTTGCCGCCCATCATCTCGTTCCTGATGCGGATGTTGGCGAAGGTGCCGCGCTCCATCAGCTCGAAATTGCCGCGCCGCGCGCCGTAGGAATTGAAATCCTGCTGGCGCACCTGGTGCTCCTGGAGGTAGACGCCGGCCGGTGCCGCCGTCTTGATGTTGCCGGCGGGCGAGATGTGGTCGGTGGTGATGCTGTCGCCGAACAGCGCCAGGATGCGCGCCTTGGCGATGTCCTTCACCGGCTGCGGCAGAATCGTCATGCCCTCGAAGAAGGGTGGGTTCTTCACATAGGTCGAGCCCATCGGCCAATTGTAGGTCTGGCTCTTGACCGCCTTGATCCGGCGCCAGTTGGCGTCGCCCAGGAACACGTCGCCATAGCGCTTCTTGAAGCTCGCGGTCTTGATGCCCTTGCGCATCGCCGCCGAGATCTCCGCCGCCGACGGCCAGATGTCCTTCAGGTAGACCGGCTCGTTCTCCTTGTCGTAGCCGACCGGCTCCTTGGTCAGGTCGATGTTGATCGAGCCCGCCAGCGCGTAGGCGACCACAAGCATCGGCGAGGCGAGGTAGTTGGCGCGCACCAAAGGATGCACGCGGCCCTCGAAATTGCGGTTGCCCGACAGCACCGCGGCGGTGACCAGGTCGGCCGAGGTGATCGCGTCGCTGACATTGTCCGGCAAGGGCCCCGAATTGCCGATGCAGGTGGTGCAGCCGTAGCCGACGAGCTGGAAGCCGAGCTTGTCGAGATATTTG
The DNA here is from genome assembly GCA_035570795.1 of Rhizomicrobium sp. Lineage (GTDB taxonomy): Bacteria > Pseudomonadota > Alphaproteobacteria > Micropepsales > Micropepsaceae > Rhizomicrobium. The sequence continues at coordinate 42,641 of DATMKZ010000073.1, forward strand.
TCGAGGCCGGCCTTCGCCAGGTAATCGGTGACGATCTGGCTGCCCGGCGCCAGCGAGGTCTTGACCCAGGGGCGCACCTTGATGCCGCGCTCCACCGCCTTCTTGGCGACGAGGCCGGCGCCGATCATCACGCTCGGGTTCGAGGTGTTGGTGCAGGACGTGATCGCCGCGATGACGACGTCGCCATGGCCGATGGAATGCTCGGTCCCGGCAAGCTTGGACCTGCGGGTGGCGTCGTCTTCCTTCTTGTAGGTGTTCATCAGCGCCAGCGCGAATTCGTGCGCCGCGGCGCCGAGCGGCACGCGGTCCTGCGGCCGCGCCGGACCGGCCAGGCTGGGCTCCACCGTCGCCAGATCGAGCGACAGCGTGTCGGTGAATTCGGGCTCGGCGCTCTTGGGCGTGCGGAACAGGCCCTGCGCCTTGGCGTATTTCTCCACCAGCGCGACGCGGGCCGGCTTGCGCGCGGTGTCCTTCAGATAGCGCAGCGTCTCCTTGTCGATCGGGAAGAACCCGCAGGTCGCACCGTATTCCGGCGCCATGTTGGCGATGGTGGCGCGATCCTCGAGCGACATGTCGTCGAGGCCGGGGCCGTAATATTCCACGAACTTGCCGACCACGCCCTTCTTGCGCAGCATCTGCGTCACCGTGAGCACGAGATCCGTCGCGGTGACGCCCTCGCGCAGCTTGCCGGTGACGCGAAAGCCGATGACCTCCGGGATCAGCATCGAGATCGGCTGGCCGAGCATCGCGGCCTCCGCCTCGATGCCGCCGACGCCCCAGCCCAGCACCGAAAGGCCGTTGACCATGGTGGTGTGGCTGTCGGTGCCGACCAGTGTGTCGGGGAAGGCGTATTCGACCGTCTTCTTGCCGTCCTTCTCCGGGCGCGTCCACACGGTCTGCGCGAGGTATTCGAGATTGACCTGGTGGCAGATGCCGGTGCCGGGCGGCACGACGCGGAAATTGGCGAAGGCCTGCTGGCCCCAGCGCAGGAATTGGTAGCGCTCGGCGTTGCGCTCGTATTCGACGACGACGTTCTTCTTGAACGAGTCCTTGCCGCCGAAATTGTCGACCATCACCGAGTGATCGATCACCAGATCGACTTCGGCGAGCGGATTGATCTTCTCCGGGTTGCCGCCGAGCGTCTTCATCGCATCGCGCATGGCGGCGAGGTCGACCACGGCGGGCACGCCGGTGAGGTCCTGCATCAGCACGCGCGCCGGGCGGAAGGCGATCTCGTAGTCGGAGCTCTTCTTCGCCAGCCACGCCACCACGGCCCGGATGTCGTCGGCGGTCACCGTCTTGCCGTCCTCGTAGCGCAAGAGGTTCTCGAGCAGCACCTTCAGCGAATAGGGCAGCCGGGAAATGCCCTTGAGGCCGTTCTTCTCGGCCGCCGCCAGGCTGAAATAGGCATAGCTCTTGGCGCCCACCGTCATCGTGCGGCGGGATTTGAAGGTGTCGAGGCTGCGTGTCACGGGGGCGCCTTTTTCGAAAAGCGAGAGGATTTGCGCCGCCGGTTTAGTCCCGATTCCGTTAAAATCCAAGCTCCCATCACGGCACGGTGGCCCCTCGCGACGGCTCGTGACAAAGTGGCGAAAAACCATGGGGGAAAATGCGATGGCCGCCGAGCATGTCCGCGTCGAGAGCAACGGCGCGATCACCACCGTCATCCTGGACCGCCCGCACGCCCGCAACGCCGTCGACCGGCCGACCGCCGACGCGCTGGTCAAGGCGTTCCTCGCCTTCGAGCACGACAGCAAGGCGAAGGTCGCCGTCCTGTGGGGCGCGGGCGGCACGTTCTGCGCCGGCGCCGACCTCAAGGGCATGAGCGAGGGCCGCGGCAACCGGGTGACGGCGCCGGCCCTGAACTTCGATCCGCATGCGGGCGACGCGCCGATGGGCCCGACCCGCATGAGACTGCTCAAGCCGGTGATCGCCGCGGTGGCGGGCCACGCGGTGGCCGGCGGCCTCGAGCTCGCCTGCTGGTGCGATCTGCGCGTGATGGAGGAGGACGCGGTGTTCGGCGTCTTCTGCCGCCGCTGGGGCGTGCCGCTGATCGACGGCGGCACGGTGCGCCTGCCGCGCCTGATCGGGCAGTCGCGCGCCATGGACATGATCCTCACCGGCCGCAGCGTCGGCGCCGAGGAAGCCCTCGCCTTCGGTCTCGCCAACCGCGTCGTCGCCACCGGCGACAGCCGGCGCGCCGCCGAGGCGCTGGCGCTGCAGATTTCGCAGTTCCCCGAGATCTGCCTGAAGGGCGACCGCGCCTCGGTGCTGGAGCAATGGGACTACGACCATCACCAGGCGATGATCCACGAATTCCGGGTCGGCACCGCGACGCTGCAGACCGGCGAAAGCCGCAGCGGCGCCGCGCGCTTCGCCTCCGGCCGCGGCCGCGGCGGGCGCTTCGACGATTTGTAAAACGATCCCCGCAAAGCGGGGGGCGAAGCGAAGGCGGAACGGGGACGTCGCACGCGCGAGGTCCCAAAATCGCCCCATTCGCCCCCTAGCGTAAACATGGGGGACGCGCGGATAAGCGCGGCCGAGGCGGCGTACGGCACAAGAAGGCGGCAATGCCCAAGCATGGGATCCTGTTCGCGTGCGTCGCGATGCTGGCCTCCGTCGGCGTCGTGCGCGCGCAGGAGGGCCTGGGCGCGCGCATGTCGATCGAGCGGCTGGGCGACATCCAGACCGGCGCCTACACCGCCAGCAACGGCATCGGCTTCACGCTCGCGGGCTATGCCGAGAAATACCTGCTGCGCTTCGCCGGCGAGCCGGAGACCTACGTTCTCTATGTCGATCACGGCTCGCTCGGTGGCCGCGTCCTGAAATTCGATTCCGGCGGCACGGCGCTGGCGGTCTCGGGCTGGGGCGCGGTGACGATCTACACCGACGCGGCGCCGGGCGGCCTGCCCGCCGACCGCACCGGCAACAGCGACGTGCCGCTGCTGCCGCCGCCGCTGTCGCTGAGCGCGATGCAGCGCGCCGCCGAGGACGCGGGCGAGCATCTTGCCTATACCCGCGGCCTCCATATCGTCTTCAACGCCGACTGGGCGGCGCTGGCGGGCGACGCCGCGGTGCGCGCGCTGACCTTCGATGCGCTGCAGAACACGGCACGCGGCATCGACCGCTTCACCGCCAATGCGGCGGCGCGCCTGGCGCTGCTCGGCAAGATGGATTCGGTCAGGATGATCTCCGGCGGACGGCCCAGCATCGCCCTGCACGGCCGCACGCTGTCGGTGACCTTCAGCCCGACCCAGGGCTTCGCGGGCCGCGCCTCCAGCCACGGCATCGCCCGCGCACTGGGGCAGCTCTTCGCGATTCCGACGGCGGGCTAGCGTTGATTTGGTTTGAATCGAATCACAAACTCCGTCATGGGCGGGCTTGACCCGCCCATCCATCGCGCCCGTCTGCGGGCGCACATGAGTCAATTCGGCGCGCCGACGCGCGCCGGATGGATGGCCGGCTCGAGGCCGGCCATGACGAAAATGGTTGCGGTGAGCAATCTCAAACCAAATCCGCTCTAACCCGGCTCGAACCCGTCCGGCGCGAGTTCGAAGGTCTCGAAATCGAAGCCCGGCGCCACGGTGCAGCCGACCAGCGTGTAGGCGCCCAGCGACGCCGCCATCTGCCAGGCCTGCGGCGGCACCACGATCTGCGGCCGCTCGCCGCCTTGGATGTCGTTGCCGAGCACGTGCCGCACCGCCGGCCCGCGCGGCGGCGCGATGGCGAGCGCCAGCGGGCTGCCGCGATAGAAATGCCAGACCTCGGTCACGTCGATGCGGTGCCAGCGCGACACTTCGCCGGCGCGCAGGATGAAATAGATGCCGGTGGAATGGGCTCGGCCGCGCCCGCCGGCCCGGTTGTCGCGGTAGACTTCGCGGTAATGGCCGCCTTCGGGATGCGGCCGCATGCCGAGACGGCGAATGAGGTCGTCGGCCTCGCTGCCGCCCGGCCGGCTCACGGACTAACGCTCGATCGCGACATGCTGCGGATAGAAGGCGAGGTGATCCTTGATCGCCGCCATCGCGGGGAACGGCGTCTCGTAGCTCCACACCGCGTTCTCGGCCTTCGCCGTGCCGGCGGTGAGCGTGAAATAGGACGCGTCGCCCTTGTAGGGACAATGCGTCGTGTGCGCCGTGCGCGCGTAATGCTCCAGCCGCGCGTCGCGGCGCGGAATGTAGAGCACCGCCGGATAGGACGCCTCGCGCAGCTCGAGCGCCGCGGTCGTATCGGCGACGGTCTCGCCGCCGAAGCGCACCACGACACGGCCCTTGGCCGGCGCGATGGCGATGGGATGGTCGGGACTGGGAAGTTTCATGCCGCCGTTTTAGCAGCCGCGCCGCCATCGGCAAACAGGTTCGGCGCGCCGCGCCCGATCAGCACCCGCATGCCCGCCGCCACCGACAGGCTGTCGGCCAGGGCGTTGTGCGTCTGGCCCTCGAACGGCACGCCGAGCTTGGGTCCGATGTCGCAGGAATGCAGGCCGCGCGTGTCGAAGCCGGCGTCGCCGAACCACGGCCGCGAGTCGCGAAAATCGCGCAGCGGCCGGCGGCTGAGGCCGTAGAGCCGCAGATTCTCCTCCAGCACCAGGTCGTCGCGGCCGAAGGCGGACAGGACGGCGCCGTCCGCGAAGGCGAGGAACGCGTCATAGGCCGGCGCGAAGTCGCAGGCGCGCGCGCCCAGCGCCGCGTTGCCGATGCCGGTGAGCCGCTCGAAATAGGCCGACAGGCAGGAATTGATCCGTGGACGGACGAGAACGTCGAAGCGCTCGCGGATCTCCAGCGTCGCGGCGTCGACCTTGACTGCTCCGATCTGCACCACCTCGCGGAATTCGCCCGGCCGCAGCCAGCGATGGCGCATCGAGCCTTCCCAGGCGGTGAATTCGAGATCGAAGATGACGGCGGCCGGCATGACGCCTTCGCGAAGCTGGGAGAGGGCGCCGTCCGGGAAATCCCGAATCGGCCCTGCCGCGACAATGGATACCGTCTTGCGGCGGCCGCGCAACGGTGCCCGGCGCGGCGCGATCGTCGCCGCGATAGGGCAACCTTCGCAGGACCGGCGCGCCTCCGCCCCTGCGCCATCGGTATTTGAACGCACGCGCCGCCGGGGCAAATCGCGGGCGCGGCCGCTGGCGGTTAATACATTCTTAAGCCCAGCGGCAGAGCCTAGAAACCGAGACAAGTTTTCCTTCGGAGGCCAGCATGGCCGCGCGCGCCAATCCGTTCTTCGACATCGCATCGCCCCCGCCCGAGACCGCGGTCGCCGCGGCGGAGCCCTACGACGCCATCGCCAGGCTGGCGCAGATGCACGGCGAAGCGGTCGAGACCGCGCGCCTCGCCAACCTGCTCGGCCGCTCGCTGCATGCCGCCATCGCCCTGCCCGTGCTGGCCGTGCTCACCGTCCTGATCGGCGGCGGCGCCGGCCTGCCGTCGACGATTTCCTGGGCGATCATGGTCGCGGTCGCCACCTTCGCGGTGCTGCGGGTCTACGGCCACGGCATTCGCCAGCCCTTCGAGCGCTCCGCCCTGCACGCCTTCGCGCAGGATCTTAACGCCTGTCTGCTCTATGCCGGCTTTGCCTGGGGCGCCGGCGCCTTCCTCGCCCTCGCCGACGGCGCCAGCGGCGGCACCGCGCTGTTGTTCTGCGGCGTGCCGGCGGTCGCCGTCGCGGTGTTGTTGCGCGAGCGCCAGGCGGTCCTTCTTTTTCTTGCGCCGGTGGCGGCGCTGACGTCATTGGCTTGCGTGGTGCGGCCGCTCGGCGGCGGCGCGCTGGCGGCGGCCCTGGTGCTGATCGCCTGTGCCATCGTCGCCGCTGCCGTCATCGCCGCCGCGCGCCATGGCGCGGCCCGCCGCGAGGCCGACCTGCCGCACGCTCTGTTCGCCTCGTAAATATCACAATTCAAAGGGTTTTCCGGCTTGACGCGGGGGGATAACCTGCGCCGCGAAACGCATGCCGATTCCGCTTGCGCGATCTTAAGACGGCGGGCCGCATAGTCCGCCGGTCGCGCCCGCTCACCGAAGGCTTCCTCCATGTCGCTTGCCGCAGCCCACACCGACGACGCCGCACATGTCACGCGCCGCAGCGAGGCCGGCGCCGCCGAAAAGCTTGCCGCCGCCACAGGGCTCGCCAGCGGCGCGGAGCCGGGCCTGCTGCAGTTCTTCGCGGCGCTGTACCGCAACGCCGCGCCCGACGACATCAACCGCTACGAACCGCAATCGCTGATGGCGCTGGCGCGCCTCGTCCATGCCCGCGTCCTGGCGCACGCGCCGGGCGGCAGCGAGGTGTCGCTGTTCTGCGCCCGCGACGCGGACAAGGCCTATGCCGAGAACGATTTCGTGCTGGTGGCGATCAACGACGACAAGCCGTTTCTGTTCGACTCGCTGATCGGCGAGGTGACGGCGGGCGGCGGACGCCTGCGCGCCGTGTTCCATCCGGTCGTCGAGGTGGGCGGCCACGCCGCCAGCGTCATCGTGCTGGTGCTCGAGCCGGTGCTCAGCGAGGTGCGCCAGGCCGCGCTCGTCCACGGCGCCAGGGCCGTCTTCGCGCAGGTCGGCGTCGCGGTGCGCGACTGGCGCGCCATGATGGAGCGGCTGCGCGACGTCATCGCCGGCCTCAAGGGCAGCCCGCCCAAGGTCGCGGCCGAGGAACTGGCCGAGAGTCTCGCCCTGCTCGAATGGCTGGGCGCCAACCATTTCACCTTCCTGGGGGCGCGCGACTACCGCTTCGTCGCCGCCGGCGAAGGCGCGCTGGAGCCCGACTACGCCAGCGGCCTCGGCGTCCTGGCCGACAGCGAGGCGCGCGTCATCCGCCGCGGCCCCGACCGCGCCGCGCTGACGCCCGAAGTGCGCGCCTTCCTCACCCAGCCCGCGCCGATCATCATCACCAAGTCGAACGAGCGCAGCCTGGTGCATCGCCGCGTCCACATGGACTATGTCGGCGTCAAGACCTTCGACAAGGAGGGCCGCCTCACCGGCGAGCGCCGCTTCGTCGGCCTCTTCACCTCGGGCGCCTACAGCCGCCGCCCCGGCGACATCCCGCTGCTGCGCCGCAAGGTCGCCACCGTGCTGGCGCGCGCCGGCCTGCCGCCGGCCAGCCATGACGGCAAGGCGCTGGCGCACATCCTCGACAATTATCCGCGCGACGAGCTGTTCCAGATCTCCGAGGACGATCTCTTCGCCATCGCGCAAGGCATCCTGCGGCTCGGCGAGCGCCCCACCGTGCGCGTCTTCCTGCGCTTCGACCGCTTCGACCGCTTCGTCTCCGCCCTCGTCTTCGTGCCGCGCGACCGCTACGACACCCATGTCCGCGAGCGCATCCACCTGATCCTGGCGCAGGCGCTGAACGGCCGCGTCTCGGCGGCGACGCCGACCATCGACGAATCCGTGCTGGCGCGCGTGCACTACATCGTCGGCCGCAACGAGGGCGCCCGCCCCGCCATCAGCGTGCCGCATCTCGAGGAGCAGATCCGCGGCGCCATCCGCACCTGGGACGACGGCTTCGCGCAGGCGATGGAAGAGGTCCATGGCGAGACCGATGGCATGCGCCTGTTGCAGGAGCGCCAGGCGCAATTCTCCGCCGGCTATCGCGGCTCCTTCACGCCGATGGAAGCGGTGCACGACCTCGACGTCGTCGCTTCGCTGGCGGCGCAGCGCGGCGGCCTGCGTCTCAAGGCCAGCGCCTATCGCCGCCATGCCGACGCCCACAACGCCCTGCGCCTCAAGCTCTACATCCTGGGCGAGGTGATGCCGCTATCGGCCTCGCTGCCGATCTTCGAGAATCTCGGCCTCAAGGTGATCGCCGAAGACGCCTTCGCGCTGACGCTGAAGACCGGCGACGGTTGGACCCACGAAGCCAACGTCCTCGACTTCCTGATGGAGCGCGCCGACGAGGGCGCCGTCGAGCTCGCCGCCGTCAAGCAGCCGCTGGAAGACGCCTTCCACGCCGTGATCCGCGGCCACGCCGAGAGCGACGGCTTCAATCGGCTGGTGCTCAGCGCCGGCCTCGCCTGGCGCGACGTCACCATCCTGCGCGCCATCGCCAAATTCCTGCGCCAGGCCGGCTTCGCCTTCAGCCAGGACTATGTCGAGCAGGCGCTGGCGCGCAATCCCGATCTCGCGGGGCTCCTGGTCGACCTCTTCCACGCCCAGAACGATCCCGAAGGCGCCCGGCACCTCGAACACGATGCCGCGACCATCGCCAGGCGCATCGACGGCGCCATGGGCGACGTGCAGAGCCTCGACGACGACCGCATCATCCGCCGCCTGCGCAACGTCGTGGACAACGTGCTGCGGACGAATTTCTACCAGCGCGGCGCGGATGGCGCGCCAAAGTCGTACATCGCCATCAAGCTCAACAGCCAGGCGCTCGACGACCTGCCGCTGCCGCGTCCGCTTGTCGAGATCTTCGTCTACGCGCCCGAAGTCGAAGGCGTCCACCTGCGCTTCGGCCGGATCGCGCGCGGCGGTATCCGCTGGTCCGATCGGCGCGAGGATTTCCGCACCGAAATCCTCTCGCTCGTCAAAGCGCAGCAGGTGAAGAACGCCGTCATCGTGCCGGTCGGCGCCAAGGGCGGCTTCTATCCCAAGCAGCTGCCGCTCAACGCGGCGCGCGAAGCGGTGCAGGAGGCCGGCATCGCCGCCTACAGGGTCCTGATCGACGCCCTGCTCGACGTCACCGACAATCTCAACCCCGACGGCTCCGTGGTGCCGCCGCCGGGCGTCGTGCGCCACGACGGCGACGATCCCTATCTCGTGGTCGCCGCCGACAAGGGCACCGCGACCTTCTCCGACATCGCCAACGGCATCGCGCAAGGCCGCGGCTTCTGGCTGGGCGACGCTTTTGCCTCGGGCGGCAGCCACGGCTACGACCACAAGAAGATGGGCATCACCGCCAAGGGCGCCTGGGAAGCGGTCAAGCGCCACTTCCGCGAGCTCGGCCGCGACATCCAGAAGGCGCCGTTCACCGCCATCGGCGTCGGCGACATGTCGGGCGACGTGTTCGGCAACGGCATGCTCTTGTCGCAGCAGACGCGCCTGCTCGCCGCCTTCGACCACCGCCACATCTTCCTCGATCCCGATCCCGATCCGGCCTCGAGCTGGGCCGAGCGCAAGCGCCTGTTCGACCTGCCGCGCTCGAGCTGGGCCGACTACGACAAGGCGCTGATCTCCAAGGGCGGCGGCGTCTTCCCGCGCAGCGCCAAGGAAGTGGCGCTGACCCCGGAAATCAAAGCCCTCGCCGGCCTCACCGTCGACAAGCTGTCGCCCGGCGAACTGATCAAGGCGCTGCTCAAGGCCGATATCGACCTGTTGTTCTTCGGCGGCATCGGCACCTTCATCAAGGCCGAGGGCCAGTCCAATCTCGAGGCCGGCGACCGCGCCAACGACGCGGTGCGCGTCAATGGCGGCGAGGTCCGCGCCAAGGTGATCGGCGAGGGCGCCAATCTCGGCGCCACGCAGCAGGGCCGCATCGAATACGCGCGCGCCGGCGGGCGCATCAACACCGACGCCATCGACAATTCGGCCGGCGTCGATACCTCCGATCACGAGGTCAACCTCAAGATCCTGCTCGGCGGGCCGCAGCGCCGCGGCGAGCTGACGCCGTCGGGCCGCGACGAGCTGCTGGGCGCCATGACCGACGACGTCGCGGCGCATGTGCTGAAGGACAATTACGACCAGACGCTGGCCCTGTCGGTGGCGCAGGCGCGCGCGGCCAAGGATCTCGACGCCCATGGCCGTTATATGCGCGACCTGGAGCGGCGCGGCCGCCTCGACCGCGCCGTGGAATACCTGCCGGGCGACGCCGAGCTGCAGAAACTGGAGAACGAGGGCAAGGGCCTGACGCGGCCCGAGCTCGCCGTGCTGCTCGCCTATGCCAAGCTCGACCTCGACGAGGAGATCGTCGCCAGCGACCTGCCCGACGATCCCGCCTTCGCCGCGGTGCTCGCCGGCTACTTCCCGCCCGCCGCCGTGGCGCGCTTCCCGGCCGCCCTGGAGCAGCATCGCCTGAAGCGCGAGATCGTCTCGACCGCGCTCGCCAACCGCCTCGTCAACCTCGCCGGCCCCGTCTTCGTCGCCCGCATGAAGGAGATGTCGGGCGCCGGCGGCGCCCATGTCGCCCGCGCCTTCGTGGTCGCCGAAGGCGCCTTCGGCCTGGCGGCGCTGAAATCGCGCATCGATGCGCTCGACGGCCTCGTCGAGGCTTCGGTGCAGACCGGCATGTATGCCGACATCGCCGAGATCCTGCGCCGCCTCGGCCTGTGGTTCATCACCAACGTGCCGGCCAATGCCGATCTCGCCTCGACCGTGGCGCTCTATCGCGCCGGCGTCGAAGCCTTGCGCGGCACCTTCGCCACGCTGGTCTCGCCCTACGAGGCGCAGGACACCGAAGGCCGCATCGAGCAGCTGCAGAAGGCCGGCGCGCCGCTCGACGTCGCCGAGGACGTCGCCGTGCTGCCGCTGCTCGGCAGCGCGCCCGAGATCGCGGCCCTCGCCCGCGCCCGCTCGCTCAGCGTCGACCTCGTCGCCGGCGCCTATTTCGCGATGGGCGCCACGGTCGGCATCGACCGCCTGCGCGGCCTCGCCGCCCGCATCGGCGCCAAGGAGCACTGGGACCGCCTCGCCATCCGCCGCATCGCCGACGACCTGTTCGCCGGCCAGCGCGCCCTGACCGCCGAGGCGCTGGCCGCGCTCGGCGCCGGCCAGGCGCAGGGCGGCCGCGCCGACGGCCTCGCCGCGGTCAAGGCCTGGGCCGACGCCCGCGCCGAGATGCTCGCCCGCGCCAAGGGCTTCCTCGACGCGCTCGAACGCAGCGGCGATCTGTCGATCGCCAAGCTGACGCTCGCCAACAGCCAGATTCGCGAGTTGGCGGCGCGCTGACAGGACCGCAAGTGTCTTTCCTCCCCCGTTGTTACGGGGGAGGTGCCGAGCGCAGCGAGGCGGAGGGGGCCAAGCGCCGCAGAGCGGCGCCTAACGTCCGCCCCCCTCCACCGCTTCGCGGTCCCCCTCCCCGTGACAACGGGGGAGGAAAAAAGTACTCGAACGCTTCTATCCGACTGCCAGACACACTAGCCTTGCTCAGTTACTGCACTGGACTGGGGGTTCGCCATGCGCCGGCTTCATACTCTTTTGCCCGTCATCGCCGCGCTCGGCAGCGCCTTGCTGATCGCCGCCGCGCCGGCGCCTTACGTGCCGCAGCCGGCCTATTGCTACAGCACCACGATCCAGGGCCCGGTGACGGTCTCGCCGCTGTGTCCCATCCTGCCCGGCGACATCGGCGCCGATCCCGCGCTCGGCGCCCGCTCCTTCGGCTACAAGGGCATCATCGGCCGCGTCGTGACCTCGCCCGCCGGCGACATCGAGACGCCGTTCGACAATCTGTCCTGGCAGACCTTCGTCGCGCTCAACTGGAAAGCCGGCCGGCAGAACCGCCCCGCCGCCGAAGGCCTCGCCGGCGACGGCGCCCGCGTCTGGCAGGGCTGGAACCGCGTCAGCCAGGTGTTCGGCAACAGCCCGGTGCAGGCCAATTGCCACGTGCTGCTCGGCGAGCAGGTATTCTCCATCGCCTCCAACGGCAACGGCACGCCGGCGATCAGGAACGAGGAATACATCCAGGCCGCGACCGGCGATCCGGCCATCGACGTCGACGGCAATTGGACGCTCTACGAGCGCCGCCTCAACGGCGTCGAGATCGCCTATCTGCACGCGCCCGGCGGTCACAAGGCGTGGGATCTGACGACCGCCAAGGGCCAGGGCCTGTTCGACAAGGTCGCGGGCAACGTCATCGACTTCCCGGCCAAGGGCACGCCGCCCGGCGCGCCGGGTGGCGCGATGGAGATCAAGGCGGCGTGGCGCATCCTCGATCCCGCCAAGCACGCCGCCAACGCCAAGCGCTTCTTCATCACGCGCGCCGTCGTCGCGGTGGCGCCCGACCTCGTCTTCAACGGCGCCAAGCCCCCGGCGCCGATCTGCGCCCATGTCGAGCTCGGCCTCGTCGCCATGCACATCATCCAGAAGAATCCGCCGACCAAGAATGCGCTCAAGCCGGAATGGTTCTGGAGCACCTTCGAGCAGGTCGACAACGCGCCCTTGGCCAAGGCCGCCTGCGACGTCGCCGATCCCGGCGCCTGCGGCACGCCGAACCAGCTGCAATGCCCGGCCGCGATCCCGCTCGGGGCGCCGGCCTATTCCTACTACAATGCCGCGCACCGCGACGTGCCGACCAACCAGCCGCCGGCGCTGCTGCTCGGCGGCAAGGCCTTCCTGTGGAATCCGGTGCCGCCTTATGCGCTCGGCTTCCTGACGCGGGCCAAGGACGGCACCCGCGTCGGCACGCAGATTTCGCGCTGCTGGCAGATCTACAAGCTGACGCAGCAGTTGAACACGCAGTGGCAGGACAAGCTGCGCGCCATCGGCTCGGTGTTCGCCAACTACATGCTGGTCGGCACGCAATGGGGCGGCGCGCTGGAATCGGCGACGCCGCCGGCGCCGTCGATCGGACCGACCGATGCGGTGCCGAACTATCTGTCGAACACGACGCTGGAGACCTATCTGCAGACCTACAACCAGCCGAACGGCGCCGGCGTCGGCTCCTGCGTCTCCTGCCATTCGGGCGCCAACCTTTCGACCAACCAGGCGGTGCTGTCGAATTTCAGCTTCCTGCCGGGGCTGGTCAATCCGCTGCTGCAGACCCGCCGCGCGCCGCTGCCGCCCGACGCGGCGCCGCCAAAATAGGCCGCTATTTCGGCCCCTGCTGCATGCGGCGCGGAATCTCCACCGCGAACACCCAGGCATTGCCGATGGAGAGATAAAGACAGGCGATCTGCGCCGGCACCAGGAAATAAAGCGCCGGCGGCCAGCCGGCGATGATGCCGCCGCCCGCGAGCGCCGGAAACACGGTCGCCATCCAGGCGAGGATCGTGCGCACCAAGTGCGGCCCGCGCGAACCGAGCACCGAATTGGGGTCCTCGGGAAAATTGGCGACGAAGATCGAGGTGCCGGCGAGGATGGCGAGCCCGGTGACGATGAACTCGGCCCCCACCGCCCACACCGGCTGCCCCGGCACGACGCCGAAAATGCCGATCAGCAGCATCTCGAACTGCAGGAACAGCGCGACGAAGGCGCGGCTCATATAGCCGTTGCCCGCCAGCACATGGCTCAGCGAGATCGTCAACCCGACGAACAGCAGCCCCGCCAACGTCGCGCTGACCTGCGCCACGGTGATGAAGTAATCGTGCCAGAGAGCGAGGACGGCGACGGTCATGCACCAATACTGTCATGGCCCGCGACTGCGGGCCACCCAGGTGAGGTCTGCGCCAGAGCGTCAAGGCTGTTGGCGCACAAACTGGGGTGGCCCGCAGTCGCGGGCCATGACATGCGTTACCGCGGCGCTATGCGGCGCTCGGCCGGGGATGACAGCGGTGCTTTTACCGCGGGGCCATTCGAATCGCGCCGTCGAGGCGCACCGTCTCGCCGTTGAAATAGGGATTGCTCAGCATCTCGAGCGCCAGGCTCGCATATTCCGGCGGATTGCCGAGCCGGGGCGGGAACGGCACCTGCGCGCCGAGACGGTCCTTGACCTCCTGCGGCGCGGCGCCGAGCAGCGGCGTGTTGAACAGGCCCGGCATGATGGTGTTGCAGCGGATGCCTTCCTGCGCCAGGTCGCGCGCCACCACCAGCGTCAGGCCGTTGATGCCGGCCTTCGACGCGGTATAGGCCGCCTGGCCGATCTGGCCGTCCTGCGCCGCCACCGAGGCGGTGTTGACGATGGCGCCGCGTTCGCCGCCGGCGAGCGGCTCCAGGCTCAGCATGCCCTGCGCGCTGATCGCGATGCAGCGATAGGTGCCGACCAGGTTGATCTGGATGATGAAGTTGAAGGCGTCGGTCGGGAAGCGGCGGGTCTCGCCGGTCTTCTTGTCGCGCGACGCGGTCTTGATGGCGTTGCCGGTGCCGGCGCAGTTGACGAGGATGCGCTCCTGGCCATGCGCGGCCCGCGCCTTCTCGAACGCCGCCAGCACGCTTTCCTCATTGGTGACGTTGGCTTCGCAGAACACGCCGCCGAGCTCGGCCGCGACCTTCTCGCCCTTGTCCTTGTTCATGTCGAGCAGCGCGACCTTGACGCCCCTGGCGGCCAGCGCCCGCGCCGTGGCTTCGCCGAGGCCCGAAGCGCCGCCGGTGATCACCGCCGAAATCGAAGAATTGAGTTCCATGGCAATGCCCTTCCTGATTGGCCGGCCGCACTCTTAGACCGCCCCGCGAGCCGGCGCAAAGCGGACCCTACGGCAGCAAGATCATCTGCGTCTGCGTCACGATGGCGACCAGCTTGCCGTCCTCGCGCGCGATGCGCGTCTGCCACACCGAGGTGCGTTTGCCGACATGCACCGGCGTCGATTCGCCCGTGACCGTGGAGCCTTCCTTCGCCGCGGCGATGAAATTGGTCTTGCTCTCGACGGTCGTCGTATTGGCCTCGCGCGGCATGTTGAGCACCGCGCCGATGGCGCCCAGCGCGTCGGCGAACGCCATGATGGCGCCGCCATGCAGGATGTGCCCGGCGGTGCAGAGGTCCGGCCGCACGCTGAGCCGGGCGCGCACCATCTCCTTCTCGGCGCTGACGATTTCGACGCCCATCAGGGTCGGAAAAGGCTGGTTTGCCAGGATGCGCTTGCCGATATCCACGCCCGTCCCCTTTTTTCGCCACGTTTCGCGCGCCTATACTAGCGCCATGAACCGCACACCCGATACCGCCGCGATCCAGCTTCCCGTGCCGCGCCCGGGCGACGCGCGCAGGGTGGAGCGCGACTTCTGGAAGAAGCTGCGCCAGGTCGCCGGCCGCATCCCGTTCGCCGAGGACGCCGCGGCGGCCTATTTCTGCGCCGTCGACCCTCGGACGCCGGCCAAGGTGCGGGCGATCCTGTTCGCGGCGCTGGCCTATTTCGTCATGCCGTTCGACCTGATCCCGGATTTCATCGCCGGCATCGGCTTCACCGACGATGCCGCGGTGATCGCCATGGCGCTCGGCATCGTCGCCGGCAACATCAAAGAGCAGCATCGCGCCCGGGCCCGCGCCGCGCTGCACATTCCCGAACCCGGTTGAAGCTTCGCCGGCCGCGATGACCTACGACGCGCTGACCAAGTTCCTGCTCTCGCTGCCGGGCGCGGAGCTGTCGATCAAATGGGGCAGCGACCATATCTTCGTCGTCGGCGGCAAGATGTTCGCCGGCATGGGTCCGAAGAAGACCCATGAAGGCATTTCGTTCAAGGCCGACGAGATGAGCTTCGAGATTCTCACGCGAAAGCGCGGCATTGCGCCGGCGAAGTACCTGGCGCGGGCGAAATGGGTCTCGCTCGACACGCTGGGCCGCCTGCCCGACGCGCAGCTGAAGGCCTATCTCGTCCGCGCCCATGCGCTCGTCGCCGCCGGCCTGCCCAAGAAGACCCGCCTCGCGCTTGGCATCGCGGATCCGCCGCATGAGGTTTGACCGCATCGCGGTCGTTGGCATCAGCGCCTGCGGAAAGAGCAGCTTCGCGCGGGCGCTGGCGAAGCGGACCGGCCTGCCGCTGCTGCATGGCGACGGGCTCGAATGGCAGGCGAACTGGCGCGCGCGGCCGGCGGCGGAGCTGCACGCCCTGCACGCCGACTGGCTGGCGCGCCCGCGCTGGATCATCGAAGGCTGGATCGAACCCGACCGCGCCGCACGCCTCGCCGCCGCCGATCTCGTCATCGACCTCGACTATTCGCGCTGGCGCTGCGCCTGGCGCGTGCTGCGGCGGATGCTGCGCGGCGCGCGGCGGCCGGAGCTGCCGGAGGGCTGCATCGACCGTTTGCGCTGGCGCACGCTGCATACGGTCTTCACCCGGGCCGAGCGCCCGTCGATCGAGGCCGCGCTGCGCGTGGCCCCGCCGCGAAACTATGTGCGGTTCGAAAGCCCGCGTCAGGCGGCGGCATGGCTTCGGCGCAACGCGTGAGCCGCTGTTGCAACAGCGTGCTTACAGCCAGTGTCTAGCGCGCCGCGAGGGAGATGCTGGCGTGCAGGTAGTCCGCGCTCGGCTTGTCGACCGTCAGGCCGACGAACTGGATGCCGATGCCCTCGCCGTGATGGCGGGCGACGCGGCCCGCGAGCTGGCCGATCAGTACGAACTCGCCGATCGCCGGGCGCAGCGGAGTCTTGACCGAGACGCCGCTCGGCGACAGGTCGAGCACGTCGCATTTGATGACGGTGCCGTCGCTGCGGATGAACTGGGCGAGGCCCTTGGTCGGGGTGCGGTCGTGGCCGCGCATCACGCCGTCGTCGACCAGCGCCTTGTTCATGAACAGCGTCAGCTGCTCGGCGGTCTTCTCGCGCTTGAGCACAGTGCCCGAGAAGCGCACGCCGAAGCCGTAGCCGTCGCGCCGCGCCACCGCGCCCTCGAAGCGGCCGAAGCCGTCGACATAGAGCACGATATGGGTGCCCGTCTCGGGCAGGAATTCGCATTCCAGCGAGGCGCCGCCCGGCGACAGGTCGACGACCTTGCAGGCGGCCTCGCGCGAATCGCTGGGGACGAACAGGCGGCCGGGCAGATCGACGCGCACGCGGCGGAAGCGCCGGCGCTCGGCGCGCGCCTTGGCGAGCACCGGGTCCTCGATCTTTTTCAGCAATGGCTGGCCGTGCATGGACCGCCCACTCCGGGGTTCAAATCCGCTCCAGTTTCCTCTTCGACGGTCAACAGGAGGTTACCGCGGCTGCAACTTGGTGAGGATAACACCCGCCGCCCTCCACAAAGGCTTAACCTTGCCGGTGGCGCGCGCTATAGCTGGCGCCGGATTTCGGGGCGCTGGCCCCGCATTTTGTGACGGATCCGTCCGGGGGACCCATGGCCGACGCGCTCGTACCGCTTAACCGTCTTCGCGCCGGGCTCGTCCTGGCGGCGGCGGCCTTCCTCCTGGCCGCCTGCGGCAGCTTCTCCTCGTCGCTCGACGAGCTCGCCGGCACCACCCCCACCGGCTCGCCCTTCACCCAGCAGCTGTTCAAGAACTACGCCTATCTCGCCAACTCGTTCGGCGGCACAGCCGGCGGCTCCTCGTCCTTCGCATCGGAGGACACGATCTCGATCTTCGACGACGGCGACAGCTCGACCCTGGCCGAAGCCTTCGCCACCAAGGCGCTGATCGCCGCCCGCGGCACCGAGCCCGATCCCGAGCCCAGCACCGACGGCGACAGCGCCTCCGCCCGCGACCGGCTGCTGCGCGCGCTGGCCGACGGCAAGGACCGTTTCCCGTCCGACGCGGCGCGGGCCCAGACCGACTACGATTGCTGGATGCTGAACGCCGCGGTCGCCTCCCAGGCCGCCGCCGCCGCGCAATGCCGCGCCTCGTTCGACCGCTCCATCGACGCGCTCGAGCATGACGGCCACCGCCCCGTCTATGCGCCGCCGCCCATGGCCACGGCGCCGGCGCCGGCCGCCGACTACACGGTCTATTTCGACTTCGATTCCTGGACCCTCAGCGGCGAGCAGCTCACCGTGCTGCAGCAGGCGATCGACGCGGCGCGCCGCGGCCAGCAATCGCGCATCGCCATCGTCGGCCACACCGACACCTCGGGCTCGGCGCTCTACAACAGGGGCCTCTCGGTGCGGCGCGCCAACGTCGTCAAGGACGTGCTGGTGCAGATGGGGGCGCGGCCCGAATCCATCAGCACCGAAGGCGTCGGCGAGAACGACCTCGCCGTGCCGACGCCCGACGGCGTGCGCGAGCCCAAGAACCGCCGCGCGGTCGTGACGCTGATGCCGTGATTTTATCCGCCCCAAGGGACGGGTAAAAATTCACCCACCGACCGACGCCGCGAAGGCCGCGATCTCGGCATCGTTTGCCAGGTGCAGCACCGGCACAAGCGGCCCATGCAGCCGCCGCTGCGCCTCGATCAGCGGGCGGTTGCGGCGCTCGAAGCCCCAGATGAAGCGCAGCGCCTTGACGAGCCCGCGGAGGCGATGATCGCTGCCGCCGCGCAGCACGCGCGCGATCGCGCGCCGGGCACAGACGAGAAGCGGCCGGTCGAGCCAGACGATCAGCGTGGCGCGCGACAGCCGGATATCGAACGTCGCGGCGGCGAAATTGCCGTCACTGACCCAGGCCTCGCCGGCATGGGCGTCGCGCATCAGGGCGCGAAACGCCGGCACCTCGGGCGGCCCCCAGGCGGGCTGCCAGATCGCGTCGAGCGAGATCACCGGTACGCCGAGGCGCTCGCCCAGGCGCCGCGCCAGGGTCGACTTGCCGCTGCCGGCTGAGCCCAGAAGAACGATGCGTGCCATGCCGCCAAAGTGGCGGGCCGCGCCGGCCGCGTCAAAGCCCTGGCGCTTTTTGAATCGTTTTGGCTTGAAATTATTCAATCCCCATACCGTCATTGCCCGGCTTGTCCGGGCAACCTATTTTGCTCGGCCAGAAACAAATTGGGTCGCCCGCATGGTCTTAGCGACCGCGTAAGACGGCGATGACGGCTGTTGGGGTGATTCAATTCAAACCAAATCTGCTCTCATTTGTCGGGCGCGCGCCGCACGGCCGCCAGCCCGACCGCGACCGGCGCCGGCGCATGCACATAGATCCTGGCCGCCGTTTCGCTGCCGAGCACCGCGACGTCGAGCGTGCAGGCGTCGAGCAGCGCGCCCGGCTTGACGCCGGCCTGAACGCAGATCGCCCGCGAGCGCTCGGCGAGGCCCGGCTCCAGGTCGCGTGCATAGAACGGCGCCGCCGGATTGCCGCTTTCCGCCGGCCGCGCGCCGCACGGCGTCAGCAGCGACTGCGCCGGCGGCACCCGCCAGCTGTCGCCGTAGCGGCCATACAACTCGGCGAACGGCACCGGCGCGTGCAGCACCGTGCCGCTGCGCAGCGCGAGCGCGTTGACGTCGCCGTCGGGGTTGGCGAGCAGGCCGTGCACATTGGCCTCGGGCCAATGGCCGAGGCCGAGCGAGACGTTGATGTAGCTGGTCCCCGCCGCGTTCGCATGCAGCGCGGCGCGCAGGCTGTCGCCGTCCGGGCCGCTGACCAGGTAGACCTCGCCGCGACGGGCGATGTTCACGCCGCCGGCGAGCGCGAGCGCTTTGCCGTCGCCGAGTTGGGCCGCCTCGCCGTCGACGAACAGCCGGTTCGGCAGGCAGATCGCCACCACCGTCTTGCCCATGCGCGTCGCGACCGCCGTGTTGACCGCGGCGTTCGGCCATCTGGGCGCGCCCGAGGCCTGGCGGTTCTGCACCACAAAATCCGCGCCCACCTGCGCCAGCAGGAAATCGCCCGAGGCCTGGAAGTCGTAGAGCAGGCCGCTGAACGTCGTCAGGTGCGTGTCGCCGATGCCTTGCGCGACGGCGCAGCCCGCGGCCGTCGCCAATGTGTTGCTCTCGGTGAACACGATCGCCGGCGCGGGCCCGGCAGGGACCGCCGCGGTGCCCGCCAGCGTAAGGTCGTTGCTCTCGCCGGTGAAGCCCACAGGATCGCAGATCAGGGGATTGTTGGTGCCGTTGTGCACCGTCGTCCGCACCACGATGGTCGAGCCGTCGTTGAAATGCGCCTGCGAATTGAAGGCGTCGCCGAACACGTTGAACTCGGCTTCCTGCCAGCCGGCCGCCAGGCCGACGACGCCGTCGTCGTTGCTGAACGAAAAGGCCTGGCCGTTCACCGTCAGCATGACCGTGTCCGAGCCGCCGGCGGTGGCCGTGGCGGCCAGGGTGAACTGTTTCAGGTTGGCGGCCGGCACCATGCCCGGCGGCGACGCCTGGTTGATGCCGTCCTTGAAGCAGGAGTTCGGCGACATCGGCGTCTGGGCCCAATTGCCGCCCACCGGGCATTTCGGTCCAAAGCCGATCAGCCAGTACTGCATCACCAGCGAGCCGGTGTTGGAGTACACGAATTGCTGCCAGCCCCTGCAGCCGGCGAGCGTGGCGCCGGCACAGGCCGGCGACTTGAAGGTGTTGGCGTTAAGTTGGAGCGCATAGGCATCGAGAACCGCCGGCGGCTTGCCGCCGAGATTGCCGATCTCGGCGCTGACGCCGCTCACGTCGTCGAACGAGCCCTCCGCGGCATGGACATGCCCCGACGACACCTTGCCGGAGAAATCGCCGACGCCGCCGCCCACGACATTGGGCTGGCCGCCGCCGGGCGCGGGCGGATAGGGCTGCAGCTTGTTGGTCGTGCACGGGATCTCCTGCCACGTCGTCTTGGGGAAGACGGCCGTGAAGCAGCCCTTCCTGGGCAACGGCACCCGCGACAGGGCGGCGCGCCACGCCGCGCGGGCCGCTTCCGTGCCGGGAGGCGCCGCTGCCGGACGGGGCGACAATGTCGGTGCCGGGCGGGGCGCGGGCGCACCCGTCTCGGCGGCCATGCCCGGCGACGAAACTGCCAGCAAGCCCGTCAGGAAAATTGCCGCGGCCGCGGCGAACCGCGCGCTGGAAGCCGTCATGGGACTGTCCTTTGCGAAAAAATGGCTCAATTCAAATCGGCTGCGCGCGCGGCAATACACGGCGAGAATTCGCCAATCCTCGCACAGTCCTCCAGGCAAACCAATTCTGTCGCCGCCGGGCAGCATTGTTTCGCAGTCCGTCGGCGCCGACCACCTCAGTCGCCACCTGGCAGCGCCACGTCGAAGCAGCTTAGTGCGCAGGTGAAGCTGTTCAACGATGCCCACAAGCACGTTGCGAAGCATGAGACAGTTGGCAAAGCCAAGGCGAAAACGCGTGGGGTGACGTGAACGGCAATCCAGTTAAGAGGCATTTCGGAATTTTCACGCGCGGCTTAATCGGGGATGATCGCGCTAACCGTGAGATTGCCGTTGTTCCAATACCGGACATTTCGTGAGGCTACTCAGGCGCTTATTTGCCATCAAACGAATAGGGGATGGTTGATACGGCCATATTAAACTACCTGTTTAATATGGATGCCAAATGTGGCACCAATTAAAAGCAGGTTTAATGAGCGATTCTATGGCTGGTATGCGCTCAACAGGCAGATACATCGCGCAACCAACAGGCTATCGCGCGTTTATTCCGCAACCATTGCCGCCAGCGCCGCTATAGCCCGGCGATTTGCACCGGTGCACGCAAGCATCGCATTGAAGGCAATCCCGATCCCAAGCACGTTTCAACGTCGTTTGTGGAACGCCAGAATTTGAATATCCGCATGGGCAACCGTCGCATGACGCGGCTCACCAATGCCTTCTCAAAGAAGGCTGAAAACCACGCGCACATGATGGCGATCTACTGCATGCACTACAATTTCGTGCGGCTTCACCAGACTTTGAAGGTCACGCCCGCGATGGCGGCTGGCGTACTCCCAGGCTTTGGGAAATGTCTGATATGGTGAAGGTGCTAGAGGATTGGGAAGCCGCAAATGCCTAAATCAACCAAAGTACTAGTCCGGCTCGGGCTGGTTCTTTGGCTCTTGCTGGGCGGACTCTGGGCGTACAGTTTTTACGTCCTATACGTCGATAAGTGGCCGGTCAGACCCATCGGTGTTGTCGCCTATCTTGCAGTTTCAGCGCTGGGGTTTCTGCTTTCACTTGTTGTCCCGGCTTATCTTGATCGGCGCGGATACGGTCGCCTTGCCATCTGGAGTGCAGGCTTCTCGGTCGCGCTTTCGATACTATGGGGGCTATTTCTCTATCGAGTTTGGTTTTTGCCTTAACCGCCCGGATTTCCAAACTGTACCACTACCCGCGGTCGGGCAGCATCGTTTCGCAGTCCGTCGGCGCCACAAGGCGACGGCCGCGGTCGGGTGCTGTCCGAATTGGGGCACACGAGAAGTGGGATGGGAACATTCAGTCGGACCGATGTTTACGTCCCATTTCGAGGGATCGCGCCGCGTCTATACTCACGCAGATAGCACCCAGATCATAAGCGCCCGATTGACTACAGACGTGCTGGCGTGGCGCTCTGGACCGTCAAGCAGCCTTCGCCCACACGGACGACGGGGCGCATGATGGTATCGCGGCGCACACCGACGCTCGACGGCACAGATGCTACAACCCTCGACCAAGGTGGCAATGATGGCGGTCTGTTTCTAAATGGCGAGTACGTTCATGGGGTCAAATCCCTGAATTGAAGGCTTGGCCGGAACGGCTATATTCCACTCGGTCGCCCCGCTACAAACAGCGCATCACATGACTATGCTAACCGCCATTGAAGAACGGTTGCTTACACCCTAGGTCGCGCCCAATTTAGGACGCCCTGCAGAACGAACTGGGTGTTAGAAAATGATGCTTATGGTGTTCTTGGGGGCGATAGCTGCCGCAATCGCCGCGCAACCGACGACGGGCACAGTGGTAGACGCCGCGACAGCGACGCAGATGGCGCGCAAAGCCTGTTGGGAGACCGGTGGCGTGACTCCGTATTGGCGGGCGCGTCTGGCGAGTGGTCATCTAGACGCCAGTCTCACAAAGAACGTCTGGCACATCCGGCTAGTCGAAGGTTCTAAGGCTCCCGCGTGTCCAATCATTGAGGCGGACGTTACGGCTGATCGGGGTGCCATCACATGCACACTCACGACCTGCCAACCGGCAGCTTAGGACACCCTCTAGAACGAACTAGGACACTGAGGGGCGAATTGGGACAGCGCCGACGGCCGCGGTCGCCGCGAACTTATCGAACGCCTCTCGACCTGCTGTATGATGACGCAATGAGATGCCGTGGCTTTCACCGAAGCCCTTCGAACCGGGCGCAAAACGACTCCACGCGGGCCGCGTCGCGGGCGCGTGCGCGCTGGCCCGCGCGCCCAAGCGTCGATAAGCCCCCGCCGCGTCCATGATTTGGCAATCTCCATCTCGCCTGCGTCGGCACGCAGGAAGGGGGAGGGGGTATGGTTTTTCGCCGAACAATTATGTTGCCGAACGGTCCGCGCCTGCCGGCGCGGAGCGGTTTGTTTGTCGACCGTGAATCCGCCGTGCGATCAGGGGCTTGGCGCCAAAATCGCCGAATTGAATGGCGGTTTTCGCAAGTCCCCGGCCGCGAACGCGACACAGGCGTCATCTTTGGTTATGGTCCGCCGCAGGAAATTCCGTGGGTCCCGACATGAAAGCCTATGACTACGTCATCATCGGTGCCGGCAGCGCCGGTTGCGTGCTGGCCAATCGCCTCTCGGCCGATCCGGCTGTCGAAGTGCTGCTGATCGAGGCCGGCGGCCGCGACAAGGCGATGATGATTCACATGCCGGCCGGCATCGCGGGTCTGATCTCCAAGCCCAACCCGTTCAACTGGTATTACCAGACCGAGGGCCAGCAGCATCTGAACGGCCGCAGCCTTTATTGGCCGCGCGGCCGCGGCTGGGGCGGCTCCTCGTCGATCAACGGCATGATCTATATCCGCGGTCACGCCCGCGACTATGACGGCTGGCGTCAGCTCGGCCTTGAAGGCTGGTCGTTTGCCGACGTGCTGCCCTATTTCAAGCGCGCCGAGCACAACGAGAACGGCGGCGACGATTTCCACGGCGGCGAAGGCCCCTTGCGCGTCTCCAACGGCCGCTCGACCAATCCCTTGTTCCGCGCCTTCACCCAGGCCGGCGTCGAGGCCGGCTTCAAGCAGACGCCGGATTTCAACGGCTACCAGCAGGAGGGCATGGGCCCCTACCAGCTGACCATCCACGAAGGGGCGCGCTGGAGCGCCGCCAAGGGCTACCTGACGCCGATCCTCGAACGCAAAAACCTGACGGTCGAGAGCCACGCCCATGTCAGCCGCATCCTGTTCGACGGCAAGCGCGTCAGCGGCGTCGAATTCATCCAGAACAAGCAGGCGGTGCGCGTGACGGTGACGCGCGAATGCCTGCTCTCGGGCGGCGCGGTGAACTCGCCGCAGACCCTGCTGCTGTCGGGCATCGGCGATCCCGCGATCCTGAAGCGCTTCGACATTCCCGTGGTCGCCGATCTCAAAGGCGTCGGCCGCAACCTGCAGGACCATCTCGACGCCTCGATCCAGTATGAATCGAGCCAGCCGATCACCCTGCACAGCCAGTCGAGCCCGCTGGCCGCGCTGAAGACCGGCCTGTCCTACATGCTGTTCAAGACCGGCCTCGCCACCGGCCAGGGCCTGGAATCGGGCGCTTTCCTCAAGAGCCGGCCGGACCTCGAGCATCCCGATCTGCAATTCCACTTCATCGCCGCGCTGATGAGCGATCACGCGCGCAAGAAGTCGGACCGCCACGGTTTCATGAGCCATGTCTGCCAGCTGCGCCCGCAAAGCCGCGGCTACATCTCGATCAAGTCGAACGATCCCCTGTCCGCGCCGGTGATCCAGCCCAATTACCTGGAAGCCGAGGAAGACCGCCGCGCGCTGCGCGAAGGCACCAAGATCGCCCGCGACCTGTTCGCCCAGGCGGCGTTCGATCCCTATCGCGGCCCCGAACTGATGCCCGGCGCCCATATCCGCACCGACGACCAGATCGACGCCTGGGTGCGCAGGACCGCCGAGACCATCTACCACCCGGTCGGCAGCGCCAAGATGGGCAAGGACGCCGAAAGCGTGGTCGACGCCCAGCTCAAGGTCTACGGCATCGAGGGCCTGCGCGTCGTCGACGCCTCGATCATGCCGACGCTGGTCAGCGGCAACACCAACGCGCCGACCATCATGATCGCGGAAAAAGCCGCCGACATGATCCTCGGCCGCCCGGCGCTGGCGCCCGAACACGTGAAAATCGCCGAAGACCGTGCCGCCGCCGCGGCGTAGTCCGTCCGGGGCCTGACAAAAGCGTCACAGTCCGGTGGCAACATCTTAAGGCTGGGACCGGTTGCGCTTCCGGTGCGTTGTGCTCAGGCGTATGGTTGAAGGATGAGCAAGATGACTCGCGCGCTGTTGTTGGCGGCATCGCTGTCCGCTCTCGCCCTGACCGTGCCGGCCGCGGCGCAGCGCTACGACGTCCAGACCATCAATTTCGACATGTGGTGCCAGGAGAC
>DATMKZ010000074.1:0-104950 GCA_035570795.1 Rhizomicrobium sp.
CCGGCCGAGATCCTGCGCGAAGTCCTCGATTCCAACCACACCCGCGTGCCGTTGTGGCGCGAGCAGCCCGAAAACATCGTCGGCGTCATCCACACCAAGGACATCGTGCGCGCCATCATCGAACACGGCCGCGCCGGCGTCGACGTCGCGGCGCTGGCGACGCCGCCGTGGTTCGTGCCGGAGACCACGACGCTGGAGGAACAGCTCGCCGCTTTCCGCGATCGGCGCTCGCATTTCGCGCTGGTGGTGGACGAGTACGGCGCGCTGCAGGGCATCATCACGCTGGAGGATATCCTCGACGAGATCTTCGGCGACATCCCCGACGAGCACGAAGAAGAGGAGCGGCCCGACGTCCGCCGCCGGCCCGACGGCTCGTTCCTGGTCGACGGCACGGTGGCGGTGCGCGAGCTCAACCGCGCCCTCGACTGGAACCTGCCGGACGAGGAGGCGACGACCATCGCCGGCCTCGTCATCCACGAGGCGCGCACCATCCCCGAACAGGGCCAGCGCTTCGCCTTCTTCGGCTACCAGTTCGAGATTCTGCGGCGGCAGAGAAACCAGATCACGGCGCTGCGCGTCATTCCGCCGGCGCCCGGCGACAAGACGGCCGCTAGTGCTCCTGCCAAACCTCCGCCGGCGTGAGCGTGGTCAGGGCCAGGGCGTGGATGCCGTTCGGCCGCAGCTCTTCGGCGAGGGCGGCATAGACGCGGCGCTGGCGTTCGACGCGGCCCTGGCCGGCGAACGATTCGGCCACCAGGCGGACGCTGAAATGGGTCTCGCCGCCCGGCCGCGCCCCGCCATGGCCGGCATGCTCGGCGCTGTCGTCCGCGACCACGAGTTCCGACGGCGCGAAGGCGGCTTGCAGTTTTCGGCGGATGGTCTCGGCCATGGTCATGAATCCAGCGTGTCAGCCGTCCGGCAACGTAAGTCAAGCGATACGTTTTCTTGTTTTTTCACACCTGCGCACCATAATCGGCATATGGCCACGTCCAAGCCAACCCCGCGCTTCAAATCCGACATCAGCATCAAGCCGAAGGGCAAACGTGCGGTGCCGGAGACCACCGTGCGTCCCTGCGCCAAGGCCGGCTGCAAAGGCGAAGGCGCGCACCGCGTGTCGCGGACCCGCGAGAATCTCGGCGAGCACATCTGGCTCTGCCTCGCGCATGCCCGCGAGCACAACGAGGCGTGGGACTTCTTCCGCGGCATGGACGACAAGGAAATCGAAACCTTCCGTACCGACGCCCTGACGGGTCACCGCCCGACCTGGCCCCTCGGCAAACGCGCGGCACGTATGCCCAATCCCTTTGGCTTCTCGGTGCAGGACGGCTACGGAACATTCGAAAAGGACGCGGATTCCGAGCCGCGCGTGCGCCGCCCGGAGCGCACATTGACGCGGCTGCAGAGCCAGGCGCTGGACACGCTGCACCTGCCGCACGGCGCCACCTTGATAGAGATCAAGGCGCGGTATAAGGAACTTGTGAAGCGGTTTCATCCCGACGCGAACGGCGGCGATCGGGGCGCCGAGGAGCGTCTGAAGCAGGTTATCAAAGCCTATGGCGTTTTGCGCGCCTCCGGCATTTTGACCTAGAGAGGGCCTCCAGCGCCCTTCCCTCATCCGGCGGTCACTCCGCATAATTGTTTGGAGCCGGATACATCATGACGACGGAACAAAAGGATCTCGATCCCAGCCTGACGCCCGACACGACGGTCGACGTCGCGTCCGTGTTCGGCATCGACACCAAAATGAAGGTGCCCGCGTTCAAGGCCGGCACCTCCTACGTGCCGGACCGCGACCCGGCCTACCGCTTCGACCGCGAGACCACGCTGGCGATCCTGGCGGGCTTCGCCTTCAACCGCCGCGTCATGATCCAGGGCTATCACGGCACCGGCAAGTCGACGCATATCGAGCAGGTGGCGTCGCGCCTCAACTGGCCCTGCATCCGCATCAACCTCGACAGCCACATCAGCCGCATCGACCTGATCGGCAAGGATGCGATCGTGCTGAAGGACGGCAAGCAGATCACCGAATTCCGCGAGGGCCTGCTGCCCTGGTGCCTGCAGCATCCCGTGGCGCTGGTGTTCGACGAGTACGACGCCGGCCGCCCCGACGTGATGTTCGTGATCCAGCGCGTGCTCGAGGTCCAGGGCAAGCTGACGCTGCTCGACCAGAACAAGGTGATCAAGCCGCATCCGGCGTTCCGCCTGTTCTCGACCACCAACACGATCGGCCTGGGCGACACCACCGGCCTCTATCACGGCACGCAGCAGATCAACCAGGGCCAGATGGACCGCTGGAGCATCGTGACGACGCTGAACTATCTCAGCCACGACGCCGAGCAGGAGATCGTGCTCGCCAAGGTGCCGTCCTACGCGACGACGCCCGAGAAGAAAAAACAGATCGGCGCCATGGTCCGCGTCGCCGACATGACGCGCAACGCGTTCATCAACGGCGACCTCTCGACCGTGATGAGCCCGCGCACCGTGATCACCTGGGCCGAGAACGCCGAAATCTTCCACGATGTCGGCTTCGCGTTCCGCCTGACCTTCCTCAACAAGTGCGACGAGCTGGAACGCGCCTCGGTGGCCGAGTTCTACCAGCGCTGCTTCGGCGAGGACCTGCCGGAGAGCGCGGCGAAGGTGTTGGTGACGTAAGAATTTTGGTTGTCATGGCCCGCGAATGCGGGCCACCCAGTTGAAGTCTGCACCGCGCAAGCGTCACCTGGGTGGCCCGCATTCGCGGGCCATGACAGTTTTGGATTGGTTGGGCTCCGGTGAAACCTGAAAACCCCTCTGAACCTTTCAAGCGCGCCGTCACCGCGTCGGTGCGGGCGCTGTCGGGCGAGCCGGAGCTCGAAGTCACGTTTTCGGCGGAGCCGCCTGGCCTGCGCGGGTTGAAGGCGCGGCTGCCGCTGCCGTCGCGCAACCTGCCGCCGAACGAAGTCGCGGTGGTGCGCGGCGCCGGCGATGCCTATGCGCTGCGCCGGGCGCATCACGAGGACAAGGTCCACGACCAGTTCCGCCCGCAATCGGCCGATGCCGCGGCGGTGTTCGAGGCCGCCGAGCAGGCGCGCGTCGAAGCCATCGGTTCGCTCGCCATGAAGGGCGTGGCGCACAACCTCGCTGCCGGGCTCGAGCAGCGCCTCGTCCAGCGCGGCCTGGGCAAGGCGCGCGTCAAGGCCGACGCGCCGATCGCCGACGTGCTCGGCCTCCTGGTGCGCGAGAAGCTGACCGGCGAGGCGCCGCCCGAGGCGGTGAAATACGCCGTCGACCTGTGGCGGCCGTTCATCGAGGAACATGCCGGCAAGGACCTCGCCAAGCTCGGCGGCACGCTCAAGGACCAGGCCGCCTTCGCCAAGGTGACGCGCACGATCCTGCGCGACCTCAAGCTCTCCGACGAGTTCGACGCCGACGAATCCTCCGAGGATTCCGGCGACGACGAGAACGCCGAGAACCAGGAACAGGACGGCGAGGACCAGGATTCGGATTCCCAGTCGGAATCCTCCGAAGCCGACATGCAGGAATCCGACGGCGAGGACAGCGAGGACGCCTCGTCGGAGATGCGCGCCGAGCAGACCGACGAGATGTCCGACGCCGCCGAGCCCGAGGACGGCGCCAAGCCGCACCGGCCCGAGCAGCCCTTCAGCCATCAGGACGAATGGGGCTACAAGGTCCATACGCTGCAATTCGACGAGGAGGTCGATGCCGACGAGCTGTGCGACGCCGAAGAGCTCAGCCGCCTGCGCAATTTCCTCGACCAGCAGCTGCAGGCGATGTCGGGCGTGGTCTCGCGCCTCGCCAACAAGCTTCAACGATTGCTGATGGCGCAGCAGAACCGCACCTGGGAGTTCGACATCGAGGAAGGCATGCTCGACACATCGCGCCTGCCGCGCATCATCATCGATCCGATGTATCCGTTGTCGTTCAAGCGCGAGAAGGACATGACCTTCCGCGATACCTGCGTCACGCTGCTGCTCGACAATTCCGGCTCGATGCGCGGCCGGCCGATCATGGTGGCGGCGATGTGCGCCGACATCCTTGCCCGCACGCTGGAGCGCTGCGCGGTGAAGACGGAAATTCTGGGGTTCACAACGAGAGCCTGGAAGGGCGGACAGTCCCGCGAGAAATGGATCGCCGACGGCAAGCCGCCGCATCCCGGCCGCCTCAACGATCTGCGCCACATCGTCTACAAGGCGGCCGACGAGCCGTGGCGCCGGGCGCGCAAGAATCTCGGCCTGATGATGCGCGAGGGCCTGCTCAAGGAGAACATCGACGGCGAGGCCCTGATGTGGGCGCACAACCGTATCGTCGGCCGCCCCGAGCAGCGCAAGATCCTGATGGTGATCAGCGACGGCGCGCCGGTCGACGATTCAACCTTGTCGGTCAACGCGGGCAATTACCTGGAGCGCCATCTGCGCCGCGTCATCGAGGAGATCGAGGAGAAATCCGACGTCGAACTCACCGCCATCGGCATCGGCCATGACGTGACGCGCTATTACCGCAAGGCGGTGACCATCGTCGACGCCGAGCAGCTCGGCGGCGCCATGACCGAGCAGCTCATCGGCCTGTTCCACGAGGAAAAAGGCCACGAAGGCCATACCCGCGCGCCAAGGCGCATCGCCGGCAAGCGCCATACGCCCAAGCGCGTGGCGCATTAAGCGCCGCGGCTAATACCCCCCATAGCCCGGCAGCGGCTGCACCATGCGGCGCAGCAGCCAATAGGGGATCAGCGCCAGCACGGCGCCGCCGACCAGCAGGCCGGCATGGATCGCCATGTGCTCGAACCAGGACGCGTTGGTGCCGGCATAGGTCGCGGTGTAGTAGATCGGCGTGAAGACGAGGGCCGCGACCAGCGAGCCGATCAGCGGCGCCGTCCACCAGCGCGGACCGCGCGCGCCGTCGAAGGCGATGATGCCGAGGAAGCCGGCGACGAAGAAGGCGCCCGAGAAGGAGGCGACGGCGCGCACGCTGGGGAAGATCGCGTCGGGCAGCAGCAGCTGGATGAGATTGCCGCCGAACATCGTCGCCGCCGTCAGCGCCGCGAAGGCGAGCACGATCTGGGCGAAGGCATAGGCCGGGCCGTAGCGGCGATTGGTCAGGTGGATGGCGAGGAAGGCGAGCGGCAGCAGCAGATGGCTGACCGTCAGCCAGCGGCCATGGCCGCCGGCGAAATAGGGCAGCGTCGTGTCCATGTAGAGAAACATCGCCGCCAGCGCGGCGCACAGTGCCAGAACGGGAATGACGCTGCGCAGGACGGCGCGCGTCGCATCGGCGAGCCGGCGGCCGAAGCCGCTGCGCTGGCCATAGCCCTGCGACGGCCAAGTCGCGTCGGTCGCCCCGCGCAAGCGGTATGGACCGTCGCTGATGCCGACCGCCAAACGTGTCGACGCGTCGTCCCGCGCCGAGACTGCCCCTGATTCGTACGCCCGCACTTCACCCTGCCCCGTGCCGGCCGCTTATCCACAGGCCTGACACATTTTGATACACTAGGGCAAAGACGCTGCAGGAGCCATGCCTGCGGCGCCGGGAAACAAGGTAAATTTTAGAGTAACTTACCGGGAACTCTTAAGCTGCCTTCTGGGCCGCCTTCTTGGCGATGGCACGCTTCAGGCGCAGCGCCTTGGGCGACAGGAGCGCGTTCTTGGCCTTGAGCAGGAACGGGTCCAGGCCGCCATTCTTGTCGACGGTACGCAGCGCGTTCATCGAGATCTTCAGGACGTAGGAATTGCCCAGAAGGTCGCTGGCCAGCGAGACATGCTGCAGATTCGGGCGGTAGATCCGCTTGGTCTTGTTGTTGGCGTGGCTGACATTATTGCCAACCAAAGTGCCTTTTCCGGTCAATTCGCAGCGGCGAGCCATGGACGTTCTCTTCTCGAAAGAGGCGGTGTCATAATGGGGCCGCCCCCCGGGGTCAAGGCGGAAAGACCCGTCAACCCTTGCGGAAATGACCGATCAGGGTCCGGGCGGCGGCCGAAGGCAGGACCGTTCCGTCCGCCACCTCCGCTTCCAGGCGCCCGGCGCCCTCGGCGAGGCGTTCGTCCTCCAGGATCGCCTCGCTGACCAGGGTCTGGAGTTCGCCCCAGAACCAGCGCCGCGACTGCTCCGCCCGAAGGCGAGCCAGCCTGCCGTCCGCCGCGAGCGTACCGTGGAGGGCGGCGATCTCGGTCCAGGCGGCGGCGATGCCGGCGCCTTCGAGGGCGGAGACTTTCAGGACCTTGGGGGCGAGCCCCACGTGCCGCGGCCGCATCAGCTGCAGGGCGGCGTGATAGTCGGCGGCGGCGCGGTTGGCGGCGGCGGTCAGGTCGCCATCGGCCTTGGTCACCAGCAGGAGGTCGGCGAGCTCCATCACGCCGCGCTTGATGCCTTGCAGGTCGTCGCCGCCGCCGGGCGAAGCGAGCAGCACGAAAAGGTCGGTCATGTCGGCGACCGCGGTCTCGGACTGGCCGACGCCGACGGTCTCGACCAGCACGACGTCGAAGCCCGCGGCTTCGGCCAGCAGCATGGATTCGCGCGTCCGCCGCGCCACGCCGCCCAGCGTCGTGCCGGCCGGCGACGGACGGATATAGGCGCTCGGATCGCGGCTGAGCTTCTCCATCCGCGTCTTGTCGCCGAGGATCGAGCCGCCGGAGCGCCGCGACGACGGATCGATCGCGAACACCGCGACGCGCTTGCCCGCACCGGTGAGATGCTGCCCGAAGGCCTCGATAAAGGTCGACTTGCCGACGCCGGGGGCGCCGGAGATGCCGATGCGCACCGCGCCGCCGGTGCGCGGCAGGAGCCGGGTGAGCAGCGCCTCGGCGGCGCGCTGGTCCGGCGCCCGCGTCGATTCCACCAGCGTGACGGCGCGGGCCAGCGCCCGGCGGTCGCCGCCGGCCAGGGCGGCCGCGAGACCCGCATTAACCGCAATTGAATCGGACGGTTCGGCCATAATTGAACCATAGTAGTTTTGGAGCGTCCGCGCCGCTAGCTTGACCCGCCGAACGGAGACCGAACGATGAAAATTCGTCACGCCCTCATGCTGCTCGCCCTGCTGCCGCTCTCCGGCGCGGCCATCGCCGCCGGCGGCTCGGGCGGCGAGACGCCGACGCAGCCCGGCTCGACGCTGCAGATGGCGATGACGCTCTATGCCGGCGGCGTGACGCTCGGCAAGGTCGACATGAACCTCACCGTGCGCGGCAGCGACTATCACGTGGTCTCGAACCTGCAGACCGGCGGCGTGGTCAACGCCTTCTGGCAGTCGGAGATCCAGGCCAACTCCAACGGCACGCTGGCGCCCAGGAGCTTTCATCCGGCGCTTTATGATTCCTTCTACACCGGGCGCTCCGACAAGAAGCAGGAAGTGTCGCTGACCTATGACGCGAACGGCCCGATCCGGCTGTTCGCCGATCCGCCCTACAGCATGACCGGCTACGAGGTGACGCCGGCGCAGCAGAAGGGCACGTTCGATCCGATCAGCGCCATCACCTATCTGGTGTCGGGCGTCGGCGCGGCGGCCGACAATCCCTGCGGCGTGACGCTGCCGGTGTTCGACGGCCGCAGGCGCTACGACGTCGAGATCACCAAGCTCAAGGACACCACGGTGGCGATGGACAACGGCCTCTACAAGGGCCGCGCCCTGCTCTGCCAGCTCAAATACAAGCAGCTCGCCGGCTACAAGCCCAAGGTGATCAAGGAAGGCGCGAGCTTTCCGGTGATCAACGCCTGGGTCGCGGTGTTTCCCAGCGCGGTGACGGGCCGCAACTACGTCGTGCCGCTGCGCGTCTGGGCCGACACCAGCTATGGCGTGATCGCGGCGGTGGCGACGAGCGTGAAGATCGACGGCGCGGCGATCAAGCCGCAGGGCTGAGCGGCGGGCACCCTGCGGGGACGCAGAAAATCTGTTAGTTTGTGCCGCAGCAACGGAGAGAGCGGATGCCTGCCCTGGATTGGTCCCAATGCCCGGTCGTCGAACGTATCCCCGGCAAGGTGAGCGGCACCTGGCTGTTCAGAGACACACGGATGCCGGTCGCGACGATCTTCGAGAACCTCGAAGACGGAATGAGCGTCGACGAGATCGTCGAACAATTCCCCGTGACTCGCGAACAGATCAATGCGGTGCTGGATTTCGCCGCGTTCAAATAAAAATTCGATGTCATGGCCCGCATCTGCGGGCCACCCAGGTGACATTTGCTTCGGCGGTGCAGGGTTCACCTGGGTCCGCCGCATTCGCGGCGGATGACACTGAGGAGCTTTACGCTATCCGGCGCCCGGACTCACGGCCTTTAATATAGGCACCAGCACGTCGCTGATCGGCGTGGCGATGCCGTGCCTGGCGCCGAGGCGCGCAATGACGCCGTTGCGCGCGTCCCATTCGAGCGGCTTGCCGTCGCGGCGGTCGTAATACATCGAATTGCCGCGGGCGCCGGGCCTCTGGAACATAGCGACGACCTGGGCCGCGAAGCCGTCCGGGAATTTCGCACCTTCGGCACGGCCGACCGCCATGCACTCCTCGACCAGCAGGCGCGCCAACTCGGCGAGGTCTTTGGACTGCGCGATCGGCCCGGGATGCAGCGTCAGCACGCTGAGCGCACCGCCGGGCGCGTTGAGGCAGAGCTTCTCCCAGGCACGCGACGGGAAATCGGCATCGGTACCGGCGCGCACGAAAGAGCCGGCGAACAGCGCGGCGAAGTCACGGCCCGCCGCGTCGTCCGGCACGGTCAGGGCGGCGCTGCCATGCAGCACGATCTCGCCGGGCGCGGTGCGCTCGGCCGGCAGCATCACCATCACCGGCACGACAGCATTGCCGCCAGTCACATAGGGCGCGACACGGGCGCGGTGTTCGACGCCGTTCTGCAGCACGGCGAGCCTGGTGTGCGGCCCCAGCGTTGCCTTGAGCCACGCCGCGGCCGACGCCGTCTGATGCGACTTGACGCAGAGCAGGACCCAGTCGGCAGGACCGGCCTCGGGCGGCGCCGTGATCACCGTCACCGGACGCGATCTGCGTTCCTTGCTGTCGGCCCGCGTCACGGCGAGCTCGGAAAATTCCTGGTTGGCGCAGACGACGAGATCGTGCCCCTGCTGCGCCAGCGCCAGACCGACCGTGCCGCCGATGGCGCCGGGACCGATGAGGGCGATGCGGGTCACGGCGACGTCTCGCGGCTCGTCGGCAGGCGCATCTACTCCGCCGCGCGGCTGAGCTTGCGGGCGCGGATCAGCTTGAGCACGCCGCGCGCGGCGTCGGGGATGTTGGTGCCGGGGCCGAAGATGGCGGCGACGCCGGCCTTTCTGAGCGCCTCGTAGTCCTGCGCCGGGATGACGCCGCCGACCACGACCAGGATGTCGTCGGCCTTCTGCGCCTTGAGCGCGTCGATCAGCATCGGCACCAGCGTGAGGTGGCCCGCCGCCTGGCTGGAAATGCCGACGACATGGACGTCGGCGTCGATGGCGTCCTTGGCGACCTCCTCCGGCGTCTGGAACAGGGCGCCGATATCGACGTCGAAGCCGAGATCGGCGAAGGCGGTGGCGATGACCTTGGCGCCGCGGTCGTGGCCGTCCTGGCCCATCTTGGCGACCAGCATGCGCGGCCGGCGGCCCTCTTCCTTGGCGAAGGCCTCGATGTCGCCGCGGATGGCGCCGAATTCGTTGTCGCCTTCATAGGCCGCGCCGTAGACGCCCGCGATGGAGCGGATCTCGGCGCGGTGGCGCCCGAACACGCTTTCCATGGCGTCGGAAATCTCGCCGACCGTGGCGCGGGCGCGCGCCGCTTCCACCGCGAGCTCGAGCAGATTGCCCTTGCCCCTGGCGCCGGCGACCAGCGCGGCGAGCGCCGCCGTGAGCTTCGCCGGATCGCGGCTCGCCTTGACGGATTTCAAACGCGCGATCTGCGAGAGGCGCACCTGCGCGTTGTCGATGGCGCGGACGTCGAGCGCGTCCTCCGTCTTGAGCTGGAACTTGTTGACGCCGACGATGACGTCCTCGCCGCGATCGACGCGGGCCTGGCGGCGGGCGGCGGCTTCCTCGATGCGCAGCTTGGGGATGCCGGCCTCGACCGCCTTGGTCATGCCGCCCATGGCCTCGACCTCGTCGATCACGGCGCGCGCCGACGTCGCCAGCGCATGCGTCAGCGCCTCGACGTAATACGAACCGCCGAGCGGATCGACCACCTTGGTCACCTGGCTCTCGTTCTGCAGGATCAGCTGGGTGTTGCGCGCGATGCGGGCGGAGAATTCGGTCGGCAGCGCGATCGCCTCGTCGAAGGAATTGGTGTGCAGCGACTGCGTGCCACCCAGGACCGAGGCCAGCGCCTCGATCGTCGTGCGCACGACGTTGTTGTAGGGGTCCTGCTCGGTCAGCGAGACGCCCGAGGTCTGGCAATGGGTGCGCAGCATCAGGCTCTCGGCGTTCCTGGCGCCGAACTTGTCCATGATCTGCGACCACAAGAGGCGCGCGGCGCGCAGCTTGGCGACCTCCATGAAGAAATTCATGCCGATGCCGAAGAAGAACGACAGGCGCGGCGCGAATTCGTCGACGCCCAGGCCCTTGGCGAGCGCGGCGCGGACATATTCGATGCCGTCGGCCAGCGTGAAGGCGAGTTCCTGCACCGCCGTCGCGCCCGCCTCGTGCATGTGATAGCCGCTGATCG
This sequence comes from Rhizomicrobium sp., assembly GCA_035570795.1. GTDB lineage: Bacteria > Pseudomonadota > Alphaproteobacteria > Micropepsales > Micropepsaceae > Rhizomicrobium. The sequence goes on from DATMKZ010000074.1 coordinate 10,619, forward strand.
AGATCGAGTTGAATTTCGGCATCTTCTTCGCCGTGTACTCGATGATGTCGGCGACGATGCGCATCGAGGGCGCCGGCGGATAGATGTAGGTGTTGCGCACCATGAACTCTTTGAGGATGTCGTTCTGTATGGTGCCCGACAGGCTCGACGCCGGCGTGCCCTGCTCTTCGCCGGCGACGATGAAGTTCGCCATGATCGGGATCACCGCGCCGTTCATGGTCATCGAGACGCTCATCTTGTCGAGCGGGATGCCGCCGAACAGGATCTTCATGTCCTCGACGCTGTCGATGGCGACGCCGGCCTTGCCGACATCGCCGGCGACGCGCGGATGGTCGCTGTCATAGCCCCTGTGGGTGGCGAGATCGAACGCCACCGACAGGCCCATCTGGCCGGCGGCGAGATTCTTGCGATAGAAGGCGTTGGACTCCTCGGCGGTCGAGAAGCCGGCATATTGCCGGATCGTCCAGGGGCGGCCGGCATACATGGTCGAGCGCACGCCACGCATGTAAGGCATCTGGCCGGGCAGCGAATTGCCGGCTTCGAAGTCTTCGAGATCGGCGGCGGTGTAGAGCGGCTTGACGTCGAAGCCTTCGGGCGTGCGCCAGGTCAGCGTGTCCAGCGGCTTGTCGCGCAATTCCTTCTGCGCCGCCCTGGCCCAGCTTTCCGGCGTCTTGCTGCCGCTCGTCATCGCGTTCGTTCCTGCCCGGTGTCTTTTGCCGCAGTATCGCAGCTGCGAAATGAGCGTCAAACGCCGCCAAGCCACAGTCGCAAAACCGTTATATTAATCCTTATACGGAGGGCTCGGTGGATAAGCCCGGCCGACTCCACGACTGGCCTTATCCACAAGATGTAGTGGTCCGTGAATCTTGACAAACCACTAAACGTATGAGAACAAAGGATGATATTGTTTAGGTTAGTGATTCGGGCCGTGTTTGTTCGTGGAACGTACCGTCTGTCCACGGACGATCCACAGGCCGCGGCCCGAGCGGCCTTCGGTAGCGCCCTCGCCGCTTGCGAGTGACCGCCAAAGCACCCATGTTCGCCCCATCATGAACCACGCAACGGCGCAGCGCCGCCCCGACGCGATCAGCCGCGTCACGGCGGTCCTCGGCCCCACCAACACCGGCAAGACGCATTTCGCCATCGAGCGCATGCTGGCGCACAAGTCCGGCATGATCGGCCTGCCGCTGCGCCTTCTGGCGCGCGAGGTCTATGACAAGGTGGTGCGGCTGAAGGGCGCGAACCTCGCCGCGCTGATCACCGGCGAAGAGAAGATCGTGCCGCGGGAGGCGCGCTATTACGTCTGCACCGTCGAGGCGATGCCGCTCGACATCCCCGTCGCCTGCCTCGTCGTCGACGAGATCCAGCTCTGCGCCGATCCCGAGCGCGGCCATGTCTTCACCGACCGGCTGCTGCATGCCCGCGGCGAGGAGGAGACCATCCTGCTCGGTGCCGACACCATGCGCGGCGCCATACAGCGTTTCGTGCCCCGCGCCTATTTCATGAGCCGGGCGCGGTTCTCCGACCTCGCCTATACCGGCCACAAGAAGCTGACGCGCCTGCCGCGCCGCGCGGCGGTGGTCGGCTTTTCGGCCGAGGACGTCTACGGCATCGCCGAGCTGATCCGGCGCCAGCGCGGCGGCGCGGCGGTGGTGCTGGGCGCGCTCAGCCCGCGCACCCGCAACGCGCAGGTCGAGCTCTACCAGAGCGGCGACGTCGATTTCCTGGTCGCGACCGACGCGATCGGCATGGGCCTCAACATGGACGTCGACCATGTCGCCTTCGCGGGACTCGATAAGTTCGACGGCACCGGCATGCGCCCGCTTCGGCCCGACGAGGTCGGCCAGATCGCCGGCCGCGCCGGGCGGCACATGAATGACGGCACTTTCGGCACCACGGGCGAAGCGGAGGGGCTGGAGGACGAACTCGTCGCGCGTGTCGAGGGCCATCGCTACGATCCGGTGCGCGTGCTGCAATGGCGCAATTCCGCGCTCGATTTCGCCTCGCTCGACCGCCTGCTCGCCAGCCTCGACGAACCGCCGCCGCAGCGCGGCCTCGCCAAGGCGCGGCCGGCGAGCGATGTCACCGCGCTGCGCCTGCTTGCGGCGCAGGACGATGTGCGGGCGCTCGCCACCACGCGCGCCGGCGTGCACCGGCTGTGGGAGGCGTGCCAGCTCCCCGATTTCCGCAAGCTCTCGGTCGACGAGCATGTCCGCCTAGTGCAGGCGATCTACCTGTTCCTGATGAGCGACGACGGCGTCCTGCCCGACGACTGGCTGGCGCGGCAGATCGAGCGCCTCAACGTCACCGAAGGCGACGTCGCGACGCTGAGCGGTCGCTTGGCGCAGATCCGCACCTGGACCTATGCGGCGCATCGCTCGAACTGGACCCGGGACAGCGCCCATTGGCAGGGCGTGACGCGCGGCGTCGAGGACCGGCTGTCGGACGCGCTGCACGAACAGCTGACGCAGCGTTTCATCGACCGGCGCACCTCGGTCCTGTTGAAACGGCTGCGCGAGGACGACGTCATCGACCTGACGCTCGACGATTCCGGCGGCGTCGCCATCGGCGGTGAGGCGGTCGGCAAGCTCGAGGGCTTTCGCTTCGAGCCCGACGCCCGCGCCGAGGGCGTCCACGGCCGCACCCTGCGGGCCGCGGCGATGAAAGGGCTCGAAGGCGAGTTCTACGCCCGGGCGCGGCGCATCGCCGAAGCCGACGACAAGGCGATCACGCTCAGCGAGCATGGCAAGCTGTGGTGGGACGGCGCGGTGGTGGCGCATCTCGCCGCCGGCCCCGCGCCGCTTTCGCCGCGCGTCGAGATGCTGGCGGATGAGCGGCTGAAAGGCGATCTGCGCGAGGGCGTGCAGGCGCGGCTCGAAGCCTTCGTGCAGGGCCGCATCGCGGCGCGGCTGCAGCCGCTGCTGGCGCTCGGCGAAGCGACCCTGGCCAAGCCCGGAACGCCGACCGCCCTGCCCGCCGCGGCGCGCGGCATCGCGCACCAGCTGCTGGAGAATTTCGGCGCGCTGGAACGCGCCCGGCTCGCGCTGCCCGACGACATAAGGCCGCTGCTGCGGGCGCTGAAGGCATTCGGCGTCTGGTTCGGGCGGCGCTCGCTCTACCTGCCCAAGATGCTGCGCCCCGACGCGGCGTCGCTGCTCGCACTGCTGTGGGGCGTGTGGACACGGCAGCCGCAGCTGCATACGCCGCCGCAGCCCGGCCTCACCTCGTTCGTCAACGATGCCGACCTGCCGGCGCCGTTTCTCGCCGCCTGCGGCTTTCGCGTCCTGGCGCACCGCGCCATCCGCCTCGACATGCTCGAACGTTTGGAAGAAGAACTCGAGAAGGCCGCGACCGCCGACACCAACGCCGAGACCCTGCTGCCCAAACTCGTCTCGCTGATCGGCTCGAGCAATGACGAGCTCAAGGCGGTGCTCGCCGAAATGGGCTGGCAGATCGTCGAAGTCGCCGACAGCGGCAACGGCGTGACCCATGTCTGGCGCAAGGCGCTGCCGCGTCCGCCCAAGCCGCAGCAAAAGCATCGCCGCGAAAAGCGCGAGCCCAAGGAATTCAAAGTCGAGATCCGCCCGGACTCGCCGTTCGCGGGGTTGGCCGCGCTGGTGCGCAAATGAGCGGCGCCGACAAGGCCGATCGCATCCGCATCGACAAATGGCTCTGGCATGCGCGGTTCTACAAGACGCGGGTGCTGGCGCAGGAGGCGGCGGACAGGGGCCGCATCCGGGTCAATGGCAACCGGGTCGAGAAGGCCGGGCGCGGGATCAGGATTGGCGATGTGCTGACGGTTCCGGCCGGCTCTCAAGTCCATATCGTGCGTGTGGTCGCTTTCGGGGAACGCAGGGGCCCCGCGCCGGAGGCCCGGCTACTGTACGAAATCGTCGCGGCGGATGGGCTTGATCATTGACCGCCGCCGCCGATATGACACTGGTATCGCTTAAGCTGTCCTGGGACACCGCCTTATGACCTATGTCGTCACCGAAGCCTGCATCAAGTGCAAGTTCATGGACTGCGTCGAGGTCTGCCCGGTCGACTGCTTCTACGAGGGCGAGAACATGCTCGTCATCCACCCCGACGAGTGCATCGATTGCGGCGTCTGCGAGCCGGAATGCCCGCCCGAGGCCATCAAGGCCGACACCGAGAGCGGCCTGGAGAAGTGGCTGACGCTGAACGCCGACTACGCCAAGAAATGGCCGAACATCACCCAGCACGGCACTGCGCCGGCCGACGCCAAGGATTGGGAAGGCGTTCCTGACAAGTTCGAGAAGCATTTCAGCGATAAACCCGGCGACGGTTCGTAGAATTAACCGTGCGGCGCTGTGGATTGTCCGTTAACCGCAGCGCCAAGCGAATTTAACCAGTTGAATTCGTGACTATTTTCGCCACGAATCGCAATAAATGCCGTCGATTCAAGGCTTTGTCACTTTGTCCTTCCGTTTACGGATGAAGTGTGTTATATAATTGCACGATCTGAAACGCTCCATGGCACCCCTCACCGGACTGGCAACATTCCGGCGCCGGCACGCGTTTCTGTTGCAGTGCAATGTACTCGAAACAGCTCTTGGCGCGCCCTTTCGAAGCGCGACCGATGAGCCGGATGAAAGTGAACCATGACCGCCCCCAAAACCGCCCCTGCCCCCGTGATTGCTCCCAAGAAGGTTCCCGCCAACACCAACACCAGGAAGCATGACTTCAAGACCAACGATCATGTCGTGTACCCGACCCATGGCGTCGGCCGGATCATGAAGATCGAGGAACAGGAAGTCGCCGGCACGCGGCTGGAACTGTTCGTCATCACCTTCGAGAAGGACAAGATGACCCTGCGCGTGCCGACGCTGAAGGCCAAGGCGGTGGGCATGCGCAAGCTGAGCTCGCCCGACATCGTCAACAACGCCCTCAACACGCTCAAGGGCCGCGCCCGCATCAAGCGCACCATGTGGTCGCGCCGCGCCCAGGAATACGAAGCCAAGATCAATTCTGGCGACCTGGTCTCGATCGCGGAGGTGGTGCGCGACCTGCATCGCGCCTCGGGCCAGCCGGAGCAATCCTATTCCGAGCGTCAGCTCTACGAAGCGGCGCTGGCCCGCATGGCGCGCGAAGTCGCCGCCGTCGAGAAGACCGACGAGCCGTCGGCGGTCAAGCGCGTCGAAGGCATGCTGCTGAAAAAGGCGGCGTAGCGGGCGGACAATCAGGGTTGGCGTGGCGGCTGATTGGCCGCCCGCTACAAAAAAAGGCCCGGAGCGATCCGGGCCTTTTGTGTTGGGAGACCATCCATGGCAACGGCGCATTGCGAATGGGGTGCGAACGGCGTCGCGGCGCTCCGGTCGCGCGTCCGGGCCCTGGTGATCGTCGACGTGCTGTCGTTCTCGACCGCGGTCGACATCGCGGTGGCGCGCGGCGCCTTCATCGTGCCGTTTCCGCTCGGCAGCGGCGAGGCGGCGGCCATCGCCGCCAAAGCGTCCGGCGCCCTGCTAGCCAACCCAAAGCGTTCGGCTGGTGGGCAATATTCGCTCTCGCCGGCGTCGCTGCAGGCGATTGCGCCGGGCACGCGCTTGCTGCTGCCTTCGCCCAACGGCTCGCGGCTGTCGCTGGCCGGCGGCGGCGCGATCGTGTTCGCGGGCTGCCTGCGCAATGCCTCGGCCGTCGCCGCCGCGTCGCTTGCGGCCGCGGCGGGCGGCGATGTCGCCGTCATCGCGGCCGGCGAACGCTGGCGCGGCGACGACAGCCTGCGCCCCGCCATCGAGGATTGGCTCGGCGCCGGCGCGATCCTGGAGGCGCTCGACCTTGCGATGACGGCAGAAGCCCGCGCCGCGCGCGACGCCTTCCGGGCGGCGAAACCAGCGCTCGCCGAAACGATCCGGGATTCGGTGTCGGGCCGCGAGTTGATCGATGCGGGGTTCGCCGCCGACGTCGAGCTGGCGGCCGACCTGGACATCAGTACGGCCGCGCCGCGGCTGCACGGCGGGGTGTACGGCAACGGCGCCTAAGGCATGGCGGCCGTCACGGCGATTTGCCGCTCGTACCCAACCTGACGGTCGTATCCGCTGACGCAAGTCCCGTGTGCGAAACGGTGTGGGGCGTCGTTGTGGCGCTGATCGCCGTCAGGCGCTTGGCATATTTGTCCAGGTCGGAAAGTACCTCGTCCTGCGAGCCGTATGTGCCCATCGCCAAGACGTTCTTCACAAAACGCGCCCGACGCTCCTCGTGCTGCGGATCGGCGGTATCGCGCATTGCCGTGGCCAAATCGGCGAGGAAGGGTCCCAGATTGGACAAGCTGGCCGCGCGATTGACCTGGACACCGGCGCCATTCGCATTCGGTTTTGCGGTGTGACAGGCGGCGCATGTGAGGCCGACGAAAGCCTTGCCGTCATACGTCCCTTTGCCGAAACCGACCGACAGGCCATCTGGATTGTCGGCGGTCGGTACGCGTGACGGATAGCCATGGTGCCCGGTCATCGACTCATTATCGCGGATGAGTCGACCGTTGTTCTGTTCCATGACCAGAAAAAAATCATATGGTACAAGCTCCGCCCCTGGCGTCGCTTCGACAGCGAACGTGTCCTGTCCAACCACGAAATTTCCATTTTCCCAATGTGGTCTGACCTTCGTGGCGTATTTGTAGCCGGCCACCGCAACGACCAGAATTGCAACCAGCGCCAAGACGCGGACATACCAGCGCTTTGTCCAACTTGTTGCTTGTGCCATTTCTGCCCCCATCGACGCGACGCATCGTCCCCGGCTGACCCTAGCGGATTGGCGAGGCCCTTGCACCTAGCCGTCAGGGGGTGACCACCTCGATGCCCTGCGGATTGGCGGCTTCGATTTCGGGGCCGTTGAGGGACTGCACGATGCCGCGCACGCGGATCGTCTGGCCGACATAGGAACGTGGATCGACGCCGGTGCGGCGGAAATTCGGCATGTCCTCGGGCTCGACCGTCACCGTGAAATCGGTCCGCCAGTCGGCGCCGAAATTGAGATAGGCGCGGCCCTCCTTGAGGTCGGCGTTCAGCACCTTGCCCTCGACGATCTGGAACGTGCCGACGTCGCGGCCGACATTCTGCGGCGTGCGGACCTGATAGGCCGGCACCGACCACAGGCCGCGATGGGCGGCGCGCGCCTCGGCTTCGGCGGCGAACAGTTCGCCGGCGCATTCGCTGCGGTCCGGCGCGATCTCGACCCGCGCCAGGCCGCTCTTCAGCAGCGACAGCTGTATCCAGCTGCCGTCGGCGCCGAACAGCTGCCCGCGCACGCGGTCGTAGCGGTCCTCTTTCGGCGGCACGGCGGTGAGCGTCAGCGGCGCGCGGCGCGTGAGCGCCGTCAGGGCGCCGAGCGCCTGGTCGGCGAAGCCCTGCGGCGCGCGGTCCGCCACGCCGCCCGGCAGGCGAATGCCTTCGAGATGCACGGCGCGGCCGTCGGTGAAGATCACCGAGCCGTTCTTCTCCACCCGCAGCAGTAGAGCGTCGCGGATTTCGGCCGGACCGGCGCAGTCCGGCAGCGCCGCCGCCGCGGCCGGCGCCGCCACGGCAACGCCGAAAACCAATAGAAGTAATGTCAGGCGCATCGAATCGGTCCCCGAAGCCATTCAGCATGGCCCGGACCGGGTTGCACGCGCGAGTTTGCGACAAGGTAACCGGCGCCTAGATCGCCTCGTACCAGTCGATGCCGTGCTTGTCGGCGGTGCGCAGGATGCGGCCGCGGGCGCGCAGGCAGTTGAGATGCGCCAGGCTCTCGCCCGTCGCCATGCCGAAATTGCCCTGCGTGATGCGGCTGCGGAACAGCGCCGGGAAGACGTCGACGGCGCGCTTGGGCTCGGCGCACAGCGCATGGAGCTTGTCGAGGCCTTCCTCGTGGTGGTCGATCAGCTCCTGCAGGCGCAGCGGCGCCTTGCGGAACGGTTCGTTGTGCGACGGCAGCACCAGCGCCTCCGGCGGCACGACACCCTTGAGCTTGGCGCAGCTATCGATCCAGTCCTGCAGCGAATTGGCTTCCGGCTCGGTCGGGTGCACCGAGACGTTGGACGAGATCTTCGGCAGCAGCTGGTCGCCGGAGATGAAGACGTTGAGCTCCGGGCACCACAGGCAGGCATGCTCCGGCGAATGGCCGTTGCCGCCGACGATGCGCCAGCGGTTGGCGCCGATCTCGATCGTCTCGCCCTCGACGATGCGGCGATAGGCGTTCGGCAGCTTGTAGACGCCGTAGCCGAAGCCGCCGAAACGGGTGCGGTAATTCTCCAGGATGTCCTCGGGAAAGCCTGCCGCCCTGTAGAAGCGCAAGGCCTCGGTCGGCGCCTCCTGTCCGGTGTCGGCGGCAAGGTTGCGGCACATCAGGAATTCGGTGCGCGTGATCCACAGCTCGACGTCGAATTTGCGCACCAGCCAGCCGGCGAGGCCGATATGGTCGGGATGCATGTGGGTGACGATCACCCGCTTGACGCGGCGGCCCTGCATCGGGCCGGCGAAGAGTTGCTCCCAGGCCTGGGTGGTCTCCTCGTTCTTGATGCCGCTGTCGACCACGGTCCAGCCGTCGCCGTCCTCCAGCAGCCACAGATTGATGTGGTTGAGCTGCATCGGCAGGCGCATGCGCACCCAGTGGACGCCGGGCGCCACCACGATGCTTTGCCCGGTCTCGGGCCGCGCCTCGAAGGGATAGTCGAGATTGCTGCCGGGACGGACCCGGACTTCGGGGGCGTTCAACGCGAAAGACCTTTCATAGGACGCTCCCACTCGCGCGGACGATTTCCGGATGACGCTTCGTTCGACTATGGGTAGGGCGCCGAAGGCGCGTCAAGCGCGCACATTTACCGCGTCACGCCGCTGCAACCGGCGGCGATGCGCGTTATACCCTTGCCAGCCCTGTCCCCGACCGGAGGAACCATGCGCCGTCCCGCCCTTGCCGCCCTCATCGCCGCTGCCGTGGCGGGAGGTTCCGCTCTCGCCGCCGGCGTCTCCACCGATCCCAGGTCCGCGCCCGCCGGCACCTACCAGATGGAGACGCGGCACACCCAGGTGATCTTCGCGATCTCGCATTTCGGCCTCACCGACTATTACGGCCGCTTCGAGAAAGTGTCCGGCACGCTGAGCTTCAACCCCGCGGCGCCCGAGAAGAGCGCGGTGTCGGTGACCATCGACACCGCCAGCGCCAACGTCATGAGCAGCGAGCTGGTCGGCGAGATCGTCGGCCCCACCGTGTTCGACTCGGGCCAGTTCCCGACCGCGACCTTCGTTTCGAAGGCGGTGACCCGGACGGGTCCCAACGCCGGCAAGATGACGGGCGATCTGACGATCCACGGCGTGACGCGGCCGGTCACCTTCGACATCACCTATAACGGCGGCGCGCCGGCGCCGATGGGGGGCGCGGCCTACGACATCGGCTTTCATGCCACCGCCACGATCAAGCGCAGCGATTTCGGGCTCGACAAGATGATGTGGACGGGCGCCGTCGGCGACGAGGTCAAGCTGACCATCGAAGCCCTCTTCCAGCAGCAGAAGGCGTAAGGCGGTGGCGGTGAAAAACACGGTCCTGCGTTACGGCAGCGTGGCGATGAGCCTGCATTGGCTGATCGCGCTGCTGGTCATCGCCAATATCTGTTTCGGCCTCTACATGGGCGAGTTGCCGCGCAGCGATCCCAGCAAGTTCACGATCGTGCAGATCCACAAATCGATCGGCCTCAGCGTGCTGGTGCTCAGCCTGGCGCGCGTCGTCTGGCGCCTGATCAATCCCGTGCCGGCGCTGCCGCGCGGCATGAATCCGGTGCTGCGTTTCGCGGCGCACGCGTCGCATTTCGTGCTCTATTTCCTGATCGTCTTCATTCCGCTGACCGGCTGGATCATGGTTTCGGCCTCGCCGCTGGGCAATGGCACGCTCTATTTCGGCCTGTTCACGTGGCCGAACCTGCCGTTCTTCGCCGGCATGACGCGCGCCGACCTGCATCCCTATCACGAGCTGTTCGGCAACGCGCATGTCTTCCTGGCGTGGAGCGCCATCGTGCTGGTGCCGCTGCACGTCCTGGCCGCGCTGTATCACCAATTCCTGCGCCGCGACGACGTCCTGAAGCGCATGCTGCCCGGCACCGAAGTGAGCGGTCCGGCATGAGGCGTCTCCTTGCCGCGGCCGCGGCCCTCCTGCTGCTCGCGGCGCCGGCCGGAGCAGCGAACTGGACCGTCGACCGCGCCAAAAGCCGGCTCGGCTTCACGGCGCAATGGAGCGGCGAGGCCTTTGTCGCGACTTTCAAGAACTGGACGGCGCAGATCGCTTTCGATCCGAAGGACCTTGCCCATTCCAAGGCGATCGTCAGCATCGATCTGGGCAGCGAGGCCTCGGATTCGTCCGACAATGACGACGGGCTGAAGGGCGCCGAGGGCTTCGCCATCAACCAATTTCCCACCGCGAAATTCGAGACCACAGGCTTCACCGCCAAGGGCGGCAATGCCTATGTCGCGACCGGGCGGCTGACGCTGCACGGGGTGACCCGTGCGGTCACCCTGCCCTTCACCCTGACCTTCGCCGGCAGCAGCGCCCACATGACCGGCAAGGCCGTGGTGCTGCGGACGGATTTCGGGCTCGGCACCGGCGAATGGGCGGCGCCGACGCCGATCGCGCATGAGGTGGCCATCAGCGTCGACCTGACGGCGACAAAAGCGCCCTGAATTCGGCTATAGAGGCCTCATGAGCCAGGCGGTCACCGCGAATCTGCGCCGCGCCGACGACGGCGCGATCCGGGAGGCCGCGCGCCTGCTTGGCGCCGGCGGCCTGGTCGCATTTCCGACCGAGACCGTTTACGGCCTCGGCGCCGACGCCGCGGACGGCCGCGCCGTGGCGCGGGTGTTCGAGGCCAAGGGGCGGCCGCAGTTCAATCCCTTGATCGTCCATGTCGCCGGCCGCGCCGAGGCCGAGCGCCATGCCGTGTTCAACGCCGTGGCGCGGCGGCTTGCGGACGCGTTGTGGCCCGGAGCCTTGACGCTGGTGCTGCCGCGGGCGCGCGGCTGCCGCCTGTCGGAACTGGTCAGCGCCGGCCTCGGCACGGTCGCGCTGCGCGTGCCGGCGCACCCCGTTGCCGCGAGCCTGATTGCCCAGAGCGGCCTTGCCATCGCGGCGCCGAGCGCCAATGCCTCGGGACGCATCACCGCGACGACCGCAGCGCATGTGGCGCAAAGCCTGGGCGACAAGGTCGATCTCATCCTCGACGGCGGTGCGACGCCGCTCGGCCTCGAATCCACCGTGATCGGCTTCGACGGCGAGCGGTGCGTGCTGCTGCGCGCCGGCGCCATCCCGCGCGAGACGATCGAGGCGATTGCCGGGCCGCTCGCCATGCCGGAGGGCGGCACGGTGCAGGCGCCGGGACAATTGGCCAGCCATTACGCGCCGCGGGCCGCGCTGCGCCTGAACGCGATGACGGTCAGGCCCGACGAAGCGCTGCTGGCCTTCGGCCCGCTGGTGGCGAGCGGGGGGCGCCGCACGCTCAATCTCAGCGCCGCCGGCGATCTTCGCGAGGCCGCCGCCAATCTGTTCGCGATGCTGCACGCGCTGGACGCGAGCGGCGCCGCCGCCATCGCCGCGATGCCGATCCCGCGCCACGGCCTGGGCGAGGCGATCAACGACCGGCTGAGCCGCGCCGCGGCGCCGCGCGAGGCGCCATGAACGCGGACACGCTTGCGCGCCTGAAGGAGGCGTCCGGTGCCGGAGGCTTCAGCGAAGACCCGGCCGAGATCGCGCCGCATCTGGAGGAATGGCGCGGCAAGTACCGTGGCCGCTCGGCGCTGCTGCTGCGGCCGGCAACGACGGCGGCGGTGTCCGCGATCCTCGCCGTCTGCAACGCGACGGGCACGCCAGTGGTGCCGCAAGGCGGCAACACCGGCCTGGTCGGCGGGCAGATCCCGTTCGACGGCGAGGTCTTGCTGAGCCTGGCGCGCCTCAACAAGGTGCGGGCGCTCGACGCGGCGGCGCAGACCCTGACCGTGGAGGCCGGCGTGGTGCTGGCCGCGGCGCAGCAGGCCGCCGACGACGCGGACCTGCTGTTCCCGCTGAGCCTCGCCGCCGAAGGCAGCGCCACCATCGGAGGCAACCTTGCGACCAATGCGGGCGGCATCGCCGTGCTGCGCTACGGCATGGCGCGCGATTTGGTGCTCGGCCTCGAGGTTGTGCTCGCCGACGGCCGCGTGCTCGACCTCCTGCGCACGCTGCGCAAGGACAACACCGGCTACGACCTCAAGCAGATCTTCATCGGCGCCGAAGGCACGCTGGGCGTCATCACCGCCGCCGCCCTGAAGCTGTTTGCCAAGCCAGCCCTGCGCGCGACCGCATTCGCCGCCGTGCCGTCGCCCGCCGCCGCCGTGGCGCTGCTGGCCCGCATGCAGGCGGCGACCGGCGGCCTCGTCTCAGCCTTCGAACTCGTGCCGCGCCTCGGCCTCGAACTGGTCGTGGCGCATATTTCGGGCGCGCGCGATCCCCTGGCCGCGCCTTCGCCCTGGTATGTGCTGATCGAAGCGGCGAGCGGGGCGCGGTCCGGCCTCGAGGCGGCGTTCGAGGCGGCGCTCGGCGCCAGCGATCTCGTCAGCGACGCGGTCGTCGCCGCGAGCGAGACGCAGCGCGCCGCGCTCTGGGCCTTGCGTGAAAACATGTCCGAGGCCCAGAAGCGCGAAGGCGCCTCGATCAAGCACGATGTCTCGGTGCCGGTGAGTGCCATCCCGGCCTTCCTCGACCAGGCGACGGCGGCGGTGCTGCGGGCCCTGCCCGGCGCCCGCGGCGTCGCCTTCGGCCATATCGGCGACGGCAACATCCATTTCAATTTCAGCGCACCGAAAAACGGCGATGGCGCGGCGTTCCTGGCGCGCTGGGACGACATCCAGCGCATCGTGCATGACATCGTCCACGAATTCGGCGGTTCGATCAGCGCCGAGCACGGCATCGGCGTGCAGAAGCGCGACCAGCTCGAACGCTACAAGAGCGCCGTCGAGATGGACGTCATGCGCAGCCTCAAGCGCCTGTTCGACCCGAAGAACATCCTCAACCCGGGCAAAGTGATCGCCGTCTAGCGCGGGATTGAAATGCGATTGTTCACCGCCACCAATTTCGTCATGGCCGGCCTCGAGCCGGCCATCCATCCGGCGCGCGTCGGCGCGCCGAAAAGACTCTTTCATACTCGCAAGTAAGTTGGATGGGCGGCGCAAGGCCGCCCATGACGGAGTTTGGGGTTCAATTCAAACCAAACTTGCTTTAGGCCGCCTTGCGCAGCGCCGGCTCGGGTTCGGGCGGAGTCGCGGCGGCGATGGCCGGCGCGGCGCGTGACTTGTTCGAGATCGCGCTGATAGACGCCGTCACGATGGTGGCGAGGTAAGGCAGGCTCTGCACCGAGATCATCACCATCCACAGCTGGATCGCCGGATCGTCGAGCGCGGCGCCGGTGGCAAGCGACAGCAGCGCCAGCATGCACAGGCCGAACAGCGTGGTCTCCTGCCAGACCTTGCGCAGCGCCTGCGACAGCAGGGCCTGGTCCTCGCATTTGGGCGTGCGCAGGAACGGCTTGCCGCGCGTGAACAGGCCCGACATCACCGCCTTGCCGACGGCGTGCGTGGTCGAGAGCCCGGCGATCGAGGCGACGATGGCGCCCTTCATGCCGGAGCGCACCTTCTGCGGATAGAGCAGCAGCGTCTTCATCGTCTTGGCGGCGAACAGCGCCAGGGCCGCGGCCGACAGCGCCGGCAGCGGCACGTCGAAGGTCTGCGGCGCGGCCCACATCAACGCGGTCCAGATCAGCGCCATGTAGGTGACGATCATGCCGAGGCCGTCGGAAATCCACGGCAGCCAGCCGACCAGGAACTGGTAGCGCTGCGCCGCCGACAGCTTGGTGCGGCCGAGGAAGATCGCGCCGGCATGGCGCTTCATGATCTGCATCGCGCCATAGACCCAGCGATAGCGCTGGCCGATGAAGGCGTCGAGCGTGTCGGGCATCAAGCCGGCGCCCATGCTTTGCGGGATGTAGGCCGCGCCGTAGCCGGCCTCGAACAGCTTGAGGCCGAGCTCGGTGTCCTCGGTGATGCACCAGGTCGCCCAGCCGCCGACTTCTTGCAGGGCGCTCTTGCGCACGATCGTCATCGTGCCGTGCTGGATGATGGCGTTGTGCTCGTTGCGCTCGACCATGCCGATATGGAAGAAGCCGCGATATTCCTCGTAGGCCATGGCCTTGAAGATGCTCTGGTGCGCGTCGCGATAGTCCTGCGGGCCCTGCACCAGCGCGATGTTGTCGGCGGCGAAGAAGGGCAGCGCACGGCGAAGCCAGAACGGCTCGACCTGGTAGTCGCTGTCGATCACCGCGATATAGGCGGTGGCGGGATCGGTCAGGCGCAGCGCCTCGTTGAGCGCGCCGGCCTTGAAGCCCGCCATGTTTTCGTAGTGGTAGAAGCGGAAGCGCTCGCCCAGCAGGGCGCAATGCGCCTCGACCGGCATCCAGGTCGCCGCCTCCGGCGTGTTGTTGTCGAGCACGATGACGTCGAAATTGTCGTAGTCGAGCCGCACCAGGGCGTCGAGCGTCGCGATCACCATCTCCGGCGGCTCGTTGAAGCACGGCACATGGACGCAGACGCGCGGGCTCACCTGCGGGATTGCGGCGCGCACCGCGCGGCGGTCGACGCGCCACAGGCTGGCGGCGAGCTCGATGCCCTCGGTGAGGATCACGGTCGAGGCCAGCAGCACCAGCGGTACCATGGCGATGATCATCGCAAGGTCGGCGGGATCGACATATTCGAGCGAGCTGGCGTCGATCAGCACCAAAAGGCCCGTGGTCACCAGCGCCACCAGCCCGCCCATCATCAGGTAACCCTGCTGGCGCATGCGCGGCATCCAGCCGAGGATCAGAAGTCCGAGCGCGAGCGTCAGGACCGAGGCGAACAACGCATAGGTGCGCCATTCCGGGAAGGTGCGCAGCAGGCCGGTGAAGCCGAATTTGGGATTGCCCATCGCGTCGTACATGCCCCAGCTGGCGCCGACCGAGCCTTCATTGCGCACCTTCCAGGGCTGGTCGTAGGCCTCGACCAGGTAGTAGTCGTAGCCCTTCTCGCGCGCGAGCTGGACGAAGGCGCGCATGAAATAGGCTTCGTTGGCGAGCGACGGCTCGGCGAACCGCTTGGTGCGGCCTTCCGAAGGCCAGCCCGCCTCGCCGATGATGATCGTCTTGTCGGGGAACTCCTCCTGCACGTCGTTGTAGGCATGCTCCAGGAATTTCAGCGAGTCGTGCGCCGACATACCCTCCCAATAGGGCAGCAGATGCACCGAGACGATGTCGACATATTGCCCGATCTCCGGCGTCAGCAGCCAGGTCGACCACGGCTCGGCGGTGGTGATCTTGATGCGGGCCGGCAAGGCGTCGCGCACCCGCTTGATGTAGGCGTTGAGCTGGTCGGGCGTCACGAAGCCCATCAGGATCGCCTCGTTGCCGACGAAGACGCGGTCGATGACGCGGCGGTTGGCGAGCGCGGTCTTGATGCACAGCGCCAGCTCGGTCTCGTTCTGCTCGAGGTCGGCGGAGATCCAGCAGCCCAGCGACACCGTCAGGCCGTGGCGGCGGGCGATCTCGGGCACCTTGTCCATGCCGCCGGACACCGTGTAGGTGCGCACCCGCCCGGTCAGCAGCGACATCTGCGCCATGTCGCGGTCGATCTGCTCCGGCGTCACATGGTCGTGCTCGCGCAGGCTGAAGACATGGCTCGGCGCATAGGTGATGCCGCTGATCTGGCCGTCCCAGTCGGGCGCCACGACGGTGTAGTCGCGGCTGGCCCAGAACAGCACCGAGGCGCCGACCACCAGGCACAGCGCGACCGCCATCCGAAGCTTGCCGCCTCCGATGCGAGTCCGCCAGCCGCTCAGGACTGCTTTGAACACGTCTGTCGCTGCCCCACCGCGCGAAGGCGTGCCCCCGCGCAATCGTCTGCGTCTATCTCAAGTTTTCGAACCGCGTTTGGTTCCCTATTGGCCGGGCGCCGGCGCGTTCGGGTCGTCCGGATCCTGGCCCGGCGGCGGCTTCTTGGCCGGCGTGTCGCCGAGCAGCTCCATGTCGAACACCAGCGTCTGGTTGGGCGGGATCAGGCCGTCGCCCGCGCCGCGCGCGCCATAGGCGAGGTTGGCCGGGATCACGATATGCCATTTGTCGCCGACGCGCATCAACTGCAGCGCCTCGGTCCAGCCCGGGATCAGCTTGTTGACGGTGAAGGTCGCCGGCGTCAGCGGCTCGGTGCCGTCGAACACCTTGCCGTTGATCAGCATGCCGACATAGTTGACGCTGACCTCATCGGTCGGCCGGGCGCGGCCGCCGAAGCCGCTCTTGATGATGCTGTATTGCAGGCCGCTCGGGCGGACGACGACGCCGGGCTTGAGGGCATTGGCCTTGAGGTAGGCGGCGTTGGCGTCCTGGCTCAGGGCCGGGTCGGCCGCCTGCGCCGGCATCGCGACGAAGGACAAAAAGGCAGTCAACGCGGCCATGACGGCCCCGAAACGCTTCATAGTCAGACTCCTGTTTTCGTCGCCGCAGCTTATCTCAGAATCGTGCGCCGCGCTCAAACGGATAGACGCCGCATCGTATTATCCTCCCCGCTTGCGGGGGGGGGGTGGATTGCCCGCACTTCGCGGGCAAGACGGAGGGGGCAGGATCAGCCGCCCCGTACCAGGCGGCCGAACCAGGAGCGCCGGCGCGCCGGCTTGGCCAGAACCTGGCCGATCGGGGTCGGGCGGACCTTGCCGGGCGAGGCGATGGCCGGCTCGAGTTCCCGAGGCGCCGGCTTGGCGGCGGGCGGCGGCGGCGCGGCGATCGAGACCACCGGCATCTGGACCGGCTTGAAGGCGTTGGGGCCGATGCCGGCGGTCATGAATTGCTTGGACCAGGCCTCTTCCGGGCTGACGGCGAAGGCGTTGCTCAGGGTCTTGGGCGCCGGCGCGTTGTGGGCTTCCGAGAACTGGCGGTCCTTGACGCCGCGGATCAGCCGGTCCAGCCGGTCGGCGCCGTCGCTGAGGGACCCCGTCGCTTCGCCAAATCTTTCGGCCATCTCAGCCTCCACCCTGCCTGCTGTGCCACTGAAAGCCGCCTTCGCGGCTGATGATGGCGACGTCGATGGCGCCGCCGACCGTCTGCTTCTGCGCCATGATACGCTTTTTGAAAACGTTGAGCGAGACCAGTTCGCGCGCCGTCTCGGCCAACTCGTTGCGCGAGGCGATCTCCAGCACCCTGAGCACCGGGTTGATATAGGCGTGCTGCTGGTAGTCGCCGATGATGCCGCGGAAGACGTCGAAATATTGCGGGATGTAGCTCGACTGGAACTGCTGGCGGATGTTCTCCTTGACCGCCGGATCGGCGTTCGGGAAGGCGCCGATCACCTGGTCGACCAGCCCGTGCATCAGCATGTTGAGCGCGCCATAGACCCGGCGCTCCAGGTTGAAATCGATGCCGCGGATGAAGGCGTTGGTGACCTCGCTGTCGGCGAAGACGCGGATCTTGGAGCGGGTGTCGCCGTCGATGGCGTCGAACGAGGCCTCGGCGCGCTTGACGATGCCGCCGACGATGGCCGAGACGAACCAGGTGGTGACGACGGGATATCGCTCCTCGCTGCCGAAGCCGGCGAAGACAAGGCCCGTGACGTCCTCCAGGAACAGGTCCTTGACCACGCAATAGACCGCGATCTCCTTGAGGCGCTGCACCGCCTGCTTGCCGAGGCCGAAGGGCTGGAAGCCGTAGGCGACGAGCTCGTCGATGTCGGCGCTGTAGTTCTTGCGCACCGTCTCGGCGAAGCCCTTGGGGAAACAGGCAAGATCGCCGCGCGCGCTGCCGTCGTCGCGGAACTGGTAGTCGCGCCAGACGCGCTCGATGGCTTCCTCGAGGATGGTGGTGTCGCTGATGCTCTGGCGCTCGGCGCCGCCGGATTCGCGCAAATACTGCGCCAGATGGAAGATGTAGCGGAACACCGATGCCAGCAGGCGCTTGTACTCGTCGCGCTGGCGCTCCTTGGGGAAGAACTCCTCCAGATTGTCGAGCATGGCGACGAAGCCGGTGGCGTAGTCGCGGATATGCGGCAGCGCGGTCTGCTTGGCGATCTTCTGGTAGTGCTCGATCAGGTGTTCCCAGGGATGGCCCATCATGTCGGCGACGCCGAAGAACATCACGCCGACCGGCACGCCGCCGAGCAGGTTGTAGAGCTTGCGCTGGTCGTTGCGCACCACCACCGTGCCGCCGTCGATCAGGGTCACCGCCGAGTCCGCCGCGAGCGCCACCGCGCGCTGGTTCATCACCGCGATCTCGGATGTCATGCTGGGCCCCACGCTGTCGGGCGGCAGGATGTCATAGCCGCGCGGCAATTGGGAGACGGACGGGGGCAACATGGTTACCGCCGCGATTGCCGAAGTTCCGGGCAGCCTCTAGGTTCGCGCCGGCGAAAAACCGGAGGACCTGCATGTACAAGCCATTCGATCTGAGCGGCAAAGTCGCCCTCGTCACCGGCGGCAATGGCGGCATCGGCCTGGGCATGGCCGACGCCCTCGCCCAGGCCGGCGCCGACGTCGTCGTCTGGGGCACCAAGGACGACAAGAACGCGCAAGCCGTCGCCAAGCTCAAGGCCCACGGCGTCCGCGCCGGCGCCCGCAAGGTCGACGTCGCGAGCGAAGCCGAAGTGGTCGACGCGATGGGCGCGGCGATCCACGAGTTCGGCCGCGTCGACACCGTGATCGCCAATGCCGGCATCGGCGGCGGCGCACCTTCGTTCAGCGAAATGACGATCCAGACCTGGCGCCGGGTCCATGCCGTCAACGAGGAAGGCGTGTTCTTCACCCTGCGCGAGGCCTGCAAGCACATGATCGCGCGCGCCGCCAAGGGCGATGCGGGCGGCTCGCTGGTCGGCGTCGCCAGCCTCGCCGGCTTCGAGGGCGCCGGCCGCAACCAGGCCTATAGCGCGACCAAGGGCGCGGTGATGGCGATGGTGCGCTCGATCGCGGTCGAGCACGCGCGCTACGGCATCCGCGCCAATTCCATCGCACCGGGCTGGATCGCCACCGACATGACGTCCTTCGCGCAGAACTCGGCCGCCTTCGCCGAGAAGGTGATCCCGCGCGTGCCGATGCGGCGCTGGGGCAAGCCAGAGGATTTCGGCGGCATCGCGGTTTATCTCGCGAGCGACGCCGCGAAGTACCACACCGGCGATACGTTCATCATCGACGGCGGGTACATTATTTTCTGAGGCCATGACGAGCGCATTTCAACAGGCTCTCGAGGCCGGCGATCTCGACGCTCTTCGCGCTTGTCCGAAGGCGGATTTGCACAATCATGCGGTTGGCGGCGGCAATCGCGAATTCCTCGCCGCCTGGGCCGGGCGCGACATTCCCGTGCTCGACCGGACGCTGCATTCCATGGCGCAGATGCACGATTGGGCGGGCACCCATCACGGGTTCCTGCACGCAACGCCCGCCGGCCGGCTCAAATGCATCGAGGCGTCGTTCGTCCAGGCGCGGCTCGACGGCGTCACGCGCGTCGAACTGGGCGACGATGTCTGGTCTTCGACTCTGTTCGACAATTCGGCGCTGCGCGTCACCGAACAGCTGAAACACATCCACGCCGTCGCCGCGCCCGACGTCGAATGGATACCCCTGCTCGGCATCTCGCGCCATTGCTCGATCCGCGCGATCGGCGGCTGGATGGAGCCGTATCTCGAGCTCGGCGTCTACCGGGCCCTGGACCTGTCGGGCGACGAACTGGTGCAGCCGATCGAGAATTTCAAACCCGTCTATCGCCGCGCCAAACAGGCCGGGCTGCGCCTGAAGGCGCATGCCGGTGAATGGACGGGCGCGGACGCCGTGTGGCGCGCCGTGGAGGAATTGGAGCTTGACGAAGTGCAGCACGGCATTTCGGCGGCGACCTCGCCAGCCGTCATGCGGCTGCTGCGCGACAATGGCATAAGACTGAATATCTGCCCGACTTCGAATGTGATGCTGGGACGCGTCGAGAGCCTCGACAAGCATCCGATCCGCGTCCTGTTCGATGCCGGCGTGCGCGTGACCGTCAACACCGACGATTGTCTGATATTCGGGTCGAGCGTATCGGAGGAATTCCTCAAGCTCTATCGCTGCGGCCTGTTCACCGCGGCCGAACTCGACCGGATAAGGCAAAACGGGCTGACCGATTAGCGCTCCCGCCGCGGCACCGGCAGGTGTTTCAGCGTCAGCGGCAGGAAGGTGTTCAAAATCGCGCTTTGGCCGCCCCCCGCGCCGGCCGCGTGTTCGAGCTCGCCGCCGAGAGCGAGGTGCGCGAAGCCGTGGACGATGGACCACGTCGCCATCAGGAAGCCATAGGCCTCCGGCGTCAACGCATCGCCGGCGCCGAGCTTGCAGGCGGCGCGCACGGCGCCTTCGAGGATCAGGAAGGAACGGTGCGAAACCGTCGCCAGGTCCTTGTAGCCCATGTCGCAGCGGCCATGCAGGAACATGAGCTGAAAGCGCGCCGGGTTCTTCAGCGCGAACTGCACATAGGCAAGCCCCTGCTCGGTCAACCGCTGCTGCGGATCGCGGCCGCCGCGCCGGTCGGCCGCCTCCAGCGCGTCGCCGAAATCGCGGTAGCCGCGCAGCGCCACCTCCGACAGCAGGCCGCGCGCGTCCTTGAAGTGATGCGCCGGCGCCGCCGGCGAGACCCCTGCCCTGCGCGCCGCCTCGCGCAGCGTGAAGCCGTCGACGCCGCGCTCCAGGATGATGGCCTCGGCCGCCGCGACGAGCTGGTCGGCGAGGTCGCCATGGTGATAGGCCTTGCGTCTGGCGGTTTTTTTGGCAGCCGGCTTCATCTTGACACTGTTCAAATCATGCCCTAGCTTATCTGTACAGCGTTAAGATACAGGCGGGAGCGATCCATGGAAAGAGGCATCACCCGGTTCGGTCTTTATACGATGGCGGTGCTCGCGGTCGGCGTCGCGCTGCATGCCATGCGCTACGACGCGGTGCCGGCCAATATCTGGCTCGGCGTCGACAGCGGCATCCGGGGCGTCATCCAGCGCGTGCCGGTGCAGGCCCTGACCCACATGCTCGTCGCGCCGTTCGCGCTGCTGCTCGGCCCGTTCCAATTTATGCCGCGCCTGCGGGCGCGCTATCCCAAATTCCACCGCTGGAGCGGCCGCGTCTATGTCGCGGCCTGCCTGATCGCCGGCCTCGGCGCGCTGGCGACCGCGCCTTATTCCTCGGGTGGGCCCATCGCCGGCATCGGCTTCGCCCTGCTCGCCGTTTCGTGGCTCGGCACGACCTTCGCGGCCTGGCGCGCGGCGGTGGCACGCCGGTTCGAGCTGCACCGCCTGCTGATGCGTTTCAGCTACGCCATGACCTTCGGCGCCGTGACCCTGCGCCTGCAGATCCCGTTCGGCTTCATCTTCTTCGGCTTTCACAGCTACAGCGCGATGTCGGTGTGGCTGGCCTACACGTCGTGGATTCCGAACGTCATCGTGGTGGCGCTCTATTCGGCGGCGCTGGCCTGGCGCAGGAGCGCGGCGCGCCCGGCGGCGGCGTGATGGTCCGTAGACGGATCGTCTGCCCACGAACAAAAAAGGGACGCCCGCGTTTTCGGACATCCCACTATCAGGGCTCAGTTTAAGCACAAAGAAACAGTCTGGCAAGCCCGCGATTATCGTAATAGATGGCATCCCCTCGGGTCATCCGGCCCGTCTGCGTGTAAGGGGGTGATCATGACAGCCTGCGGCCTCGATTTCGGCACCTCCAACTCGGCGATCGGCATCGTGCGCGACGGCGCGCCCGTGCTCGCGCCGGTCGAAGGCGGCGAGACGCTGATCCCCTCGGCGGTGTTCTTCGACTACGAGACCAAGGGCAGCGTCCTGTTCGGCGCCGACGCCATCGCGACCTATATCGGCCAGCAGGACGGCAGGCTGATGCGGGCGCTCAAATCCATCCTCGGCTCGCCCCTGATCGACGAGAAAACGGCGCTGGGCAGCCGGATGGTGGCGCTGACCGAGGTCGTGGAGATCTTCGTGCGCCATCTCAAGCAAAAGGCGGAAGCCTTTGCCGGCGAAGAACTAACCGCCGTCGTGCACGGAAGGCCGGTGCGTTTCGTCGACGACGACGACGCGGCCGACGCCAAGGCCGAGCGCGTGCTGCACGCCATCGCCAACAAGGTCGGCTTCCGCGACGTCGCCTTCGTCTACGAGCCGATCGCCGCGGCCTATCACTACGAGGAGACCGCGGGCGGCGAGGAGACCGTGCTGATCGCCGATATCGGCGGCGGCACCTCGGACTTCACCGTCATCCGCATCGGGCCGGAGCGGCGCAAGCGCGCCGACCGCTCGGCGGACATCCTGGCCAATGACGGCGTCAGGGTCGGCGGCACCGATTTCGATTCGCTGCTCAGCCTGGAGGCGGTGATGCCCCTGCTCGGCCGCGGCACGCTGCTGGTGGAAAAGAACCTGCCGATGCCCAATTCGCTCTATTTCGAGCTCGCGACCTGGTCGACGATCAACTTCACCTACACCTTCGCCAATGAGCGCATGCTGATCGAGCTGGTGGCGGGGGCGCGCGAGCCGCAGAAGGTGGCGCGCCTCCTCAAGGTGATCCGCGCCCGGCTCGGCCATCGCATCGCCTTCGCGGTCGAGGACGGCAAGATCGCGCTCAGCGAGGCGGACGCTGCGCCGCTGGCGCTGGACTTCGTCGAACGCGGTCTTGCCGCACACGCCAGCCGCGCCGGCTTCGACCGCGCCATCGAAACGCGGACCGAGCGGCTGTTCCGCACGGCGTCGGCCTGCATCAAGGACGCCGGCCTGAAGCCGGGCGACATTCACACCATCTTCTTCACCGGCGGTTCCGGCCGCGTGCCGGCGGTGCGCGCCGCGATCCGGCGCGCCGCGCCCGCGGCCCGCGCCACCACCGGCTCCGACTTCCTTTCCGTGGCGTCAGGCCTGACGCGCGAGGCGCAGAAGAGGTTCGGCCCCTGATCGCCTCCCCTCGTGGGGAGGTCGAAAAATCTTGAGTGCCGCGAAAGATTTTTCGGGTGGGGGGAAGCCCATCCAGCTACGCTTTGCCTTCGACACGTCCCCCCACCCGGAAATGCTTCGCATTTCCGACCTCCCCTCGAGGGGGAGGTGAAAGAGGATTCGATGACTCTCCGCACGCCGCTTTGCGACATGCTCGGCATTCAATATCCCATCATGCTCGCGGGCATGGGCGGCGTGTCGTATGGCGAGCTCGCGGCCGCGGTGTCGGAGGCCGGCGGCTTCGGCACGCTGGGCATGGCGGGGCGCTCGCCCGACGAGATCCGGCGCGAGATGAAAATCGTGCGCGACCGAACCGACAAGCCGTTCGGCGTCGATCTCCTCGCCGCGGTGCCGGAATCGCTGGAGCGCACGGCCGACATCATCATCGAGGGCGGCGCCAAGGCGTTCATCTCCGGCCTCGGCGTGCCGCCGCCGCACCTGGTCAAGAAATTCCACGACGCCGGCCTCAAGGTCATGA
This sequence comes from Rhizomicrobium sp., assembly GCA_035570795.1. GTDB lineage: Bacteria > Pseudomonadota > Alphaproteobacteria > Micropepsales > Micropepsaceae > Rhizomicrobium. The sequence continues at coordinate 34,091 of DATMKZ010000074.1, forward strand.
ACGTCGCCGGCGCCGTCAAGCACGCGCGCATCGCCGAGGCGGGCAAGCTCGACGCCGTCATCGCGCAGGGCACCGAGGCCGGCGGCCACACCGGCCGCATCGCCGGCCTCGCGCTGATCCCGCAAGTGGTCGACGCGGTGAAGATCCCGGTGATCGCGGCGGGCTCGATCGTCGACGGGCGCGGCCTCGCCGCGGCGCTGGCGCTGGGCGCCCAGGGCGTCTGGATGGGCACGCGCTTCATTGCCGCGACCGAGGCGCATGCCGGCGGGCTCTACAAGCAGGTCATCGTCGATGCCACCGACGAGGACACGATCATCACCCGCTCCTATTCCGGCAAGCCGATGCGCGTCTTCAAGAACGAATGGGTCGCCGACTGGGAAAAGCGCCCGCAGGACATCAAGCCGTTCCCGGCGCAGGCGATGATCTCGTCGCAGGCCGGCGTGATGGGCGGCATCGGCGGCCAGATCGAAGGCTTGTCGCGCGAACGCTCCGCCTTCGCCATGGGCCAGGGCGCCGGCGGCATCCACGATGTGAAACCCGCGCGCCTTATAATCGCCGAGATCATGGACGAAGCAGAGGCCGTTATCAGCCGGATGGCCGCGCTGGCGAAAAAGGCTGCAAAACACTCATGATGAAAACCATTTTCGGCGTCGTGGCCGGCCTGCTGCTGTTTGCCGGCCAGGCGCAGGCGCGCGACGCGTTCGACGCGATCCATTGCGGCGCGGACATCCCCAGGCTTCTGACCGGAAAGGTCATGTCGGACGGAACCGTGGTCGAAGCCGAAGCGCGCTACAAAGCCCTTTCGCTGCTCGACGAGGGCGGCGAGATCGTCAACGATCGTCTGAACGAGACCGGCTGGCGCATCTGCGGCCGCAGCTACGAGATGCTGACGGACGACAAGAGCGTCATACGCGACGTCATCCTGTTTCCCGTGCATTCGCGCGCCATGCCGGCCTTCGGCGGCATCTGCAAGATCGCCGGCAAGGACATGGCGGACGCGGTCGATGCCGTGCTCGACAACCGCAAGGGCTTCGATTCCAACCCTGCGCATCACTATGCGATGGACGACCGGACGCTGCTGCCGGCGCTGGCGGCATGGCGGGTCGACGAGAAGCACATGAAGTTCGTGGCCGTGCCGGTCACCGGCATGATGTGCCCGCGCTCCGGCCTCTTCACGGCCGATGGCGGCGCCTAGAAGAACTTGGTCGCCAGGTGTACCAGCACGGCGAGGCCGAAGCCGCCGACGGCGATGCCGGAGCCCTTGTTGATGATCGCCATGACGTGATCGTTGATGCTGGCATGGAACAGGCCGACCACCGCGGTCAGCGCCAGCCACCACAGCGACGAGCCGGCGGCGACCCCGATGACGACGAAGGCCGCGGCGATGAAGCTGGGATGGCCGCCGGCGAGGCCGCCGAGGCCGGCAAACAGCGCCGCGAAGCCCAGCAGCGTCGCCGGATTGGTGATGGTCAGCGCGAAGGTCGAGGCCATGGCGCGGAACAGCGTCGAGGCGCCCTTCTCCTTCGAGGCGATCTTGTCGTCCAGCCGCGCCTCGACCTTGGCGAGGAAGGTGTGGACGCCGAAATAGATCAGCATGCCGCCGCCGATCAGCTCGAGCAGCGAGGCATAGCCCTTGATCAGCTGCGCCGCCGCCGTCAGGCCGAAGCCGGTGACGATGGCGAACACCGTGTCTCCCACCGCGGCGCCGAGACCCGAGACGAAACCGTTGACCGGCCCGAAGGCCAGCGTGCGCCGGATGCAGATCAGGTTCACCGGCCCGATCGGCACGGCGACGATCAATCCGATCACGATGCCGGAAACGATGAGAAGGATGTAATCCATACGCGGGCTGCGACCTATATCTCGACGACCAGGCGGCCGCGGACCTTGCCGGCGAGGATGTCCTGTGCCGCCTGGCGCACGCCGGAGAGCGCAATCGTCTGCGTCATGGCCGCGAGCTTGGCGGTGTCGAGATCCCGCGCGAGCCGGTTCCACGCCACGATGCGGCGCGGCTTGGGCATCTGCACCGAGTCGATGCCGAGCAGCGAGATGCCGCGCAGGATGAACGGCGCCACGCTGGTCGGCAGGTCGAGGCCTGCCGCCAGGCCGCAGGCGGCGACCGCGCCGCCATACGAGGTCTGCGCGATGACGTTGGCGAGCGTCTTGGAGCCGACGCTGTCGACCGCGCCGGCCCAGCGTTCCTTGCCCAGCATGCGCGGCTCGCCCGCCAGCTCGGCGCGCGCGACGATCTGCGAGGCGCCGAGGTCCTTCAGATAGGCCTCTTCCTCGGGCCGTCCCGTCGAGGCGATCACCGTGTAGCCGAGCTTGGCCAGCAGCGAGACCGCGACCGAGCCGACGCCGCCCGCGGCGCCGGTCACCACCACCGCGCTGCCGGGCTTCACGCCGGCGTCTTCCAGCGCCAGCACGCACAGCATCGCGGTGTAGCCCGCCGTGCCGATCGCCATCGCCTGGGCCGGCGAGAATTCCTTGGGCAGCGGCACCAGCCAGTCGCCCTTGACGCGCGCCAGCTCGGCATAGCCGCCGTAATGGGTTTCGCTGAGGCCGAAGCCGTTGAGCACGACCTTGTCGCCCGGCTTGAAGTCCGCGTGCGTGGATGCCTCGACCGTGCCGGCGAGGTCGATGCCCGGGATCATCGGGAACTTGCGCACCACCGGCGAGCGGCCGGTCAGCGCCAGCCCGTCCTTGTAGTTCACCGTCGAATGCGACACCGCCACGGTGACATCGCCCGGCATCAGGTCGTCCGGCGACAGTTCCACGTCCTCGGCGCTCTGCGTGTCGCCGTCCTTGCGGAGCAAAATGGCCTTGAATCGGCTCTTCATCGCGGACGCGGCCCACCCTGTATCGTTGGCGGGCAGGCCACCCGAATTTGCCGCCCCCGTCAAGGCGTCGACACGAAAGGCATGACCATCTGCTGGGCGTTCGCCTTGGCGATCAGGCTCTTGTCGTCCTCGCGGAAGAAATCGGCCTCCACCGCGATCAGCGACTTGGTCTGCGCGGTGACGCGAGCCTCGGCGAGGATGGGATGGGCGCGGCCGACGCGCAGGAACTGGACATTGAGATTGATGGTGCGGAAGGCGCTGCCCTCCGGCACCACGGTCATCGCCGCGAAGCCCAGCATCTGGTCGGCGAGCGCCGCGATATAGCCGCCGAACAGCGAGCCGTCGCCGTTGAGCAGGTCCGCATCCGGCTCCCAGCGCTTGCCGGCCCAGCCCGGCTCCCAGGCGTCGAGCAGGCCCAGGCGCAGCGTGCGCACCACCGGCGGCGGCTCCGCCTTGCCCGAGATCAGCGCATCCAGCCGTTCGGTGGCCCAGGTCATCGCGGCTCCAAGGTCTCGACGAAACGGATCGGCGCGCCCTGCCCGCCGGCAACCAGCGCACGGTCGCGCATCACGGTCTTGCCGCGGACGATCGTCGCCAGCGCCCAGCCCGTCGTCGCCATGCCGTCGAACGGCGTCCAGCCGCATTTGGACGCGATCCAGCTGTTCTCGATTGTCTTCTTCGCTTTCAGGTCGACGATGGTGAAGTCGGCGTCGTAGCCTCGCGCGATGCGGCCCTTGCCGGCGATGCCGAAGATGCGCGCGGCGCCGGCGCTGGTCAGGTCGATGAAGCGCTCCAGCGTCAGCCGCCCCGCATTCACATGGTCGAGCAGGATCGTCACCAGCGTCTGCACGCCGGGCATGCCCGACGGCGTGTCGGGATAGACCTTGTCCTTCTCCGCGCGGGTGTGCGGCGCGTGATCCGAGCCGATGACGTCGATGACGCCCTGGTTCACCGCCGCCCACAGGGCATCGCGATGCACGGCATCGCGGATCGGCGGGTTCATTTGCGCATAGGTTCCCAGCCGCTCGTAGCATTCGGGCGCGGCGAGCGTGAGATGCTGCGGCGTCGTCTCGGCGGTGCAGATCTCTTTGGCTTCGGCCAGAAGCGGAATCTCATCGGCGGTCGTCACATGCAGGACATGCAGGCGGCGCCCCGCGGCGCGCGCCAGGCGGATGACGCGCTCGGTCGACATCCGCGCCACTTCGGCGTCGCGCCAGACGGGGTGCGAGCGCGGATCGCCGGCGATTGCGAAATGCTTGCGCGCCTTGAGCCGGTCCTCGTCCTCGGAATGCACCGCGACGCGCCGCCGCCCGGCGCGCAGCATCGCGGCGATATCCGCTTCGTGGTCGAGCAGCAGCGTGCCGGTCGACGAGCCGAGGAACGCCTTGACGCCGGCGACGCCGGGCATGCGTTCGAGCTCGGCCAGCGCCCCGATATTGGCGGGCGTGGCGCCGACATAGAACGCGTAGTCGCAATGCATGCGCCCGGCGGCGCGCGCCAGCTTGTCCTCCATCGCGGCGCGCGTCGTGGTCGGCGGATAGGTGTTGGGCATCTCGAAGACGCCGGTGACGCCGCCCAGCACGGCGGCGCGGCTGCCGCTCTCCAGGTCTTCCTTGTGTTCGTTGCCGGGCTCGCGGAAATGACACTGGCTGTCGATCACGCCGGGCAGGACGTGCAGCCCCCTGGCGTCGAAAGTCTCGGCCGCTTTGGCGCTGCCGAGGGAACCGATAGCCGCGATTTTGCCGGCGCGGACGCCGACATCGCCGACGGCGATGCCGTTCGGCGTCGCCACGGTTCCGCCTTGGATCAGGAGGTCGAAGGTCTCGGACATGGCAAAATGAGTAGGCCGCACGCGTTCCCTTGGCAACCACGCGCGGAAGCATTACTTCCTGCACCATGCCGACCACCCATCTCGAGGATCGCAGCGTCATTGCCGTCGCCGGAGCGGAGGCGCGGCCGTTTCTCCAGGGCCTGATCACCAACGACGTCGAGAAGCTCGCGCCGGGCGTCGGCCTCTATGCCGCGCTGCTGACGCCGCAGGGCAAGATCCTGTTCGACTTCTTCCTGGTCGAAGGCGATGGCGCCATCCTGATCGACTGCGCCGCGGCGGCGCGCGACGCGCTGCTCCGGCGCCTGACCCTGTACAAGCTGCGCGCCAGGATCGTCATCGAGCCGCGCGACCAGCTCGCCGTGCTCGCCGAATGGGAGGGCGCCGGCGTCGAAAACGCCATCGCTTACCCCGATCCGCGCCTCGCCGCACTGGGGCGCCGCGCCATCGTCGCACGCGGCGAGATGCCGGCGAACCTCGCGGGCGGCACAGCTTATCGCGCCCATCGCCTGGCGCTCGGCGTGCCCGAGGGCGCCGATTTCGGCTCCGACAAGATGTTCGCGCTCGATGCCGATCTCGACGAGCTGCACGCGGTCGATTTCGCCAAGGGCTGTTACGTCGGCCAGGAGCTGACCGCGCGGATGAAGCATCGCGGCACCGCGCGCAAGCGGCTCCTGCCCTTCACGGCGGCGCAGGGGCTCGAGGCCGGCATGCCGGTGAAGGCCGGCGACAAGGAGATCGGCGAGATCGCGTCGCTCCATGGCCGGCACGGTTTCGCGCTGATCCGCCTCGACCGCCTCGCCGAAGCCGGCAGCGCGCCTGCCGACGCGGGCGGCCAGGCGGTGGATTTGATCAAACCGTCATGGCTTTTGACTTGACGCGCGCCGCCGCGAGTGGAAGTTTCTGTTTTGTTCCAGGCTCGTCTGCGGAGGGATAGCTCATGCTTCATCACGTTTCGGTCGGCGTCGGCGATGTCGCGCGCGCCGCGAAATTCTACGACGCCGTTCTCGCCACGCTCGGCTTCAGGCGCGTCGCCGATTATTCGCCGCATGCGATCGGCTACGGCACCGACCGCCCCGAGTTCTGGATCGGACCGCCGCATGACGGCAAGGCGATGAGCATCGGCAACGGCACGCATCTGGGCTTCGTCGCGCGCAGCAAGGCGCAGGTGCAGAAATTCCATGCCGTCGCCCTGGCGCAGGGCGGCAGCAACAATGGCGAGCCCGGCCCGCGTCCCGATTACGGCCCCGACTATTACGGCGCCTTCGTCTACGACCTCGACGGCAACAAGATCGAGGCCGCCCTGCTGGCGACGCCGGCGGTGAAGACGCAGGCCGCGAAGACCACGGCGAAGAAAGCGGTCAAGACGCCGGCGCGCAAAGCGGCGAGCAAGAAGGCCGCGCCGAAAAAGGCCAAACGCAAGGGCCGCCGTTGAGCGAGGTCGTTCGCTGCGGCTGGTCGGTCAAGGAGCCGATCTATATCGACTACCACGACAGCGAATGGGGCGTGCCGGAATACGATCCCCGCGCGCTCTATGAGAAGCTCGTGCTCGACGGCTTCCAGGCGGGCCTGTCGTGGCTCACCATCCTCAAGAAGCGCGACAATTTCCGCGCCGCGTTCGACGATTTCGATCCGCACAGAATCGCGCGCTACGGCAAGCGCGAAACCAACCGGCTGCTGAAAGATGCCGGCATCGTCCGCTCCGAGGCCAAGATCAAGGCCGCGATCAAGGGCGCGCAGCTGTGGCTCGAGATCGAGGCGAAAGAGCCAGGCGGCTTCACGCAGTTCATCTGGAAGCACGTCGACGGCGCGCCGAAGGTCAACCGCTACAAGACGCTCAAGCAGGTTCCGGCCGAAACCAAGATGAGCCGGGGGCTGGCGCAGGACCTCAAGGCGCGCGGCTTCAATTTCTGCGGCCCGGTCATCGTCTACGCCTTCGCGCAGGCCGTCGGCATGGTCAACGACCATATCGTCAGCTGCCACCGCCACGGCCCCTGCGCCGAACTCGCGCGGCAGGGCACACACTAGCGCAGCCACGCGTTTGTCTGACAGGATGCCTGCAACAGGAGCACGACGATGCCGGCGACGGCGCTTTACAACCTCGCGATGAGCCCGGCCGAGGCGTTCGACTATACGCGCGGCGCCCTGCAGGCGGCCGGCGCGACGCTCGGCACCCAGGCGCCGCCGGCGCATATCGAATTCACCCAGACCCGCAAGGACATCGAGACCGGCTCGATCGACGCGGTGATGCCCGGCCGCGCCGTCATCGCCGCGGCCGGCGACGGCCAGTCGACGGTGACGCTCACGGTCGAGCCGGCGACGCAGTTCATCCTCTATGCCGGCGGCATCGGGCTCGTCGCGCTGCTGTTCGGCGGGGTTTTCTTCGGCGGCATGAGCGGGCTGTGGTTCCTTCTGGTGGTCGCGGCCGAGGCCTGGCTGATCTGGAGCATCTTCAACAAATGGCCGGGCGACGCGCTTGCCGCCATCCGCGCCAAGATGCAGGCGTCGTCCGCGGTCAGTGGCGGCGCGCCGGTGATGCAGCCTTCGGCGCCGATCTTCACGCCGCCCGGCGCGGCACCCTCGACGCCTGCGCCGGTCGAGACCAGGTCGAACGCTGCCGACATCGCCGACCAGATCCGCCACCTCGCCGAACTGCGCGACCAGGGCCACCTGACCCAGGACGAATTCGACGCCAAGAAAGCCGAATTGCTGAAGCGGATTTAGCCCGGCACCGTGAACGTCTGCTCCAGCCGCTCCTTGCCCTGGCCGCCGACATAGACGCGCTCGGCGAACGGATAGTCCGCGATCACCTTGTGCCAGAACGCCACTGCGCCGGTATGCGCGCGATATTCCGACAGCGTCCAGGGCCCCGCAAAGCGATTCAGAACCTGGCGCGCGAAGTCGAGGCCGATGCCGCCGCGGCGGAAAGCCTCGAAGGTGTAGAACTCCGCCATCTCGGTGCGCTCTTCGCGGTGCACCAGCGCAAAGGCGGCGCGCACGCCGTCGGCATAGGCCCAGAACGCGAAGCGGTTCGGTTCCTGCCAATAAAGATCGAACCAGGGATAGGCGAAGACGCCGTCAATCGGCTCATGCGTGCCCCATTGCGTCAGCTCGAGGATGTATTTCTGCAGCGCGTCCCACAGCAGCGCCTTGTCGGACAGCGGCACCGGCACGACGAGCACCATCTCAGCCGCGGCCGCGATAGGGTGCGACGCCGGTCTCCGGCAGCCAGGCGCCCGCCGGCAGCTTGCCGGTCTGCCAGAACACGTCGATCGGCATGCCGCCGCGCGGATACCAGTAGCCCGCGATGCGCAGGTAGCGCGGCTCGATCGCCGCCACGATGCGCTTGCCCACGGCGAGCGTGCAGTCCTCGTGGAATGCGGCATGGTTGCGGAAGCTGCCGAGGAAGAGCTTCAGCGACTTGGACTCGACGATGGCCCTGGCCGGCACGTAGTCGATCACGAAATGGGCGAAATCGGGCTGGCCGGTGACCGGGCACAGAGAGGTGAATTCCGGCGCCGTGAAGCGCACGACGAAGGCCTCGCCCGGATGCGGATTGGGCGCGGTCTCGAGCCGGGCCTGGTCCGGCGAGGCGGGCAGCGCCACGCTGCGCCCGAGCTGGGTGAGTTTTCTCGTCATCCGCAAGCCTTTGGCAGCAAGATGAATTTCCGTCAAGGAACCCTTTTGCGCGCCGGACGGCCTTGAATTCGCCGCGGCGGATATCGAAATTGAAAGGTGACGGGAGTATGAGGGCGCATGAGCTTCGCGGATACAGCCTGGAACGGCCTCAAACACCTGCTCGGCGTCGAGGACGGCAAGGGCGTCGCCAAGGCGCTGCTCGAACCCATCGCCATCGTCGCGATCACCTTCGCCTCGACCACCGCCATCGCCCAGCCCTTCTATGTGCCGTCCGGCTCGATGCAGCCGACGCTGGCGATCGGCGATGCCTTCGTCGCGGCCAAATATCCCTATGGCTATAGCCGTTATTCGGTGCCGTTCGGCCTCGGTCCGGCCTCGCCCGCCCGCCTGCTGCAGAAGATGCCCGCGCGCGGCGACGTCGTGGTGTTCCGCCTGCCGCGCGATCCGAGCCAGACCTATATCAAGCGCGTCGTCGGCCTGCCCGGCGACCGCATCCAGATGGTGAGCGGCCGGGTCTGGCTCAACGGCAAGGAACTCGCGCTCAAGGCCGACGGTCAGGGCAAGGTCGAGAGCGAAGACGGCAGCATCACCGACTCGCCGCGCTATATCGAGACGCTGCCCGGCGGCGTCACCCACCCGATCTACAAATGGACGTGGAGCGGCCCGCTCGACGACACGCCGCAGTTCACCGTTCCCGCCGGCCATCTCTTCATGATGGGCGACAACCGCGACAACTCGCTGGACAGCCGCGTTTCGGCGGACAATGGCGGCGTCGGCTTCGTGCCGGTGGAGAACCTGGTCGGCCGCGCCGAGTTCGTGGTCGGCTCCTACGATTTCCTCAACGCCCACGCCGTGTGGTCCTGGGTCGGCGAACTGCGCCTTTCGCGCTTCTTCAACGGCGTGAATTAGTGTCGTTTGGGTTTGAGTTTATCCAATCCATACCGTCATTGCCCGGCTCGTCCGGGCAACCCATTTTGCTCGGCCAGAAACAAATTGGGTCGCCCGCATGAAGCGGACGATGACGGTTTTGGGTGATTCAATCCAACTCGAATCGGCTCTAAAACAAGCGTAAGAGCGGCTCAGGGCCGCCCCCCGCGGTTACTTCCGATGACGGATCTCGTCGCGCAGCTCGGCCAGCGCGCCTGACCATTTGTGCAGCTCGTTCAGCGAGGCGGCGACGCCCTGCTGGTTGAGCTCGTTGCCGACGAACTTGCCGTCCTGGATCTGCGCGAAGAAGCTGGGGATCGCGACGCCTTCCGGAATCGGCATCATCTTCAGGGTCGAGACGTGCGAACGCGCGACCTGGGCCGAGCGCAATCCGGCCGAGACGCCGCCATAGCTGACGAACGCCACCGGCTTGTATTGCCATTCCCAGAACAGGTAATCGAGCGCGTTCACGAAGGACGGCGGCGGCGAATAATTGTATTCCGGGATCACGAAGACGAAGGCATCGGCGGCGTTGACGCTGGCGGACCAGTTCTTGGTGTGGTCGTTGGCATATTGCCGGCGCATCGGATGCTGCGGCTCGTCGTAGAGCGGCAGGTTGAAGGCCGCGAGATCGACCAGCTCGGCGTCGAAGTTGCCGTGCTCCCTGGCATGGGCGTGGAACCATTCGCCGATGGCGGGTCCGGCGCGCCCCGGGCGTGTCGAGGTGATGACGGTCTGCAGCTTCAGGGCCATGGCGGCTCTCCTTGATAAAGTACCTGTTTGGTGCCAAGTAACTAAATGTGACTGACGCTAAGATGATGCCTGCCGGCGGCGGGCGCAAGAAGGCACGCGCATGAAACAGGGTAACATCCATGAAACCTCCGACTGCAAGGCGGTCAGCGGCGTCCTGGCGCGCATCGGCGACAAATGGTCGGTCCTGATCGTCAGCCGGCTCGGTGCCCGGCCGCTGCGCTTCAATGAGCTCAAGCGCGAGATCGGCGGCATCTCACAGCGCATGCTGACGCTGACGCTGCGCGGCCTGGAGCGCGACGGGCTGGTGACGCGTACGGTCTTCGCGACGATCCCGCCGCGCGTCGATTACGAGCTGACGGCGCTGGGGCGTTCGCTGCTGGAGCCGGTCAAGGCGCTCGGCGACTGGGCGCTGCGCAACATCGCCCGGATCGAGGCGGCACGGACGCGTTTCGACGGCGCGGGCCTAAAGGCGCAAAAGACATTCGCGCCGCGGCCGCCGGCGTCAGCTCGCCCAGGTCGCGTCGAAGCGTGAGACCAGCGGGATGATCTCGGCCCTTGGCGCCGCGGCGACGCGCTGCGCTTCGGCGATCGCGACATCGAGCAGCAGCGTGACGAAGGTGCGGTTGCGCGTCGCATAGTCGCGGAACTCGCCGAGCAGCGGCCACAGATTGCGGCTCATGAAGGCGTCGAGTTCGTCGGACCAGCGCGCCTCGCCGGCATCGTCCAGCAGCTTGGCGCGGCGATGCGCCAAGACCGCCATGTGCGGCGCCACCAGTTCGCGCAGTTCGCTCTCGAACGCCGCCCGCCCGTCGGCGGCGAAATCGATGCCCTGCACCAGAAACCCGAAAACCTGCCGGAATGCCCCGACGACCGTTTCACCCATGGCGTTCTGCCCCTGCCCCACGGATGGAGGATGGCCCGGGCCGCGTTAAAGCCCGGGTCGAACATTGGCTAAAATTTGAAATAACGCCGGTTATGCGTCGGACGAGAGCCGCAAAATCCGCTCGAAATCGCGTCCGCCATGGAAAATCCGTACGATGGTCACCTCGGACTTCAGGACGCGAAAGACGATCATAGCCCGTCGTTCGAACGCCATTGTCCGCAAGCCCGGCCCGATGTTGTCGCGCGCGGTGCCGCGCAGAGGAAACGTCTTCAGCGCGAGACAGGCGCCTTCGATGCGGTCGATATACGCGCCCGCCACGCGCGTCCCGGCTTCGTCGGCGATATAGTCATAAAGATCGATGAGATCCTTTTCGGCCAGGGGCCGGAAAGTGACCTTAAACCGCTTCACGCGTCGCCTTTGTCCTGCGGGCATGGTGCTTGCGCAGACGGGCAAACACCGTAGCCGCAGGAACGCTGGGCCGCTTGTCGCTCAGGGCTTCATCGACACGCTGGCGCAGCCAGTCGTCAATCGCCGCTTCTTCGCGGTCGAGCGCGCGCAGCGCCGCGCGCAGGACTTCACTGGCTGAGGCATAGGCACCCGTCGTGACCCGCGACGCCACGCCCGCGTGCAGATCGCCGAGGGTCACGGAAATTGGCCGGCTGCTGCGTGGCATGATGGAACCTCGATATGACACTGTCATACTATGACGGGATGGCGGCGGCTGCAACGGTTTCGCCGCCTGCCGATCGGCCGGCGCTCGGGCGCTCCCTGCGGGCTGCCACCGCGTTGGGCTTTTCGGCCCCCGCGACACCACGGCTAGTGGCCGATTGTTGCGCCACGGTAAGGCCCATGCTACCTGCTTCGCGCGCGCGGGGACTCGGCCGCACGTGGTGTAAATCCACCAATTATTTCAAATGCTTATGTGACCGGCGCGAAAGCAAAAACGCCAGGGTTTGAAGGACGAACGTGGCATCGGAACAGCAACGCGAAGTCGGACTGGCGGGGCGCTATGCCACCGCCGTTTTCGAGCTGGCGCAGGAGACCAGACAGGTCGCCGCGTTGGAGCAGGATTTCGCTGCGCTCCGCACCATGATGGACCAGAGCGCCGATCTCATGCGCCTGGTGAAATCGCCGGCCTTCGGCGCCGACGACCAGGGCAAGGCGATGACGGCCGTGCTCGCGGCGATGGGCGCCTCCCGGCTCGGCACCCAGTTCGTCCTGACGCTGGCCGCCAAGCGCCGCCTGTTCGCGCTTCGCGACATCATCGCCGCCTTCGGCCGTCTGGTTGCCGCCATGCGCGGCGCCGTGCCGGCGCACGTCACCTCGGCCCGCGTCCTCAGCGACGCCGAGATCACCGACCTCAAAGCCGTGCTCAAGGCCAAGCTCGGCCGCGAGCCGAACCTCGAAACCAAAGTCGATCCCACCCTGCTCGGCGGCCTCGTCGTCAAGGTGGGCTCGCGCATGATCGATTCATCCCTGCGCACGAAGCTGGCCGGCATCCGCAGCGCCATGAGAGGTACCTAGAATGAACATCCAGCCCTCGGAAATCTCCGCCATCCTGAAGCGCGAAATCCAGAATTTCGGCGCCGAGGCGGAAGTCAGCGAAGTCGGACAAGTGCTGTCCGTCGGCGACGGCATCGCGCGCGTCTACGGCCTCGACAGCGTCCAGGCCGGCGAGATGGTCGAGTTTCCGGGCGGCATCAAGGGCATGGCGCTGAACCTGGAGAACGACAATGTCGGCGTCGTGATCTTCGGCAACGACTCGACCATCAAGGAAGGCGACACCGTCAAGCGCACCCGCGCCATCGTGGACGTGCCCGTCGGCAAGGGCCTGCTCGGCCGCGTCGTCGACGCGCTCGGCAATCCGATCGACGGCAAGGGTCCGATCGAGAACATCGCCGAGCGCCGCCGCGTCGACGTCAAGGCGCCCGGCATCATCCCGCGCAAATCGGTGCACGAGCCGGTGCAGACCGGCCTGAAAGCCATCGACGCGCTGATCCCGATCGGCCGCGGCCAGCGCGAGCTCATCATCGGCGACCGCCAGACCGGCAAGACCGCCGTCGCCGTCGACGCCATCATCAACCAGAAGCCGATCAACGCCGGCACCGACGAGAGCGCCAAGCTCTATTGCATCTACGTCGCCATCGGCCAGAAGCGCTCGACCGTGGCGCAGATCGTCAAGACGCTCGCCGACGCGGGAGCGCTCGAATACACCATCATCGTCGCCGCCACCGCCTCCGACCCGGCGCCGCTGCAGTTCCTCGCGCCGTTCTCCGGCTGCGCCATGGGCGAATGGTTCCGCGACAACGGCATGCACGCGCTGATCATCTACGACGATCTTTCCAAGCAGGCCGTCGCCTATCGCCAGATGTCGCTGCTGCTGCGCCGCCCGCCGGGCCGCGAAGCCTATCCCGGCGACGTCTTCTACCTGCACAGCCGCCTGCTCGAGCGCGCCGCCAAGCTCAACGAGGACAACGGCGCGGGCTCGCTGACCGCCCTGCCCGTCATCGAGACCCAGGCCAACGACATCGCGGCCTACATCCCGACCAACGTGATCTCGATCACCGACGGCCAGATCTTTCTCGAGACCGACCTGTTCTACCAGGGCATAAGGCCGGCAATTAACGTCGGCGCCAGCGTCAGCCGCGTCGGCTCCTCGGCCCAGATCAAGGCGATGAAGACCGCCTCCGGTCCGGTCAAGGCCGAGCTCGCCCAGTATCGCGAGATGGCGGCCTTCGCGAAATTCGGCTCCGACCTCGATGCCGCGACCCAGAAGATGCTGGCGCGCGGCGAGCGCCTGACCGAGCTTCTCAAGCAGCCGCAATACAAGCCCTTCGCGGTCGAGGAACAGGTGGCGGTGATCTATGCCGGCACGCGCGGCTACCTCGATCCGATCCCGGTCGCCAAGGTCGGCGCCTACCAGGAGGCGCTGCTCTCCAAGCTGAAGAGCAGCTATCCGCAATTCCTCGAAGGCATCCGCAAGCAGAAGGCGCTGACGCCCGAGCTCGAGACCATGCTGAAGGACGCGCTCGCCGAATTCGCCAAGACCTTCGTGGCCTAGAGACGCGAAGACCGATTTAGGAAAGATTGGCCGCTCATGGCTACCGTCAAGGACATGCGCACGCGGATCGCGAGCGTCAAGTCCACGCAGAAGATCACCAAGGCGCTGCAGATGGTGGCGGCGGCGAAACTGCGCCGCGCCCAGTCCGCCGCCGAGGCCGCGCGGCCCTATGCGGCGCGCATGGCGGGCGTCATCGCCAACCTCGCGGCCGGCGTCTCGGGCCCGTCGGCGCCGCTGCTGCTGGCCGGCAACGGCAAGGACCAGCGCCATCTCATCGTCGTGGCGACCTCGGACCGCGGCCTCGCCGGCGGCTTCAACTCCGGCATCGTGCGCGCGGCGCGCGAGAAGATCGCCAAGCTGCTGGCCGACGGCAAGGAGGTGCGCATCATCACCCTCGGGCGCAAGGGCCGCGACCAGCTGCGCCGCAACCACGCCCAGCGCTTCGTCGAGACCTATGAGATGGGCGTCAAGACCGCCAATCTGGCGCTCATCCGCCCCGTCGCCCGCAAGATCATCGAGCTCTATGTCGGCGGCGAAGTCGATGTCGTGACGCTGATCTCCAGCAAGTTCAAATCGGTCGTAACCCAGACGCCGACCGTGCGCCAGCTCATTCCCGTGACGCTGGACGCGGACAGCAAGGCCGCGTTCTACGAATACGAGCCGGACGAGACCACCATCCTCGAAGCCCTGCTGCCGCAGAACATCGCCGTCCAGCTGCTCGCCGCCACGCTCGACAACCAGGCCGGCTTCTTCGCCGCGCAGATGACCGCCATGGACAACGCCACGCGCAACGCCGGCGACCTCATCAAAGCCCTCACCATCCAGATGAACCGTACCCGTCAGGCGCAGATCACCAAGGAGCTGATCGAGATCATCTCCGGTGCCTCCGCCGTCTGACCCGCCTACAGAAAGAGACCGAACCATGTCCGCAGCACCCGTCAAAGCCAACGCCAAGGGCCGCCTCTCCCAGGTCATCGGCGCCGTCGTCGACGTCGAGTTCGACGGCGACCTGCCGGCGATCCTGAACGCGCTGGAGACCACCAATATCGACGCCAAGACCGGCAAGCCGGTCCGCCTGGTGTTCGAGGTGGCGCAGCATCTGGGCCAGAACGCGGTGCGCGCCATCGCCATGGACACCACAGAGGGTCTGGTGCGCGGCGCCGAAGTGCGCGACACCGGCGCGCCGATCCGCGTGCCGGTCGGCCCCGCCTGCCTGGGGCGCATCATGAACGTCATCGGCGAGCCGATCGACGAAGCCGGCCCGATCTCCGAAGAGCACATGTCGAGCATTCACCGCGAAGCGCCGACCTTCGTCGAGCAGGCGGGCACCGCCGAAGTCCTCGTCACCGGCATCAAGGTCATCGACCTGCTCTGCCCCTACACCAAGGGCGGCAAGATCGGCCTGTTCGGCGGCGCCGGCGTCGGCAAGACCGTGACCATGCAGGAGCTGATCAACAACATCGCCAAGGCCTATGGCGGCTATTCGGTGCTGGCCGGCGTCGGCGAGCGCACCCGCGAAGGCAACGACCTCTATCACGAGATGATCGACTCCAAGGTGAACATCGATCCCAAGACGGGCTCGACCGCCGGTTCGAAATGCACGCTGGTCTACGGCCAGATGAACGAGCCGCCCGGCGCCCGCGCCCGCGTCGCGCTGACCGGCCTCGCCCAGGCGGAATATTTCCGCGACGTCGAGGGCAAGGACGTGCTGCTGTTCATCGACAACATCTTCCGCTTCACGCAGGCAGGCTCCGAAGTGTCCGCCCTGCTCGGCCGCATCCCGTCGGCCGTGGGCTACCAGCCGACGCTGGCCAGCGAGATGGGCAACCTGCAGGAGCGCATCACCTCGACCGACAAGGGCTCGATCACCTCGGTGCAGGCCATCTACGTGCCGGCCGACGACATGACCGATCCGGCGCCGGCCACCTCGATGGCGCATCTGGACGCCACCACCGTGCTCTCCCGCGACATCGCCGCGCTCGCCATCTTCCCGGCCGTCGATCCGCTCGACAGCACCTCGCGCATCATGGACCCGAACGTCATCGGCGCGGAGCACTACGCCGTCGCCCGCCGCGTCCAGGAAGTGCTGCAGCAGTACAAGGCATTGAAGGACATCATCGCCATTCTCGGCATGGACGAGCTCTCCGAAGACGACAAGCTGGTGGTGGCGCGCGCCCGCAAGATCCAGCGCTTCTTCTCGCAGCCCTTCTTCGTCGCCGAGCAGTTCACCAATCTGCCCGGCGTGTTCGTGCAGCTGGCCGATACGATACGATCCTTCAAGGCGATCGTCGACGGCGAGTACGACCAGCTGCCCGAGCAGGCGTTCTACAACGTCGGCACCATCGAGGACGCGGTGGCCAAGGCGCAAAAAATGGCGGCGGAAGCGGCGTGATACTTGGCGAATAGCGAATAGGGAGTAGCGAATAGGGAAACGAACAGCGTTGATAACGGGCGGAATGCCGTACCCTATTCGCTATTCGCTACTCGCCATTCGCTAAACAGACATGGCCGACAAAATCGCCTTCGACCTGGTGGCGCCGGAGCGGCTCCTGCTCTCCGACACTGCCGACATGGTCACCATCCCCGCCACGGACGGCTATATGGGCGTCATGGCGGGCCACGCGCCGGTCGTCACCACGCTCAGGCCGGGCATGATCGACGTGCTGAAGGACGGCGTGGACAGCCGCTTCTTCATCCGCGGCGGTTTCGCCGAGGTCAGCGCCGCCAAGGTGACGATCCTGGCGGAGGAAGCCATCCCATTCGCCGAGCTCGACCTCGCCGTCCTCGATCTGCGCATCAAGGACGCCGAGTCCGACCTGATCGCGGCCGCCACCGATGCGGAGAAAGCCCGCCTCGGCGAGCTGCTGGACGATCTGCGCCTGGTACGCGCCGCGTTCTAGCTGCGCGTGCAGCGTTCTACCTACTTCAGCAGCGTCTTGGCCGCCGGCAGGCACACTTCGGTCGGCGGCGCCACCAACAGCTCGCGCGTGCCGAACTGATCCGTCGTGCGCACCGTGCGGCGCCCGAAATCGACCGGCCGGATCGCATAGCAGGTCAGGTGCAGGTTCGCATCGACCATCTTGTAGGGCCGGCCGTCCATCAGCTTGGTCGCGGGATTGCACAGCCGCGTGATCCCCGTCACCACGGCGCCGAAATGCCCGAACTGGTCGGTGAACACCGCCGTCACCGGCCTGAAATCGCCCTCCTGGCGCACCGGATAGCAGGCATAGTGATTGCCGACGGGAATCTCCGGCGCCGGCTGCGCGCTCGCGGTCCCGCAGGTGCCGAGAATCGCAAAGGCGGCCGCGGCCGCGAAATACTTCGTCATGGGAAATGCCTTTCGCTTCGAGCCGCCCAGCAGGTGCCGGTCGGCGATGCACCCATTTTGGAAACGCAAGGCGGGCGCGGGCCGCGAACGATCCCGGCACGGAAGGCCGGGCTGCGCATGGTAACATGTCCGCGCGGTAATCGTCGCAGGCGGCGACGTGTCGCTTGATCCCCTTGATAGTACTGGCTAATCAGTCTTTCGCGCGGCCCCTTGGTCCGAGCGGCCGCGGCGCCCGTAGTTCTGTGCGGCAACGGTTTTTGCTATGATACGTTCAAGAGGTCCGGATTCTGTGAGGACCATGGGGTACGCATGACGGGAACCGCCGTCTACAAAGAGGGCTGGACGTTGGACGATGTCCGCTGGGACGCGTTCGACCCGTCCAAAGCCGAGCCCTGGATGGTGGCCGCGATCAAGTCGGCCGCCCTCGTGGAGTTCAACGCTCCCGACTACGTCACCTATCTCAAGCGCGTCTTCCACGATGGCGGCCCCGAGACGATGGCGGCGCTGGAACAATGGGGCCGCGAGGAGAGCCAGCATGGCCGCGCGCTCGGCCGCTGGGCCGAAATGGCCGATCCGACCTACAAGCTCGACGAGGCCTTCGCCCGCTTCCGGGCCGGCTACCAGCCAGCGCATCTGGCCAACTCCGACGGCGGCTCGATCCGCGGCAGCCGCCGCGGCGAGATGATCGCGCGCTGCGTCGTCGAGAGCGGCACCTCGTCCTATTACACCGCCATCAAGGACGCGACCGAGGAGCCGGTCCTCAAGGAGATCGCAGGCCGCATCGCGGCCGACGAGTTCAGGCATTACAAGCTTTTCTTCGAGACTCTTCAGGCGCAACGCGAACCCGACCTGCCGTTCTGGAAGAAGCTCGCCATCGCCATCGGCCGGGTGACCGAATCCGAGGACGACGAGCTCGCCTACGCCTATTACTGCGCCAACGTATCGCTTGCGGACAGCGCCCACATTCCCTACCGGCGCAAATATCATTCGCGCGTCGCCGCCAGCATCCTCAACAAGATCTACCGCCGCCAGCATATCCAGAAGCTGGTGCAGATGGTGGCCAAGGCGATCGGCGCCAAGCCCCAGGGCCGGCCGTCGCTATGGGCCTCGGCGCTGCTGTGGCGGCTGATGCGGCTGCGCAAGGGTGCGGCGCCGGCCGCGGCTTAGAGTCGATTTGGTTTGAATTGGATCACCCAAAGCCGTCATCGCCCGCTTTATGCGGGCGACCCATTTTGTTTTCAGATGAAGAAAAATGGGTTGCCCGGACGGGCCTAGCGACAGCGTGGGCCGGGCAACGACGGAGTGATTTGAGTAATTTCAAAAACAAATCAACTCTGGAGCGTTCCCGTCACACGCTGCGCTTGACCAGCATCTGCTTGATCTCGCCGATCGCCTTGGCGGGATTGAGGCCCTTGGGGCAGGTGTTGGTGCAGTTCATGATCGTGTGGCAGCGATAGAGCCGGAACGGATCCTCCAGCTTGTCCAGCCGCTCGCCGGTATGCTCGTCGCGGCTGTCGGCCAGCCAGCGATAGGATTGCAACAGCGCCGCCGGTCCCAGATAGCGCTCGGAGTTCCACCAATAGCTCGGGCACGCCGTCGAGCAGCAGGCGCACAGGATGCACTCATAGAGCCCGTCGATCTTGGCGCGCTCCTGCGGCGACTGCTGCCACTCCTTTTCCGGCTCGGCCGTCTTGGTCTGCAGGAACGGCTCGATCGAGGCGTATTGCGCGTAGAAATTCGTCAGGTCTGGCACCAGGTCCTTGACCACCGGCATGTGCGGCAAGGGATAGACAGCGATCGGCCCCGACACGTCGGTGATCGCCTTGGTGCAGGCCAGCGTGTTGCCGCCGGCGATGTTCATGGCGCAGGAGCCGCATACGCCCTCGCGGCAGGAGCGGCGGAAGGTCAGCGTCGGATCGATCTCGTTCTTGATCTTGATCAGCGCGTCCAGGACCATCGGCCCGCAGCTCGCCAGGTCGACCGTATAGGTGTCGACGCGCGGATTGGCGTCGCTGTCGGGATCGTAGCGGTAGACCTTGAAGTCCTTCGAGCCCTTGGGCTTCTTGCCGTTGGCGGTCTTCGGCGCCGGCCAGACCTTACCTTTGGCCGGGCTGCTGCCCTTGGGCAATGTGAGCTGAACCATGAATAACCTGCACCGCGGTGTGGACATCAAATCGGCTGGCGGCATGTTGGCATGCGGAGCGCGCGGGAAAAAGCGTCACGATGACCCGATCTGCTCGAACACCCAGGCGACCTCCACCGGCTGGTCTTTAACCGAACCCGTCAGCACGATCTGCTCGGTGCGGCGCACCTGGTCGCCGCCGAGATAGACGCTTTCCTCGATCGCCAGCGGCGCGCCGGAGCGAAAGCGCCAGCCCTCGCCGCTCGGCAGTTTGAGCAGCACCGCGCCGCCCTGCGACGGCGAAATCCGCACGTCGGGATGGACGTGGAAGCGGATTGCGAAGGCGACGTCCTTGCGGCCCTTCTCGGCCTTGGGCAGCAGCCGGTCGGCGCCGGTGACGCCGAGCCCCTGCGCCGAGACCGTGATCTGGCGCTCATGCCGGACGCCGAAGGGCGCGAGGTAGCCGTCATGGCTGGCCTCGATGCACCAGCCCTGCGGCGTCTCCGAGCGCCGCGTTTCGATCTGCGCCGGGCCGCGCAGCAGGCGCGGGCCCAACAGGTTGCGCGCGAAGCCCGGCGGCAGGATCGCCGCCATCGAGACATCGGCGACGACCAGCGTCGAATGCGCCGCGGTGGCGCGCAGCGCCGATTCCCATTTGGGCTGCGCCGCGCCGGCGGCGCCGCAATTGACGACCAGGCGCTGGCTGCCGCTCGAAAGCTCGAAGGCGAGGCACGACGCATGCGCCGCCACCGAGAAGGCGCCGGGCGGCACCGCGCCGACGTCCATCAGCAGCAGCGTCTTGCCCGCCGCCAGGCGCTGATAGGCGGAATGCCGCGCGAAGGCGAACGGCAGGCCGCGCACCTCGTCGCGCGCCAGGAGGCCCGCGACGGTGCGCGCATCGCCTTCGGTGCCGCCGTTGAACAGCGCCAGCGCGCCGTCGCCGTGACGGAAGAAGCGGATCGCCGGCGCGACGCGGTCATAAGCGCTGCGGATCGCATGCGGCACGTCGAGGCCGCCGGCGCCGAGCGCATCCATCACCATCATGATCAGCCGGTAGCAGTTGACGATCTCCTCCGGCGAGCGGCTGACATGGCCGCCATCGGGCAGGATCTGGCGCGCGATCTCGCCTTCGAGGCATTTGAGGCCTTCCTCCAGCCGGCGCTGGCTGTCGCCGAGGCAGGCGCCCGACAACGCGAACGCCGCCGCGGTCTCGAAGCGGCGCATGCCGTCGGGCGCCTCGCCGGCGATGCGCGCCAGCATGCGCGACTGCTCGCGCAGCGAGACGAACACTTTGGAGCGCCACAACAGATCCGAATTGGCGATCACCAGCCGGCCATGCGCGAAGATATGCACCAGCCGCCGCGCGATCACCTCCGCCGACCAGGCGGGCTCGGAATAGCGCGAATGGCGCTTCAGCCATTGGCTGATCAGGTTGGTCGCCAGCGTCCGCGCGGCCTCGCCGCCCGCCAGCGCCAGCGGCGGCAGCCAGGCGAAACCGTGCAGCGCCTTGGCCCAGTCCTCCGACGGCGGCTTGACGTCGAACACCGAGCCGTCCCTGACCTCGACCGTCTCGCCGTGGAAGCGGAAACGGCCGCGCAGCAGCGCGTCGGCGTCTTCGAGGCGGCGCGGCAGCGCGTCATAGGGATGAAACAGGATGCGGTCGGAGAGCGGCCCGCCGAGGAAGCGCCGGTACAGCCAGGTGCGGCGATACCAGACGCGCAGCGGCCGCAGCCAGCGCCACACAAGGGCCCTGAAGAGCTCGGGAAGCAGAGCGAGCGGCACGAAGCGCGATTGGGGCTCGGCCACGGCGTCAGCCGCGCAAGGCGGCGATGTTGGCGGCGTAGCGCCCCGCCCCGCCGCTGAACACCGCCGTGCCCGCGACCAGCACCGTCGCGCCGGCTGCGATGGCCTCCTTGGCCGTCTGCGGATTTATGCCGCCGTCGACTTCCAGCGCGATGTCGCGGCCGCTGCGGGCGATCATGCCGGCGATCGTCTCGATCTTCTTGAGCTGGCTGTAGATGAAGCTCTGCCCGCCGAAGCCGGGATTGACGCTCATCACCAGCACCAGGTCGACGAGATCGAGCAGGTTGTCGAGCGCCTCGACTGGCGTGCCCGGATTGAGCACCACGCCGGGCTTCTTGCCGAGCGAGCGGATCAGCTGCAGCGTGCGGTGGACATGCGGGCCGGCTTCGGGATGCACCGTGATGCCGTCGGCGCCGGCCTCGGCGAAGGCTTCGACGAACGGATCGACCGGCGAGATCATCAAGTGGACGTCGAGCGGCTTTTTGGCGTGCGGTTTGATCGCCTTCACCACCATCGGGCCGATGGTGATGTTGGGCACGAAATGCCCGTCCATGACGTCGACATGGATGAGATCGGCGCCGGCTGCTTCCACCGCCTCGATCTCGGCGCCCAGGCGCGAAAAATCGGCCGACAGGATCGAGGGAGCGATGCGGATTTTGCGGGCCATGGCGGGCCATTAAGTGCCGGATTCGACACCCACCCGCAAGGCGCCGCGCCGCGTCAGCCTGTGGCCGGTTTGGCGCCGAAACGGCGGCGCAACTCGCCCTCGATCTCGGGCCACGCGATCAGGAGCACCGCGAAGGTCGGCAGCCACATGATGCGCGACTGGTAGCGGCCATGCGGCCCCGAAAACACCCCGCAGATGAAGGCATTGCCGAGCAGCGCCAGAAGGACGAAAGCCGGCAGCACGCCGCCGCGCCAGTCGCGCCGCGCCCGCACCCGCCGCGCGATCAGGTAGAGCGCCGCCAACGACAGCAGCGCCACCGGAACATGCACCAGGTTGACCGGCACAAACCAGATCTCGCCCTCCTGCTGATAGGCGCGGTCATAGGCGTTGAGCTGCTGCGGGATGGCGATCTTGAATTCGCGGTTGAGCACCCATTCCTGCGGCACGATCCCGTCGCCGGTCTGGAACCAGAAGAACTGCAGCACCGCGTCCTCGAGGCCGACGATGGCGTTCTCGAGCGGATAGCGCGTCAGGCTCGCCGCCACCAGCGCCGCCGATTCCTTCTCCATCTTGGGAAAGCCGCCGAGCCGGTGGAACGGGCTCTGGTTCGCCATCCACAGCCAGGTGTCGGCGCGCGACGGCAAGCGGTCCTTGTAGGGACACACGGCATAGCCGGCCCTGGGGCAATCGGCGTCGAGCACCGGCGCGATCAGGCCGTCTTCCATGATGCGCGCTTCGAGGAAGATCGCGCCCGAGCGGCTGAAGAAGATCTCCCGCGTGAAGGCATAGTTCGCGGCGAACACCGCGACGACGGCGAGCGCGAGGCTGGCCGCGGCCAGCAGCAGGCGCGGCCGCGGCAGGTCGTTGCCTTCGATCCACGCCGTCGGCGCGAAATAGAGGCCGGCGATGACGGCGATGAGCCCCGCCGCCAGCGCGATGTGCGAGGCATGGCAGGCGGTGGCGAGCGCGGCGGCGGCCACCAGCAGGGCGCTGCGCGTCCGCCCCAGCGCCGCGCCGTGAAACGCCAGCACATAGATCGCCAGGGGCGCGATGGCGACGAAACAGTCGGGCTCGATCTGGCCGGCATACCAGGGCAGCCCCGTCGTCAGGCACAGCGCGGCACCGATGCCGAGCAGCGCCCACAGCGACAACTCCGGGCGAACCGCGCGCGCGAACTGCACCATGACGAAGCCGGTGACGGCGCATTGCGCGATGGCCACGAACCACAGGCTGGCGGCGCCGCCGGTCACTGCCAGGAATCCGGAATAGATCGGCGAGCGCTCGGCGATGAACAGATGCCCCAGCCCCTGCAGCATGTAGGCGCCGGTGTCGTAGAAGATGATCGGAAAACCGTTCCACACAGCGACCGAGAGCAGCATCGCGCTTAGCAGCAGCGTGCCGGCGGCTTCGGTGAGCGGGCGCGAAAGCGGTGCGGCCGGAAGCGCAAAGCGGACCGGACGCAGGTCCGCTGCGGTGCTGCCTAGCTCACTCATTTTCGGCGAAAACCCCCAACCCGTGGCGGGACCATGCCGTATCCGATGCTGCACTGCAAAGTGACAAAATGTTCAGTGTGGTCTTCGGCCGTGGCGGCCTTCCAGGCTAGTGTGGTTTTGGTTTGAATTTATCCAATTCCCATACCGTCATTGCCCGGCTTGTCCGGGCAACCCATTTTGCTCAGGCAGAAACAAATTGGGTCGCCCGCATGGTCCGAGCGACAGCGTCGGACGGCGATGACGGTTTTTGGGGTTATTCAATCCAACCCGAATAAACTCTAGGTTTCGCGCCATGCCGGACCTCGCCGTCGCCTTCCGCCCGCTGACCGAAAACGATCTGCCCTGGCTGTGGGAACGGCTGAACCGGCCGCATCTGCGCCGCTTCTTCCAGCGCGAACCGATCTCGCTGGCCGAGGTCGAGGCCAAGTATGGCGCGCGCATCCGCCACGAAGCGCCGACGCATTGCCACCTCGCCCTGCACCAAGGCATGCCCTTCGCCTACATTCAGTGCTACCGAATCGCCGACTGGCCGGATTGGGCCAGGCTGACCGGCGCCCAGGACGGCATCGGCATCGACCTCGCCATCCTGGAGCCGGAACGCCTCGGCAAGGGACTGGGCCGCGCCATGCTCGGCGCCTATGTGCGCGAGATCGTCTACACGCTCTATCCCGGCGAGACGCGCTGCCTCATCGCGCATGAGCACGAAAACGGGGCGGCGCTCGCGGCCTCCGCAGCGGTCGGTTTTCGCCCGGTGCTGGACTTCGTCGAGGACGGCCGCGACACCCAATTGCTCGCCCTCGCGCGGGCGTCACCGCCGCCGGTACGCGGTTGACTTGAGGGTCCCCCGCCCTACACTCCGCCCCGCTTCGCACGACGTTTTTTCGAGGATTTTCATGGCGGAAACCCCGCACCCGGCGCGCCGTCCGCGCCCGCTGTCACCCTTCGTGACGATCTATCACTGGCCGGTCACGATGGCGACGTCGATCGTGCACCGGATCACCGGCTGCGGCCTTGCCGCCGGCACCGTCCTGCTCGGCTGGTGGCTGATCGCCACCGCTTCGGGGCCTGAAGCCTTCAACCGGTTCACCGACCTCGCGGCCACGCCGCTCGGCCAGGTGATCCTGTTCGGCGTCACCTGGTCGCTGGCCTTTCACCTGCTCAACGGCATCCGGCACCTCGCCTGGGATCTCGGCTACGGCTTTTCGAAAGCGGCGGCGCAGATGAACAGCATCATCGTCATCGCCGCCTCGATCCTCGTCGCCGCCGGCGTCTTCGCCGCCGCCTATCTCGGCCATGGAGGCTATTACCAGTGAGCCTCGAAACGCCCCTGCACAAGGTCGAAGGCCTCGGCTCGGCCCATTCCGGCGTCACCCATTTCTGGCGCCAGCGCGTCACGGCCGCGGCCCTGGTGCCGCTGTCGCTGTGGTTCGCCGTCTCGATCCTGGGCCTCGTCGGCGCGCACGAAGCCGCGACGCTCGCCTTCCTGTCGCGTCCGCTGAACGCGATCCTGATGGCGGCCTTCGTCGTCATCGCCGTCTACCACATGGCGCTCGGCCTGCAGGTCGTGATCGACGATTACATCTACGCCAACTGGCAGAAGCTCTCGGCGATGCTGCTGATGCGCGCCTTCGCGCTCGCCGTCGTCGCCGCCGCCCTGTTCGCCCTCCTCCGCATCGCTGGACCGCTATGACCGCCGCTTACACCATCGTCGATCACACCTTTGACGTCGTCGTCGTCGGCGCCGGCGGCGCGGGGCTTCGCGCCACGCTGGAATGCGCCCGCCAGGGCCTCAAGACCGCCTGCATCACCAAGGTGTTCCCGACCCGCAGCCACACCGTGGCGGCGCAGGGCGGCATCTCCGCCGCGCTCGGCAATATGGGCGAGGACGACTGGCGCTGGCACATGTACGACACGGTCAAGGGCGCCGACTGGCTGGGCGACCAGGACGCCATCGAATATCTCTGCCGCCATGCGCCGGGCGCCGTTTACGAACTCGAGCATTTCGGCGTGCCGTTCTCCCGCACCGAGGAAGGCAAGATCTACCAGCGCGCCTTCGGCGGCATGACGTCGAACTACGGCAAGGGCATCGCCCAGCGCACCGCCGCCGCCGCCGATCGCACCGGCCACGCCATCCTGCACACGCTCTACGGCCAGTGCGTCAAGCACGAGGTCAATTTCTTCATCGAGTATTTCGCCCTCGACCTGATCATGGACGACGGCGCCGTGGTCGGCGTCATGACCTGGAATCTCGACGACGGCACCATCCACCGCTTCCGCGCCCACAAGGTGATCCTGGCGACCGGCGGCTACGGACGCATCTATCTGTCCTGCACCGGCGCCCACACCCAGACCGGCGACGGCAACGCGATGGTCCTGCGCGCCGGCCTGCCGCTGCAGGACATGGAGTTCGTGCAGTTCCATCCCACCGGCATCTTCGGCGCCGGCGTCCTGATCACCGAAGGCGTGCGCGGCGAAGGCGGCTATCTCACCAACTCCGAGGGCGAGCGCTTCATGGAGCGCTATGCGCCCAACGCCAAGGACCTCGCATCGCGCGACGTCGTTTCGCGCGCCATGACCATCGAGATCCGCGAAGGCCGCGGCGTCGGCCCCAACAAGGATCATATCTTCCTGCACCTGTCGCATCTCGACCCCAAGATCATCCATGAGCGCCTGCCCGGCATCTCGGAGAGCGCCCGCATCTTCGCCGGCGTCGACGTCACCAAGGAGCCGATCCCGGTGCTGCCGACGGTGCATTACAACATGGGCGGCATTCCTTGCGCCTATACCGGCCAGGCGCTGACGCTCAAGGACGGCAATCCCGACACGCCGATCCAGGGCCTGATGGCGGTCGGCGAGGCGGCCTGCGTCTCGGTGCACGGCGCCAACCGGCTCGGCTCCAATTCGCTGATCGATCTGGTCGTCTTCGGCAAGGCGGCCGGCGAGCATGCCGCGGAGTCGCTCAAGGGCATCACCGGCCATCACGACCTGCCCAAGGGCGCCGGCGACGACGCCCTCGCCCGGCTCGACAAATATCGCAATGCCAAGGGCGGCACCAGGACCGCCGAACTGCGCCTCGCCATGCAGCAGGCGATGCAACAGGACGCCGCCGTGTTCCGCACCGGCGAGACGCTGGCCAGCGGCCAGAAGAACATCGACGAGATCTACGCCCGGCTGAAGGACATCCGCGTCGCCGACCGTTCGCTGATCTGGAACACCGACCTCGTCGAGACCCTGGAGTTCGAGAACCTGATCCAGCAGGCCATCGTGACCATCGAAGGCGCGGTCGTGCGTCACGAAAGCCGCGGCGCCCACGCCCGCGAGGACTTTCCCAATCGCGACGACACCCTCTGGATGAAGCACACGCTGTCCTGGCTCGACCCCGCCACCGGCCGCGCCCGCCTCGACTACCGCCCGGTCCACACCTACACGCTGACCAACGAAGTCGAATATATCCCGCCCAAGGCGCGAACATATTGACGGCGGATGGCGCCAACCTGTCGGTTGTTGCCGCAGATACTCGTTCGCGACGCGCATCTTTGTTCAAGGCTTTTTTCGTTGCCGAAGCCGTGGCAGCGCCAATGTTCTGGGCCGCACTGATGACGTGGTGGTTCTTGGCCTCCGTCGTCACGTCGGCATCGGCTTGGCGTCAAACTGGCGGCGCGATTATCATCGGCATCCTTCAAATTGGCCTGATGTTGAGTCTATTCACGGCTGTCCTTGCCGTCGTACCGGTCTTGCTCGTCGGAACGGTGGTGATCGCACTGCGTTTCAGGGCCAGGATCGCTTATATTTTTGCCGGCATGGTCGCCGGCGTACTCTCCATCCTGGCACTAGGCATCCCCGACGGTTCTGGCGTTCTTTATGATATGGCAAGCGCTGCAACGGACGGCACTTTGCTCGCCGCCGCCCTTGCAGGTTCATCGGGTGGATATGCGGCTTGGCGCAGCATGTCGAAGGCCGGAGCCCTTCCCGCGCCTTGAAGAACTGGCCATGCGATGGCGCGCTTCATATTGCCGCCGTCCGCGGATAGCCTGCGGAGCAACTTCGCAATCGAGGGTCGCGCATGACCAAGAAACTCGACATCGCAGCTATCGCGACGCATGTCGGCTCCGGCTATCCGGCGCCCTTCGCCGCGGCGGTCGCCAAGCGCGAGCGCAAGCGGCTGGCGCAGGCCGCGGGCCTGACCAAGATCGGCGTCACGCTCCTGCGCCTGCCGCCCGGCACCTGGTCGACGCAGCGCCATTGGCACGACCATAGCGACGAGTTCGTCTTCGTCGTCTCCGGCGAAGTCGTGCTGGTGACCGATGAGGGCGAGGAAATCCTGCGCGCCGGCGACAGCGCGGGCTTTCGGGCCGGCGATCCCAACGGCCACCATTTGCAGAACCGCGGGGCGGAAGACGCCGTCATCCTCGAGATCGGCAACCACCTCGAAACCGATACGGCGCACTATCCCGACATCGACCTCGTCGCCGCTCTGGTCGACGGCACGTCGCAGATCACCCACCGCGACGGCACGCCCTACCCGGCGCGCCCGCGCAGCGCATAGCGCGCCGCCGATCTTACTCCAGCGGATCGAACGCCCAGCCTTGCGCGAGGCCGAATTCCAGCGTCGGGCCGACGATCCATTGCGCCGCATGATTGGTGGCCACGGTCGAGAAATTCTCCGTGTAGGTCGCCGAGAGCTGGATGTCGCCCTGCAATCCGTTGCCGAGCTTCAGCCAGCCGGGATCGTATTCCACGATGGCCGGCGCGATGATCGTGTCGTCGATGCGCCGCGACCCGGCCACCGTGTCGTACCAGCGGATGCGAAACACCGGCTGGAACAGGAAGCGCAGCGGACCCATGACATAGCCGAGCGTCGTCTTGAGGCTCGCCGCGTCGGAATCGCCGGCCGCCGCGTAGCGCCGGGTGAAGCCGAGATCGGCATCGGCGCTGCCGTTCTCGAGCGCCGGGATCGTGAAATCGATGCCGCCGCCATAGTCGTTGGTCTCGCTCTTCAGGCTCGAAAAATTCGCAACGTATTTCAGCACCGGCTGATACTGCGCATAGGGTTTGACGTAGCCGCCCCACAGCGTCAGCGCGAGCCTGGCCGACGACAGCCAGGTCTCGGCGTCGGCGCTCTTGGCGTCCGGATAGCGGTCGATGTCGAAGGCCGAGGACGCGGTAAACAACAGCGGTCCGAATTGCTGCTGCACGCCGAGATTGGCCGACGGATCGAAGCGCCAGCTGTTCTGCGTCGCCGTGTTCGCCAGCGCCGGGTTGCTGTCGAAGGTGTAGGGCAGTTGGAGAAACGCGACGAGATAATTGCCCTTCGGCCGGACGAATTGCGCGCTCTCCCCACCGTTCAGGATGGTCAGCGGCCGGTTGATGGTCTGCGAGGCGTCGCTCTGGCTGGCGGTGATGTCGATCTGGGTGTCGACGGTCTGCGCCCGCGCCGCCACGGCGCCGAGCAGCAGCAGCGTCGCACACAGCGCCGCCCGCGCGCTGCCCCGCCGCGCCGCCGACCGCTGCCTGCTCCCCGTCATCCGCCCCTCCGGCCGCCCAGACCGCGATTGTCTTGCGTCGTCCGGGGCCGCGCAATGCGCGCAGCGGTGAATAATGCGACAAGAACGCCGGCAGGAGCGCTGGAAATCGCGGCGCGGGTTTGCTACAGCCTCCATACCCGATATTCGAAAAGACGAGACGCCATGGGTTCCGCCGCCGAAACCGCCCGCCGCCCCGCCGACAAACAGGCCCTGCTCGCGAAATACCGCGCCGAGCGCGACAAGCGCCTGCGCGCCGAAGGCAGCGCCCAATACCTGCGCCTCGAGGGCCACCTCGCGGTCACCGCCGAAGACCCCTACACGCCGTTCAAGGAGCGCGCGCCCAAGACCGATCACGTCACCTTCGCCTTCGTCGGCGGCGGCTTCGGCGGTCTCGTCACCGGCGCGCGGCTGGTCGAAGCCGGCGTCAAGGACGTGCGCATCGTCGAAAAGGGCGGCGACTTCGGCGGCACCTGGTACTGGAACCGCTATCCCGGCGCGCAATGCGACACCGCGTCGATGGTCTACATGCCGCTGCTCGAAGAGACCGGCCACCGGCCGACGGAAAAATACGCCCACGCGCCGGAGATCCTCGAGCAGTGCCGGCGCATCGGCCGCCAGTTCGGCCTCTACGAAAACGCCCTGTTCCACACCGTGGTGACCGACATCGCCTGGCAGGCCGATCAGCACGCCTGGCTGATCAAGACCAATCGCGGCGACGCCTTCACCGCGCAGTTCCTCGGCCTCGGCACCGGCCCGCTGCACGTCGCCAAGCTGCCGGGCATCCCCGGCATCGAGAGCTTCAAGGGCCACGCCTTCCACACCAGCCGCTGGGACTACGCCTATACCGGCGGCGATCCGCACGGCGCGCCGCTGGACAGGCTCGGCGACAAGCGCGTCGCCATCATCGGCACCGGCGCGACCGCGGTGCAGGCGGTGCCGCATCTCGCCGGACGGTGCAAGCAGCTCTACGTCGTGCAGCGCACGCCGTCCTCGGTCGACGTGCGCGCCAACGTGCCGATCGATCCCGCGTGGTTCGCCGGCATCGCGACGCCGGGCTGGCAGCAGCGCTGGCTGGAGAATTTCACCGCCAACCAGGCCGGCGGCAACGCCACCGAAGACCTCGTGATGGACGGCTGGACCGACATCTCGCGCCGCATCCGCGCCAAGCTGCAGCACATCCCGCGCGAGCAGCTGACGATGCAGATCATGCTTGCCGCCTTCGAGGACATGGATTTCGAGAAGATGGACGAGATCCGCACCCGCGCCGAGCGCGTGGTCGGCGACCGCGACACCGCCGAGAAACTCAAGGCCTGGTACCGCCAGTTCTGCAAGCGCCCCTGCTTCCACGACGAATACCTGGACGCCTTCAACCAGCCGCGCACCGCGCTGATCGACACCGACGGCCGGGGCGTCGAGCGCATCACCGAACAGGGCTTCGTCGTCGCCGGCAAGGAATACGAAGTCGACTGCATCATCTATGCGTCGGGCTTCGAGGTCGGCAGCGAATACACCAGCCGTGCCGGCTTCGAGGTTACGGGCCGCGACGGCCTCATCCTGTCGCGGGCCTGGGCCGACGGCATGCGCAGCAAGCACGGCACGCATGTGCACGGCTTTCCCAACCTGTTCTTCGCCCAACCGGCGCAGGGCGCCAACCTGATCTCCAACGTGCCGCACAACCTGACCGAGGCGGGCCGCACCATCGGCCTCATCGTGCGCGCGGCGCTGGAACGCGGCGCCCGGGAGGTCGAGGTCACCCAGGACGCGCAGAAGGCCTGGGTCGACCTGCTGCTGACCGGGCCGGGACGCATGATGGGCTCGCCCGACTGCACGCCGGGCTACTACAACAACGAGGGCAAGCCCTCGCCCAACGCGAAATACGCCGTCGGCTACCCGATGGGCGCCAGCGCCTACTTCAAATATCTCGATGCCTGGCGCAATTCGGGCGATTTCGACGGGCTGGAATTCCGCTGAGAACGGTCGACGGGCGCGGCCTTGCCGTGCATAAGGAAGGCCGCGCCGCAACGAAGGAGCCTATGATGTTCTCGCATGTCATGGTCGGGTCGAACGACATCGCCCGCTCGAAGAAATTCTACGACGCCGCCTTGGGCGCGCTGGGCATCGGGCCGGCGATCACCGATCCCAATGGCCGTCTGTTCTACATGATGCCCACCGGCGTGTTCGCGGTGTCCAAGCCGATCGACGGCAAGGGCGCGACGCATGCCAACGGCGCCACGATCGGCTTCACGGCCACGACATCGGCGCAGGCCGACGCCTGGCACGCCGCCGGCGTCGCCCATGGCGGAACGACCTGCGAGGATCCGCCGGGCGTGCGCCAGGGCGGCATGGGCAAGCTGTACCTCGCCTATCTGCGCGATCCCGACGGCAACAAGCTCTGCGCCCTGCACCGGATGACGTGACGGGCGGCTGATCGCGCCTTTACGCGCGGCCGCGCAGCGTGCGCAGGACGCCGATGCCGAGCAGCGCAGCCGCTCCGGCCAGCGACAGCGCCAGCCACGCGTGCATCAGGGGCACACTCCAGCCCGGCCACAGCAGCGCGATGCTGCTGATGCCCCATGCCGCCGTCAGGACACCGAGCCAGGGTTGATAGAGCCGCACCCGCACCGGGTGGATGAAGTGGATCGGCGCGAAGGTCAGCGCCGAAAACACCCCGACCACGATGGCGCTCGCCATGTGCCCGGGCTGCAGCAGGAAAAGATAGAAGGCGACGACGTTCCACACCGCCGGGAAGCCGCGGAAGAAATTGTCCGGCGTCTTCATGTCGGTGCGCGCGAAGGTGTAGAGCGACGACAGCAGGATCGCGGCGGCGCCGGCCGCCGCCAGCGCCCCCGGCAGCAGGCCGGCGCGATAGATCAGCAGCGCCGGCACGAAGACATAGGTCAGGTAATCCACGACGAGGTCGAGCGTGGCGCCGTCGAGCCCCGGCGTCCGCTCGCGCACCCCCGCCCAGCGCGCCAGCGGCCCGTCGACACCGTCGACCACCAGCGCCGCCGCCAGCCACAGCAGCGCGAGGCGGTAGGCGCCCTCTTCCACCGCCAGCAGCGCGAAGAACGCCAGCACCGCGCCGCTCGCCGTCAGCGCATGGATCGCCCAGGCAAGCGCCGTCGCTTGTCTAGGGACCGGTGCAGGCGTGATGGTTATGATCGCCTCCCGCAACAAGCACAGGCCCGCCTCACCCGCGCGGCGCAGCCGCTGGCGGGGGGTTGGTAGCGCCAGCGTGCCAACGCCGTAGCACCGTCAGGTGCGAAGGGCGGAGGGGGCAATCAAGACTCCTTTTTCGGCACCTTGTCGAAATCGGACGCGTCGTGGCGCTCCGGCAGCTGGCTCGACGGATCGCCGAAGGCGCGGTTGACCATGCGGCCGCGCTGCACGGCCGGGCGCTCGGCAATCTGATCCGTCCAGCGGATGACGTTCTTGTATTCGTGCACCGAGAGGAACTCGCCGCCCTCGTAAAGCAGCCCCTTCACCAGGCCGCCATACCATGGCCAGATTGCCATGTCGGCGATGGTGTATTCGTCGCCGGCGAAATACGCGTTGTTCGCGAGGTGCTGGTCGAGCACGTCGAGTTGGCGCTTGACCTCCATGGCGAAGCGGTCGATGGCGTATTCGATTTTGCTCGGCGCGTAGGCGTAGAAATGCCCGAAGCCGCCGCCGAGATACGGCGCCGAGCCCATCTGCCACATCAGCCAGGACAGGCACTCCGCGCGGGCCGCGCCGCTCTTGGGCAAAAACGCGCTGCCGAATTTCTCGGCGAGATAGATCAGGATCGAGCCCGATTCGAACACCCGCGTCGGCGGCGTCGTGGAGTAATCCATCAGCGCCGGGATCTTCGAGTTCGGATTGGCCGCGACGAAGCCGCTGGCGAACTGGTCGCCGGCGCCGATATTGATCAGCCAGGCGTCGTATTCCGCGCCGCTGTGGCCGAGCGCCAGAAGCTCCTCCAGCATGATGGTGACCTTCACGCCGTTGGGTGTCGCCAGCGAATAGAGCTGCAAAGGATGCTTGCCGACCTTCATCGCCTGCTCGCGCTGCGCACCCGCCGTCGGCCGGTTGATATTGGCGAACCGCCCGCCATTGTCCTTGTTCCAGGTCCAGACCTTGGGCGGGGTGTAGGCGGGGGCGTCGGACATCGAAGACTCCGTGCATGAGGGCGCGTCGGCGCCGCGCGATAGCGAAGGCCGGAGCCTCCAACAACCGCGCGGCGCGGTCAATTGCGGGGGCCGGCGCGCGGGATTATGCTCGCAGCGAGCTTTTTCCAAGTTGCGTAAGTGCACAGTTGTTCCATGCGGCGCCCGCCGATCGAGGAGACTTGCCATGCGCGATTTTCGACCTGCCCTGCTTCTCGTCGCCTGCCTCGCCCTGACCGCCTGCGTCACCCATCCGCTCAGCCGCACCCCGGCGGACTCGCTGACAGCCGTGACGCTGAACGGCTACACCCCGGCCGGCGGCCAGGCGATCACGATCGCGGCGGTCGATCAGAACACGGGCAGCCTCGTCACCCTCGGCCCGGCCACCTCGGCGACGTCGGGCACGCCGTTCACCACCGCGAGCGGCACGCCTTACACGCTCTTTGCGTGGACGTTCAACGCCGGCGTGCTGCCGGCCAATTACTGGTCGCCGCAAACCATCGTCGCGAACCTCAAGACCAGCCAGGGGCATCTCGAGATTTCCGTCACGGCCGGCAGCAACACGTTCCGCACCTTCAGCCCGGCCGCGTTCGCCATGGTGCAGGCGTCCAGCCAGGACCCGCTGACCGCCGGCAGCCGCTACTCCGACGGCACCGCCACCGTGCTGTTCGACCAGGCCGGCGTCGGCTCAGCCCCGGAAGGGCCGTGGGTGAACGTCGCCGGCATGATCTCGGACCCGCAATCGCCTTACTACACGAAGGTCGCCTGGAGCGTCGGCTACTACACGGTCGAAGGCGGCAAGAAGATCTACGGCCTGATCTGCGCGCCGGCGACGGGCGGACCCTATCCCGTGGTCGTCTACAATCACGGCGGCACCGGCATCGGCGACGGCGGCAATATCACGGGCGTCGTGACCGCCTCCGGATGGACCAGCCAGCCGCCCGGCGCGCCCGACGGCCTCGGCCAGTGCCTCGACTGGGCCAAGCGCGGCTGGGTGTTCGCGACTTCGTCCTATCGCGGCGAGGGCGTCAGCATCACCTCGTCGAATCCGGCGGTCGCGTCGCACAACTGGGCCTCCGCCGGCAACATCGAGTTCTGCCTCGGCGAGGTCACCGACGTGCTGGCGCTCACCGATCTCGTCGTCAATCACGCCGGCGCCATCACGCTCGGCGGCACCGGCGGCGGCGTGCCGGTCAAGGTCAACGGCAAGCTCCTGATGTACGGCTATTCGCATGGCGGCTGCATCACCCACCGCGCCGTCGAACAGGGCGCCCCGGTCACGGCGTATTCGGTGATCGAAGGCTTCAGCGACATGCGGCTCGCCTATCTTACCGGACGCGCCGCGGGTCTGACGCCCGAGAACGCGGCGATCGGCTCGGGCGCGTATCAGTGGGGCGTCAGCGACTACCAGCCCGACGCCGCCGACGTCATGGGCTACAATTGGCGCTCGGCGCATTATTTCGCCGCGCATGGCGATCTCGCCATCCGCAAATTCGCGACGACGCCGATCCTGATCCTGCAGGGCGACATCGATGCGGGCAATCCGGTGCCCCTGGCCCAGGCCGCCGAGATCGCCGCCGATATCGGCGCGACCAACATCTTCGTCGGCCCTGTGGGCGTCGCGCCGCCGACCAGCGAGCCCTGCATCGCGGGCCCCGAGGGTGCCTTCCTGCCGGCCACGCTCGCCGCGCCGAACAAATCCTGCGCCATCGCCTTCACGGCGATGAACACCGGCGATTCCTGCGTCGCCAATCCGCCGCCGGCCGAGCTCGGGCTGTGCAAGGTCCTCCTGCTGCCGCTGACGGCGCCGGGCCAGCCGCAACAGCTGCATTATCTCGTCGTCTATCACAACATGAACCACGTCAATGGCGGCCTCGCGATCAAGGAGACCTTCAACCGCTTCGCCGAGCAGAACTTCCTGCGCCAACCCGGCTGCGACGGTCTCGAGGCCGACTGCAACAGCGATTGAGACGCGCCGCACCCAGTTCTGCCGCTTCCCGAGCAGGTCGGCAGGGGCGGCATGAAGTTCGGTAAAGACTCGCGGTCGACCGCGGACGGACGCGGCTTATGCTGCTTTCAGGCGCTCCAACTCGGTTTCAAATGCGAACCGCAATTGCGCCGCTTCCGCGTCGGGAAGCCAGTTGCTCATCTGCGGAAACAGCGTCTGGTAGAGCTTGACCGTCGCCGGCCGCATCGACTGTGCGGCGCGTGCCTCGGCCAGCATGCGGTTCAGTTCGCGCCGCACCTTGTCGGGATCGGCGCGATAGGCCTGCGCGGGCTGGTCCTCCAGCAGGTCCGGCTGGATATCCTTCGCGAAGAGGTCGGGCTGTCGGTTGAGGGCCATGGGATCACTGTCGAATCGGGTCGATTTTGCGCCATTCGCGGCAATCGCGCGACCCCGGCCGAGCCCTTATCCCCATGATGCCTCAGCCCTTCTTTCGCGCCTTGACCGCAGGTTTCGAGAGTTTCGTATCGCCATCCGGCGCCGGATCGAGTGCCGCGTGGATCGCACCGGCCTCGATCATCGGTCCATCGCAGATATCCGTCAGCAGTTCGGCCTGCACCGGTTCCAGCGCGACCATGCGGCCGAGCACGTTGAGTAAGTCAAGTAGGTCGTCGGTGTATTCCGACAGCCAGCTCTCCGGCTGGATTTTGTCGAGTGGCGACGGCGGACGCTTGTCGCCGATGATCGGCTTGCTCCGGTCGCGGCGGCGATAGCTGAACCACTGCCACACCACCTGCTTGCCGGAGACTTCGTAATCCCACATCGCCTGCGTGACGTTGTCGACATGACCCTTGCCGACCGTGAGGCGCTGCTTGGCCGCGTCATAGGACATGGTGTCCGGCAGCGGCTCCGGTGCGCCGGGGATCGCGCCGCCGGTCGATATCGTCGGCGCTTCGCTTTTCGGCAGGCGCGGCGCGGCTTTCGGCCGCCCCGCTTTCGGATCGGCGAAGCGCTCGCCATAGGTGTGCAGCCACACCACCTCGCGGCCCAGCGTCGCGGCCCTGGCGAACAGGTTGGCATCCGCCGTGATGGGTAGACGCAGGCCAGGCTGCACAAGATCGTCGGCAAAGCGCGCCGTGAACGCGGGATGCGCCATCACGGCAGCGATATAGGCGAACACATCCTCCGCCGTGACCGGGACGCCATAGGCCTGCGCCAGCAGCGTCAGCAGTTCCGGTCTGATGTTGCTGTACGTCGCGGTGTTATCGGCCCAGAGCGGATAAACGCGGCCGCCGCGACCGTTGTAGTGATGAAGATCGGGGATCAGATCAGTGATTGTTAGCGCAGGTCCATTTGCCGGCGACCGGTCTTCGGGAGCGGTTATAAAAATCTGACGTGTCGAAAAAGTCTTCCAAAGTGTTGGGTTCGATTGATTGATCAATCGCCCGTCCGGAATGATCCATTGTCGGTCGAACGATCGCAAAGCATATCGAATCGGTGAGATGGCCACACCCTTGTCGTCCGACACAGCCTGAAGACGCGGTTCGTGACCTGCCAACCCCTCAGCCAATTTCTTCCGTACATGCTTGTCGCCGGGCTTTCCGTCGCGCAAATGAGGATGAAACAAGATTTCCTTTTTCACGAAGTCCTTCTCGGAAACCAATTTAGACCAGCGGCCCTTCAGAGATGGTTGGTCAGGGGCGATAACCCACGTTCGGCCCGGCATTGCGCCTGAACCGTCGTAAATGAATAAACCATCAAGCGACACAAATTTTCCCCAGGCGCCTTCAGCGGCAGGCAGAAATGGAGCGCGCCACTCTGTCGGGCTATCGACCCAATCGGACTTGTGCAGCGACAGTTTGTTCAATTCGACAAACTTCGCCTCGCGCCGTCCCTTTTCAAGCGCCAGATACCGCACCCGCGCCGGCAAATCGCTGGATTTGTTGTGCCGGCGCGCCGCCAGCACGATGCACACCGGCTGCTGCACGCCTTGGAAGATGCGTGTCGCCACTTCCGGTTGGTGGCCTTCCGGCGAGCAGTCGATCACCCAGATTTCAGAACAAGTGCGCCGCAAATCGTCGCGCATTTTCTCGAAGCCGGGTCCGTTGAGGAATCCCGCGACCGTGATGAAGCAGACGATGCCCTCCTCGTCCTTGTCCGGCTGCCCGCTCGTCGCGGCAACGCCCGTTCCGAACACCTTCCACGTCGCCCAGCGCCAGAAATAGACATAAAGGTTCTTCAGATGCTTGGCGTGCGCGCCGACACCCCAGGCAGCGGGTGGCTCCCACCGTTTCATCGGTGGTTCGAAGCCCTTGCCACCCTCCTCGATCCAGCCGCCCCGGCCTTTGGCCTTTTCCTTGTACGGCGGGTTTCCGATCACCACGGTGATCGGCTGGCCGCGCTTGATGGCGTTGGCGTCCTGCCGCGATTTGGCCACCGGCTGCATCATCTGCGGCAGGTATTGCTCTTCCGCGAATGGATTGCCGAGCGTGTCGGTGATGAACAGCTTGAGCTCCGGCAACTCCGGCATCGGGTTCTTCGGCGTCGTCATCAGCGCGTGCATTTCCGCCATCAGGCGAAGCTGCGCCACCGCGAAGGGGCCGAACTGCAGCTCGAAGCCGATGATCCTTTTGGCCGCCGCCTCGATCGCGCCGCGCACGGCGCCGGTACCCTGGTCCTCGGCGACGATCGTCGCGATCCGGCGCAGCACGCCCAAAAGGAACGTCCCGGTGCCGACCGCCGGGTCCGCAACCCACACGTCCGACGATGCGAAGCCCTTCGGACGCTCGAACAGCGGCCCGCGCAGCACCTCGTCGACGAGGTTTACCATCGCGCTCACCACTTCGGGCGGCGTGTAGTACGAGCCCGTCCGCTTGCGCAGGGCGTTGTCGTACACCTCCAGGAAATCTTCGTAGAAATAGAGCCACGCCTCCGGCCTGTCCTTGCTGATCGCGTGCCAGTCGACGACGTCCAGCACCCGCGTCAGCGTGCCGAGCGAGGTCTGTAGCGCCTTCTGGTTCTCCGCGTCGTCGGTGAGGATGCGCAGTGCCGCGCCGATCAGCGAGTTCGATTGGCGCAGTTCCTGGGCCGCGGCCTCGATGCCCTTGGCCAATTTGATGTCGCGAGCCCGCGCTACCAGCAGGCCGAAGGTTACCGCCTGCGCATAGCCGTCGGCGAATTCCGCATCGTCCGCCGCCGGGAACAACAAGGCGCGCCAGTCGAGCTTGAGGTCGGTGAACGCCTTGTTGCCCAGCTCCATCTGCTCGACGACCTCGTCGCGCAGCAGGCGGCAGAGGCGCGCGCTCACTTCGGCGAGGCCCTTGGGCGATTTCGGCGGTATCGGATTCCAGGACAGAAAGCTAGTTATGAGCGCCGTCAGGGTCTCGGGCGCTTTCAATTTCGCTCCCGCTGTCTCGACGTCGCCGTCCAGCTGGACGATCTTGCCTTCCGGCTTGCCGTCGCGCCAAAGGCTGAAGCTGTTGCCGTCGCAATACAGGAGATTGGGAAGCGATTTGAGCTTGTCCCATTGCGCCGCGTCGTGGCTGCCCTTCTCGAATTTGCGCGGATCGGCGCCCTTGCCCGGCGCTTTCACTTCGATGAAGCCGATCAGGGCGTTGTTGCGGCTGACGGCGAAATCGGGCCGCGTCTTGAGGTGCTTGAGGGTGGTTTCGCCGACCAGGTGGATGGCCTTCGGCGGAAGCCCGCCAATTTCCGCTAAGTCGTGAAGCAGAGTTTCGAGCGGATTGCGAAGTTGGTCTTCCGGCGCGCCTGCGATGGCGGCGCTGGACAATTTCGCCTTGGCCTGTGCGCCATAGGCGGAAATGGCGCTGGCGAAATCCTTGCTCACAAAGGCCCCGAATCGTTCGACAACCGCTAGTAACCACGCTGCGTCGCCGCAGGACAAATGCTCGGCCTAGATTGCAATCTGACAAACTGTCAGAAATGACGCACCCTCGCCAAGGCCGCGAAAATCCAGAAAATGGTTTCTGACGAAGGGATGCAGCCGATGAGCGATCTGGAAATTGCCCGCGCCACGACGCTGCGCCCCATCGAGGCGGTCGGCGCCGCGCTCGGCCTGCCGCAGGACGCGCTCTACCGCCATGGCCCGTTCAAGGCCAAGCTCGATCTGGCGCATATCGCGCATCTCCCCGCGGCGCCTCGCGGCAAGCTGATCCTCGTCACCGCGATCTCTCCCACCCCGGCCGGCGAAGGCAAGACCACCACCACCATCGGCCTCGGCGACGCGCTCTCGCGTATCGGCAAAAAGACCGTGATCGCGCTGCGCGAGCCGTCGCTCGGCCCGTGCTTCGGGCAGAAAGGCGGCGCCACCGGCGGCGGCCACGCCCAGGTCGCGCCGATGGACGAGATCAACCTGCACCTCACCGGCGATTTCCACGCCATCACGGCGGCGAACAACCTGCTGGCGGCGCTGATCGACAACCACATCTACTGGGGCAACGCGCTCGGCATCGACCCCACGCGCATCGCCTGGCGGCGCGCCATGGACATGAACGACCGCGCCCTGCGCGACATCGTCGTCGGCCTCGGGGGCAACGGCTTGGTGCGCGAGGACGGCTTCGACATCACCGTCGCCTCCGAGGTGATGGCGATCTTCTGCCTCGCCACCTCGCTCGCCGATCTCGAAGCGCGCCTCGGCCGCGTCATCGTCGGACGCACCTTCGACCGCCGGCCGGTCACCGCCTCAGACCTCAAAGCCGCCGGCGCCATGACGGCGCTGCTGCGCGACGCCTTCCAGCCGAACCTGGTGCAGACGCTGGAGCACACGCCGGCGCTGGTGCATGGCGGCCCGTTCGCCAACATCGCGCATGGCTGCAATTCGGTAATGGCGACGCAGACCGCGCTGCGTCTCGCCGACTATGTCGTCACCGAGGCCGGCTTCGGCGCCGATCTCGGGGCCGAGAAATTCTTCGACATCAAATGCCGTCAGGCGGGTCTCGTACCGAGCGCCGCGGTGATCGTCGCCACCGTGCGGGCGCTCAAGATGCATGGCGGCGTCAAGCGCGCCGATCTCGCAGCTGAGAATGCGCAGGCGGTGCGCCGGGGCGCCGCCAATCTGCAGCGCCACATCGCCAATGTGCGCAAATTCGGCGTGCCGGTGACGGTCGCGATCAACCATTTCACCGGCGACAGCGAAGCGGAGATGGCAGTCGTCGCCGAGGCCTGCCGCGCGGTGGACGCGCCGGTGCATGTCTGCCGCCATTGGGCCGAGGGCGGGCGCGGCGCCGAGGCGCTGGCGCAGGCCGTCGTGGGCCTGGCCGAAAGCGGCGCGGCGCGTTTCACGCCGCTCTACCCCGATGCGATGCCGCTGGCGGACAAGATGCGCACCGTGGCGCGCGAGATCTACCGCGCGGGCGACATCGCAGTGGCGCCGGAGGCGCAGAAAAAGCTCGACCTGTTCGCGGCGGAAGGCTTCGGGCACCTGCCCGTCTGCATGGCCAAGACGCAGTACAGCTTCTCCGCCGATCCCGACCTGCTCGGCGCTCCCGAGGGCTTCGTCCTGCCGGTGCGCGATGTGCGCCTGTCGGCCGGCGCCGGCTTCGTGGTGGCGCTGTGCGGCGCGGTGATGACCATGCCCGGCCTGCCCCGCGAGCCCGCCGCGCACCGCATCCATGTCGGCGCCGACGGTCAGATAGAGGGTTTGTTTTAGAGATCGTCGGATCTCCCCTTGAACCGCGCTTGCGCCGACCCCAGATAATTTATATTGTAAATTAAAGTCCGGTGGCGCCCATGACCCTTGATCCCCTGCTGCACGCGCCGCTGGCGGTGCAGCTCCACGTCGCCACCGTCGTGCCGGCGGCGCTGATCGGCACCTGGCTGATCTTCGCCAGCGCCAAGGGCGCGCCCTGGCACCGCGCCTTGGGCTATCTCTACCTGGCGCTGATGAGCGTCACCGCGCTGACGACGCTGTTCGTGCATCAATTGATGCCGCACGGCCCGTTCTTCGGCCTTAGCCCCGTGCATCTGTTGATCCCGCTCACCCTGTTCGGCGTCTATGGCGCGATCCAGGGCGCCCGCACCCACAACATCGCGCGCCATCGCGCCGCCATGCTCAGCGTCTATATCGGCGGTATCCTGATCGCCGGCGGCTTTACGTTCTTCCCCGGCCGCATCATGCACGCCGTCGTCTTCGGACACTGACGCAGCGCAAGTTTCGGGTCGCGCCTCCCCCTTTGCCGCCCTAACACCGGGGCATGAGCGAAGAGCGCAGTTACGCGCGCTGGCCGATGGGCTTCGCGCGCGCCTATCTGCCGGCGATGGTCGAGAGCGGCGATGTGAGCCAGGACGAGGCCGCGCACCTTGCCGAAATCTTGTCGGCGCATGAAGCGGACCCCAACGCGCTGGTCGTCACGCCCGGCGTGCTGCAGATCCAGGCGGCGAAACCGGAACAAAAGGCGGCCTGCTGCGTATCCATCGCGTGAGGGCGCCGCATCTTTTGTTCTGGAGACATGCATGAAGACGAGAACCCTGCTGCTGGCCGCCGCGGCCGCGATCAGCCTGGGCGCGGGTGCCGCGTTCG
Source organism: Rhizomicrobium sp. (assembly GCA_035570795.1). Lineage (GTDB taxonomy): Bacteria > Pseudomonadota > Alphaproteobacteria > Micropepsales > Micropepsaceae > Rhizomicrobium. Next base: position 75,588 of record DATMKZ010000074.1, read on the forward strand.
CCGAACCGCCCGAAGGCGGCCCCGATCCCGACGGCTATTACAGCCGCACCGACCATGACGGCTATTACGACCGCGAGGGGCACTACCGCCATTTCGACCGCGACGACCACGGCTATCCGGGCGACGACCGCGGCCCGCCGCCCGGCTATGACCGCGACAGCGGCTACGACCACGACCGCGACTGCCATCGCGGCAACGCCGCCGGCACCGTGTTCGGCGCCGCGGGCGGCGGCCTGATCGGCGGGGCTGCGAGCCACGGCAATCCGGCGGCGATCGTCGGCGGCGTGCTGCTCGGCGGCCTGCTCGGCAACGCCATCAGCCGCGACATCGATTGCGACGACCAGCGCTACGCCTATGACAGCTACGCCACCGGCCTCAACGGCGAGATCGGCCACCGCTACGACTGGCGCCACGGCGAGAGCTACGGCTATTTCACCCCGACCCGTGAATACAACGACGACGGCCTGCGCTGCCGTGACTTCACCATCGACACCTGGCGTCATGGCGAGGAATACAAGCACGACGGCACCGCCTGCTACGAACGCGACGGCAACTGGCATTTCCGCTGAGGGCGTGAAACGCAAAGCCCCGGCGCCGAACGGCGCCGGGGCTTTTGTCGTTAGAGTCAGTTTGGTTTGAATTTCTTCAACCCAATACCGTCATTGCCCGGCTTGTCCGGGCAACCCATTTTGCTCGGCCAAAAACAAATTGGGTCGCCCGCATGGTCTTAGCGACCGTGTAAGACGGCGATGACGATTTTAGGTAATTCAATCCAACCCAAATCAACGCGCCGCCGCCAGCGCCGCCGAGAGCTCGGCGCCTTTGGCGTTGCGCAGCGCGATGCAGCGGTCGATCTGCTCCTCGGTATGCGCGATGCGCCGGGTCGCGCCGAGCGCCTCGCCCAGCCGCGCCCGGAAGAAGCTGTCGGCCTGGGCGCGCGCGCCCGCGTCGCAGGCCTTGCCGAGGATCGTCGCCGTGCCCGCCATGCCGCGCTTGGTCAGCCGCTTCGCCAGCACGTCGAAATGCGTGCCGACGTAATTCCACAACGCCGTGCGCGCCACCGGCTCGTCCGCCATGTATTGGTTGAGATAGCGCAGTTCGCCGATGCGGATCCTGCTCGGCGCCAGTTCGAGCAGCTTGCCGACGACGGCCGCATCGTCGCTGCCGGCGAAGGCGTAGACGATGTCGTGGCGGACATATTCCTCGTTCGTCGTCGTGAACCGCGCCAGCAGCGTCTGGGCGAACGCCGGATCGGCGATCAGCGCCGCGCGCAGCGCCTCGGCCCGTAGCTCCGGCGCGAAATGGGCCGGTGCATCGGACGGCGCTGCGGCATCGGCATGCGCCGCCGCCGACAGCGCCGCGACGGTGCCGGCATCGCGCGCCTCGCTGACCAGCAGCATCGCGAGATATTGGCGTGCCAGCGCATCCGCCGGCGCCTCGCCGGCCTTGGCGGCGATGCCGAGCGTCTTGAAGCGCGGCGCGAAATTGCTCGCGATGAACGCGCGATAGGCCGGCAGGTCGGCGGGCGCGAGCCCTTGGCGCAGGCCGAGTAGCCGCGTCTCGAGGGTCTTGAGCACATCCCAGCGCGCCGCCGGCGCCAGCGCGCGGATCAGCGCCAGGACATCGGCGGCATGGGCCTGCCCGGCGCGCAGGCCGGCAAAGAGATTGCCGAGCAGCGTGATCTGTTCCGCCGGCCCCAGCTTCGCCGCGCCCGCGATCTGCTGCCGCCAGCCCGCGTCGTCCAGCGCGAAGCGGTAATAGCCGGCACCTTGCGCGTTGGGCAGCGGCGGCGCGCTGCAGCTCGCCGCCGTCAGCGGCAGCGCGAAAGCGGCGCCCTCGCCGATTTTGCAGCTGCGCGTCCCGCCATCGGCGATGCATACCGGCACGCGCCACAGGCGCTGCGGCGGCGTGAAGCCGGACGGCGCATAGGCGCTTTGCGAGAAATTCAGCGCCGGCGGCGTGCAGCCGGCCCGCACCTGCAAATAGGGCACGCCGGAACGGTCGATGAAATCGTTGAACGCCGCCACCAGTTCGGGATGCGCCGTCGTCGCCGCGATGGTGCCGATGAAATCCGCGGCCGTCGCGTTGCGCCGGGCGAATTTCGTCAGATAGGCATGGATGCCGCGCTGCCAGCCCTGCGGCCCGACATAGCTCTCGAACATCGCCAGCACCGAGGCGCCCTTGTCGTAGGTGATGCTGTCGAAGGCGTTGGCGAGGTCGTCGACGTTGCGGATCGGCTGGTGGATCTGCCGCGCCGACGGCAATTCGTCGAGCTCCATCACGTCGATGCCGTCGCGCAGCGTGTCGGTGTCGAACTGCATCTGCGGCAGCACCGCCGCCGAGGCCTTGTATTCCATCCAGGCGGCGAAGGATTCGTTGAGCCAGATGTCGTCCCACCACGCCGGCGTCACCAGGTCGCCGAACCATTGATGCGCCAGCTCATGCGCCTGCACCGTCAGGCTGCCGCGCTTCTGCTCCAGCGGCGAATCGGGATCGAGCAGCAAGAGCCGCTCGCGGAATGTGATGGCGCCGGCATTCTCCATCGCCCCGGCCGCGAAATCCGGCACCGCCAGCACGTCGAGCTTCTGGAACGGATAGCCGATGCCGAAATAATTCTCGAGCGCCACGACGATCTTGGGCGTCAGCGCCAGCGCATAGGCGATGCGCTTGCCGTTGCCCCGCGCCGTGATGCCGCGGATATGCAGCGGCTTGGCGCGATAGCGGTCGGGCGGCGCGAAGCCGCCGTCGACGACGTCGAGCGGCCCCACCGCCAGCGCGATCAGGTAGGTCGGCAGCGGCCGCGTGCTTTCGAACACCGTCTCCGTCATGCCGTGCGCCGCCGGCGACGCCGCGAACACCGGCGTGTTGCCGATGACGCGCAGGTTTTTCGGCGCGATCACGGTGATGTTGAACTGCGTCTTGAAGCCGGGCTCGTCGAACGACGGAAAGGCGCGCCGCGCGTCGGTCGTCTCGAACTGCGTGAAGGCATAGGCGTCGCCGCGGTCGACCACCTTGTAGAGACCCTCCAGCGAGCGGTCGAACGGCGCATCGTAGTCGAACACCAGCGTCGCCTCGCCGGCCGGCACGGGATCGACGAAGATCAGCCGCGCCACGCCGGACGGATCGACCTGGTCGTAATGCGCCGCGAAGCTCTGACCCGATTTCAGCCGCACCGTCACGCCCGAGACGTTGAGGTCGAGCCCGTGCAGGAACAGCGAACGCCGGGGGTTGCGGAAATTGACGTCGATCTCGACATGACCGCTGAAACGGTCGGCCCTGGGATCGATGCGCAGCGCAATGCGATAGCGCTCCGGCACCGCGACGCGCGGCAGGGGGCCCAAGGGAATCACGTCGCCGCGCAGCGAAATCCCGGGCTTGTGGACCGCCGTATCGGCCTTCTGGTTGCAGCCGCAAAGGCAAAGCGCCGCCGCGAAGGCCGCGAAAACGGCGATGGTTTTTGCATTGTGCAGTGCAATCAAGGCGAAAGATTCCGTTTCCGATCGGCCAAAAAGGGAACAAACCACGCCATCGTCGGTTTTCCCGGCATCGCTGTCCATACTGGCTGTCCATAGTGGCCTGATTCTGCCCTATCCTGTTCAGGCTGGGTTCATGCCGAAAGGCCAAACTGGATTTTGACAGATGCGGACGCCAAGCCGCGAAAAAGAGGAGAGTCTCATGTTGAAGAAATCGGGATTGATTGCAGGCGCCGCCCTGCTCGCGCTGTGCGCGGGCACCAGCGGAGCCTGGGCCGACGATTGCCATAGCGATCACGCGACCGGCACGGTGCTCGGCGCCATCGCCGGCGGCCTGATCGGCGGCGCGGCGAGTCACGGCAACGGCGCGGCGATCGCCGGCGGCGTGATCGGCGGCGGCCTGATCGGCAACGCGATGTCGCGCGACATCGACTGCGAGGATCGCGACTATGCCGGCCGCGCCTATCACGACGCCTTCTACGGCGACGTCGGCGAGCGCTACGAATGGGAAGGCCGCCACGGCAATCACGGCTACGTCATCGTCAACCGTGAATATCGGCGAGACGGCCACACCTGCCGCGACTTCACCCAGGTCGTCTGGCATCACGGCGAGCAGTTCAGCCGCGATGGCACCGCCTGCCGCCATCACGGCGAGTGGGAGGTCATGGACACCTAAGTCGGCCCTCATGCCGATAAGCAGAAACCCCGCGCCGTCACCGGCGCGGGGTTTTTCTTAGAGCGCAATTCGGAAAAGTGGCATTCCGATTCAAATTACGTGCATGCGGCTCTAGCGGCCCTTCCATTGCGGCGCGCGCTTCTCGGCGAACGCTTTGGGCCCCTCGCGCAGGTCTTCGCTGCGATACATCGCGGCGACCGCGGGATAGGCGTTCTGGTTTTTCAGCGCCTCGGCGACCGAGACTTCGTCGAGGCCGCGATAGACCGCCTGCTTGGAGGCCCGCACCGACATCGGGCTCAGCGCCATGATCTGCGTCGCCAGTTCCTTCGCCCGCGTCATCAGCTGCGCCGCCGGCACCACCTCGTTGACGAAGCCGAGCTCCTTGCCCTCCGCCGCACTGACCCGCCGTCCGGTCAGGATCATGCCGAGCGCCCGCTTGGTGCCGATCTCGCGCGGCAGCCGGTGCAGGCCGCCGGCCAGCGCCGCGAGCCCGACGCGCGGCTCGGGCAGTGCGAACACCGCCGCCTCCGAGGCCAGGATCAGGTCGCAGGCCAGCGCGATCTCGAAGCCGCCGCCCATGGCGATGCCGTTGACCGCCGCGATCAAGGGTTTGTCGAGATCGAAGCGGCTGACGAGGCCGGCGAAGCCGCTGCTGTGCCGCGGCAGGATCGTCGCCGTGCTGCCGCCGCCCGCCGCCGTGACCTTCAGATCGTTGCCGGCCGAGAAGGCGCGCTCGCCCGCGCCGGTGACGATCGCCACCCACTGCTCGGGGTCGGCGGCGAAGTCGTCGAACACGCCCGCCAGCTCGACATGCGCCGGGGCATGCAGCGCGTTCATCACCTCGGGCCGGTTCAGGGTGACGACGGTCAGCCGCCCCTCGCGCTCCACCTTGCAGAATTCATACGTCGCCATGGCGGGTTTCCTCTGTTTTCCGGCCTAAGTGTCCCGTGGCCGCAGGGCCGCGGCAAGGCTTGGGTAACTATTTAATCCAGAGTTGGCAAATCCTGTTTGAACGCACGAAATTCCTACAAAACAGGGCCATTTCAACTGCACACTTCCTAATCCAGCGACTACTAGTGACGCCATAGTGACGGACTAGGATCAAAAAGGTACAAAGCAGCTTGCAAGGGCTGCGGGTTCGAATCCTGCACCCGGCACCACCGCCCCCCATCGCGATATGCAGGTTCAATTCCTGCCGGAGCGCCCTAACAACAGAGACCACAGATGGCCCTCACCGACCTGCGCATTGAAGAAATCAATGAAGCAGCACTGCGCGGTCTCATAGAGGCGCAGGTCCCCGAAGGCGCGCACTACGATTACAAGTCGGCGCTGCCCGGCAATGCCGATGCGGACAAGCGTGAATTCCTGAAGGACGCGTCGGCCTTCGCAAACTCACACGGCGGCCACATCGTTTACGGCATGATGGAAGCGAGCGGTTTGCCGACTGGATTCTCCCCTCTAGCAGGAAACATCGACGCAGAAATTCTCCGCCTTGAGAACATCCTTCGCGACGCGCTCCAACCCCGAATTGTCGGTGCAAGGGTCATTCGGGTGCCGCTCGCGGCTAGCGGGACCGCGTTAGTGCTGCGGTTGCCGAGGAGCGAAAACGGGCCGCATAGGGTATCGTACCAAGGGCTGAACAGGTATTTCGTCCGCAATTCGGCGGGCACACACGAGGCGAGCGTCGAAGAATTGCGGGCAATGTTCAACAGCACACAGACGAATGTCGAGCGCGTCGCAGATTGGGTCGATGGGCGGCTGGTGCTAATTGCGAAAGATCGCGGCCCGATCCTTTTGAGAGGCGGCGGCCGCCTCGTTGTCCACATGGCGCCACTGACACACTCGACCGATCCAATTGATCTTGCCCGCGCTGTTTCCCTGCGGAATTTCGCTCCGATGGGGTCGGAGGGATTTCGTGTCGATTACAACGTGGACGGACTAATCATGACCCGGCCAACCGCAGCCAATGGGTACGTCCAGCTTTTCCGGGATGGCTCGCTCGAAGCGACGTATGGCGGGATCATCAACAATGATGCAGCAGGACACCTGATCGGCGCGGACCAAGTGGCGCAACTTGTCTTGCGATCTGCGCCAGCCTACGCCAACGGGCTCGGAGCGCTCGAAATCCAATTTCCCGTGTTAGCCTCCGTTGCGCTATTGGGGGTGGGAAAATGCTTGGTCATGGCGGGAGAGCCCAATCCGCACCCGCTGTACCAAGACGTTTTGCGCCTGCCATGGTCTACGATTGGCGCAGCCAATCCGCAAAATGCGGTCAGGAGCGCGTTCCGATTGGCGTTCAATGCACTTTGGAATGCAGGCGGGGCTAAAGACTGCCCACTCTTTGATTCCTAGTGACGCAAATTGGGATTGCAAACAACCATTCCCAGTTGTGCCTTGTTTAAGAGACAAAATCGTGAGGTGCCACGAACCCAAATTCGTCCTCTGCAAATTTCAGAAGGAGGGACTTATCTGAGTGATGTGCTGTCACGATTTTGACGTTTGGCGGGGCTGCGGTTTCAAATGACAAGATGTGAATGCCATCCTTGTAGTGAATTTGTGCTACCGCGCCGCTTTCAGTCGTTAATCTGTATGTAAAGTCGGATGGAAAACTTGGTCCCATCATTGTTTGAGGACGCCGAGCACTTCCATCGACAAGTTGCCATAACATTCCCCACGTCAATTCGACTCGGATAAGGGCCGACCGCTTTAGCTCCACCGTTGCATGTTTGGGATGAATGAGTGTTGTCGGCATTCCTTCAGCTGCAAGTGCATCCAGTAGCGGCCGAAAGTCCAAATCACCCGTAAGCAGAGTCGCTTCGTCCATGGTCCGTCGAAACGCATGCGAAAGCATGTCAACCGCTATGGCGATGTCGACTTTCTTTTGTTCCGGCCGATCTTTCAGTTCTTCGCCTTTGCGGCGAATGTCGCCTTCAAAAACGTAGAAGCGGTCAGTCAGCGCCAGGCGTTCCAGGTGGGCTTGCTTTGTTTCATGCCTACTTCGCCATGCTTCCGCGCTCTCACCCTTTCTTTGGATGGGCAGAGCGTCGTAGAAAAACACCTTTTCGTGCGGACCTCCTAGGATGCGAAGTCTCGCGTAATTTATCGGACTAGATAATCGGTCAAAGTATCGGGACAGGAATGGCTTGAGCGCATCTTCCAAACATTGGGCGTCAACGAAGAAATATCGAGTCGCGCGGGCGTTTCCATGCCCTCCGGGGCCATACGTAGGCATCCTAATATTTCCGAGTGATATTCATGTGATTGCTGACCTAACACAGTTGCCGTTTTAACACTACGTCTGCGACTTCAGGCCTCGTTATGATCCGCCGAAGTCACGGCGAGCGATATCAATCGACGGTCGCTGCCCCGCCTCGCCAAACCTGCATACCCAACGCCGGAAACTGGCCCAGGGAATTGGCCCATTGATCGGCGATGCCTCTCGACCCATGCTGTCTTCTGGACCGCATCAATAGTGAGCGCAAAGTGACCGTCTCGATTCCCATTCCGGACCTCCGCAAGGTCTGGCATAGGAAAAACGATGAGTTCAACGAGTGGAGAGCAACAAACGACCTCCCGCAGCTTCTCGCTTTTTTCAAGATCAGGTTTCCGGGGTTCGCAGACTGGCTTACCTGTCTCAGCCTCGGCGCTGACTTTCGCCGTACACCAACCGCCGCACCACCTCCACAATCAGAATTTGCAGTTCCGAAATTAAAAGAAGCCGGGCGTTGGATCTGAAACGGTTGGCTTGCGCCTGTCGCGCTTGGCGTCAGCCGCTTTCTGTTCCTTGCTCATGGTCCAGCCCACGCCCTGTTTCGTCTTGAGCAGGGCTTTCACCTCTGACGGACTGGCGGGTGTCTCGCCCAACCATACGGGCCAGTCCGCATGGTCGATGAATGCCGGCATGCGGTCCACTTCCGGCCCGAGGGAATTTATCAACTCATTCGCGGGCACCGTGACTTGGACGCAGGCCCATAGCTCGCCGGTCGGCATGTTGAACCGATCCCAAAGGACGGCGAAGCCCATGGGCGCGTCCTTGTGCGGGTCGATTGTGTGTTGCTCGGTCTTGCTTCCGACCTCGCGGCCTTCGTTGAAGGTGCGAACGACAACCAGGCCACGTTGGCCGCCGAGGAACAGGCCGGAGAATGCCATGGTGGTGTCTATCGTTTCGGATCGGCAGTGCATGTGCTTGAAGCCGTGGCCGCGTGGATTCGGAAAGCCCCACTGCATCCGAACAACGGTGCGCTCGCTCAATTCCTCGTCATATACGACCACGGGGATTTTCTGGCCAACGCGGTAACGGATGACGCTATCGGCGCTGTCCGTCGTCAGCGGTTGCGAGAAATCGACAACCTCGGCCCAGCTTGCCATCGCCGTAAACACGCCGCACATCGCTAATACCCTGACATTTTGTCGAAGCCTACCATGGTGCGGGGCGTCAGGATTAGCCGGACGCCATGGCGCTCACATTTCATGCACTTCAACCGGGCTTCGATCTCCACCAGCGGCGCGGTCTGGCTCTTGGCTTGGGCAGTGAGCCACATCCCATCGAAAAGCTGGGCGTGGCCGCACCAGACACAGAAGGCCCATATGGACGCGCCAGCGGTCGCAACGGCCGAGGCGCTATCCAGCAGCCCTGCTGCTCGCGCACTCTGGATTTGGGCAACTTTCGTCATGAGAACGATAGGAGAACAAACCTCGCCAGGAGTCCAGCCGCTAGGGCTTGTGGGGCGGCTTTGGCTGGGCGCAGTCTGATCCGCCGCGTAAAGGGTGGTTCGCCATGCGCCTGTTACTTTCAGTCGTTTCAATCGCCGTTGTTGCCGCAACATCCGCAGGTGCTCACAGCCTGACGTTGCACGCACCGAAAGGCACACATGCGCCACCGGCCACGGCCTCAAATAACGCCGCCGTCGCAGGCCACAAACCATCCTTCATGAGTGTCTTGCAAGACGACGGTACCCGGGGGCCGAGGCATACGACTGGCAAGCCAAGATCAAGCGTCGGCACAGGTTTAGGCGCGGGTGCGGTCCCTCTCCCGACAGGCACAGGCGGCACAGGCGGCGCGGGCATAGGGTCAGCCGCCTCTAACTAAGACCTAGGTTTAGCGCCCTTATTCTCACCGCAGCCATTGGGCGTCTAAATGCCCAGTGGTGTTTGCGCCATAATACCGCGCGTCAGCCAATTCTCGCGAGCGTTGTAGAATTTCAGCCTCGATGGCGAGCAAAGACCAACGGCAATCGCTGATGCCCAACGCAGACGTTTTCGATGCACCGAAATCTATTTCGCGTTGTCAAGCGAACTCGAAATTCGGCACTGTTACAGTTTGGGCTTAGAGAAATTTCGCCGCCTGAGCCAGATCAGGGAAGTCCCAGTTCCGGCGAAAACAATCCAAGACCCGATAACCCCCGCGAGGGCGACATTATCCTGCCTCTCTTGCGAAGGAGTCACATAGTGAATGACGCCCTTCAAATTCATCGGACGGCTGAATTCGGACGTTAATCGGTGAGGTTGCCATGAGGCCGTTGTTTCGATGGACACCAACCACACCCAAGATGCGATCCCTGCAGCCCATGCAACGATAGCTACGAATCGTAGACCGCCCTGCCATTTTGTAAGGAGTGCCTCGAAGGCTATGGCCGTCACCATGGCTGTTACCCAATAGCCAGAACCACGCTATGCTACCCCCATGCCCAAGGGACCCCAAGGCCAGAAGCGCCCCGCCGATGTCATCAGCAACGCCGTCCATGTCATGCGGATCACGAACGAAAACACGACACTTTACATGACCAATGATGACGCGAAGCTAGGGAAGATCGCGAAGGCGAAGCCAAAGACCCCAAGCAGAAAATGATCGCTTCGCTAGTCATGGCGACCGTGCTGGGGCTGTGGGCTGAGGAAGTCCCCGCAGCCCATCACCAAGCATTCCAAGGTGTCGAACCGGGGATAACGAGTGAGCAAGCCTTTGCGGCGCTGTGCCACTCGACTACGGCACTGACGCCGTGGCGGCTATCATCCGGGGCGATCACCGGCCCGAGAATGTTCTTCAAACGGCCCATGCGCTGCTCAGACTGGCAGTATTTCAAAGGGGCGACGTTTTGGGGGGTACTTGGTGCCCAAGCCGATTGCCCGTCAGGACAGGTGCAAACGGCAGTCATCAACGTCTTGGACGGGAAAGTCTGGCGCGTTAATGAGTGGTGCAACAAGCCCTAGCGGCTGGGTTTGTCAAAGATAACATCGCCCAAATTTTATAGTTCAACAGGTCGACAATCGGCGGGCCCAATCCACCAGCGTTGGATCGAACGGCGCTGGCGACCTACAACGAACGGTTCGGCGGCAACTTATCGCAGGCTGCTGACACGTCCTGACAGACTCGGGTAGCGGGTCAGTTTGATTTTTTAGGCGGCCAAACCAACCACACTAAGCTTCCGATCATGCAAGCAAGGAAGATAAGTGCCTCAAGCACCCCGATCCATTGAGGGCGCGGGCTAGTTGGCACGGGCCAGTTAATCCAAGGGACTAAGAAAACCCCTGAAAACCACCAACCCGCCAGAAATATCGGAAGCTTATAACGACGCTTCACTGAGCCGCTTCCCATTCTTCTATCACCGCCACCTTATCACTCATTTCTCGCAGACGATGGCTGCACGCGCCAACGGGGTCCCCCACGATTCCGATTCCGCGTTGTCAAGCGAACTCGAAATTCGGCACTGTTACAGTTTCAGGGACCCCAGACCCGGACGCAGTAGGCTAGTGCCGGAATCGAAACTATAAGGGAAACAACGGCTACGATTAATGCGGGTCTTTCTCGACCCGCCTTATGCAACCGAAAAGGCAATGCAATCGAAAGTACGGCCATCGTGGCTGGAACAATGAGCCATACGGACGCAGCCCAACGGAACTGTCCATGAAGGATTTTATAGAGTGCAGCTAGCAGCATGGCATTTAAGATAAGCATCACGGTCCATGCTACCGCCGCTATAATGGCAGTCACCTTCATTCTCATCTTCCCCTGCGTTCGGAGTTGTTGATAATACCCCATGCCCAAGGGACCCCAAGGCCAGAAACGCCCCGCCGATGTCATCGGCAACGCCGTCCATGTCATGCGGATTGCGAACGAGAACACAGCGCCTCGCATGATTAGTGATAACGCGAAGCTGGGGAAGATCGCGAAGACGAAGCCGAAGGGTGGCAAAGAGTAATGTCGCCGTCGATTATGTTCTGGCTGATCGCCCTTGGCATGGCCGGTTTTGTCGCCGTGACTGTGTACACGGGAGAGGTCAGAATCCGGGGTCGTCTGTGGGCTAACCGGAGTGCTCGGCCTCACTACTTTTGGCTTTGCGTTGGGGCATTTACGGCTGGGTGCTTTATCGCAGTCGCACAGGCGATCTATCCGTCTTACTGAGCCGTACCAGCCCTAGCCCTGGGATTGCCAAAGGTAGACGACGCTCCCATGAACAGTGATGACACGAAGCTGGGGAAGATCGCGAAGGCGAAGCCAACCGTGGCGCGGCGGAAGACGGGGCGGTGATCGAACGATCACATTTGTATGTTCGCGCTCAGATCACACGCTGGGTCGATGACAGCAATCCGGGATTTGTCGAATGTCGGTTCACAGATAGATACGCCCATGAATGGGTGTTTGTTGAGAAATTACCTGTCGTCACGGGAGCCGACCTTTGGTCGGGTAGCGAATTTCCCAAGCCCGCTTTCATTGCTTGCGAAATCGTCTCGCACGGACGGGATGAGGTCGGGCGCGAAACCTATGCAGTCAATACCGAGAAGCCATGGTGTATCGCGGCTTCCGACGGAACTACTAGCTTCCACGTGTTTGCGGACCAATTGATCGAACTGGCCGACTGGGACCGCCAGTAGTGTATGGGTCTGTCAAATGCAATATCGCCCTGTTAAGGCCTGCCGACACGTCCTGACAAACGCCGGTAGTGGGTCAGTTCGAATTTTGTTTGGGCAAAAAGAGAATCCACCTGACTATCGGGTTGTTGGAAATGGCGTCTCTGGGCTGCTCATAGGTCTTAAGCCCGCGCGCTCTGCGGTCCTCGATCCACAGCCGACGCGCGCGAACTGCGCGAGCAAATGCGACCACAATCGAAACCGCGAACCACACTGCCGCCGCGCCCATGTAGAGGGGCAGTCCATTCCAACGACCGTGCAACAATACGGGAGCACGCAAGAGCGCCGCGCCCATCACTGTTAGGAAAAGCCACAGAAACAACCAGCGGGTAGGCGGCTTCCTGCGCATATAACGACCGCTCCGCTTCCCACTCTTCGATCAACGCCACCATATCAGACATTTCGCAGACGCGGCTATCAACGCCTGCAGCCATAGCCGCGATGACTTTGCGGGCTCCGCTGATGCGGACGAAGTTGTCAGGCGCCGGTAGTGGGTCAGTTTGGATTTATTGGATCAGTGGGGTCAAAGGGAGCGGATCGCCTGAACCCACAGGCCCAACGCGAGAGCAGCATAAATCGCGATGGTCGTCCAATATGGCCCGGCCTCATGGGTGCGGGATACGGTATGCCGGCCAAAGACGCGCCCAGTCCTCCAAGACCAGATCACGTACCCAGTCGCCAATATTGCTCCGATAAAAAAATATGCTGGCGGCTGACCATCAAGCATCGCGCAGCGCTTTCCATTCTTCGATCATCGCCACCATATCACCCGTTTCTGGGTGGCGCATAATCTTCCGACGAATACGCGCGACGGCCGCTAACGCCGTTTGCGTCCCACCGGTAGCGGCTTGAGTTTTCTGGCACCCGGCTCAACCGTCCGAAAGAAGTCGGCAATCTCAACTTTCAGCGCTTTGGCCAACTTGTCTAGCAAGTCAACGCTTGCGTTTCCGCGCCGACGTTCAAGTTCGCTGACATAGGCGCGGTCCATGGTCGCGTCCGCCGCGAGTCGCTCCTGCGATATTTCGCGTTCCAGCCGGAGCCGCCGCAAATTCAATGCAAGAAGTGTCCGCCCGTTCATAGGGCTAAGCGACCATTTCTGTAGGTCAATAACCCACTGGCTATGGCCTACATAATTCGCTTAATATGCGTCTTGTTGGAGCAAGACCGTGTCAACAATACCAATCACCGCTCGCCACTCAGAGACCAATTGATGCCAGAGGTGCGCAGTGAGGAAACCGATGAACAAATTTGAATTAACATCCGCACATGCTTTGGCGATACTGGCAGCCTCAATCGTTACATATGCGTTGATCTATTTTGTGTTTTTCGACAGGCAAAAGTCGCCAACGGAAATGGCTTGCGAAACGGCGCGCAACGCTTTTGCTGATCAGGCGCGAGTGCCTTCAAGCGTGAACTTTCCCGACCCATGCGACAAAGACTCCATCATTCAGCAGGATGACGGCACCACACGCGTTTCTGGCCGGGTCGATGCCACTGGTGTCGATGGCGTAACGCGCCACATGCACTACATCGTGTATATGGAGCAAAACAAATTCGCAGAAACCGGCTGGCACGTCGGTATTGTTTCCGGCGACATCGACAATTGATCTCGATGTCCGGTTCGGCGCAGAAGAATCTGCAACCTGTCCTGTAGATCATCAATCTGAAGTAGGTGCCGCCCGCGACCCAAACCCCAAGGTCCGACGGCTCTGGCCGATGAATTATGTCCGCTCGTTCCAGTCGCGGGCTGCACCGAGTTTACGGCGCAAAGAGGCCGACCAGGGCACCTGCCGCCTGGGCGTCTCCCAAGTCGTGCGCGTTCACGTCCACCCTCTCCGTTACGGTGAACGCAACAGTGTCCAGTTCCGCAAACCTCTCCGCGAGACGGCGCACCGTAATCTGGCGACGCTCGCCCAGCGCCACGCCCTGCCGCATGTCGCCAGCCACCATCATCAGCTTGCCGGTGACGCTTGCCGTCGATGACGGGAGACTCGGCGTGAGAACGACCGGCAGGCCCTGATAGTTCGCACGCAGATCACCGTTTTCGTCGACCTGCGCGACGAGACCGCCGGAAATGCTCGCGAGGCGGACCAGCGAGTTGCCGTATCCAGACATGCTGACGAACAGCTTTGCACCCGCGAGGGCGCGCGCGGGCAAGGCGCCGATCAGCGAACTAATGTCGGTCGCGTCCAGTGTCGCGAAAGTATTGTGGCCGGACGCGGCCGTGATTTTCCCCGCATGGCTTGTGGCCGTCAGTGCGGTGCTAATTCCAACGATGCCCGCGTATACCGATGTGCCGTCGCCGTTGATACCAGCGTCATCTTCGGCGACAGCGAGCGCCCACGCGAATTCTTCGGCGACGAACATTCCCCATTCACCGACAGCGTCTTCCTCGAACTCGATACTGGCTTTGATCATCGCGCCGAGCTTTCGCATTCCGAGCGCAGCGGAATCGAAGCTGATAGCCGTTTCGCCGAGCGACCCGCCATCCGTCGACCACGTCGCTTTGGCACCACTCGAACGGCGAGGCACGTTGGAATTGCCACCGAAGCGCAGAGGCCAACGGCGGGCGTTGCGGCGGATGACTCCGTAGGCGTCGCGCATGGCGACGATGGGTTCGGCCAACTCGTCGGGCAGAATGAAGCCGCCCAAGTCGTTGAGGCCTTCGCTCTGAGCCTTTGTCATCACGAGTTTGTTTTCGCGACAAAAGCGAGCCGCATCCGCATCGCTCATGACCGTGGCCTGAAGCCACTTTCCCAAGCGGTAGAAGACGGAATCCTGCACGTCGCGTGCGTAATGCGCCCTGTCCCGCAATTCGACGAAGCCAGTGACGACCTCGGGGTCGTAGGCGCTGGACGGCTGCAACTTGTGCAGGGCCCGCGAGAATTCACGATATTTCATTTGATCGATCCTTAGCTGAGGTTGGCCGCCTGCGCGGCTTCGAGGAACGCTTGCGCGGCATCGGCATGGGTGAACTGGCCGACGACGCGATCTGCCGCCAAGCCGCACGCAGCGTTGAAAGGCAGGCCAACGCGCGCGCCATATTCGGCGCGGAGGCGCACGCGCTCATCGGCGAGGTCGCGCAGGCGCCGCACGATTTGCGCGGTGTTTTTGATATTGGCGGCCCACGCGTCGTGGATGTCGCCAGCCAACTCCGCTTCGTTCGCGACGCGCTGCCGGAATGCACGCTGCCCGGCGAGGGTGATTGCCGCCGCAATGGCCGCGCGCTCGCGGACGATTTCGGTAAGCCTGTCGCTGTGTTCGGATTCGACAAGTTCGCCGCGTTCTAGCATCGCTGCCGCATCGATGCAGGGCGGGAACTGCGCCACATTGGAAGAGGCGGGGCGCACGTCGGCGCCTTCAAGCTTGATCTGTTCGGCCAAGAGGTTCTTGTCGCGTGCCGTCAGTTCGCGCACGCGTTCGTCAAGCGCGGCGATTACGCCGGTCAGGGATTCGTTCGTGGGTTGGCGCAGCGGCATCGTTTTCGGCTCCAGTTGGAGCCTTCAACTTCGCCGGGCGGCTCGCGGGTAACTATTGCTTTCCTGCGTATTTCGACTTCCGCAAATTCAATTTCTCACGAAGGCGGGCGGCATGTGATGCAAATTTGCCGCCGCGATGTTCCATCGCGCGGGCTTCGACGGCTACCGCGTCCGCTTGCGACTTACCGCGCGCCATTGCGGCGCCGATCCGCTGAAGCGCGGCGTCGTCAGGCAGCGGCGGGCGTCCGGTGCGGTCGTAGGCCTCGCCGCCAATTTCGCACGCGGCGCGTTCCAAGAATCGGGCAGATCGAGAGTCAAAGTGCCCCGCGATGAGCCTTAGCGCTTGCGCCGTCGCTGTTCCGCTGTCGGCATCCTGCGCAATCGCAAGCACAGCTTCAGCCAGCCGTTTGCACGTGTTCGAGTCGTCGAGCATGGCTAAAAATCATCGAAATTGTTGCAGGGTTTGGAAGGCAGCGCGGCCACGCGCGCGCGGTCGGCGGGGGTCAAACCGAAACGCGATAGCCACCCCATCAGGCGCCGGTCAGCGTCCGCAATCACGGCCGCCTCAGGCTGGCGACGCCAGACGGCGCCACGGCGCGTGGGGATGGCGTAGGTGAACGAACCGCCGCGCTCGGCAAGAGTGCGCCGGGCTTCGCGCAAGTCCGCCAGCGCGCCCGCAGCGGCTTCCAACGCCACGACATCGCACGCTGTCAGCACGCCAAGCCGGTCGGCCTCACGCGCGATCTGCCGCCACGCTACGCGCTCCGCATTGGTGAGCCGCGATGGCGGCGGCGGGCAGGCGCGCGACGGCATCGGCGTCTGCTTGCCGTGCCGGTGATTGCGGAACGTCCCTTGGATGGCGTGCAGCGCGGGCGGCTTGCGGGGACGGCTCATGTGAAAACCTCAATTTGGCGGATTTTGGCCACGTAAGAATCTTGCCCTGAAGCCGATTGCACGCTCCCAAATCGGGCTTTTCATAACCCCATAGGGGGTAACGTTTGTTTCGCCACAAACGGGGAGCCTCAAGAACGAAAACAAGATCAGGGCATCCATTCGACGGCGTGCTGGGGAACAGTCGGGAAGTCCTTTATTGTTCGCAGAGCCTGGGCGGAAACGGCTTGCAGGTATGACAGTAGTTCCAGTTATCTACGTTACGCGCGCGCGTGCGCGAACGCTTGTTAGAGTTCGACCTGTCACACCTGCCAGCCAGCTTTGAGCGCATCAGAACGCCCCTGTCATATGCGGCAACAGGCTGATGCCGCAGAACACGGTCCCAATCGCCACCCGCCTACGCTCAAAGCCGCGAACTTCCAGACGTGCCGAAAAGTCCTTATTTGTGCCCGGTTCTTCACCGGCTTCTACGGCAAAATGTTTGAAGGACGCGTACAACTCGCTCGACCGCTGCCTGCTGTCCGGTCCAATCTGGCAACGCTCGGCCATCCACGCGTTCAACGTGTCCTCGTTTTCCAGATATTCGGCGGTCGCGTCAGTCACAACGGCTGGCGCAGCCAAACCGACGCGCTGCCATTCCAGGCTGCCATCAATCATCCATTGCAAAATCCCCGGCCATTCGGCCCGCAACTTTTCGGTGAGGCCTTGGTCACGTTCCTCGCGCGGGATCGTGACAGTGAACGGGATCAGGTTGACCCGGCGCTTGATAGCCTCGTCAACCACGCGCAGGCACGGCTTGTGATTGCCAGCCATCACCAGCTTGAATTGCGGCGTGAATTCGAAGAAATCCTGGCGCATCTTACGCGCCTTGATCCGGTCACCGCCGGTCATCATTTTGATGCGCGACTCCGCCAGCGCGCGACCTTCCTCAGTCTCCGACGCTGTCACCAGCCGTGCGCCCTGCAAATCGGCAAGCTCAGTAGGATGCCTGTCGAATTTGGAGGCGGCAAAAGTCTCCATAGGCGCAGACTGCGCATATCCACCCAAAATGCCGGAGACCGTTTCCAACAGGACAGACTTCCCGTTGGCCCCTGTTCCGTAGAAGAAGAACAGCGCGTGTTCGCGCGTCAGGCCAGTCAGGGCATAGCCAAAAACGCGTGCGAAGAACGCCTGCAACTCGCGATTGCCATTCGTAATGCGGTCCAGGAACGAAAAAAACATTGGACACTCACCTCTGGGCGACACGGCAGTAATCTTCGTCGTGTAGTCAGCGATGCGATGCGCTCGCAGTTTTCCGGTTTTGAGGTTGACGCTGCCACCCGGCGTGTTCAGTAGCAACGGATCACCGTCCCACTGATCGGACTTGACAGCCAAACGCCGGTCGGACCGCGCCAACGATTCAACAGCGGCCACCGTTTGCTTGCTGGCGATGCTAACCGCCTTCTTGGGTTCGCCATTCAGACACGAAGCGATTTCCGCAGCTTCGCGGCAGATTGCGCGGGCATCGTCGAATGCGGCGAGGGTCTTTTCTTCAATCCAGCGACAGCCGTTCCAGCGCATCCATATGCCCCATTCAGCCACATAGCGCAGATTGCACTCGTGTTTCTTTGCAAATTTCAAAGCGAGGCTATCGTCCGAAAACTCGGGCGACTCCGCAGTGGCGGCCTGTAAGGATCGCGCACCTGTCAACGCGCGCCTGACCTGCCAACGCACGTCGTCGTCGCTGATCGTGGCGGGCGCAGCATCACGCATTGCCTCCAAATATTCGGAAAGGCGAGCCAACTCGAGGTCACCTCTCAAACGCTCGCGCACGGCCGCAACGGTTGTGGCGTGTCCCCGCCTGCGAAGGCCACAAATTGCCAGTTTGATCCGGTTCTGAAGCGGATCGGCAAAGGGCACGCTTTCTCCATCAATAGCGATGAATTCAGCCGCCGCGACTGCGCCCCAGTCTTCGCGCATCATCAAGCCAAGTACAATTTCGGTGTCCTGCTGCGGGCCGTATTGCGTTGCCGAAACGTCACGACTATTTTCAGAGCGATCGCCGCCAAGCGGATTAAACACCCCAGCGCCACCGCCGAACCGATCGGCGGTGGTGATTTCGTTTTCGAACATAGCTATGCCGCCTGATCGCGCTTTTCTGCCATCGCCCGCAAAACGGATTTGATTTCGCTCCGTGACCAGCGGTTCGTCTTAGGGCCGATCTTAATCGGCTTCGGATAGCGGCCAGAGGCGATGCCACGGTAAAGTGTGGACTGGTGCAGCGGGGCAGCCTTACCTCCAAGAATGCAGCAAGCATCCTTGACGTTGATCAGGTCGTCACCGTCATCGTGGTGCAATTCCGAGCTTTCGTGTGTTGCAGTCATTCTGTGCCTCCGTGTTGTTGCAAGAGACTGCAACGTCCCGATTGCCACCTGTTCGTCAATCACGCTTAGCGTGACGTTCTAGGTAGTTGCGACCCTGGGTTAGCTCCATGCTCGCTCGTCAACACGCAAGGGCACTCAACCGCACTCCTGGGTACGCGACAGTGCGCGACCGCTAGAGAGGCAGCGAGCAAAACAAACGTGTGTGCAATTCAGAAAGAGGCGTCCGGTAGCTACTCCGCCGCCATCGACACCAGTTCGAGCGCGCTGTCGGCAACAAGCTCAGCCAAGAATCTGCCCCATTCATCAAGCGCAGCCGCCTTTTCGTCAAAAAACGAATGTGGGTTGTAGTGCTTCTGACGGACGGTATTCCGAGTTGAACCACGATGATTCAACACGTGATCCATGTACCGGTCGGCTAGCGGCATATTGTTTTCGATCCGCGACGGCAAATCAGAGACCGTGCGGCGCAGGTCGTGGGATGTCCAAACCGGAATGCCAAGCTTGCCAAGGGGCATTCCTTCGCGCGGGGCTTGCATCTGATCAAGCGCGTTGCAGATTTTCGCGACGCGCATAGGTTCGCCGAATTTGTTCGGGAACAGCACGTCGCCGTTAATCGCCCTGAACTGGTTTCGGATGATTTCGAGCGCGAGCGCGTTCAACGGCACGACATGCTTGCCCTTCTTGTTCTTCACGCGGTCGGCGGGGATTGTCCAGAAGGGGCGATTGCCTGTCAGGTCCAGTTCAGACTTGCGAATGCCTGAAACCTCGCCGACGCGCTGACCGGTGGCGAGCATCAGCCGAACAATTATCGGGACGTTTTTGGACCCTTTCAATGCCTCCGGCAGGTGATGCCACACGATCCTGACTTCCTCCGGCGTCAGCACCCGCTGTTCATCCTCCTCGCCCGCGCTAGCAGCGCTGGACTGCTTGGGCGCGACTGCCCCGGCAATCGGATTGAATTTCAGATCGCCTTGGGCGACGGCGAAACGCATGAGCGCCTGCAGATCAAAGAACACGCTATGGGCCTGCCCGTACACGCCCCTGTCGAACAGCGGGCGCATGCAATCGCTCAGGTGCTTCATGCCGAAGTCTTTGGCCGAGACATGGCCGATGACCGGAATGACATAGGTGTCATACCGCCGTTCAATTTCCTTACACGAGCGCAGGTATTGCTTCGCGCTATGCCGAACCTCAAGGGCGATCCGATTATCAATCAGGTCGGCAATGGTCTTGGCCACCGCCGGCAGCGGCTCCAACACGCGCGGATCGTTCCCATCCTGGACCTTCGCACGGGCAACTTCGGCGGCTTCGCGCGCCTCCTTGATGCAGATTGCCGGGAATGTTCCAAGCGTCATCAGAACCCGCTTGTTGTCGACCGGATGTGTGAACTTGAACGCCCAGGTCCGCCTGCCCGACGAACTGGCCCGAAATACCAGGCCGGGAGTGAGTGAATCGAAATAGTCGGTTTGCGCCGCACCCTTGGACTTGGCGCTTTCGCAAAACCGCTGGTTGAGGGTCAACCTTGGCATAGTCTGGTCAGTCCTTTTCTTAGTGACGCCGAAGTGACGGACGGCACGCGTTCGCTTGCATATTCTTGCTGCGATGTGCGTCCACCTACACACAAAACTGCAAGACGCCGAGTGGTAATTTCCTATTATTTGCAATGGCTTCCGGGACGATTCTCCTGGATTTCCGCCGCTCGCGCCACCAACCAGCAAACGCATTGGTAACTATTTAATCCTAGGTTGGCGGCAGCCACGGAAGCATCGCCGGACATGACGGACAGCTGGACTATCAACGTCTCGGGCCAGACCTATGGCCCCTACACTGCGCAGCAGATGCAGGCCTTCGTCGCCGAAGGCCGGCTCGCGGCCCATTCGCTGGTCGCACCGCTGGGCGATAGCGCTTTCCGCGCCGCCGGCAGCTTCCCCGCGCTCGCCCGGCAGTTCGCGCCGGCGGCCGCGCCCGCGCCGACGCCCTCGGCCACCGGAAAATTCGTCACCGCCGGCGGCGTCGAAAGCGAAGAGGACATCATCTCGCCGACCTTCGGTCGCAGCAACGACGAGCCGCGCACCGGCGAGCGCGGCCGCTTCGTCGTCATCGCCGACATGAAGTCGCGCTCGATCTCGGGCCTGGAGGAGGAAATCCTCAATCTCGGACCGGCCTATTCGCTGATGCCGCAGGCCTGGCTGCTGACCAGCGACCTCGGCATCAACGTCATCCGCAACACGCTGGTGCAGAAACTCGGCAAGATGGACATGCTGTTCATCGTCGACGCGACGCACAACAAGGCCGCCTGGTTCAATTTCGGCCCCGAAGCCGACACCCGCATCCGCCGCGTCTGGACCGCCCAGCACGAGCCGACCGCCAAGGTGGGGTGATCCTTCGGGGCTCCGCTGCGCGGAGCGCCTCAGGATGACGCGTTCGCAATTCTCGTCATGCTGAGGTGCGAGCGAAGCGAGCCCCGAAGCATCATAGCTGCCGCATCCCCTTCGCAAATCTCTGGTGGTTGTGCACATACCCCGCCGCCGACATCTTCAGTCCCGCCAGCTCCATCTCGTTCAGCTTGCGCGCCGCCCGCGCCGGCGCGCCCAGGATCATCACGCCGTCCTCGAACTGTTTGCCTTCGGTGACCAGGGAATTGGCGCCGACGAGGCAATTCTTCCCGATGCGACTCCCGTTGAGCAGCGTCGAGCCCATGCCGATCAGCGCGCCGTCCTCGACCGTGCAGGAATGCAGAATGACGCGGTGGCCGACCGTGCAATTGGCGCCCACCGTCACCGGCTGGCCGGGATCGGCGTGGATCACCGAGAGGTCCTGCACGTTGGAATTCTCGCCGATCGTGATCCAGTCCTGGTCGCCGCGCAGCACGCAGCCCCACCAGATGCTGGCACCTTTGAGGAGCCGCACCTTGCCGATCAGCACCGCGCTGGGCGCCACCCAGTACGCGCCCTCCGGCGGGAGTTCCGGCGTCGCATCGTCCAGCGCATAGATCGGCATCAGGGTCTCGCCAAAGGTTTGCCGCGCCAGTGTGACAGGGACGTTTTGCGAAGGCGAGACAGACCCGTCATACTGCCGCCATGGCCCCTGCTTCGAAGACCACCCTGCCCGCGCTGGACAGCGCCCTGGCGCACACCATCGTCGAGGACGCTATCCGCACCTATTTCCGCAAGCGGCGCAGCCGCGTGCCGGGCTTCGTCGACCGCACCTTCTCCTTTGCCGGCGCGCTTCAGACCCATCGCCATGCGCTCGGCCACGACCTGTGGCGCGCGCCGCTCAACGCCGCCCTCGCCGGCCCGCAGCTCGGCCTCAGCGCCGCGGCGAGCGTCCTGGCCTGGAGCGGGCGCAAGGAGAGCGCCGCGCGGCTGCGCGCCCGCGAGCTTTTCTTCCGCACCACGGTGACGGTCGAGATCGAGCGCCGCCTGATCGTCGACCTGCTGGAACTTCCCTATACCGGCGCCGGCGAGCCCTCGTTCCACGACGCGCTGGCGCTCGAGATTCTCGGCGACCGGCGGCTCGACGGCGCGCTCGGCGCCCTCAACGGGCCCTGGGGCGAAAAGCAGCGCCTGCAGATGGACGCGCGCCTGGCGCAGCAGATCGCGATCTATCTCAACGCCCGCGGCGCCGCCGGCGAAGTCGTCAGCGCCGGCGTCACGCTGGCGGCGGGCGGCGCCTTCCTGCACCAGGCGACGCCCGGCTTCCTGACGCTGGGACCGGCTCTGGCCCAGGCCCTCGGCGCCAAGCTCGGCGGCGTCGCGGCGTTCAGCGTCGCGGGCGCCGTGCTCGCGGCCAGCGCCGCCGCGGCGGCCTTCGCGGGTCTCGTCACCGATCCGCTGCAGAGCGCGCTCGGCATCCATCACCTGCGCCTGATCGCGCTGCTCGACACGCTCGAAAGCGCTTTCCTCGGCGGCGATGCGCGCCTTGCCATTCCCGAGCAATACGCCGCGCGCCTCATCGACCTCGTCGACGCCATCGTCTCGGTCGCGTCGCATATGCGCGCGTAGCGGCGCGCCGCAGATTTCGCATTGCCGTCGCACAAAGCCTGTTACGCTTTTGTTGTCGGAGCGTGATTCGACGGGGGCCGATTTAGTGCAGCATTGCACTGTGCAACACCTCTCTACACCGGGCAAAGCAGTCCGCCCAGCCACGCACGCCGACCGACACATCCCACAAAGCGTTCCGTTCCTGACCAGGGAGTCTCCATGGCCAAGCGTTCCGCGCGTCACAAGGCGCGCGACTACCAGGAATCCGAAAACGTTCATCCCTTCCCCGCCCGCGGCGGCTGGAATCCGCGCGCGGACGACGACCATCGCGACCGCAAATACGTAAAGAACATACGGGCGATGAGCCCGACCCAGCAGATCCTCTTGGACGCCATCGAGGCGCGCTCCGTCGTGCTCGCGCTTGGCCCCGCCGGCACCGGCAAGACCTACCTCGCCATCGCCAAGGCCGTCGAAGCGCTCGAAGGCGGCAAATGCGGCCGCATCGTGCTGTCGCGGCCGGCGGTGGAGGCCGGCGAGAGCCTCGGCTTCCTGCCCGGCGATCTGCAGGAGAAGCTGGCGCCCTATCTGCGGCCGCTCTACGACGCGCTCACCGAGCGCCTCGGCACCAAACGCCTCAAGGCGCTGGTCGCCGACGGCATCATCGAGATCGCGCCGGTCGCCTACATGCGCGGCCGCACGCTCAGCGACTGCTATGTGGTGATCGACGAGGCGCAGAACTGCACCTACACCCAGCTCAAGATGCTGCTGACGCGGCTGGGCTGGCGCTCGACCATGGTGTTGACCGGCGATCCCGACCAGACCGACCTGCTCAAGGGCATGTCCGGCCTCGGCGACATCGCCGACCGCCTCGAACGCGTGCCCGAGATCGCCGTCGTGCGCCTCGGCGACGCCGACATCGTGCGCCATCCACTGGTCGCGGGCATGCTGACGGTGCTGTAGGACGCGCACTTGGCTGTCATCCCCGGCTGAGCGTTGCGACAGCAACGCGAAGGGAAGGGGACCCAGGCGGCAAAAACCGTCACGGCATTTGCCGCCTGGGTCCCCTTCCCTCGCACGGCTGCGCCGTGCTCGCCGGGGATGACACGACGTGTTCAATCTCACGCCCGACAAATTTTCCGGTTCGGCGCGCTTGACTCGCGCCTCGTACTTATCTAATCAGTTAATTATCCACCTGGTAAAATACAAATGGACGCCCTTTCCACCACCTTCCAGGCCCTCGCCGACCCGACACGGCGCGCCATTCTCGCGCGGCTGGCGCTGGGCGAAACCTCGGTCACGGAACTGGCGGCGCCGTTCGCCATCTCCCTGCCCGGCATCTCCAAGCATCTGAAGGTCCTGGAGCACGCCGGCCTGATCACGCGCAGCCGCGACGCGCAGTGGCGCCCCTGCCGCATCGAGCCGAAGGCCTTGATGAGCGTCGACACCTGGCTCGAGGAATATCGCGCGCTGTGGAACGCGCGCTTCGACCGGCTCGAGGATTATCTCAAGGCCTTGCAGGCCAGGCCGAAGTCGCGCCGCCGCAGGAAATGAACCCCGTGCCGGCCGCCATGCCGGCGATCCAACCGGAGACCCCCGCCATGGACATGACCGCCATCAAAGCCGGCACCACGCTGACCCTGAGCCGCACCTTCGCGGCGCCGCGCGAACTGGTGTTCCGGATGTGGACCGATGCGAGGCACCTCAAGCAGTGGTGGGGCCCGGCCGGTTCCGACAATGGCGAGACCAGGTTCGACGCGCGCCCCGGCGGCGAGATCTATATCGAGATGCGCGGCCCCGGCTTCGATAACCCGCTGGCCGGCCACGTCGAGGAGATCGACCCGCCCCGGCGCCTCGTCTTCCTCAGCACCGCGTTGCAGAACCCCGACGGCTCCTGGCAGTTCATCACCCGCAACACCGTCACCTTCGAGGCGGTTGCCGGCGGCAGGACCAAAGTGACGCTGCAATTCGTCGTGCAGCAGCCCCCCGCCCAAGCCGTCATTCCCGTCGGCGGCGTCGAAATGGGCTGGAGCGGCAGCTTCGACCGGCTGGCCGCCCACCTCGCCGCGCTCTGACAGGCGCCGCGCGTTAGGCTAGGCTGTCGGCGCCGACCATCGCACGCCAAAGGACACGCCCATGAAATCCGCGCTCACGTTCTGCGCCGCCCTCGCTCTCGCCGCCACCGCCGCGCTGGCCGATCCCGCGCCGGCGCCGGCGCCAGCGCCCTTCGTCATCCCCCACGGCACCCAGGACGTCAGCAAGGCGGTCGCCGGCGACTACACGCTGGACACCAACCATGTCGGCCTCCTCGCCCGCGTCTCGCATCTGGGCTTCTCGATCAGCATCTTCCGCTTCGAGAAGGTGACGGCCAAGCTCGCCTGGGACCCGGCCGCCATCGCCAAGTCCGAGCTCAGCGCCGCGGTCGAGACCGGCTCGATCGCCTCGAACGTGCCCGGCTTCGCCGCCGAGCTCGCCGGTCCCAAATATCTCGACGCCGCGCAGTTCCCGTCGGCGACCTTCGTCTCGACCGCCTTCCGCCCGACCGACGCGACGCACGGCAAGGTCGACGGCAAGTTCACCCTCAAGGGCAAGACCGTGCCGCTCACCTTCGACGTCACGCTGGTCGGCGCCGGACCCGGCTTCGCCGGCGGCCCGGTGATGGGCCATGTCATCGGCATCCACGCCGAAGGCTTCATCAATCCGCAGGATTTCAATCTCGGCCCGTTCTTCAAGGACCCGATCCAGCTCGTCATCGACACCGAGTTCGACCACAAGGGCTGAAGCGAAAACGGTCATGACGCTCAAGCTCTACTACCACCCGCTGTCGTCGTTCTGCTGGAAGGCGCTGGTCGCGCTCTACGAGAACGACACGCCGTTCGAACCCGTCCTCGTCGATCTCGGCGATGCGGCGGAGCGCGCGAAGTTTCTCGCGCTCTGGCCGGTCGGAAAATTTCCCGTGCTCCAGGACACGGCGCGGGACCGTCTGGTGCCGGAATCCAGCATCATCGTCGAATACCTGGCGCAGCATTATCCGGGGCGCAGCAAGCTCGTGCCGGACGATGCCGACATGGCGCGCCAGGTGCGCCTGCGCGACCGCTTCTTCGATCTCAACGTCCAGGTGCCGATGCAGAAGATCACCGGCGACCGGCGCCGGCCCGCGGGGCAGAACGATCCCTTCGGCGTCGCCCAGGCGCGTGCCGACCTCGTCACCGCCTGCGGCCTCGTCGAGCGCGGGATGGGCGCCCGGCACTGGGTCATGGGCGAGGCCTTCACCATGGCCGACTGCGCCGCGCTGCCGGCCCTGTTCTACGCCGACAAGGTCATGCCCCTGGCCAAGGATTTCCCCAACGCCGCGGCTTATCTGAGACGCCTCAGCGAGCGCCCCTCGGCGGCGCGCACGCTGAAAGAAGCCGCGCCGTATTTTCACCTGTTCCCGAGCGAGACGTAGATCGCGGTGCAGGCGGTTTGAACGAAAGCACCGATCGAGCAAACGAGCCGATAATCGTGGCAAGCAAATCCTTGGTCTGGCGCATCTTCGTTATTGCAGTCCTCGCGACAGTCATCACCGTCGCTGCGGGTGCTGGGCTTTGGTATTGGGCATTTATGGCCAAGGGCCAAGCTTGCAATACGGGCCGCGACCACGACTGCTTCTAACGCGGGATTGGAATGGCATTACGAGAACACCAAGCAACCGCTCCGTGGACGAAACTTTCCTCGGCGGCGATGACGATAACCGCCATTTTGGCAAGAAGGTCGGCCACAAGGACTACAGTGGCAAGACACCAGTGATTGGCGCCATCAAGCGCAAAGGTCGTGTCGTTGTTCGCGTTCTTGACCGCGTATCGCAGTCCGCACTTGAGACCTTCGTGCGCGACTGACGAACATCGCGGCTACTACAATCTCTCGAAAACAACGCCCACATTTTCGGCGAAGCGCTCGGCGGGTTCTAGCATCATGTCGCTTGGAGTCGCGTCGTTGTGATTTTCTGCCCCGATAGCACTCTTATCTCGTCGCCATCGTATTCAAACTCGATTCTTTCAGCTGGCGCGGCTTGAGCGGCTTCAATTATCAGGGCGAACCGAACCTTCGGACGTTCTTCAACAGCGGTGTTGCGGGCGATAGTCCAACCGTGAGTGCTTTGCACCGCCCCTGTGCCTGTTAGCCAGCGAAAATGTGGCGTGAGGTCATCATCAGTCCTTCGCGCAAAGCAGACGAGTGCGTCAGCAAAGGTACCCAACGTGATATTCTCATAGGGGAACCCCGGGCCACCGAGCCACTGAACATGCACGGCTGAGGATGGGAGCCCTACGAAGCCCTGTGTCTCGGACAGATCCAACTTACCCTCGAACATTTGAGACGCGCCCTGCGGGCGTACGCGCAAGTGCCAGCCGATGAATGTGTTGGTCGTTTCTGTCCATAGACGCTCGAACATCTCCACGCTGTATGAGGGAGCTAGACGTTGTTCCAACGCGGCGATTTTATTGACATTCTCCGTGTGCAAAACGTGGGGCGCTGACAATCGAAATAAAACTGCCACAAGAGGAATTGTGAAGACGATGCCGAGGACGGCGCCCGCCAATGGAAGCCCTATGACTTCCATCCAGTTCATGTGAGCGAACCCCGGCCTACCCAGGTAGAGCCATGTGGCCGCGATTGTGCCCCCGGCACCAGCAACTGCGCCGAGGATAGGAATGATGAAGTTGCTGCCAATGTACTCGCGGGTTTCGCGCCCGGCCCGTCTGGCGAGTTCCCACTGGTAATTCCAGTATCCGCCGCGCCTCTGCGATCCAGCCATGCGACCCATCCCTCTAGCCCGGCGGACTCAACCACCAGTGGGCGGTTAGAGTCAGGGGAGTATGGGACAGAGTGAGGTCTAGGAGCGCTCACTGTCACTTCCGCATAATCGCCCTGACTTTCTGTCAGAAATATTTCCTAGCCACCCCCTTGAAATGCCTTTTCTCAAGCCCATTTCTCCTCGGCAACCAGGGGTTGAGTTATGACCGACCGAACATGACGTGACCGCTTCATACAGGGCCTGTGCGGGTCACGCGCACGGGTGGAGGGAGCGCCGCGCCTCCGGCCGGAGGCCTGCTCCCGTCCGCCGAGGACCGTTGGGTGAGGGCGAAGGTGTTTGTCGGTCGGGCCGAAGAGGCTGGCCGCATCCCGCTGAGCTGCCAGACCAGGGCGGGCTTCGTGACGACGGAGACCGCCTTAATTTTTTGGCGCAAAGCCAGGGTTTCCGCAGCGTCTTTGGGCCTTTGCGTACCTGTTCTTCTAAGAAATTCCTGGCAATCGGCCTCTGCCCCTTCATACTGACAAGCTGTCAGCCGTCCTGGAGCTCTCGCGCATGGCCTTCGAACCCATCTCCGCCACCGACGATCTCGGCTTCGACCCCGCCGCCCTGCGCGCCAAATACCGCGCCGAGCGCGACAAGCGCCTGCGCCGCGACGGCAACGAGCAATATGTCGAGATCAAGGGCGCCTATGCGCATTACCTCGAAGATCCCTATGTCGAGCCGATCAGCCGCGCCTCCCTGCACGACGAGGTCGAAGTCGTCGTCATCGGCGGCGGCTTCGGCGGCCTGCTCGCCGGCGCACGGCTGCGCGAGGCCGGCGTCGACGACATCCGCGTTATTGAAAAAGGCGGCGATTTCGGCGGCACCTGGTATTGGAACCGCTATCCCGGTGCGGCCTGCGATATCGAATCCTATGTCTACCTGCCGCTGCTCGAAGAGCTGAACTTCATCCCGGTCGAGAAATACACCCGCGCGCCCGAGATCCTCAAACACTCGCGCGCCATCGGCGAGAAATTCGATCTCTATCGCGGCGCCCTGTTCCAGACCGAAGTCACCGAGATGCGCTGGGACGAGAATATCTCGCGCTGGATCGTCAAGACCAACAAGGGCGATGCCATCAAGGCGCGCTTCGTGGTCATGGCCAACGGCCCGCTGCACCGCCCCAAGCTGCCGGGCATCCCCGGCGTCGAGAGCTTCAAGGGCCATTCCTTCCACACCAGCCGCTGGGACTACGCCTATACCGGCGGCGATTCGAACGGCAACCTGACGGGCCTCGCCGACAAGGTCGTCGGCATCATCGGCACCGGCGCCACCGCCGTGCAATGCGTGCCGCATCTGGGCGCCGGCGCCAAGCAGCTCTACGTCTTTCAGCGCACGCCCTCCTCCATCGACGTGCGCAACAACCGCCCGACCGATCCGGACTGGGCGGCGGCGCTGCAGCCCGGCTGGCAGCGCGCCCGCATGGACAATTTCAACGCCCTGGTCTCCGGCGTGCCGCAGGCCGAAGACCTCGTCAACGACGGCTGGACCGACATCATCGGCAACATGCTCGCCCTGATGCGCAAGCAGAACGAAGCCGGCGGCGCCGTCGACCTGCTGCAGACCATGCAGCTCGCCGATTTCAAGAAGATGGAGCAGGTCCGCGCCCGCGCCCAGGCAACGGTAAAGGATCCCGCCACCGCCGAGGCCCTCAAGCCCTATTACAACCAGTTCTGCAAGCGGCCCTGCTTCCACGACGAGTATCTGGACACCTTCAACCGCCCCAATGTCACGCTGGTCGATACCGACGGCCAGGGCGTCG
>DATMKZ010000075.1:0-3374 GCA_035570795.1 Rhizomicrobium sp.
GAAACCATCGACGCCCTGCGCAAGGTGGCCGCGGAAGCGGGCCTGAACATGGCCACCCTGGCGATGCGCTGGGTGCTGTCCCATCCGGCGATCACCGCCCCGATCGTAGGCGTGAGCCGGCCCGAGCAATTGGCCGACAGCCTGGCCGCCGCCGAGCAAGGCGCGCTGCCGCGCGATCTCAAGACAAAGCTGGATGAGATCACCCACGGCTGGCGCGCGGTCGACGCCGACCGCTAGGACGAGGCTGTCGACGCTACTGGTCAGCCTTGTCCGGGACGAAATTCATCGCCACCCCGTTGATGCAGTAGCGTTGATGCGTCGGCGGCGGGCCGTCGTCGAAGACGTGTCCCAGGTGGCTACCGCAGGTCGCGCAGTGGACCTCGGTCCGCACCATGCCGAAGGTGCGATCGACCGACGTCTCGGTCGTGCCCGCGACCGGCTCGTCGAAGCTCGGCCAGCCCGTGCCGCTCTCGAACTTGCGCTTTGTCTCGAACAGCGTCGTGCCGCAGCCGGCGCAGGTGAAATGGCCGGGCCTTTTCTCCAGCAGCAAGGCGCAGCTTCCCGGCGCCTCGGTGCCGTGTCCGCGCATCACGTCATACTGCTCGGGCGTCAGGATTTTTCGCCATTCCGCGTCGCTGTGCGTAACCGGATAGGACTTGCTCATCGATCGATTCCCTCACTGGGCGGCGTGCCTGGAACACGAGTGTATCAGACCGTTGGCCCCACCACTCCACCCGCCCGAAGTGGCGCGCACCGGGCAAAAAAACGATATGTTGGGGCCATGGCGCAACTGTCGGATGACTGCTTTGCCTTCGGCGGACCGATGCTGTCGGTCGAGGACGCCGTTGCCCTGCTCGGCTCGCGGCTCAGCGTGGTCGAGGGTAGCGAGGCTGTCGCCCTCCTCGTGTCGGATGGCCGCGTGCTGGCGCAGAACCTGACGGCGCCCCTGCCGCTGCCGCCCTTCACCAATTCCGCCGTCGACGGCTATGCGCTGCGCGGCGAAGACCTTCCGGTCGGCGCCGAAAAGGCCTTTCCCGTGGTCGACTGGGTCCAGGCCGGTGCCTCCGCCGAGCGCGCCGCGGCGCCGGGCCGGGCCATCCGCATCTTCACCGGCGCGCCGATGCCGGCGGGCGCCGACACCGTCTTCATGCAGGAAGACGTGCGGGTCGAGGAAGCCGGCAAGGTCATCCTGCCGCCCGGCCTGAAGCGCGGCGCCAACGTCCGACCGACCGGCGAGGACATCGCCGCGGGTCAGGTCGTGCTCAAGGCGGGCCATCGCCTGCGTCCGCAGGACATCGCGCTGGCGGCGGCGCTTGGTCACACCCAGGTCGAGGTCCGCCGGCGCATCCGGGTCGCCGTGTTTTCGACCGGCGACGAGATCGTGGCGCCCGGCGCGCTCCGCCAGCCGGTGCAGCTTTTCGATTCGAACCGCTTCATGCTGATGGCGATGCTGGCCCGCCTCGGCTGCGAGGTCGACGATCTCGGCATCCTGCGCGACGACCCGAAGGCAATCGCCGCCGTGCTCGAGAAGGCCGCGGCCTCGCACGACCTGATCCTGACGTCCGGCGGCGTTTCGACCGGCGAGGCGGACTACGTCAAGGCGGCGGTGGAGAGCGTCGGCAAGCTGGTGTTCTGGCGCATGGCCATCAAGCCCGGCCGTCCCGTCGCCATGGGGGTGATCGACGGGACGCCCTTCATCGGGCTGCCGGGCAACCCGGTAGCGAGCTTCGTGACCTTCGCCTACCTGGCGCGACCGGCGATCCTGGCGCTCTCCGGCACGCCGCTGCAGATGCCGCCGTCCGTACCGGTGCGCTCAGCCTTCGCTTATCGAAAAAAAGCGGGCCGTCGCGAGTATGTCCGGGTTAGTCTGCGCCGGGGTGACGATGGGACGTTCGAGGCCGTGAAGTTTCCCCGCGAGGGCGCAGGCCTGCTGTCCTCGCTGGTCGAGACCGACGGCCTGGTCGAGCTGCGCGAACAGACGAGCGGCGTCGAGCCCGGCCAGAGCGTCGCCTTCCTGGCCTATTCGAGCCTGGTTTGAGCGTCGCGCATGTGGGAGTGAGAATGAAAGTACAAGAACGGCGCCGCCGCGATCGCGGGCCCAAGGGTCGGCCCCTCGACGACAGCGCCCTGGCCGAAGTCCGCACCCTTCTTGGCGACCGCCCGCGCAGACGAGACCTGCTCATCGAGTTCCTGCATCTGATCCAGGACGAATATCGCTGCCTGTCGGCGCGCCATCTGCGGGCGCTCGCCGAGGAGATGCGGCTGGCGCAGGCCGAGGTCTACGAGGTTGCCTCTTTCTACGATCATTTCGACGTCGTGAAGGAAGGCGAGGCCGCGCCGGCGCCGCTCACGATCAGGGTGTGCGATTCGATCAGCTGCATGCTGGCCGGCGCGGAGACGCTTTTGGCCGAGCTGGCCGGCAGCGTCGATCCCACCGCCATCCGCGTCATGCGGGCGCCCTGCATCGGCCGCTGCGGCGGCGCGCCGGCTGCCAGGGTCGGTGACCGCGAGGTCGACAATGCCAGCAGCCGGAGCCTGCTGGCGATGGCGCGCGCCGGCGACACCAAGGTCGTGGTGCCCGAGTACACCGCGCTCGTGGCCTATCGCACGGCGGGCGGATACCAGCTCCTGCGCAAGGTGCGCGACGGCGCGATCGCCGCCGAAACGCTGATCGCCATGCTGCAGGAGGCCGGGCTGCGCGGCCTGGGCGGCGCCGGCTTTCCGGCCGGCAAGAAATGGGAGATCGTCCGCACCTATCCCGGCCCGCGCCTGATGTCGATCAACGGCGACGAAGGCGAGCCCGGCACCTTCAAGGACCGCGTCTATCTCGAACGCGATCCGCATCGCACTTTCGAAGGGGCGTTGATCGCCGCGCACGCAGTCGAGGCCGAGCGGATCTATTTCTACATGCGCGACGAATATCCCGCGGTGCTGGCCATCCTGCGCCAGGAGATCGCCGCCCTCGAAGCCGCCGGCATCACGGCACCGGGTTTCATCGAATTGCGACGCGGCGCCGGCGCCTATATCTGCGGCGAGGAAAGCGCGATGCTGGAGAGCATCGAGGGCAAGCGCGGCCTGCCGCGCAACCGCCCGCCCTATGTCGCCGAGGTCGGTTTGTTCGGCCGCCCGACGCTCAATCACAATGTCGAGACCCTGTGGTGGGTGCGTGACATCGTCGAGAAGGGCGCGAAGTGGTTTGCCGCTCTCGGCAAGCCCGGCCATCCCGGCGTGCGCTCGTGGTCGGTGTCGGGCCGGGTGAAGGATCCCGGCGTCAAGCTGGCGCCGGCCGGCGTCACCGTGCGTGAGTTGATCGAGCAGCATTGCGGCGGCATGGCGGAAGGCCACCAATTCAAGGCGTTTTTGCCAGGCGGCGC
>DATMKZ010000076.1:0-8097 GCA_035570795.1 Rhizomicrobium sp.
GTCCCCTCGTCGAGCTTGCCCGGTGGTGGTCGCGTCGCAGCGGAGGCCGGCAGCCCCTCGCCGGCCTCCGCACCCCATCCAGCGCGTTCGTCCGGACCCACGACGCCCCCTCGACCGGCCCCGATTCAAGAGCCGGCAACAACGGGTCCGGATGGCGACGGCCAGAGCGCCGCAGTGTCGATCGACGAAATCCTCTCGCGAAATGAAGGGGGTCGTCGGTGAGACTGCGGCGCAGGTCTGCCTCGCCCGAACCGGCCGCCGCGGCAAACGCGGCGGCCGGCGCGCGTTACGGGTCGGTTCAGGAGCGTCTCAAGGGCGACGCGCAAGAGACGGCCCGCCAGCGCATCGTCATCGCCTCGATGATCTTCGTCATGGCTTTCGTCGCCGTCGGCCTGCGCATGAGCTACGTGTCGCTGCTGCGCGACGGCGCGGAGCCGACGGAGCGAGTCGCCGCCCGTGGCGGTTCGATCCAGGCCGAGCGTGCCGACATCGTCGACCGCAACGGCGTGGTGCTGGCGACCTCGGTGCCGGTGATGTCGGCCTTCGTCAATCCGCGGCTCCTGCTCGATCCGCAGGATGCCGCGCGCAAGATCGTGGGCGCACTGCCCGAACTCAAGTACGACGACGTGCGCGAGAAGCTCGAAGGCGACAAGACCTTCGTGTGGATCAAGCGCGGATTAAGTCCGCGCGAGCAGGACAAGGTCAACCGCCTCGGCATTCCCGGCCTCGAGTTCCAGGCCGAGGAGCGCCGCATCTATCCGCAGGGAACGGCGGCCGCCCACGTCCTGGGCTATGCCAGCGTCGACAATGCCGGCCTGGCCGGCGTCGAGCGCTTCTTCGACCAGCAGCTGCAGAGCGGCGAGACGCTGCAGCTCGCCATCGATCTCCGCCTGCAGCGCATGGTCGAGCGCGAGATCGCGGCCGCGGTGAAGAAGTTCTCGGCGATCGGCGCCACCGCCATCGTCATGGACGCGACCAACGGCGAGGTCCTCGCCATGGCCTCGCTGCCGACCTTCGATCCAAACAGCACCAAGACCCTCACCAACGAAGCGCTGTTCAACCGCGCCACGCTCGGTGTCTACGAGCAGGGCTCGACCTTCAAGATCTTCAACACCGCCATGGCGCTCGACACCGGCAAGGTGACGTTGAGCAGCGTGTTCGACGCCACCTCGCCGATCAAGATCGACCGCTTCACGATCAACGACGACCATGCCCAGCGCCGGCCGCTCACCGTGCCGGAGCTCTTCAAGTTCTCGTCCAACATCGCCTCGGCCAAGATGGCCGTGGCGATGGGCACGGAGACCCAGCGCGCCTTCTTCGACAAGATCGGCTTCCTGAAGCCGCTCACCACGCAGCTTACCGAACTCGCCGCGCCGCTCTATCCGCGGCACTGGATGACGATCAACACCATGACCATCGCCTTCGGGCATGGCATCTCGGTGACGCCGCTGCATCTGGCGACCGGCGCCGCCGCCGTGGTCAATGGCGGCATGCTGTATTCGCCGAGCCTGGTCAAGCGCAACGCCGCCAGCGATCCCGGCCGCCGCATCATCCAGGCCAAGACCTCGGTGATGATGCGCCAGCTGCTGCGGCTCAACGTCGTCGACGGCACCGGCAAGAAGGCCGACGTGCCGGGCTACGAGGTCGGCGGCAAGACCGGCACCGCCGAGAAAGCCGCGCGCGGCGGCTACCGCCAAAAAGCCCTAATCAGCTCGTTCGCTGGCATGTTCCCGATGAACGATCCGAAGTTCGTCATTGTGGTGTCGCTCGATGAGCCCAAGGGCATCGCCGAAACCGCCGGCTACGCCACGGCGGGCATGGTGGCCGCGCCCAGCGTCAAGACGCTCATCGAAGAGATCGCGTCGCTCTACGGCATCCTGCCGGGCGACCTGAAGGAGGGCCTGCCGCCGATCGAAATCGCCTCCACTCCGGTGCCGGCACAGGTGGTGCCGCCGCAATTCGTGCCGGCGAACGCACGCCATCGCGCGCAGGAGCCGCGCAAGGCGCTGCCGGCAGGGCCCGGCCCCAACCAGACGGCGGCCGCACCCGCAGCGGGAGTGCGCCGCGTTGCTGCTGAGTGAGCTCATGCGGGCGAGCGCCGACGCCACCGCGTCTCCTGCCGCCTGGCCGCGCGACCTTGTTCTTTCCGGCCTTACCCTCGACTCCCGCAAGGTAAAGCCGGGCTTCCTGTTCGCGGCCCTCGCCGGTGCCCGCCAGGACGGCGCGGCGTTCGTCGCCGACGCGGTCGGGCGCGGCGCGGTGGCGATCCTTGCCGCCTTCGACGCGGAGTTGCCGCCGCTCGATCCCGCCATCGTCGTCGTGCGCGCCAGCAATCCGCGTCGTCGCGTGGCGCTGATGGCCGCCGCCTTCGCCGGTCTGCAGCCCGCCACCATCGCCGCGGTCACCGGCACCAACGGCAAATCCTCGACCGTGCACTTCGTGCGCCAAATCTGGCAGACGCTTGGCCTCAGCGCCGCGAGCGTCGGCACGCTCGGCATCGTCTCGCCGGGGCTGACGCGCGACGCCGGCCTCACCACGCCGGACCCGGTGCAGCTTCACGAGGACCTGGCGACCCTGGCGCGCGAGGGCGTGACGCATCTTGCGATCGAGGCATCGAGCCATGGTCTCGATCAGCATCGCCTCGACGGCATCCGCCTCTCGGCCGCCGGCTTCACCAACCTGACGCACGAGCATCTCGACTACCACGCCTCGATGGACGACTACTTCGCGGCCAAGGCGCGGCTGTTCGAAAGCCTGTTGCCGCAAGGCGGCATGGCGGTCGTGAATGCCGACAGCGACCGCGCCCCGGCCCTGGCCGCGATCTGCAAGCGCCGCGGCATCCGTTTCTGGACCTACGGCGCAAGAGGCCGCGAGTTCCGGCTGCTGAAGGACCAGCCGACGCCGGCCGGCCAGCATCTTTTGCTCGAGATGCTGGGCCAGCGTCATGAGATCGAGCTGCCGCTGGTCGGCGGCTTCCAGGCCTCCAATGCGCTGGGCGCCCTCGGCCTCGTCGTCGCGACCGGCGGCGATCCGACGCACGCCGCGCAGGCCCTGGCGAGCGTAAGCGGTGCGCCCGGCCGCCTGCAGCTCGTCGCCCGTCATCGCTCGGGCGCAGCGGTTTATGTCGACTACGCCCACAAGCCCGAGGCGCTCGAAACCGTCCTTGCGACCTTGCGTCCCTTCGCCCGCGGCAAGCTGGTCGTGGTGTTCGGCTGCGGTGGCGATCGCGATCGCGCCAAGCGGCCGGTGATGGGCGAGATCGCCACGCGCCTCGCCGATCTCACGCTGGTGACCGACGACAATCCGCGCAGCGAGGAGCCGGCGGCGATCCGCGCCGAGATCGTGCGCGGCATTCCGGCCGAGCGGAAGAACTGGACCGAAGTGGCGGACGGCCGGCATGCCGCCATCGAGCAGGGCATGGCGGCGCTCGGTGGCAAGGACGACCTGCTGCTGATCGCCGGCAAGGGCCACGAAACCGGCCAGACGATCAAGGGCGTGACGCATCACTTCGACGATGCGGAGGTCGCGCGCGAGTTCGCGGAGGCGGTGACGTGAGCGCACTGTGGACCTCCGCCGAGGTGGCGCGCGCCCTGGCGCCGGCGGCGATCGCGGCGCCGTTTGACGCGAACGGCGTCACCTTCGACAGCCGCGCCGTCGCCAAAGATGACCTGTTCTTTGCCTTGAGCGGCGAGACCACCGACGGTCATGGTTTCGTCGGCGAAGCTTTCAAGCGCGGCGCCGCGGCCGCCGTGGTGTCGCGCGATGTCGAGGGTGCGGGCGGCACGCTGATCCGTGTGCCCGACACCATGCAGGCGCTGGTCGACCTTGGCCGCGCCGGCCGCCGGCGCAGCAAGGCCCGGATCGCAAGCGTCACCGGCTCGGTCGGCAAGACCAGCACCAAGGACGCGCTGCGTGCCATGCTGGCGGCCCAGGCGCCGACCTCGGCCAGCGCGGCAAGCTTCAACAACCACGTCGGCGTGCCGATAAGCCTGGCCCGGCTGCCGCGTGAGGCGCGCTACGGCGTCTTCGAGATCGGCATGAACCATCCCGGCGAGATCGAGCCGCTGGCCCGCCAGGTCGCGGCGCATGTCGGCGTGATCACCAATGTCGGGCCGGTCCATATCGGCTACATGGGCTCGGAAGAGGCCATCGCCGACGAGAAAGGTTGCCTGTTCGCCGGCATGGCGGAAGGTGCAGTGGCCGTGCTCAACCGCGACAGTTCCCACTACGACCGTCTGGCGGGGCATGCCCGCCGCTTCGGCGTGTCGCGCATCGTCGGTTTCGGTCGCAGCGAGGCCGCCGAGGCGCGGCTTCTTTCCTGCAGCCTGCAGGATACTGGCAGCGATGTTGTCGCCTTGATCCACGGACGGCGGATCGAGTATCGCCTAGGCGCGGCAGGCGAGCATTGGGTGCTGAACAGCATCGCGGCGCTGGCCGTCGTGGAGGCGCTGGGTGCAAACGTCGTCGAAGCGGCGGCGGCGCTCAAGGGCATTGGAGCGTCGCCCGGTCGCGGCGCACGGCGAATGCTGAAGTTCGGCGCCGGCACGGTGGAGTTGCTTGACGAGAGCTACAATGCCAACCCGGTCTCGATGCGCGCGATGCTGGCGCTGTTGGCGCGCACCGAGCCGGCCCGCGGCGGTCGCCGGCTGCTGGCGATGGGCGACATGCGCGAGCTGGGCGAGGGGGCGGATGCCTACCATGCCGGGCTTGCCGACGCGGTGGCGGCGAGCGGCGCGGCGCAGGTCTTTCTCTGCGGACCGCACATGCAGGCGCTGTGGCAGCTTCTGGCGCCGGCGCAGCGCGGCGTGCATCGGCCGGACTCGGCGTCGCTCGCCGGCGAGGTCGCGGCGGCGCTCAGGGCAGGGGACGTGATCGCGGTGAAGGGGTCGTTGGGTTCGAAAATGAAGAATGTCGTCGACGCCATCATGGCGGCAAGCGACGGCGAGACGGGACGCTAAGATGTTTTACCTTCTCTATCCGCTGGCGGACGTCTTCACGCCTTTCAACCTGTTCCGCTACCTGACCTTCCGCTCGATCGCGGCCTTCCTGACGGCGCTCGTCCTGAGCTTCCTGATCGGCGGTGGGCTGATCCGCTGGCTGCGCAGCAAGCAGAAGCAGGGCCAGCCGATCCGCGACGACGGCCCGGCCAGCCATCTCGTGAACAAGAAGGGCACGCCGACCATGGGCGGACTCCTGATCCTGATCACGCTCACGATCGCCACCCTGCTGTGGGCCGACCTCACCAACCACTATGTCTGGATCGTGATGGGCGTCACCCTGACATTCGGCGCCGTGGGCTTCTGGGACGACTTCCTCAAAGTTACCAAGCGCAATCCCAAGGGCGTGCCGGGCAAGGTGAAACTCGCGCTTTCGATCGTGGTGGCCGGTGCGGCTGCCTGGCTGATCGCCCAGTCCTCGCCCGCGCCGTTGCGCTACATGCTGGCCTTCCCGTTCCTCAAGGACGTGTTGCTGCCGCTCAGCGTCGTCGGTTTCGTGCTCTTCGCCATCCTGGTGATGGTGGGCGCCTCCAACGCCGTCAACCTCACCGACGGCCTCGATGGCCTCGCGATCGGCCCGGTGATCATGGCCTCCGCCGTGTTCGGCCTCATCGCCTACGTCGTGGGCAACACCGTTCTCACCAATTATCTCTATCTCCATCACATCCCGCGTTCGGGCGAGCTCGCCGTGCTGCTGTCCGCGCTGGTCGGCGCGGGCCTGGGCTTTCTGTGGTTCAACGCGCCGCCCGCCATGGTGTTCATGGGCGACACCGGATCGCTTGCCATCGGCGGCGCCCTGGGCGCGGTGGCCGTTGTCACCAAGCACGAGATCGTGCTGGCCATCGTCGGCGGCCTGTTCGTCCTCGAAACTGTTTCGGTCATCGTCCAGGTCCTGTCCTACAAATGGACCGGGCGCCGGGTTTTCCGCATGGCGCCGTTGCACCATCATTTCGAGCAGAAGGGCTGGGCCGAGCCCACCATCGTCTTTCGCTTCTGGATCATCGCCGCCATCCTGGCGATGGCCGGTCTCGCTACCCTGAAACTGCGGTGACCGAATGATCGATCTCGCTGTGCTCAAGGGTTCGTCGTTCGTCGTGCTGGGACTTGCGCGCTCCGGCCTGGCGACGGTGCGCGCCCTGAGCGCAGCCGGGATCGACTGTGTCGCCTGGGACGACAACGCCGCCTCGCGCGAGGCCGCGACCAGGCTCGGCGTTCCCGTCGTCGAACCGGCATCCATCGGCTGGTCTGGCGTGGCCGCGCTCGTCATCAGCCCCGGCATTCCGAGCCATCTGCCCAAGCCGCATCCTGTCGCCGCCGCGGCGCGCGCGGCCGGCAAGAAGATCGTTTGCGACATCGAGCTTCTGGCCCGCGCCCAGCCGAAGGCGGGTTTCGTCGGCATCACCGGCACCAACGGCAAATCGAC
The DNA here is from genome assembly GCA_035570795.1 of Rhizomicrobium sp. Lineage (GTDB taxonomy): Bacteria > Pseudomonadota > Alphaproteobacteria > Micropepsales > Micropepsaceae > Rhizomicrobium. The sequence continues at coordinate 6,421 of DATMKZ010000076.1, forward strand.
GACAACCGCCCTGATCGGCCATATCCTCGTCGAAGCCGGCCGGCGCTGCGAGGTCGGCGGCAATATCGGCCGCGGCGCGCTCGATCTCGCGCCGCTCGGCCCAAGCGGCATCTATGTGCTGGAGCTCTCGTCCTACCAGCTCGAACTGCTCGACAGCTTCCGCGCCAATGTCGCGGTTTGGCTCAACATCACGCCCGACCATATCGACCGGCACGGCGACATGGCAGGCTATGTCGCGGCCAAGGAAAACATCTTCGCGCGCCAGCGGCCCGGCGACTGCGCCGTGATCGGCATCGACGATCGGCCTTCGCACGCCGTCTACGACAGGATGGCGGCGCGATCCGGCGTCGCCGCGGTGCCGGTGGCGCTGGAGCGTCCCGTCGCGGGCGGCGTGTCGTTTCGCGCCGGCATGCTGATCGACGCCGACGGCTACAGGGTCGATTTTTCCGATGTGCCGACCCTGCCGGGCGATCACAACGCGCAGAACGCCGCCTGCGCCTGGGCGGCCTGCCGCTGGCTCGACGTGCCGCGCGAGAAGATCGTGGCCGGTCTCAAGAGCTATCCCGGCCTGCCACATCGCCAGGAGCGCGTCGCTTCGGTCGGCCAGGTCATCTACGTCAACGACAGCAAGGCGACCAACGCCGACGCCACGGCCCGCGCGCTGTCGTCCTATCGCGACATCTACTGGATCCTCGGCGGCCAGGCGAAGGAGGGCGGCGTGGCGCCGCTCGCGCCCTGGTTCGACCGTATCCGTCATGCCTTCCTGATCGGCGAGGCGACCGAGCTGTTCGCCTCCCAGCTCGAGGGCAAGCTTGCCTACAGCCGCTGCGGCGACTTGAAGTCGGCGCTCGACGCCGCGCACCAGCGCGCGCTGCGCGAGGCGCACGGCTCGGCCGTCGTCCTGCTGTCGCCCGCCTGCGCGTCGTGGGACCAGTGGAAGAGTTACGAGCACCGCGGCGATGCGTTCCGCGCCATGGCACGCGCCCTGCCGGGGGCAGAGAGTTTGGGGAGGGCAGCGTGATCCAGGTTCCGCGCGACGACCGCAGTGTCATCGGCCAATGGTGGTGGACCGTCGACCGCTGGTCGCTGGGCGCCGTGCTGGCGATCATGGCGTTCGGCGTCCTGCTCACGCTTGCCGCCTCGCCGCCGGCCGCCGAGCGCATCGGCGCCGACTCGTTCCTGTTCGCCAAGCGCCAGTTCGTGTTCCTGCCGATGGCCCTGATGCTGATGCTGGCCATCTCGCTGGCCTCGCCGCGCCATGTCCGCCGTCTGGCGCTGATCGTGTTCTGCGGCAGCGTGCTGTTGCTGGCCGCCACCTTCGTCATCGGGGTCGAGATCAAGGGCGCGCGGCGCTGGATCGCGGTGCCCGGCCTGTCCAGCGTGCAGCCGTCGGAATTCGTGAAGCCCAGCCTGGCCGTGATCTCGGCCTGGCTGCTGGCGCAAAGCCGCACCGAGCGCCGGGCGCCCGGTTATATCCTCTCGACCCTGCTGGTCGGCGGCGTGCTGGCGCTGCTGGTAATGCAGCCCGACCTCGGCATGAGCATCGTGGTCGCGGCGGTGTGGGCTTGCCAGCTCTTCGTCGTCGGCCTGCCGATGTGGGTCGCGGGCTTCGGCCTGATCGGCGGCGCGGCGAGCCTGGTCGGCGCCTATTTCATGCTGAGCCATGTGCGCAGCCGC
>DATMKZ010000077.1:0-98920 GCA_035570795.1 Rhizomicrobium sp.
ATCGTGACGTTGGCGCAAAGCAAATATGGCGTGCTGGACACGCAGGCCGCCGGGACATTTGTGCCCTTTACCGCCCAGACGCGGCTGTCGGGTATCGACTCCCCCGGCGGCGCCATCCGCAAGGGTGCGGTGGATGCGGTGCTGGCCTGGGCGAACCAGACATCAAAGGTCATGTCGCTATCTGGCGCGGCGCTGAGCGTGATCGCCGACCGCATCGCCAAGACCGGCGGCACGCCGCTGGCCGTGGCCAGGGACAAGCGGCTGTTGGGCGTGATCCACCTGAAGGACATCGTCAAGGGCGGCATCCGCGAGCGCTTTAGCGCCTTACGCCAGATGGGCATCCGCACCGTGATGATCACCGGCGACAATCCGCTGACCGCCGCCGCCATTGCCGCGGAAGCCGGCGTCGACGATTTCCTCGCCCAGGCGACGCCGGAGAACAAGCTCAGCCTGATCCGCGAGGAACAGGCCAAGGGCAAGCTGGTCGCCATGTGCGGCGACGGCACCAATGACGCGCCGGCGCTGGCCCAGGCCGATGTCGGCGTGGCGATGAACACCGGCACCATGGCGGCGCGCGAGGCTGGCAACATGGTGGACCTCGACAGCGATCCGACCAAGCTCATCGAGATCGTCGAGATCGGCAAGCAGCTGCTCATTACGCGCGGCGCGCTGACGACGTTCTCGATCGCCAACGACGTGGCGAAGTATTTCGCCATCATCCCGGCGATGTTCGTCGCGTTCTACCCGCAGCTTCAGGCATTGAACATCATGGGGCTGCACTCGCCGCAGAGCGCGATCCTGTCCGCCATCATCTTCAACGCACTCATCATCATCGCGCTCATTCCGCTGGCGCTGCGCGGGGTTGCTTATCGCGCGGTCGGAGCAGCCGCACTTTTGCGCCGCAATCTTCTGATTTATGGCGTGGGCGGCATCGTCGTGCCGTTTGTCGGCATCAAACTGATCGACCTCTTCGTCACCGCTACCGGCCTCATCTAAGGAGCGCCCCATGATCCGCCAGATTCGCCCCGCCATCCTGATGATCGTCCTCATGACGATCCTGACCGGTCTTGCCTATCCGCTGGGCATGACCGGACTGGCACAACTCCTCTTCCCGCATCAGGCCAATGGCAGCCTCATTACCGTGAACGGCAAGGTGGTCGGTTCCGAGCTGCTTGGACAAGCCTTCACCAGCCCGAAGTATTTCCATGGCCGTCCGTCTGCGGCCGGCAATGGCTACGACGCTGCCAACTCGTCGGGCTCCAATCTGGGACCGACGTCCAAAGCGCTCATCAAGCGCGTGACAACCGACGCGGCGACCCTGCGGAAGGAAAATCCCGGCGTGCCGGTGCCGGTCGATCTGGTGACGACGTCGGCCAGCGGTCTCGATCCCGACGTCACGCCGGCCGGCGCCTATTTCCAGGTGCCGCGCGTCGCCAAGGCCCGCAACCTGCCGCAAGACGCGGTGCGCAAGCTGGTGACCGATCGTATCGAAGGGCGCTATTTCGGCGTCATCGGCGAACCCCACGTCAATGTGCTCAAGCTCAATATGGCGCTTGATGCCATGCAAGTCGGCGGGCACTGAGCTATTCTGGCGGCATGGCCAGCACCAGAGTTGACGATCGTCCCTCTCCAGATGCGCTCCTTGAGCAGGCGGCGAAGGAAGGCCGTGGCAGGCTCAAGATTTTCTTAGGGGCCGCTCCGGGCGTCGGCAAGACCTATGAGATGCTCACCCAGGCCCGGCAGCGCCGTCTTGAAGGCATCGATGTCGTCATCGGTGTGGTCGAAACCCACGGCCGGGTCGATACCGATGCTCTGACCAAGGGGCTCGAAGCCATCCCGAAGAAGCGCTCGCTCTACAAGGGGCGCGTCATCTTCGAAATGGATCTGGATGCCATCATCCAGCGCCGGCCGAAGTTGGTGCTGGTGGATGAATTGGCGCACACAAATGCCGAGGGCAGTCGTCACCCGAAGCGGTTTCTCGACGTCGCCGAGCTGCTTGGCGCCGGTATTGACGTCTATACGACGATCAACATTCAGCACATCGAAAGCCTGAACGACGTGATCGCGCAGATCACGCGCATACGCGTGCGAGAGACCGTGCCCGACGAGGTGCTCGATCAGGCCGACGAGATCGAGCTGGTGGACACGACGGCGGACGACCTGCTGAAGCGATTGAAAGAAGGCAAGGTCTACGTCAAGGCGCAGGCCGAACGGGCGCTGCGCCACTTCTTCTCACCCGGCAATCTGACGGCGCTGCGCGAACTGGCGCTGCGCAAGACCGCCCAGCGCGTCGACCGCGACATGACGGATTACATGCAGGCGCATGCCATCGGCGGTCCGTGGCCCGCCAGTGAGCATATCCTGGTCTGCGTCAACGAGCATCCGTCCTCGGCGGAGTTGATCCGTCGCGCGCGACGGCTGGCCGACAATTTGAAGGCCAGGTGGATCGCGCTCTATGTCGAAAGCCCGCGGCATCTCAGCCTGAGCGAAGTCGAAAAGGATCGGGTGGCCGACACCATGCGTCTTGCCCAGCGCCTGGGCGCCGAGGCCGTGACGCTTCCCGGACGCGACATCGCACAAACCGTCCTGGACTATGCGCGCAAGAACAACGTCACGCAGATTCTCATCGGAAAGTCCGAACGCTCGCGCTGGTTCGAAATCCTGCATGGCTCGGTGGTCCGCGACCTCATGCGCAAGAGCGGCGCCATCAGCGTCACGGCGGTCCTGGCGGACGGCGACGTCGTCGCGCCCAAGTCCGTCCAGACGGGACCGGGCATCGATCCGTTTGCATGGCAGGCTTATGCGTGGAGCGCGCTGGCGACGGCGGCTACGGTCGGCGTCGCCTGGGTGTTGAACGCCACCATGCCGAATGCGCTCGCCGGGGTGCAGATGCTGTTCCTCATTCCGGTGCTCCTGAGTGCGGTGACGTTCGGTCTGCGTCCGGCGCTCTTCACGTCCTTTATCAGCGTCATGGCCTGCAACTTCTTCTTCTTGCCGCCGCTCTATACCTTCACGATCGCCGACCCGAACAATTGGCTTTCCCTTGGCGTTCTGCTTGTCGTCGCAGTCACCGCCAGCAACCTGGCGTCGCGCGTTCGCGTTCAAGCCGATCTGGCGTCCGCCCGCGCCGCGATCGCCAGCGAACTATACCGCTTCACCGGCAAGCTCGCCGCTATCGCGCGACTGGATGACCTTCTCTGGGCGGTCGCCTTTCAGATTTCCTCGATGCTGAAAGTCAATGTCGTCATTCTGCTGCCCGACCCGAAAACCAAGCGTCTGGAAATCCGTGTCGGCTATCCACCGGAAGACGAAATCGACGATCAGGACCTTGCCGCTGCGACCTGGTGCTGGGATCGCGGCAAGGCGGCGGGGCGCAATGCGGAGACGCTGCCCGGCGCCAAGCGGCTGTTCCTTCCCATGCGCACCGGCGAGGGTTTGGTGGGCGTCATCGGACTTCAACGTCTGGACGAAAAAGTGCTGTTTACGCCCGAAGAGCGCCGGCTTCTGGATGCGCTCATCGACCAGACGGCACTGGCGATCGAACGCTCCGAGCTCGTCGAGCGCGTCGACGAGGCGCAAGTTCATGTCGAAGCGGACAAGCTTCGGGTCGCGATGTTGACCTCGCTGTCGCACGATTTGCGCACACCGCTCGCCTCGATACTGGGCGCCGCCACCACCTTGCTGGCGAACCGCGATCTTTATGACGCCCAGCAGACCGGCGAATTGCTCGGTACGGTCCGCGACGAGGCCGAAAGGCTGGACCGCTTCGTCGGCAATCTGCTCGACATGTCGCGGCTGGAGGCTGGCGCGCTTGGCGTCAAACGCGAAGCGGCGGAGGTCGCAGAGCTCGTCGAGATTGCGCTCAAACGGCTTGCGCGCCGACTCTCCGGCCATCTCACGGCCCTGCGCATTCCCCGCGATCTTCCGTCCGTTTCGGTCGATCCGCTGCTTCTCGAACAGGCCTTGGTCAATCTTCTGGACAATGCCGCCAAATACGCGCCGCTGGGTTCAACGATTGCCATTTCGGCGCACACGGCGGAAAACCGAGCCCTGCTCACGATCGAAGACGAGGGACCTGGCATTCCGGCGGAGGCGCTGCCGCACATCTTCGACAAGTTCTACCGCGCCAAGGCTGCGGACAGCCGGGTCGCCGGCACCGGTCTTGGCCTTGCCGTCGCCCGCGGCTTTGTCGAAGCCTTTGGCGGGACTCTGGACGCCGCAAATCGAACCGACAGGAGTGGCGCCGTGCTGACCCTATCGCTGCCGTTAGCGGAGCAATACTGAACCGTCATGGCCAACAAGCTGCCCAAAATCCTCATTGTCGACGACGAACCGCAAATCCAGCGCTTCCTTCGCGCAGGGTTGCCGCCGCACGGTTACGAGTGTGTCGAGGCAGGTACGGCGGCAGAGGCGATGAAGCTGTTTGCCAGGGAACGGCCCGATGCGGTTATTCTCGATCTTGGTCTGCCGGACCAGGACGGGTTCACCGTCATTCAACGGATTCGAGCCGGCGCACTGACGCCGATCGTCATCCTTTCGGCGCGCAACGACGTCGAGGGCAAGGTCAAGGCGCTTGAGCTGGGCGCGGACGACTTCGTCACCAAGCCGTTCGACATGGCCGAACTGCTGGCGCGCCTGAAGGCGGCGTTGCGGCATGGCTTGCAGACCATCGGCGAGGCGCCGGTATTCCACACCGCACGATTGACAGTTGATCTCGTCAATCGCCGCGTGAGGCTCGGCGATGCCGAGATCCACCTATCGCCCAAGGAATATAGTCTGCTTCGTTTTCTGGTTGGTCACGCTGGAAAAGTCGTGACGCATCATCAGCTTTTGACGGAAGTGTGGGGACCGGCGCACGTCGAAGACGTGCAATATCTTCGCGTCCTCATGCGTCAGCTCCGGCAAAAGCTGGAACCGGGAACCACACCGCATGTGCTGATCACTGAGCCAGGCATCGGCTATCGGCTGCTTCAATTGCCGTGACCAGTCGACGGGTATGCGTGGCGCGGGGGTCTCACGCGTCCAGTCCGTTGCGATGGCATTGCCAGGCCCCGCATCGGAGCCTCGTCAGGCCTGGATTTTCGGCGGAATCCCTAGAAAACCTGGAGCGGGCGAGGCGAATCGAACGCCCGACCCTAACCTTGGCAAGGTTATGCTCTACCCCTGAGCTACGCCCGCATTCCAAGTTGGGCGGCGGTTATGGCCTAGGGCGGCGGCGGGATCAAGCCGCTTTGTGCCGGCCCGTTAACGCCGGTCCCTTGACGCGGGCCTGTCCCCGCGGCGGGGCGCCCTGCGCGGCGTCACGGGCCCTGCTTTGGCCATGGCTGCGGTCATAATGAGCCGCCGCCACAAGATCGCTCCCGCGCCCGGCAACGGATCGGCCATGCTGCCGACGTTCAACCGGAACTGCAGCGGCCATGCCCCGGAGGGTTCCTAAATGTCGATCCAGGGGGTCATCGCCGCCAACCGCTTCGGCCTTGGCGCCAGGCCCGGCGATGTCGCCCGCGTTTCGTCCGATCCCAAGGGCTGGCTGCTGGGCCAGCTGACGCCCGAAACCGAGTTGCCGGCGCCGCTGCGCAGCCTGCCGTCGACCGTCGACGACATGAGTGCCTTTTTCAAATGGGTGCGCGAGATCGCCGCCGAGGCCAAGGCGCACGGCATGGATCCCTACAAGCTGCGGCCGCAAGGCGCCGCGGCCGCAGCGCCCGGTGCCGGCATGGCGGGCGCCGGCGCGATGACCGGCGGCGCGACGGCCGGCGGCGGCATGGGCGGCGACAACGGCTTCAGCATCGAGCGCGAATATGTGAAGGCCTTCCTGCCGCGCTACGCCGTGGCGGTGAAGGCGCGGTTCGACACCGCGGTCGCCACCGAGCGGCCCTTCTTCGAGCGCCTGGTCCATTTCTGGACCAACCATTTCGTCGTCTCCGGCGCCAAGCCCGGCGCCATCACCATGCCGCCCTCGTTCGAGCGCGACGTCGTCCGGCCCCACGTCACCGGCCGCTTCGCCGACATGCTGATGGCCTCGTCCAAGCATCCGGCGATGCTGTATTATCTCGACAACTACCACTCCATCGGGCCGGACTCGAAGGTCGGCAAGGATCCGAGCCTGCGCGCGCCCAAGGAGCAGCAGGCCTTCGCCATCCCGCAGGTCGCCGGCCTCAACGAGAACCTGGCGCGCGAGATCATGGAGTTGCAGACGCTGGGCGTGCGCAGCGGCTATACGCAGGCGGACGTCACCAGCTTCGCCCGCGTCATCACCGGCTGGACGATCGCGGGCCCGCCGCGCGTGCCGGTCTACAAGCTGGTGCTGCAGGGCCGCCTGAACGCGCAAGGCCTGTTCGAGTTCGACGACGAAGAGCATGAGCCGGGGCCGCAGACCGTCATGGGCAAGGTCTATGCCCAGACAGGCGTCGACCAGGGCGAGGCCGTGCTGAACGACCTGGCGCGGCATCCCGCGACGGCGCATTTCATCGCGGCCAAGCTGGCGCGTCATTTCATCGCCGACGATCCGCCGCCGGCGCTGGTCGAGCGCCTGGCGCAGGTCTTCCGCGACAGCGACGGCGATCTCAAGCAGGTCTGCACCGCGCTGGTGGACAGCGCCCAGGCGTTCGCGCCCGAAGCGCACAAGTTCAAGACGCCGGAGGAATACGTCATCTCCGCCGCGCGCGCCCTGCCGGCGCTGCAGGCCGATCCCGCGTCGTTGCTGCGCGCCTATGGCAGCATGGGCCAGACGCCGTACAATCCGCCCGGCCCGAACGGCTGGCCGGATGTCCAGGCCGAATGGCTTGGCGCCGACGCGGTGTGGAAACGCTTCGAATGGGCCAACCAGGCGGCGCAAAGCGTCGCCACCACCACCATGAACCCGTTGCAGCTCGGCCAGGACGTGCTGGGGGATTCGCTGTCGCCCTCCACCGCCCAGGCGATCGCGCGGGCGCAGAGCCCGGCGCAGGGCCTGACCCTGCTGCTCGCATCGGCCGAATTCCAGAGGAGATGAGCATGCTCACGCGCCGTCACGCTGTTTCGCTGCTTGGCGCCGGCCTGGCGGTCGGCGCCGCCGGCTTGCCGCGCGTCGCCTTCGCCGCCGCCGACACCGACAAGCGGCTTGTCGTCGTGCTGCTGCGCGGCGCGATGGACGGCCTCTCCGCCGCGCCGCCCTATGGCGATCCGGACTATGAACGGGCGCGCAACGGCCTTGCGATCGCCAGCCCGCTCAAGCTCGACGCGACGTTCGGCCTGCATCCCAATCTGGGCGGCATGAAGCAGCTCTACGATGCCGGCGAGCTGATCGTGGTCCACGCTGCGGCCACGCCCTATCGCGACCGCTCGCATTTCGACGGCCAGAACCTGCTCGAGAACGGCTCGGAGCAGCCTTACGGCCTCGACACCGGCTGGCTCAACCGCGCGCTGACGCAGATGCCCGGCACCGGCAAGCCGCTCGGCGTCGCGCTCAATTCGCACATGCCGCTGATGCTGCGCGGCGCGGCGCCGGTGACGTCCTGGGCGCCGTCGCTGCTGCCGCCGCCCGACGGCGACACGGTCGAGCGCCTCGCCGCGCTCTATGGCGAGACCGATCCGCTGCTGGCGAGCAACTTCGCCGCGGCGCAGGGCGCCAACGGCGTCGCGATGGGCACCAGCGGCGGCGCCAGCGGCTATCAGGCGTTCGCCGGGCTGATGACCGCGGCGGCGAAATTCCTCGGCAGCCCGGACGGCGAGCGCATCGCCATGGTCGAGATCGGCGGCTGGGACACCCATGTCAACCAGGCCGGCGCCTTCAGCCCGCTGTCGACCAACCTCTTGACGCTGGATCGCGGCCTGGCCGCGCTCAAGGCCGGCCTCGGCCCGGTGTGGAAGGATACCGCCGTCCTGATCGTCAGCGAATTCGGCCGCACCGTGGCGATGAACGGCACGCAAGGCACCGATCACGGCACTGCCGGCGTGGTGTTCGCCGCGGGCGGCGCGCTGCGGGGCGGCCGCGTGCTGGCCGACTGGCCCGGGCTGAGGCCGGCGGCGCTCTACCAGGCGCGCGACCTGATGCCGACGACGGATTTCCGCGGCATCGCGACCGGCGTGCTGCGCGATCACATGGGGCTGCACGGGGCACAGCTCGCCGCCGTGTTCCCCTCCGCGTCGCCGATCAGGCCGCGGGACGGCCTTATTCGCGCCTGAACACCGCTTCGCGTTTCTCCGCGAAGGCCAGGAGCGCGGCCTTGTGGTCGGCGCTGCGGCCGAGCACGGCGAGCTCCTTTGCATTCACCGCGGCGGCGTCCTCCGGCGTGAGGTCCGGCGCCAGGCTCGCGGTCCGTTTGGTCGCCTCCACCGACAGCGGCGCCCGGCTGGCGATGCGCTCGGCAAGCTTGACCGCCTCCGCCATCAGCGCTTCGGGCGCATGCACCGCCGTCACCAGCCCGAACCTTTCCGCGGTCGCCGCGTCGACCGGCGAGCCGGTCAGCAGCATGTGCTTGGCGCGCGCCACGCCGATCAGCCGCGGCAGGCGGTACGCCGACGCCATCAGCCCGACATTGACGCCGGAGCAGACGAACTTCGCCTCCGCCGAAGCGATGCGGATGTCGCACACCGACGCCAGCTCCAGCCCGCCGCCCAGGCACCAGCCATTGATCGCCGCGATCACCGGCAGGCGGTGGCGCTCGATCCGCTCCAGCACGCGTCCGAAGGCGCCCAGATGCGCGCTGCTCCCGCTCCTCTGCGCCTCGGCCTGTTCCTTGAGATCGTCGCCGCTGCAAAAGGCGCGGCGGCCGCGCCCGGTCAGGATCACCGCGCGCACCTCCTTGTCGGCATCGATCTCGTCCAGCCGTGCCAGCAGGCTGGCGCGCGCCGCGCCGCCGAGCGCGTTCATCGGCGGATTGTCGATCTCCAGCAGCACGACATGCGCCGCCGGCCTGCCGTAATGGACCGCGCTCACCGCGCCCACTGCGCCAGCCAGTCGGCCAGGCCCTGCGGCGTCATGTGGCGCGCGTCTTCCAGCGCCGAGATGTGTCCGGCATCGACCAGCGTCCTGCCGTCCGGCTCGACCACCAGCAGCGCCGGCACGCCGCCCTCCAGGTCGACGCCGAAGCGCGCCGGGATGTCCATGTTCTTGCTCTTGCGCCCGGTATCGACGCTGACGATCTCGAAATGCGCGGCGAGGAACGGCCTCAGTTCGGGCAGCTGCATGATGTTCGCCAGCACGACGCAGTCGCCGCACCAATTGCCGCCGAGGTCGATCAGCACGCGTTTGCCGCTCTTGCGCGCCCGCGCGAACGCCGCCGCGACGTCCGCATCGGCATGGGCGCTTTCATCATAGGGATGCAGCGTCACGACCGGCAGGTCGGCGATGCTGGCGAGCTGCACCTTCGGCGCCGGCAGCGCCGCCGCCGGCGACGCCAACAACACCGCCGCCAGCGCGGCCCAGGCGAAATCCATCCTCATGCCGCCAATCCTCTTCCTTCGAGCAGCGCGTCGATCTTGGGATCGCGGCCGCGGAACAGCCGGTAGGCTTCGGCGAAATCGCGCGTCCCGCCGGCCGCATAGATGTAATCGTGCAGCCGCCGCGCGGCCTCGGGATCGAACGCGTCGTTCTTTTCCTGGAACGCCTGGAAGCCGTCGGCGTCCAGCACCTCCGACCACATGTAGGAGTAATACCCGGCCGAATAGCTCTCGCCGGAGAAGATATGCAGGAAATGCGGGCTGGCGTGCCGCATGACGATTTCCTTCGGCAGGCCGATCTTCTCCAGCGCCGCCGCCTGGAACGCCTTCGTGTCGAGCACCCCCGGCGTCTCCAGCGCGTGATAGTCGAGGTCGACGAACGCCGAGGCGAGGAATTCCACGGTCGCGAAGCCCTTGTTGAAGTTGCGCGCCGCGTTGAGCTTGTCGATCAGCGCCTTGGGGATGGCCGCGCCGGTCTCGGCATGCACCGCGAAGCGCGCCAGCGTCTCGGGCACGTCCATCCAGTGCTCGAAGATCTGGGACGGCAGCTCGACGAAATCCTGCGCCACATTGGTGCCGGCGAGGCGCGGATAGCGCACCTGGCTCAGCAGGCCGTGCAGCGCATGGCCGAACTCGTGGAACAGCGTCTTGGCCTCGTCGAACGACAGCAGCGCCGGCTCGCCCTTGGGAAAATTGCAGGTGTTGACGATCAGCGGCGTCACCACCTTGCCCATGTTCTCCTGGTCGCGGAACGAGCTCATCCAGGCGCCGCCGCGCTTGGACGACCGCGCGAAATAATCGCCGTAGAACAGGCCGACATGTGCGCCGCCGCGCGTCACCTCCCACACCCGCATGTCGGGATGATAGACCGGCACGTCGTGGCGTTCGTGGAAATCGAGCCCGAACAGGCGGTGCGCGGTGTGGAACGCCGCTTCGATCATCTTCTCGAGCTGGAAATAGGGCATGATCTCGGCCTCGTCGAGATCGTAGCGTTCCTTGCGCACCTTCTCGGCGTAGTAGCGCCAGTCCCATGCCGCCAGCGCGAAATTGCCGCCCTCGCGCGCGATCTCGGCCTGCAGCGCATCGCGCTCCTCCAGCGCGCGGCGCCGCGCCGGCGCCCACACCTGGTCGAGCAGCGCCCGCGCCGTCCCAGGCGTCTTGGCCATCGTATCGGCGAGCTTGTAATGCGCGAAGGTCGGATAGCCGAGCAGCCTGGCGCGTTCGGCGCGCAGCGCCACGATGGCGCCGATCAGCGCCGCATTGTTGTGCGCATTGGCGTTGTCGCCGCGCGACACCCAGGCCTTGAAGATCTTCTCGCGCAGGTCCCGGTTGTCCGCGAATTGCAGGATCGGCTCGACGCTGGAGCGCGACGTCGTCACCGCGTAAGGCGCCTCCAGCCCGCGCTCTTTCGCCGTCTCGGCCGCCGCCTCGCGCGCGAAGTCCGGCACGCCGGCGAGATCACCGTCGGTGAGCGGCAGGACGAAGCCCTGCTCGTCGGCCAGCACGTTCTGGCCGAACTTCGTGCCCAGCGTCGCCAGCTCCTCGACGATGCCCGCCAGTCGGGCCCGCGCGCTGCCTTGCAGCTTGGCGCCGGCGCGCACGAAGTCGAGCCGATAGCGCTCCAGCACGCGCCGGCTCTCGGCGTCGAGCCCGTCGGAGGTCAGCGCATCGATGCGCCCGAACAGGGCGGCGTCGAGGTAGATCGCGTTCCAGTGCTTGGCCAGCACCGGCGCCATGTCGCGCTCGATTTGCTGGATCGCGTCATTGGTGTGCGACGCGGCGAGGTTGCCGAACACCGCCTCCACCCGGCGCAGCAATTGCCCGCTGTCCTCCAGCGCCACGATGGTGTTGGCGAAGCTCGGCGCCGCCGCGCTGCCGGCGATGGCGGCGATCTCGGCCCGATGCTCGGCGAGGGCGCGGTCATAGGCGGGCCGGAAATGCTCCGGCTTGATGCGGTCGAAAGGCGGCGCTCCGAACGGTGTCGTCCAGGGCTCGAAGAAGGGATTGGCTGTCATGCGGACCAAGGTGTGTGCGGCGGCCGGCATCCTAGCAAGTGGGCCCGCTCCGGCAACCGCCCGCAAGAAAGCGGCTGCGACACCTGCACCTTTTGAACGATCCTGACCGGCTTTTCACGCTCGTGTGTGCGGCACTGGATAAGCTCTGGCAATATGCTAGGGAACGCGCGCAATCGGCACGGCCTTTTTGGGGAATTCGACATGACCAGGACGCGGCTCGCGGCTCTCGCTCTCGCCCTTGTTGCCTGCGGCGCCGCCGCCACGTCCGTCCTGGCCAAGCCGGCCGCCAAGCCCACGCCGCCGCCGCAAGCCGCCGTGGCGCCGGTCGACCCGGCCTATATGTGGGACCTGTCCGATCTCTATCCCTCGCCGGAAGCCTGGACCGCCGAGCGCGACCGCGTGAAGGCCGCCACCGACGGCTTCGACAAGTACAAGGGCACGCTCGGCAACAGCGCCAAGGACATGCTGGCCGCGCTCAGCGCCTTCAGCGACGCGCAGCGCGCCGGCGCCCGTCTCGCCGCCTATGCCGGCCTCAAGGCCGACGAGGACGTGCGCATCTCCGTCAACCAGGAACGCCAGCAGCTCGCCGCCTCGCTGCAGACGCTGTACAATGAGAAGACCTCCTGGGTGACGCCGGAGCTGCTCGCCATCGGCGCCGACAAGGTCCACAAATTCGAGGCCGCCGAGCCCGAACTCGCCCGCCGCTTCGGCTTCTATCTCGACAACGTCCTGCGCGCCGCGCCGCACACCCTGTCGGGCGAATCCGAGAGCGTCCTGGCCTCGGCCGGCGACGTGCTGGCCCAGCCCGACGCGATCTACAGCGTGCTCGCCAATGCCGAGGCGCCGTTCCCGACCGTCACCCTGTCCGACGGCTCGAAGGTCGTGATCGACCAGGGCAGCTACTCGCGCTACCGCCAGTCACCCAACCGCGCCGACCGCAAGGCGGTGTTCGACGCCTTCTGGGGCATGTGGAAAAAATACGAAGGCACGCTCGGCGCGACGCTGACGACGCAGGTGATGGGCGAGGTCTTCAATGCGAAGGTCCGCCACTATCCCAACTCGCTGTCGGCGGCGGTCTTCGCCGACAACATGCCGGAGGCGGTCTATCGCCAGCTCGTCGCCCAGGCCAATGCCGGCCTGCCGACCATGTATCGCTACCTGAAGCTGCGCAAGAAGCTGCTCGGCATCCAGGGCAATCTTGCCTATTACGACATCTATCCGACGATGTTCAAACTCGACCAGCCGCAGCATTTCACGGTGGCGGATTCCGAGGCCATCGCGCTGCAGGTGACCCAGGCTTACGGCCCGGAATATGTCGCCGACCTGAAGAAGGGCTTCGCGGGGCGCTGGATGGACGTGCTGCCGCGTCCCGGCAAGGCCGGCGGCGCCTATATGCAGGGCGCGGCCTATGACGTGCATCCCTATCTGCACTTCAATCACAATTACGACTATGAGGCGCTGTCGACCTTCGTGCACGAATGGGGGCACGGCGTGCACACGCTGCTGACGCACGATGCGCAGCCTTACGAGAACTCGAACTACTCGACCTTCACCGCCGAGACCGCGTCGATCACCAACGAGATGCTGCTCAACGACTACATGGTGGCGCATGCGACGAGCGACAAGGAGAAGCTCTACTACCTCGGCGAGGCGCTGGAGCTGATGCGCGGCACGTTCTTCCGCCAGACCATGTTCGCCGAATTCCAGCTCGCCCTGCACGAAGAGGTCGAGGCCGGCCGCGCCCTTTCGGGCAAGCGCATGTCGGAGCTCTATTGCGGCCTGCTCAAGAAATACCATGGCGACGCGCAGGGCGTGATGACGATCGATCCGGCCTATTGCGACGAGTGGGAGTTCATCCCGCACTTCTACTACGGCTTCTATGTCTGGCAGTACGCGACCTCGATGGCCGGCGCCGCGACCTTCGCCGACGCCATCGAGCACGAAGGCAAGCCCGCCCAGGACCGCTTCATCGCGCTGCTCAAGGCCGGCGGCTCGGACTACCCCTACAACATCTACAAGAAAGCCGGCCTCGACATGGCGACCCCCGCGCCCTACCAGGCGTTGCTGGCGCGCATGGAACGCACCATGGACCAGATCGACGCGCTGGAGACCAAGGGCCACTAGCGTCCTGATTCAGAAGTTCACAGCACTCCGTGTCATCCGCGGCGAATGCGGCGGACCCAGGTGAGGCCCGCACCGCCGGAGCAGATGTCACCTGGGTGGCCCGCACGTCATCCTGAGCGACGCCGCAGGCGGCGTCGAAGGACGCGCGCCATGACAGTCTTTTGAATCAAGCGAACTTCTGGTTCAGGACACTAGCGTTGATTTGGTTCGGCAGTCGTCCGCGCCTCGATCAGCGCTGCCGCCAGCGTGAACTCCTCGTCCAGCGCGGCATAGGCTGCGCGATAGGCAGGGTCTTTCCGCCATTTGGCGAAGCTCTTTTCAACCGGGATGGGCTTGTGCTTCATCAATTTTCCTTTGCGCGTTCCCGCGCCAACTCCAACTCTTGTTTCATGCCCCCTCACTTCACCCTCACCCCCGTCCCGTCGAACGGCTTGCGCGGTGTCTCGCGCATCCGCTTCTCGATCAGTTCGGCCAGCCACTGGAAATACTCGCCGACGAACGGATCGTCCGTCGTCACGCGCAGGTCGACATACATCGCCTCGAATTTCCGCCACGCCGTGGCGACGAAGGCGCCGAGCGTCTTGTCGACGAGGTCGACGTCGATGTAACGCTCCGCGACGAGGATGCCGAGCGTCTCCATCTGCTGGCCGAATTGCGCGTAAAGGATCTGCTCGCTCATCGGCAGCGCGCGCAGCGCCGTCCCACTCGTGGGCATCTCGCGCCAGGTCACGTGATGCATGAGTTCGGCGAATTCGCGGCTCTCGAAATTGTGCAGCGTGTCGAGCGTCAGCCGGTCGCGGCGGTCGCGCGCCGCCGCCCTGACCTGCGCGATGCCGAAGACCACGGCCACGACGAAGGACAGCGCCAGCGCGACATTGGCGAGGAGGGTGACGACTTCATTCGTGGCGGCACTGATCATGTTCCGTCGCTCCTGGCCATCCCTCCTGGGCGCCATGGTCACGCTAGGGGAGGCCGCCTGCCGCGGTCGAGGCCCTCCAAAAACCATGCGGCAACTGACAACTTGTCAGAAAAATAAATCCTGAAACACCACTTGAAGTTGTATTTCGGTTCCCTATTTGTCCGGGAGGAACCCAGGAGACATGCCCATGCCCAAGGTGCCGGCGTGGCCGGAGGGGCGGCTGAAAGCCCTCGTCCGAAGTCGGGCGCGACAGGTCAGCAGGACCGGGGTGCAGCGCGCGCACCTCGCGCGGATCGGGAGAGCCGCTTGCATCGGCCCCGCGCGAGGGCGATGCAAAGACAGGCTCCAGGCATCCGCGACCGGTTCGGTGGAGGAGAAGCGATCGCGCTTGTCGGTTCGGCTCTTGAATGGGCCGGCTGCCTGCCTGCCATGTCGCTTGGGACCAGGGCGGATTCCGCGCGCCGGCTTGCTGCTGCGCCGTCGAGCGGAATTCGCCCTTTTTGTTGGGGCCGGCCGCGGCGGACTAATGGATCTCGAACACCATCGACACATTCGCCGTGACGCTGAGTTCGCCGGCCGCCGTCGGTGTCGTGTCTGCCATCCGCCCCGCCAGCATCATCTTCAGCATCGGCCGTGGCGCCTCCGAGCCGCCGTCCTGGATCGACAGGATCGGGCCCAGCGTCACGCCCGCGGCGTGGGCAAAGGTCTCGCCCCGCCGCAGCGCGTCGGCGACCGCCGCCTCGCGCGCCGCCGTCTCGAGCGGCGCCGGATCCTTGACGGCGAAGCCCACCGAGTTGATCTGGTTGGCGCCGGCGCCGACCAGGGCGTCGAGCGCGGCGCCGAGCCTCGCGGTATCGTCGAGCGTCACGTCGACCTGGTTGGACACCTGATAGCCGGTGATGCGCTGTGCGCCGTCGCTGCCGCGGGTGTCGCTGTATTGCGGCTGGACCTGGAAGTTGGAGGTCTGGATCGCCTTTGCCGGCACGCCCAGGCGCTTGAGGGCGTCGAACACCGCGGTCATCT
Source organism: Rhizomicrobium sp. (assembly GCA_035570795.1). Lineage (GTDB taxonomy): Bacteria > Pseudomonadota > Alphaproteobacteria > Micropepsales > Micropepsaceae > Rhizomicrobium. Next base: position 15,505 of record DATMKZ010000077.1, read on the forward strand.
TGCGCGCGTTCTCGGCCACCGCCGCGTTCGCCGTGACCGCGACGGTCGCGACGCCGGCCGACACTTGCGCCTGGTCGGGCGCGCCGCCGACTTCGCCCGTGCCGCTGACGGACAAGGTGCGCGGCGTATCGGCGGCCACGGCGGCAAGCGGTGTGGCGCACAACGCTGCGGCAAGAGCCAGGGCGGGCAGGCTGAGAAATCGCATGGCGCTATCCTTCCAATGAAATGGCAGCGGCAGGCTGGCCGCGACAAGCGGCGGAACTGCGGCGGGCGCAAGGCCGATCATAGGCCGCGCCACACGAAGCCGCGAGCGGCAGCTGTTTTGACCTCGGCCAATTCCTGCTATGGCACCCTTCGGGGCCTGTAGCTCAGGTGGTTAGAGCTGACCGCTCATAACGGTCTGGTCGCAGGTTCGAGTCCTGCCGGGCCCACCAATGCGCCGATGCGTGTGAACCGCCGTGTCGCTGATCCCGAAGCGCTCGGCAAGTCACACCTTCAATGTCGCCAGGAGGATCGAGGTTTCGGTCGCGGCGATGCCTTCGATGGTGCGGATCTGGTCGAGGGCGCGGCTGAAATCGGCCAGCGTCTCGGCGTTGAGTTCGGCGATCAGGTCCCAGCGGCCGTTGGTGGTGTGGATCTTCTCCACCTCGGCAAAGCCGCGCAGCGCCTTGACCACTTTGGCGGAACGTTCGCCCTCGATGGCGATGCCCATGACGGCGCGGACGCGGGTGGTCTCCAGTTCGGGCCTGGTGCGGACCGTGAAGCCCTGAATCGCGCCGCGCTCCTGCATCCGCGCGATGCGGTTCTGCACCGTGCCGCGCGAGATTTTCAGCCTTTTGGCCAGCGCGGCGGCGGGCTCGCGTGCGTCGGCACGCAGCAGGGCGAGGATCCGGCGGTCGAGTTCATCCATCGAATCGTCATCCAGCTATGGCGATACGCCAATATTTCCTACGAATAGTAGCATCTTGCCGACTTTTCGCTAGCGCGGCGGCGTGTTCGACTCGGCGGCAGACTCACCTGAGAGGGCCGATCGATGCCGCAGACGCCGCTGTTCCTGATGACCGATCCCGAACATTTCGACGTCAGCTACCAGATCAACCCCTGGATGAAGCCGGATGCCTGGCAGGCCGATCCGGCCGCCAGCCACGCCGCGGCGAAGGCGGCATCTGCGCATCTTGGCCGCGCGTTGCGCGCCCTCGGCGCACGGATCGAGACGGTCGCGGGGGCGGCGGGTCTGCCCGACCTCGTCTTTCCGGCCAATGCCGCCATCGTCCTGGATCGCCGCGTGCTGCTGGCGCGCTTTCGCCATGCCGAACGACAGGGCGAGGAAGCGGTTTTCCGCACCGCCTTCGAGGCCTTGCGGCTGCGCGGTCTGGTCGGCGACGTCTTCGAATTTCCGGACGGCGTGTTCCAGGAAGGCGCCGGCGACTGCATCTGGGACGCCGACCGCAGTTTTTTCTGGGCGGGCCATGGGCCGCGCTCAAGCCGCGAGTCGATTGCCGTCATCGAGCAGGTCTTCGGTCAGGAGGTCGTGATGCTCGAGCTGGCATCGGAACGCTTCTATCACCTCGATACCTGCTTCTGTCCGCTGGCCGGCGGCCATGTGCTGTATTATCCGGCGGCCTTTACGCCGGCGGCGCTGGCGCAAATCCATGCGCGCGTCGCGCCGGACAAGCGTATCGAGGCGTCCGACGCCGAGGCCGAGGCCTTTTGCGTCAACGCCATCAATCTCGACACCCGCATCGTCATGGCCATGGCGCCGGCGTCGCTGAAGGCAAAGCTGGCGCAGCGCGGCTACAGCGTCGCCGAGGTCGACCTGGCACCGTTCATCCTGTCGGGCGGCGCATCCTATTGCATGACGCTGCGGCTCGACCGCGACAGCGGCACGGCGCGCGCGATCCGCGCTGCGGAGTGAGATATCCGCGATGAACCAGCTCGCGCCGACCGCCGACTTCATCGCCCGCGAGGCGCGCTATGGCGCGACCAACTACAAGCCGCTGGACGTGGTGCTGGCGCGCGGCGAGGGCGTCCATGTCTGGGACGTCGATGGGCGGCGCTATCTCGACTGTCTGTCGGCTTATTCGGCGGTGAACCAGGGCCATTGCCATCCCAAAATCCTCAAGGCCATGACCGAGCAGGCGGCGCGACTGACATTGACCTCGCGGGCGTTCCGCAACGATCAGCTCGTCCTGTTTTACGAGGAGCTTTGCGCGCTTACGCATTCGCACAAGGTGCTGCCGATGAATTCCGGCGCCGAGGCGGTGGAGAGCGCGCTGAAGCTGGCGCGCAAATGGGGCTATGAGGTCAAGGGGGTGCCGCAAGGCCAGGCGGAGATCGTCGTCTGCGCGGATAATTTCCACGGCCGCACCATCGCCATCGTCGGCTTTTCGACCAGCGAGACGTCGCGCCACGGCTTCGGACCGTTTGCACCCGGCTTCAAGATCGTTCCGTTCGGCGATGCCGCGGCGCTCGAGGCCGCGATCACGCCCCATACGGTGGCGTTCCTGGTCGAACCCATCCAGGGCGAGGCGGGCGTCGTCGTGCCGCCTGCGGGATATCTCAAAACGGCTCGTGCGCTTTGCACCAGGCACAACGTCCAGCTGATCCTGGACGAGATCCAGACCGGGCTCGGTCGTACCGGCAAGCTCCTGGCCGAAGAGCATGAGGGCATCGAGGCGGATCTCACGCTGATCGGCAAGGCGCTGTCGGGCGGCTTCTATCCGGTTTCGGCGGTGCTTTCGAATTCCGAGGTGATGGATGTGCTGCACCCCGGCGAGCATGGCTCGACTTTTGGGGGCAATCCGCTGGCCTGCGCTGTGGCGCGCGCGGCGCTGAAGGTACTGGTCGAGGAGGGCATGATCGAGAATGCGGCGACGATCGGCGCGCGGCTGAAGGCGGGACTTCAGTCCATTCGCGCGGCCAGCGTCAAGGACGTCCGCGGCCGCGGCCTGATGCTGGCGATCGAACTCCATCCCGAGGCGGGCGGCGCAGCGCAGGTCTGCGAGCGGATGCAGGCGCGAGGCATTCTGGTCAAGGAGACACATGATCATACGATCCGCATCGCGCCGCCGCTGATCCTGACGGCTGGCCAGGCCGACTGGATCGTGGAGCAGTTCGCGGCGGCTCTGGCTGACTAGGCGGACGCCGCGATGAGCGTCGCGGCGACCAGGACGTCCAGCGCGTCGACATACGGCCGCGCCAGGCCTTCGGGTGCGCCGAGGATCGAGAGCTCGGTGCAGGCGATCAGGAATGCGTCGGCTGCATCGAGCGAGTGCGCTACGTCGGCATAGACGCGGCGCTCGGCGCTGCCGGTACGGCCGGCCTTCACGGCCCGGATGACGCCGAGTATCCGCGCTTCTTGCACTGAATCGGGGAACAGCGCTTCGAAGCCGGCGCGTTCAAGACGCTCCCTGTAGAGACCGACGAGCCTCACGGCAGGCGAGGCCAGCATGCCGATGCGTTTTGGCTTCGGCTCAAGCCTTGCGAGTTCGCCGATCGACAATGCGACCATGTCGAGAACGGGGATCGTCACCGCACCGACGATGACGGGCAGGTAGAAATGCGCCGTGTTGCAGGGAATGACAAGAAAATCGGCGCCCAACTTCTCGAGCCCTAGCGCCATTGCGCAGAGGACCGGCGCGGGGTCTTCGCCGATCTTGTCGATCAGGGCCGCAATGCGCGAGGGAATCTTCGGATTGTTGTCGACCAGGACGCGCAGATGATCGGCATCGTCGCGCGCCGGCGTCACGGCGATGAGACGGCGCTGGAAATCGACGGTCGCCTCGGGACCCATACCGCCGATGACGCCGACGATCTTCGAACGCCTGCTCACGCAACGTAGCCCGGCAGGTCGAAGGCGTCGGGATAACCGAACAGGCCGGCCGAACCGCCGGTGTGCAGGAACACGATGTTGGCGTCCTTGGCAAAGAAGCCCTTGCGCACGAGATCGATCAACCCGGCCATGCCTTTGCCGGTGTAGACAGGGTCGAGCAGAATCGCCTCAGTGCGCGCGAGCAGCTTGACGGCCTCGATCATGCCGTCCGTCGGCACGCCATAGCCGGCGCCGACGTAGTCGCTGTTGGCGACGATATGCTCGCGCTTGACGATGCCGGGCGCGCCGAGATACGCGGCCGTGCGCACGGCAAGATCGAAGACGGACTGCTCCTGCTTTTCCTTGGGCGCACGCACGCCAATGCCGAGGACCGGGATGGAGCTGTTGAGCGCCACTAGGCCGGTGACGAAGCCGGCCTGGGTGCCCGCGCTGCCCGTCGCATGCAAGACATGGTCGATCTTGAGGCCGATCTCATTGGCCTGGGCGAGCAGTTCGAGCGCGCAATTGGCATAGCCGAGACAGCCGACCGGATTGGAGCCGCCGCCTGGGATGATATAGGGCCGCTTGTCCTTGGCGCGCAGTTCCTCGGCAAGTTTGGCCATTTCCGCATTCATGTCCGTGCCGCCGGGTCGCTTGGAGATGCTGGCGCCGTGCAGCCGGTCGAGCAGCACATTGCCGCCCAGCGTGTAGTCCGGCGAATTGTTGCCGGTGCGGTCCTCCAACAGGATGTGACAGGCGAGGCCGAGCTTGGCCGCCGCCGCCGCGGTCTGGCGCGCATGGTTGGATTGCGTTGCGCCCTGGGTGATGATCGTGTCGGCGTTTTGCGCCAGCGCCTCGCCCATGAGGAATTCGAGCTTGCGCGTCTTGTTGCCGCCGGTCGAAAGGCCGGTGCAGTCGTCGCGCTTGATCCAGAGCCTGGGCCCGCCGAGATGCTGGGACAGACGCTCCATCGGCTCCAGCGGCGTCGGCAGATGCGCCAGGCGCACGCGGGGAAAACGCGAAAAGTGCATGTCGGCCTCGCTCAGCTCGCTTGTTTTCGGGCGATGTAACGGTCGATGACGCCGTCGAGGACGTCGAGCGGGACGCGGCCGCAGTCGAGGCCCGCCTCGTGGAAGTCCTTGATGTCGTAGCGCGGCCCGAGTGCGCCTTGCGCCCGCGCGCGCGCCTTGGTCCAGACCGTATGGCCGATCTTGTAGCTGCAGGCCTGACCGGGCGTGGCGCAATAGCGCTCGACTTCGCGAGTCGCAAAGCCGGGTGCGTCGCCGTCGAGATCGACGAAATACTGGATCGCCTGCTCGCGGCTCCAGCGCATATGGTGGATGCCGGTGTCGACGACGCAGCGGCCGGCGCGGAAAAGCTGGAATTTCAGGTAACCGATGCGGCCCAGGGGATCGTCGTCATACATGCCGATCTCGTCGGCGAGCTGCTCGGCATAGAGCGCCCAGCCCTCGGCATAGCCGGAGAAACCCGTCACTTTGCGGATCAATGGCAAGGCGGTGTTGCCGAGTGCAAGACCGCCTTCGAGCTGGTGACCCGGCAGGCCTTCGTGAAACACGGTGGTGGAGAGGCACCATTTGGGCCATTCGGCGCTGTCGTGCAGGTTGAAATAGACGATGCCGGGCCGCGAGCCGTCGAGCGCCGGGCCCTGGCTGAAGGCCGAAGCCGCACCGGCCTCGGTCGCCGGCGGCACGCGACGAATCTCGAACTGGTATTGCGGCAGGCGCCGGAAAACGCGGGGCAGGCGCGGGCGGATGGCGTCGAGCTGGGCGTTGCAATAGGCGATGGCATCGACCTTGCCGGCGTCGGTGTTGGGATAAAACGAGGCCGGGTCCTTGTAGAGCGCCTGGATGCGCTGGCCGACCGTGCCTTGGGTGAGGCCCTTGGCTTTCAGCAGCGTGTCCAGCCGCGCGCCGATGCTGGCGGCCTGGTCGAGGCCCATCTGGTGGATGTCTTCGGGACTCATGCCGGTCGTGGTCGTCGAATGCAGCGCTGCGGCGTAGAATCCGGCACCCTCTGCGAAGCGCCACAGGCCGGCGTCGTGAACGGCGGTCTTGCGCAGACCCTGGACCAGCGCGATCTGGCGATCCAGCGCCGGGCCGATCTTGGCGTCGTAGAGTGCCGCCGCCTTGCGGGCATAGGACTCGTCGAGACCTTTCTCCTTGGCGCGCCGCGCGATCGAAGTCACCAGCAGCGACTGGTCGGCGGCGGTGCGCGTCTTGCTCATCTGCGTCAGGGTGGTGTCGAGCAGGAAATCCGGCGGCACGACACCGAGCGCAGAATCGTGGCGCAGCCGGTCGGTGTTGCCGTCGAGCTGGTCGGCGAAGGCTTCGAGCCGCGCGAGGTAGGCGTCGGCATCGGCGGCATTGTCGATCCGGTGCTTGGTATCCAGGAAGTCGGGCACGGACTGATATGCGCCCGTGAGCTGGCTGACGACATAGGGCGACGGCCCATAAGAGCTGCCGCCGAAATCGAAGGCGCCGACCGCCGCCGCCGATTCATGAGTATAGACGACGGTGTCGTAATTGACGCGGTCGAGCCCTGTAAGCGCTGTCGCGTCGATGGCCTTCAGCCGGTGCAACTGATCGGCATTCAGCGCCTTCGCTGCGGCGATGCCGGCGGGCGATTCGTCGCGCAGCTTGCTCTTCAGGTCGACGTTCGCGCCCTTGTCGAAGCCGAGCTGCGTGGCGCCTTCCGGATTCTGCCGCAGATTTTCCTGGAACAGCAGGTCGAGCAGGGCGCTGAGTTCTGCCGCCGCTTGCGGATCGGGTGCCGCCCGCGACAGGGTCGGTCCGGCGAGGACGGCACCGGTCAGGGCGGCGGTGGACGAGAGGAAGCTGCGGCGATCGAGCATGGGAAATCCTGTGCAGGGCGGGGTGAGGCTAGGGCGGCCGGCGCCTGGACCGCAAGGTCGTGCCATGGTTGCCGGGCGTAAATCATCGCGCGCCATTCGCTTATAAGGATATAGTGCGGGCACGATGAGCAATCTTGCGCCAAACGATGTTGACCGCGTGCACACCGCGCCGGTGTTCGACAATTCCTATGCCGGCTTGCCGGAGCGGTTCTATGCGCGGCTGGGTCCGACGCCCGTGGCGGCGCCGCGCCTGATCCGGGTGAACGACGCGCTGGCGCGCAATCTCGGCTTCGATCCGGCGTGGCTGGCTTCGCCGCAAGGCGTCGCGATGCTGGCCGGCAACCTTGTGCCGCAAGGCGCCGAGCCGCTGGCCATGGCTTATGCCGGGCATCAGTTCGGCAACTGGTCGCCGCAACTGGGCGACGGCCGCGCCATTCTGCTCGGCGAAGTGATCGGGCACGACGGCGTGCGGTACGATATCCAATTGAAGGGCTCCGGCCCGACGCCGTTCTCGCGCAACGGCGATGGCCGTGCCGCGCTCGGCCCGGTGTTGCGCGAGTTCATCGTCAGCGAGGCGATGGCGGCGCTCGGTGTCGCCACGACGCGCACGCTGGGTGCGGTGACGACCGGCGAGACGATCCGGCGCCAGGAGGGCCTGCTGCCGGGCGCGGTGCTGGCGCGGGTGTCCAGGAGCCATGTCCGCATCGGCACCTTCGAGTTCTTCGGCAATCGCGGCGACGCCGAGGCGGTGCGGACGCTGGCGGATTACGTCATCGTGCGACTGTATCCGGAGGCGATGCGCGCGGAGCAGCCCTATCGCGCGCTGCTGGACGGTGTGATCGCACGCACCGCGGGCCTGATCGCCAGCTGGCAGTCGATCGGCTTCATTCACGGCGTGATGAACACCGACAATGCTTCGATCGCCGGGGAGACCATCGACTATGGTCCCTGCGCCTTCATGGACGCGTACGATCCGGCGACCGTGTTCAGTTCCATCGACAGCGGCGGCCGCTATGCCTATGGCAACCAGCCGCGCATCGCGCATTGGAATCTGGTGCGATTCGCGCAGGCCCTGCTGCCGCTGCTCGGGCAAGACGAGGCCGCCGCGCTCAAATCGGCGCAGGAGGCGATCGACGCCTATCCGGCGCGTTTCGAGGAAGCGTATTTTGCGGCGCTCCGGCGCAAACTCGGCTTCAGCCAGAGGCATGACGACGATCTGGCGGTCGCCGGCGAGCTGTTCCGGCACATGGCGGACGGCCGGGCCGATTTCACGCTGACCTTCCGGCGGCTGTGCGATGCGGCAGAGAGCGATGCCAATGACGACGCGTTGCGCGCGCTGTTCGACAATGCGGCGGCACTGGATGTCTGGCTGGCGAAGTGGCGGCAGGTCCTGAGGCGGGAGACGGTTTCGCCGGCCGCGCGCGCCGCGTCGATGCGCGCCGTCAATCCGGCATTCATTCCGCGCAACCACCGCATCGAGGCGGCGATCGTCGCAGCGCAGGACGGCGGCGATTTCGCGCCGTTCGAGGAATTGCTGCGCGTGTTGTCGACACCATTCGACGATCGGCCGGAATTCGCATCCTACGCACTGCCGCCGAAGCCGGACGAGATCGTGCTGCAGACCTTCTGCGGCACCTGACGCGGAAAAACGACCATACGCTGTCGCTATGGATCCGCTTTTTTCGAATTGCGCTTTAATGCGCCGGCGCGGCGCCGAACACCGATTGTCCCTGCGCCTGGGCTCGCTTCATCGCGCGCAGCCAGCCGTGCAGCGCTTCGCAATCCAGCCCATGCATCATCAGGCGATAGCCGGCCTGCAGCGTCGAGAGCTGCACCATCGGGTGATGGTTCTCGACGAAGGCGAGATGATAGTCGGTGGCGAGGATCTTCGCGAGATAGATGGCGACGGTCTCGTCGAGTTGCAGCGAGTTGGCGGCACGCACGAAATCGGCGCGCGGCAGGAACAGCGCGTAGAGCGGCGTGTAGGCCTCGATCGCGGTCTGCACGTCGGCGAAATTCAGCCAATTCCCGTCCACGAGCTCGATGGCGAACGGCCCGTCGGTGATCATCGAGAAATCCGGCTGGGCGACCGGCGCGAGGTCGCGGTTCTGCGCCCGAAGTCCGATGTTGAGCTGAATGATGAAATTGTAGACGTTGAGGTCGTGCTGCAGGAAGACATTGTCTTCCAAGTCCTTCAATACGCGCGGCCTGAGCGGTACCGTCTCGATGTTCGGCACGCCGGCATTGGCCTTGATGAAGGCGAGGATCTCCGTGCCGATATGGAAATGGCGCATGATCAGGAAATTGGCGTCGCGCGAGGCGAAATTGCGCAAGCCCCAATGGATTAGCTTGTGCAGCGCCCGGTTCATGTTGGGATGATGCGGCGACAGCGCGCGCAGGAACTTCACCACGAGAAAGAAAATAAAAATGGGACCGCGCACGATGGTGAAGGCCCAGTTGCGCGACCACGAGGCGTTGCCGCGCAGCAGCGCCGCCTTGGCGTCCTCGTCGATCGGCAGCGAGCGGTCGAGCGACAGCGCCAGCCACGGATCGGGATCGCGCGGATCGAATTTCGTGGGGTCGAACAGCTGCGCGCTCACGCCGTGATTTCCTCGATCTGCAGCGCATAAAGCCGCGCGGTCACTTCGGCGACGCGTACGATGCGCCGGGCGATTTTTTCGTCTGGCAGGACAAGGCCCAGCATCTCTTCGAATTCGGCGATGTGCGTCGTGTCATTCTCGCCGTGATAGAGCAGGAAACGCACCGCCGAGTCGGGCAGGGCGAGGCGCGACTGCGCGAGGCGGCCCCATTCGGCAGCCTTGATCGAACCCAGCCCCTCAATAATCCACATCGCACCCAGGAGGCCGAACGGATTGGGTTGCGACGCCTCATGGAACATCCAGGCCGACAGCGCTTCGGAGCCGATATTCTTGCGCGCGCCGACGATGGCCGAAAGTTCACCGCCGGTCGCGACATAGTCCGCCTCGAGCAGGCGAAAGTCGCGATGCTCGGCAACGGCATGGCGCATCAACCTGGAGCGCAGCTCCAGGTGCTCCTCGTCGACATTCGATGCCGCGCGCGACATCCATAAGGCGCCGTCCTTGACCTGCTGGCGCAGGCCGATCAGGAAGGCACGATAGTCGTCGATCTCGAATCGCCCGCGAGTCAGCTTGCGAATCAGCGGCGTCTGCTCCAACCGGCCTTCGAACGTCGTGAACACCATCGCGAGCTTGCGCAATACGTCCGAGACGTCGTGCGAATGCGCGCCAGAAATGTCGTGCGAAGACGCGCTGGAAATATCTTGCATCAGACTGCTTCCAACAGCATGAAGCCGACCAGTGCCCGGCCGCTCTCCGGCACCACGCACAGCACCTTCTCGCCGCGCCGCAGACGGCCGCTCTTGAGAAATTCGTCGAGCATGATCCAGATCGATGCCGAGCCGACATTGCCGACGCGTGCGAGGTTGGAGAACCATTTCTGCTGCGGAATCATGGCGTCGGTCTTTTCCAGCAGCGAGACAATTTCTTCGCGCAGCGATTTCGCCGAATAGTGGCACAGCAGCCAGTCGACGCTGTCGGGAATGATCCGCTTGACGTCGACTTTTTCGAGGTAGACGCCGACCCAGGCTCGGATTACGCGTTTGAGCATGTCGAAATCCTGCAGCAGGGCGACGGCACCGGCGGCATGCGCGGCGACCGGTCCCGCCATGGCCCAGCCCTTGGAAAGTTCGGTGCGGTTTTCGACCGACGCGCCGGCCCACATGCACGGATCGAAGCGGTCGGCGAGCGAGACGATATCGATCAGCTCGACGCGCAGGCTGAGCGCCTCCTTGCGCGGCTCGGATTCCAGGACGATGGCGCCGGCGCCGTCCGACAGCGTGAAACGCAGGAAATCAGCCTCGGCGCGAGCGCGGCCTTTGGCATCGACCAGTGCGGTGCCTTCATAAAAGGCGGGCCGAAACCAGCGCGAGGAGAATTCGCCGGCGCAGGCGGCAGCGACCTTGTGCTCGCCGGCCTTGATATTGAGCCAGGCGGCCTTCGCCGCCATCAGCGACGAGCCGCAGACCGACTGGAAGCTGGCGATCTCCATACTGCGCTGGCCGAGTTCGCCATGCACCGCGGTGGCGTGACCGGGCACGAGATAATCGCCCTGCGTCGTCGCGGTGGCGAGAAAGCTCAGATCGCCGACGCCGAGGCCCGCCGCGCCCAGCGCCGTACGGACCGCTTTCGCGCTCATTCCAGCGTTGGTGTCGAAGCCCTTGCCTTCGCCGTCGAGCGCGTAGTACCGCGTTTCGATGCCGTTCCAGCGTAGCGCGCGGCGGCCGAGCAGGCTCGGCCTGCCATGGATGCGGCCGATATGGTCTTCGATGCCGTCGTTGCAAACCGGTTCGCCGGGAAGAAAGCTCCCGCAGCCGGTGATAAAGACGTCCCTCGACATGATGCGACTATAAACGCACTTCGTTGCGCTGCGGCGGCTTTATTTGGGCTTCTTTGGGGCAGCGCTAACCTTGCCGTCGCCGCCGTGCCGCGCAAACCGCGCCAAAGCCGGCGCTCGGCCCTAATCGCGCGCTCAGGCCGCCCTTAGGGCGCGGGGCTGGGTCGACAGCGACACGGCGAAGAAGATCGCGACACCGATCACGCCGGTCAGGGCATCGGCGGCCAGGAAGCCGTTGGTATGCCAGCGCTCATAGGCCCAGCCGTCGAGGAGCGCGACGTACTGGATCGGGAAGTTCGAGAGCGATGCGAAGATGTTGTACTTCGTGGCCGCCGCGCCGCGTCCGATGGCCTCCAGCACGACGGCGCTGAACGAGGCGTAGTTGAAGCCCTGGATGAAGGCATAGAGCAGGGTGAAGACCACGAACATCGTCTGGGTGCGCGCCGCGACGGCCATGGCGAGCGTTCCCAGCGCCAAAGCGATGCCGAACAGCGCATAGGCGAACTTGCGATCCATGCGGTCGCACAGATAGCCGCCGATGACGCAGCCGACCGCAGATACCATGCCGCCCAGCACGCCATTGACGAGCGCGACGGTGTCGGCACCGGCATGCCAGTCGCCGGCCACCGCCGACCACAGATTGGACGCCGCGCCCGAGCCGATCGGCATGAAGCAGATCAGCAGCGCGAGATAGCCGGCGCGAGATTTCGCTGTGTTCCAGACGTCGACCGCGACGCCCCACAGGCTCTGCGCGTAGGAGGCATGGCGATGATCGGTCGGCGGCTCGGTGATGAAAACCAGCCCGAGGCAGCAGGCCATGAACAGCGCGGCCATTGCGGCGCCGGCCAGCCATTGAACGCTGCTGTGCTGCGCGATCCACAGGGCCGCGCCGCCGCCGATGCCCTGGCCGCCGAGATTGCCGGCTTGATACCAGCCGCCGGCGCGCCCCTTCTGGCTATCGTCGGTGGAGTGCGCCATCAAATTTTCCGCCGACATGGCGAGGAACGTCGTCGCCAGGCTGTTGAGGAAGATGAAGATCGTGATGACGGTCAGCGTCGAGGGCGAGGGGCGGAAGAAGCCGATGGCGGCGATCGTGACGGCGCTCGCGACGGCGGCCAGCAAATACCAGGTCTTGCTGGTCATCGTGGTATCGACGACAGGCGCCCACAGGAACTTCCAGGTCTGCGGTATCAGGCTGATCGCGACCAGAGCGGCAATCGCATCGACCCCAACGCCGGCGGCGTGCAGCAAGTAGGCCAGCGTGACGATGAGATAGCCGTTGGCCGCGCCGAACGGCGTGCACAGCAATAGGAAGACGACGGGGTGCGGCCCGCCGGTTTTTGTCTCGCTCACCTGGGGTTCCCGCTGCTTGCGACAATCGATCTTGCCGGCCGACCTTAGCGGGCCGGAGCCGCCGCGCAACGCCCGCGCCGCACTGCACACACGAATTTGGGTTGCACTGGCTGCGGAAAACCCCCTGACTACCGGTCAGCGCCCGGGCAGAGGCGCTTTCGGGAGAGTTCAGATGGATGCCAGGACACCCGCCTCCGGGACCACGGGGCGCATTCCCGCCCGGCAGATCGCAACCTTTTCGGCCGCTGCCCTGCCGGTCGGCGCGTTGGTGACGACGCTCGGCGTCTACCTCACCAATTATTACGCCGCCCATGTCGGTGTGCCGCTGGCCATCGTCGGCCTGTCGTTCATGGCGGTGCGGCTGCTCGACATCCTGTTCGATCCGATGCTCGGCATCGCGATGGACCACACGCGCTCACGCTTCGGCAAGTTCCGCCCCTGGCTGGCGGCGGCCGTGCCGATCCTGGTCGCGGCATCGGTCGCGATCTATTTTCCGCCGGCCGGCGTCGGCAGCGTCTACCTGATCGGCTGGCTGGTCGTGATCTATGCCGGTTATTCGATGCTGACGCTGTCGCAAGCCGGTTGGGGCGCGGCGATGGTCGCCGAGTATCACCAGCGCAGCCGCGTCTATGGCTGGATCCAGGCCGTCGCCGTGGTCGGGGCGCTCGGCGTATTGCTGGTGCCGCTCCTGGTGCCGGCGCTGTGGCACGCCGTGCCGTTCAAGGGCGTGCCGCTGATGGGCTGCTTCGTACTTTTTTCCATCGTGCTGGGCGTCTGCATCACCGTGTTCCTGGCGCCTGAGCCCGAAGCCCGCGACGCGGCCAAGTCCGGCCGCTTCGGTCTCAAGGACTATCTGCCGCTGATCCGCCGGCCGGAGATGCTGCGGCTGATGTGTGCCGACATGTTCTGCACGCTGGGTCCGGCGATCACCGCGCCGCTCTATCTGTTCTTCTTCGAGCAGGCGCGCGGCTATACGCCGCCGCAGACCACCGTGCTGCTCTTCATCTACGTCGTCGCCGGCCTGATCGGCCCCGCCGCGTGGTCGTGGGTGGCGCGCCGCTTCGGCAAGCACCAGACGATCCGCATCGCCAGCGTCTGCTATGTCGTGGCGCAGTCGACGCTGCTGGCGCTGCCCAAGGCGCATCTGCTCGCCATGTCGTTCTCGATGTTCTCGGTCGGCTTCGTCGCCAGCGCGTTCGCTTTCCTGGTTCGCGCCATGATCGCCGACGTCAGCGACGAAGTGCGCCTGGAGACCGGCAAGGACCGCACCGCGATGCTCTATGCACTGGTGACAAGCACCAACAAGATCGGCTCGACGCTGTCGGTTGGCGTCGCCTATCTCATCTTGCCGCTGTTCGGCTTCGTCGCCAAAGAAGGCGCGGTCAACACGCCGGACGCGATCTGGGGCCTGCAGGCCTGCTACTTGGCACCGCCGGTCCTCTGCGTACTGATCGGCGGTCTGGCCATGTGGGGCTATCGGCTCGACGAGACGCGCCATGCGCAAATCCGCGTCGGGCTCGACGGCAATGCCGCGATCACCGGCGTGAAAGATACGATCCAGAGCATCGCCGGCGATCCGCCGGCGCCGGAACAAGGTGTTCTGACCGCCGGCAAGTGACGTCGTACGCCGAATTTACGGGCAGTTCCGTCGCGCAAATTTGCCGCTCCCGACGATTTTGGTTGCGCGGCTCGGCGAAACCCGTGTGAACTCGGCGCCACGAAGGGCCCATGAGAGGCCGAGCAGGGAGCGCTTGCATGGACGCGACGACGCCGGCTTCGCCGACGGTCAACCGGTTGCCCGCCCGTCTCCTGGCACCGTTTGCCAGCGCCTCGATGCCGGTGGCGGCGCTGCAGATTCCGCTTACGGTCTATCTTCCCAACTACTATGCGAGCCATATCGGCATTTCGCTCGCCGCGGTCGGTGCCGCCTTCAGCATCGTGCGCCTGATCGACATCGTCTTCGATCCGATGATCGGCGTCGCGATCAATGCCACCAACACGCCGTTCGGCCGCTTCCGGCCGTGGATGGTCGCGGGTGCGCCGCTCCTGATGATCGCCGCCTACATGATGTTCATGGCCCAGCCGGGCGTGACCTATATCTACATGGTCGGCTGGCTGCTGGTGCTGTACGCCGGCTACTCGATGCTGACGCTCGGCCATTCGGCCTGGGCCGCGGCGCTGGTGCCCGAATACCATCAGCGCAGCCGGGTCTATGGCTGGATGCAGGCGATCGGCGTGCTCGCCGTCATCGTCGTGCTCGCCCTGCCGGCCATCATGGCCACCGTCTGGCACAAATCGACCGCCGAGGGCGTGCAGGCCATGGGCTGGTTCACGATCGCCATCACGCCGTTCACGATCCTGCTTTGCACCGCCTTGGTCGGCGAGCCGAAGCAGATCGAAACCGGTCAGCGCGTCACGCTGCGCGACTATTGGACGATGTTCGCGCGGCCCTCCCTGCTGCGCATCCTGGCCTCGGACCTGTTCCTGGCGCTCGGCCCCGCCATCACGGCGGCGCTCTATATCTTTTTCTTCACGCAGGCGCTGGGCTTCAGCCGAACGCAGACCAACCTGCTGCTGCTGATCTACATCGCGGCCGGCCTCGTCGGCGCGCCGGCCTGGGCCCAGGTCGCCAAGCGGCTCGGCAAGCACCAGACCGTGATGCTGGGCTGCGTGCTCTACGGCTTCGCGCAAGGCTTCGTCTTCGTCTGCCCGCGCGGCAGCATGGGCTTCATGGTGCCCGGCATGTTCTTCGCCGGCTTCGTGGTCAGCTGCTTTACGTTCCTCATCCGCGCCATGGTCGCCGACATCAGCGACGAGGTGCGGCTGGAGATGGGCAAGGATCGCGCCGCGCTGCTCTACGGCCTGATCACCAGCACCTCGAAGGTCGGCTCGACCATCTCGGTCGTCAGCACGTTCAGCATCCTGGCGGCGTTCGGCTTCAATGCGAAAGAAGGCGTGATGAACAGCGGGGTGCCGCTCGACGCGTTGATCGGCTGCTACGTGGTGGTGCCGATCCTGACCATGTTCGTCGGCGCCGCGGCGCTGTGGGGCTACAAGCTCGACGCGAGCCGCCATGACGGCATCCGCGCCCAGCTCGCCGAGCGCGACGATGCGATCACCGGCGTGGTGGCGGGTTAGGCGCGCTTCCTGGGCAGGTAACCTTCGAACAGGACGCGGAACGACTCGCCGCTGATGCGGTCGAAGTCGTATGCGGCGCCGAGCTTGCCGGCCAGCTTCAGCACGACGGCGCCGTGCAGCGAGGCCCAGAAGACGTGGCCGATCAGGTCGGCGTCGCCTTCCAGGATGCCGTCCCTCACCAACGCGCGGACATAGTCGGTCATGGTGGCGCGGGCGCGTGTGTTGGCGTCCATCAGCTCGGGAAAGGCGGATTCGTCGGGCTGCGACAGGTCGAACATCAGCCGGTAGGCGGCGGGCTCGCCAAAGGCGAAGGCAACATAGGCCTGGAACACCGCGGCGGATTTGTTGGCGGCGCCGGTCGCGTCGTGGAAGGCTTTCTCGAGCGCGTCGGCAAAACGGTTGAAGGCGCGGGCCCGCACCGCGGCCAGGATGTCGTCCTTGTCCTTGAAGTAGCGGTAGGGCGTCATCGCACTGACGCCGAGTTCGCTGGCGAGTTCGCGCATCGTGAAGCCCTCGCGGCCGCGCGCGTCGAACAGCCGGGTCGCGGCGTCGCAAAGCCGCTCACGGAAGTCGGCAACGTCGGTCTGGGTCAGCACGCGCGGCATTGAGAACCCCTAGCAACGATTAGACTTGCCAAACTGCGTAAGAATATGCGATAAATTTACGGGGTAAAGTTTTCACGATTAAAGGAGGCGGCCATGAACGCTCCCGCGCGCATCAATCCCTACCTCACCGGCAATTTCGCGCCGATCGGCAGCGAGGACGATTTTGCCAGCCTGAAAATCGGCGGCGAGATTCCGCAGGATCTGCGCGGTGCGTTCTACCGCAACGGTCCCAACCCGCAATTTCCGCCGCGCGATCCGAACCATCACTGGTTCGCCGGTGACGGCATGCTGCATGCGTTCTTCGTGGCGGACGGCAAGGTCTCGTACAAGAACCGCTATGTCCGCACCCCCAAATGGGCGCAGGAGCACGACGCCGGCAAGTCGCTGTTCGGCACGTTCGGCAATCCCATGACCACCGAGCCTTCGGTCGTCGGCGAGGACAGCGGCGTCGCCAACACCAATGTCGTGTGGCACGCCGGCAGGCTGCTGGCGCTGGAGGAGGGCCACCAGCCTTTCGAGGTCGATCCTGCGACCTTGGCGCCGCGCGGCTATCTCGACTACGCCGGCACCGCCAACCGTTTCACGGCGCATCCCAAGATCGATCCCGAAACCGGCGAGATGGTGTTCTTCGGCTATGGCGTCGGGGCGGTACCGCTCTCCGCCGGCATGGTCTATGGCGTCGTCGACAAGGCGGGCAAGGTCACGCGCCTCGATCGGTTCCAGGCGCCTTATCCCAGCATGGTCCACGATTTCTGCGTGACGCAGAACCATGTGCTGTTTCCCATCCTGCCGCTGTCGGGCAGCCTGGAGCGTGCCATGAACGGCAAGCCGCCTTTCGGCTGGCAGCCCGAACTCGGCGGCCGCATCGGCCTGATGGCGCGGCGCAAGGGCGTCGACACGCTGCGCTGGCTGAACACCGATCCCTGTTACGTCTTCCATCCCATGAACGCGTGGGAAGACGGCGACACGCTCTACGCCGACGTCATGCAGTACGCCAACGCGCCACTGTTCCCGAACGCCGACGGCTCTCCCGGCAAGCCGGCCTCGGCCTATCTGGTGCGCTGGGAAGTCGATCTTTCGGGCAAGACCGATACCGTCAGGCAGACCAGGCTTGACGACATGGCCGGCGAATTTCCGAGGTTCGACGAGCGCCGTGCCGGCCTTGCCTATCGCCACGGTTATTTCGCGGCCGATACGCTGGACACCGGCAAGGTGATCTTCAACGCCATCGCCCATATCGATTTCAAGACCGGCAAGCGTGTGATGCATGCGCTGCCCAAGGGCGATGTGCCGGGCGAGCCCATCTTCGTGCCGCGCGGCGCGGCGGAAGGCGAGGGCTGGCTGGTGGCGCTCATCTATCGCGGCGCCGAGGACCGCAGCGACTTCGTGGTCTATGACGCGGCCGATATCGCCAGGGGACCGGTCGGCGTCGCCGAACTGCCGCGACGCGTGCCGTTCGGCTTCCACGGCAATTGGCGGCCGGGCTGAACCTCAGGATATCTGGCCGCGCAGGCGCTCGAACAGCCAGGCCCACAGTGCGCCGGTCACGAGTATCAGGCCGGCCGCGAACCTGCCCGGCGGCGAATTGCAGAACGCTGTCGTCGCGTCGACGAGAAATTCGAGGCCCGACAAGGCATCGCGGCTGAACGCGAAAGCGGCAGGCCAGGTCGCCCAGACCGCGAGCAGCAGCACGGCGGCTGCGGCGGCCGGCAGCGCCAGGGCCAGGCGCCGCTGCCATGCCAAGCGTCCGGCGACACGGGCGACGAAGGCTTCGTCGCCCGGCACTTGCGGGGCTTGCGCGAACAGGCGCGTCAGGTCGGTGTCGTCGCTCATGGGCCCAGCCATTGTTTCAGCCGCGCCCCGCCGCGCGCAACATGCGATTTGACGGTGCCGAGCGGCCAGCCGGTGGCGTCGGCGATCTCGCCATGGCTGAGACCCTCGCCATAGGACAGCACCACGCACAGCTTCTGCGCCGGATTGAGTCTTTCGAGTCCGCGCTGCAGGTCGAGGCGTTCGGCGAATTCCGGCACCGCGGCTTCTTCGGCGTCGTCCAGCGGCTCGAGCGGCAGCTTGGCCTTGCGTGCATGCTGCAGCCAAACCCGCACCGCGACCTGCTTGAGCCAGCCGCCGAAGGCGCCGGCGTTGCGCAATTGGGAAAGCGTCCGCCAAGCCTGCACGAACGTCTCCTGCGCCAGGTCGTCGGCCAGGGTGGCGTCGCCGCAAAGCTTGCGCAGCATGCCGCGCACAGTCGATTGCCGCCGCCGCACCAGCTCGGCAAAGGCACGGTCGTCGCCGAGCGCCGCCAGCATCACGACTGAAGCTTCCGTTGCATGGCCAAGGTTCCCGCTCACTCCCGCCGGCCAGCCCTAGCGGTCGCGCGGCGCGATCGAGAAATGCGCCACGAACAGGCCAAGGCTGATGCACCACAAAAGCCCGCCGACGCCGAGCAGCGGATGGAAGGCCTCGGGTTTGTCGAGGCCGATGAAATAGCCCATCCCCATCAGCCCGCAGCCGACGAAGAAGGTCACGATGGAGCCGGTGAGGAGGCCGGCGCGGCGGTCCTGCGGGCTCGCGGCCTGCGAGGCGCTGATGCTGTGCAGCGTGGCAGGGTCGAGCGGCACACCCTTCTCGATCGCGGTTCGGATGGTCTTCTCACGCTGGTGGCTGCGGATGATGCGCGAGACGGTGCTGCCCAACACGATAATGAGGATGAAAAGCCAGAAGAAATTGTCGCCGTGGTACCAGTACATGGGTGTCTTCCCCGATTGCCTTCACCGCACGAGATGCGCCCGGCCGCGCGTTTGGATGCAGCCCGAATTGCTGCATACTAAGCCGATGAAACGATATATCTTTCTCGCAGTTGCAGCATTACTGGCCCCGGCCGCCGCGCCGGCCGCCGAACCGAGCATCGCCGCCGGCTGGGTGCAGCTCGGTCCGGGCGGCGCCGCCGAAATCCGCGAAATCGTCAATGGCCGGTTCTGCCCGGAGGCGACGGTCAACGGCGCGCCGCTCAGCATGACGCCGCGCGCCGCAGCCAGTGCCGATTTCCAGCTGGTCTGCAGCGCGCCGCTGCCCGCCAACGCCAAGTCCCTGGCGATCGAGGGCCATGGACTGGCGCTGCCGGTCGCCGATCCGCAGCGCATCCTGGTGCTGGGCGATACCGGCTGCCGCATCAAGGGCACCGCGGTCCAGGCCTGCAACGATCCCAAGGCGTGGCCCTTCGCCGGCCTCGCCGCCGCGGCGGCCGCTTTGAAGCCCGATCTTGTCGTGCATCTCGGCGACTATCTCTATCGCGAGTCGCCGTGCCCGGCCGGCAATGCCGGCTGCGCCGGCTCGCCCTATGGCGACAGCGAGGCGAGCTGGGACGCGGACTTCTTCACGCCGGCCGCCCCTTTGCTGGCGGCGGCGCCCTGGATCGTCATCCGCGGCAATCACGAGGATTGCAGCCGCGCCGGTCCGGGCTTCCTGCGCCTCCTGGGGCCGGTCGCCTACGATCCGGCGGCGCCCTGCACCGATCACCTGGAGCCCTATGCCGTCCCGGCCGGCAGCCAGACCATCGCCGTCATGGACAGCGCCAGCGCGCCGGACACCAGCGTCGATCCCAGGGCACTGCCGCTCTACCAGCAGGACTTCGCCGCGCTGCAGGCGATGGCGACACCGGGTCACCCGCTCTGGCTGGCGACGCACCGGCCGATCTGGGCGGCGATCACGGGCCCGCTCGGCATTCCCATCGGCGGCAACGCCACGATGATCGCGGCGGCCGGCGACCTCAGCGCCTTCAGCGCTATTTCGCTGATGCTGGCCGGGCATATCCACACCTTCGAGGCGATCAATTACGATGCCAAGCTGCCGCCGCAGATCGTCGCCGGCCATGGCGGCGACAATCTCGACGTCACGCCGCTCAACCTGCACGGCACCGTCTTCCAGGGCCATTCGGGCGTCGCGGTGAAGGACGGGCTGTCGGTGCGCGGCTTCGGCTTCCTGATGATGACGCGCGAGGCGGGCGGCGACGGCTGGTCAATACAGCTCTACGATTCGGACGGCGCGCCGACGACGCAGTGCGCCTTCGAAGGCGGGCGCGTTTTCTGCCTCAAGCCGCGCTAGGCGGAATTATTTTTCGCACACCGAATTCGGCGGGCGTTTCGTCAACTTCCCGCCTTTATCGGCGCCGAAAGTCCCGGCGCTGATTGCCGTGCATCGTGCACAGCGATAGAGTCTTACGGCGTTACGCTGGGGGTTTGCGGTGGGGAATAATCGGCTCTTTCTGATGGTCGGCGGCGGCGTGCTGGCGGTCATCGCGGTCGTGGTCGGCGCGCTCTACTTCATGGGCGGCGGCAACGCGACGCTGGGCAGCGGCTTCCTGGCGCGGCTGCAGGGCGGCCTCACCTCGATCACCGGCAGCATGACGCCGGCGCAGATGGCCGAAGCGCCGGACTTTGCCTTCCGCCGCCTGGAAGTCGACACCACCAAGCCGCAGGCCGAAGCCTGCCTGGTCTTCACCCGCAGCCTCGATGCCTCCGGCAAGACCCATTACGAGGACTATTTCTCCATTGCGCCGCAGACCCGCGTCGCGGCGCATGTCGTCGACGACCGGCTCTGCCTGTCGGGCCTCGATTTCAATGCCACCTACCAGGTGACCCTGAAGAGCGGCCTGCCGGCGGCCACCGGCGAGAAGCTGCTCGCCGACGAGACCGTGCCGGTCGAACTGCGCGACAAGCCCTCGCTGGTGCGCTTCTCGGGCGGCATCATCCTGCCGCGCGAGAACGCCGACGGTGTTCCGGTCACGACGGTCAACATCTCCAAGCTGCGCCTCAAGGTGATCCGCGTCGGCGACCGGCTGCTGTCGCAGATCGAGAGCGGCACGATCGACGAGACCACGCTCTATTCCTGGAGCGATTCCGAGCTTGAGAATTCGCAAGGCACGCTCGTCTGGCAAGGCACGATGGACGTCGCCAACGTCAAGAACGACAGCGTCGTCACGCTGGTGCCGATCCACGACATCCTCAAGGGCAAGCCGCCCGGCGCCTATGTGCTGATCGCCATGGACGGCGCCCAGGACGAAACCAAGGACTATTACGAGGAAGGCACTATCGCGGCCCAATGGGTGGTGGATTCGGACATCGCGCTGACCACCTTCCAGGGCACCAACGGGCTGACCGTGTTCGCGCGCTCCTATGCGACCGCGCGCCAGATGGGCGGCGTCAAGCTGACCCTGGTGGCCAAGGACAACAACGTCGTCTCCACCGTGACGACGGACGGCAGCGGCCGCGCCGATTTCGCGGCCGGCCTGCTGCGCGCCAAGGGCGGCGACGCGCCGGTGGTGGTGATGGCCTATGGCGACAACGGCGATTTCGCGTTCCTCGACCTGCGGCGCTCGGCGTTCGACCTCACGGACCGCGGCGTCGGTGGCCGCGAGACGCCAGGCCCCATCGATGCCTTCCTCTACACCGAGCGCGGCGTCTACCGCCCCGGCGAGACGGTGCAATCGACGACCATGCTGCGCGATCGCGTCGGCGCGGCCATCACGTCGGTTCTCACTCTCGTCGCGACGCGTCCCGACGGGCTGGAGGTCGCGCGCACCACGATTGCCGGCGCTTCGCTGGCGGCGGGCATGGCGACCTGGCCGCTCAAGCTCAGCAACCGCGCGCCGCACGGCCTCTGGCAGATCGCCGCCTATGTCGATCCCAAGGCCGATCCGGTCGGCCGCGTGCAGTTCAACGTCGCCGACTTCGTGCCGCAGCGCCTGAAGGTGACGCTGACGCCTGAGAGCAAGGTCGTTCACACCGGCGAGGACATCAAGGTCCGCGCCGAGAGCCGCTTCCTCTATGGCGCACCGGCCAGCGGCCTGACCGGCGAGGGCACGGCCAAGATCACGGTCGACGGCAATCCCTATCCCGAGTTCAGCGACTACCAGTTCGGCCGCGTCGACGACCACTTCGCCGACGTCGACGTGCAGATGACGGTGCCGGAGACCGACGCCCTGGGCGTCAGCGAAGCGACGGGCCCGGTCGGCGACCTCGCCGACACGACGCTGCCGCTCAAGGCCGCCGTGACGATCTCGATCCACGAGCCGGGCGGGCGCACCACCGACAAGAGCCTGGAGATTCCGGTGCGCACGCACGACGTGCTGATCGGCATAAGGCCCGACTTCGAGTATGGCTCGGTGGCGGAGAACGCCCGCGCCGGCTTCGAAGCCATCGCCGTCAACGGCGACGGCAAGCGCATCGCGCTCAATGGCCTGACCTTCTCCTGGGTGCGCGAGGACACGACCTATCAGTGGTACCAGGACAACGGCTCCTGGAAGTACCAGGCGGTGACGCGCGACCGGCTGATCACCAGTGGCCAGATGGCGATCGGCGCAGGTTCGCCCGCCAAGCTGGCGCAGAACCTGCCCTACGGCACCTACCGGCTCACGATCACCGATCCCGCGTCGGGCACGGCGTCGTCCTATCGCTTCTATTCCGGCTGGGCGGCGAGTTCGGAGGGCGACCGCCCCGACCGCATTCCGGTCGCCGCAGACAAGCCGACCTATCGCGTCGGCGAGACGGCCCATGTCCAGATCAAGCCGACTGCCAACGGCAAGGCGCTGGTCGTGGTCGCCGGCGACAAGGTGTTCTCCTCGCAGCTGGTCGACGCGCCGGCGAGCGGTACCAGCGTCGACGTGACGGTCTCGGCCGATTGGGGCCCGGGCGCTTACGTGCTGGTCACCGATTATCGCCCGCTCAACGAAGCGACGGGCCATGAGCCGGTGCGCGCCATCGGCGTCGCCTGGCTGCAGGTCGACAATTCGCAGCGCACGCTGACGCCGCTCATCGGTGGGCCGCAGAAGGTGCTGCCGCGCCAGAAGATCGTCATCCCGGTGACGATCAAAGGCCTGGCCGACGGCGAGCAGGCATACCTCACGCTGGCCGCGGTCGACGAAGGCATCCTGCAGCTGACCGATTTCGCCTCGCCCAGCCCGAACGACTTCTACTTCGGCAAGCGGATGCTCGGCGTCGGCATGCGCGACGATTACGGCCGCCTGATCAAGACCGAAAAGGGTGCGATCGGCGCGATGCGCGAAGGCGGCGACAGCTTCGGCGGACGGCCGCTGGCAGTGGTGCCGACCAAGACCGTGGCGCTGTTCTCGGGCCTGGTGAAAGTGGGCCCCGGCGGCATCGCCAATGTCGCGCTCGACATTCCCGACTTCAACGGCGAGCTGCGGCTGATGGCCGTGGTGGCGACGGCCGACAAGCTCGGCCATGCCGACCGCCCGCTGACGGTGCGCGATCCGGTGGTCGCCGACATGGTGTTTCCGCGCTTCCTGGCGCCGGGCGATCATGCCGCGGCCGCGCTCAATCTCAACAACGTCGAGGGCAAGGGCGGCACCTATGTCGCGACGCTGACCACCAGCGGGCCGGTCGGCCTGCCCGGCGGCGCCCGCCAGACGGTGGTGACGCAACCCCTGCGCGTCGGCCAGCGCGTGCTGGTGCCGATGCAGCTGATCGGCACCGGCATCGGCATCGCCGACATCGCCCTCAACGTGAAGGGGCCCGGCTTCAACGTCACGCGCTCCTGGCAGATCGAGAGCCGCGCGCCGCAACTCGACATCGCCCGCGACGAGACCTTGCCGCTCGATGCCAAGGCGACCTATACGGCCAACGGCCAGCTGGTGACGGACCTGATCCGCGGCACCTCGACGGTCGGCCTGACGGTGGCCTCGGCGCATGGCTATTCGGACGTGCCGGGCCTTCTCAAGTGGCTCGACAAATACCCCTATGGCTGCATCGAGCAGACCACGAGCCGCGCCATGCCGCTGCTGGTGTTCAACGACCTCTCCGATCTCGCAGGGCTGCCGCGCGACCAGGCGCTGCGTCCGCGGGTGCAGGATGCGATCGACTCGGTGCTCGACATGCAGAACTTCGCCGGCAATTTCGGCATGTGGGCGGCGGGCAACGATGCCGATCCGTGGATCAGCGTCTTCGCGCTCGATTTCCTCTACCAGGCCAAGGACAAGGGGTACGTCGTGCCGAACGACGCCCTCAAGCGCGGCTCGGCCTGGCTGCGCACGGCGGCGGCGACCGATTCCAACTCGGACAACACCCGCGCCTATGCCTTCTACCTGCTGGCACGCACCGGCCAGGTGAACCTCTCGGACCTGCGCTACTTCGCCGATACGCGCGGGCCGGAGATGAACACGGCCATCGGCGAGGCGCTGACGGCGGCGGCCGCCGCCGAGGCCGGCGACCGGGCGCGCGCCGCCTATGGCTTCGGCCGGGCGCGCGAGATCGCGCTGGCCGGCACCGCCTTCAGCTATCCGACGGGCGATTACGGCTCGCTGCTGCGCGACGTCGCCGGCTCGACGGCGCTGGCGGCGGAGAACGGCCAGGCCGACCTGATCCCGGCCCTGCTGCGCAAGAGCAGCGAGCTCGACGCCGGCCTCAACGACACCACCACGCAGGAGAAGGCGTGGATGCTGCGCGCCGCTTATGAGCTGACGCGCCAGAAGGTGCCGCTGAACATCCTGGTCAACGGCCAGCCCGGCGTGGCGCGCGACGGCGCCATCCGCCTGTCGCCTTCGACGGCGCAACTGGCCGCGGGCATCACCTTCCTAAACCGCGGCGATGCGCAGGTCTGGCGCACCACATCGGTGCAGGGCACGCCGGCGGCGCCGCTGCCGGCCGAGCAGAGCGGCCTGACGCTGACCAAGACGTTCTGGACCATGGGCGGCACGCCGGCGGACCTGGCGGCGCTGCACCAGAACGACCGCATCATCGTCGAACTCGCGGGCCAGATGCCGCACAACACCTATCGCCAGATGGGCGTCATCGACCTGTTGCCCGCGGGACTCGAGATCGAGATGCCGCTCGGCGCCGAGGACGGCAAGCCGTACAAGTTCCTGAACGACCTGACGGACACGACGATGGCCGACATCCGCGACGACCGCTTCGTCGCATCGTTCACCATCGGCTCGGCCTATGTCAGCGACGAGGACAAGAAGAAGCCCGAGCCGCAACCGGTCTTCCGCATCGCCTATGTGGTGCGCGCGGTGACGACCGGCACCTTCGTGCTGCCCGCCGGCGTGGTCGAGGACATGTACGCCCCGACCATCCACGCGCGGACGACGATGGGCACGGTGACGGTGCTGCAGTAGAAATCGTCCACCCCCCGCGAAGCGGCGGAGGGAGGCCGTCGGCGCCAGGCGCCCTCGCTGCGCTCGGCACCTTCCCGTGACACTGGGGAGGAAAGGGAACGAACGTGCGTTCGGCTACTTTTCATCCCCACCTCATCCTCGCGCTCTTCGCGCTGTTCGGGGCCGCCTGCGCGGTCGCCACCGCGGACGTCGCCAATCCGCCGGACATGACGCGGGCGGTGCATGTCTCGCCGGAAGTGGTCGACGCCAAGGGAACGCTGCTGCGCGCCTTCCTGACCGACGACGGCTATTGGCGCATGAAGACGACGGTGCGCGACGTCTCGCCGCGCTATCTCGCCATGCTCAAGGCTTATGAAGACCAGCGCTTCGAGGCGCATTCCGGCGTCGATCCGCTGGCGATCCTGCGCGCCGTTTTTCAGTTCCTGACGTCGGGCCACATCGTCTCCGGCGGCTCGACGCTGACCATGCAGGTGGCGCGGCTCCTGGAGCCGCCCAAGAGTCGCGGCATCGCCACCAAACTGTTCCAGATGCTGCGCGCCATCCAGCTCGAGGAGCGCTATTCCAAGGACGAGATCCTGTCGCTGTACCTGACGCTGGCGCCCTTCGGCGGCAATCTCGAAGGCGTGCGCGCCGCCTCGCTGTCCTATTTCGGCAAGGACCCGTCGCAGATCGATCTCTCCGAGGCGGCGCTGCTGGTCGCGCTGCCGCAATCGCCGGTCAAGCAGCGGCCCGACCGCCACGCCATCCGCGCCGCACGCGGCCGCGACAAGGTGCTGGCGCGCATGGTAAGCGAGGGTATCGTCACGCAGGGCGACGCGGACGTGGCGCGGCGCGAGGGCGTGCCGTTCGCGCGCCAGGCGATGCCGATCTCGGCGCCGCACCTTGCCATGCGCCTGAAGCTGCGGACGCACGCGACGCGCATCGTCACCACGCTCGACGCGGCGCTGCAGGCCGCGGTCGAGCGGCTCGCGGCGCAGGAGCAGCCCTATTTCGGCGCCGGCACCGCCCTCGCCATCGTCGTGGTCGACAACCGCACGCGCAACGTGCTCGCCTATATGGGCGGCGTGAACTATTGGGGCGCCACGGGCCAGATCGACCTGGCGCAGCGCTCGCGCTCGCCGGGCTCGGCGCTCAAGCCGTTCATCTACGGCCTCGCCTTCGACAACCTCATCCTGCATCCCGCCTCGCTGATGAGCGACGCGCCGACCATGTTCGGCGACTATGCGCCCAAGGACTTCGAAGGCACCTTCCAGGGCGCGGTGTCGGCGCGCGACGCCTTGCGCATGTCGCTCAACATTCCGGCCGTCATGGTGCTCGACCGCGTCGGCCCGCTGGCCTTCACCACGACGCTGGAGAATGCCGGCGCCCGGCTGGCCTTTCCGGCCGGCGACGCAACGCCGAGCCTGCCGGTGGCACTGGGCGGCCTGGGCATCAGCCTCGCCGACATCGCCATGCTCTATTCGGGCATCGCCAATGGCGGCACGGCGCGCGGACTGCGCTACGTCGTGGGCACGCCGGACGCCCCGGATCACCGCCTGTTCGGGCCGGTCGCGGCGTTCTACCTCAAGCAGATCCTGCGCGGCGTGGCGCTGCCCGACGGCTGGGCGATGGGCCAGGGGCTGGGCGGCCAGCGCGCCATCGCCTTCAAGACCGGCACCTCCTACGGCTATCGCGACGCCTGGTCGGTCGGCTTCTCCAACGACTACACGGTCGGCGTCTGGGTGGGACGCGCCGACGGCAGCCCGCGCGCCGGCCATGTCGGGCGCGAATCGGCGGCGCCGATCCTGCTCAAGACCTTCGAGCTCCTGCCGGCCGACAAGCAGGCCGACGCGCCGCCGCCGGCGGCCGCGATCCTGACCAACGCCAACGACCAGTTGCCGCCCAGCATGCGCCTGTTCCGCCGCGAGACGGCGCCGGCGCCGGCGCGCGAGACCACGCTGCCGCCGCCGACCATTGCTTTTCCGCCGAACGGCACGGTGGTGCCGCTGCCGCTCGACAGCGCCAAGGACCGCTCCATCGTGCTCAAGGCCGACGGCGGCAAGGCGCCGCTGACCTGGCTGGTCAACGGCCAGCTGCTCGGCAATTTCGACCGCTTCCAGCCGGTGCTCTACGTGCCGGACGGCGAGGGCCTGGCGCGCATCACGGTGGTCGACGCGCAGGGCCGCAGCGACACCTCGCAGGTGCGCTTCAAGAAGCCGAGCAAGGGGTAAGGCGTCGTCAGTGCAATGCAGATGTGCGCCAAGCTTGCTTGACCGGCGGCATTGTTTGCGGTGGTTAAGCCATCGATGCCCGATAACTCTTCCGCTCCCGTCCACATCACCACGCGCGCCGAGCGGCGGCGCGCTTTCGGCATCCTGTTCGTCAGCCTGCTCTGCATGGGCGCGGGGCAGACCGTGCTGTTCAACATCCTGCCGCCGCTGTCGCGCCAGCTGGGGCTCACGGCGGTGGAGACGACGAGCGTGTTCGCGGTCTCGGCCGCGATCTGGGTCGTCACCTCGACCTATTGGGGCAAGACGAGCGACCATTGGGGACGCAAGCCGGTGATGCTGCTCGGCCTGCTCTCGTTCGCGGCGTCCTTCGCGCTGTTCGCCAGCGTCATGCTGGGCGGTTTGCGGCATTGGCTGCCGGCCGTCGCGGTTTTCCCGCTGATGATCGTCTCGCGCTCGCTGTACGGCGCGCTCGGCTCGGGCACGCAACCGTC
Source organism: Rhizomicrobium sp. (assembly GCA_035570795.1). GTDB lineage: Bacteria > Pseudomonadota > Alphaproteobacteria > Micropepsales > Micropepsaceae > Rhizomicrobium. Next base: position 43,552 of record DATMKZ010000077.1, read on the forward strand.
GGCGCAGGCTTACGTCGCCGACCGCACCACGCCGCAGGAGCGCATGCAGGGCGTCGCCACCGTCGGCTCGGCCTTCGGCCTCGGCACGGTGGCGGGCCCGGCCATCGCCAGCCTGTTCACGCCGTTCGGCCTCCTGGTGCCGTTCTATTTCATCTCGGGCCTGGCGCTGATCAGCGCCGCGACGATCTGGTTCCTGCTGCCAGAGCGCACGGCGCCCAAAGCCCGCGCGCCGGCCGCCGCCGCGCTCAAATGGCACGACCGCCGCGTGCTGCCGTTCGCGCTGTTCGCCGTCGGGCTCTCCACCGCCAGCACCGTGCCGATCCAGACCATGGGCTTCTTCTTCATGGACGTGCTGCATGTCCGCCCCGAGCATGCGGCGCAGTACAACATGGTCGGACAGCTTGCGACCTCGCTGGCCGCGCTGTTCGCCCAGCTGGTCGTCGTGCAATATGTCCGCCTGTCGGCACGGGCGCTGACCAATTGGGGCCTCGGCGCGGCGTTCGCGAGCTGCGCGGCATTCCTGCTGTTCGGCAATTTCATTCTCCTGGTCGTGGGCCTGGGGCTGTCGGGCCTCGGCTTCGGAATGGCGCGGCCGGGCTTCACCTCGGGCGCCTCGCTGTCGGTGGCGCCGCATGAGCAGGGCGCGGTCGCCGGCATCATCGGCGGTGCCAGCGCCATGGGCTTCATCGCCGGACCGCTGATCGGGCTGATGTACGAGTGGTCGCCCTACGTTCCGTATGTCTTCGCGGGCGTGCTGCTGGTCGGGCTGGCCTGTTTCCTGCGGCTGTCGCCGACCCTGCGCAATGCCGGGGTCATTCCGCCGGACATCGAGGTCGTTGAAGAGGACATCGAAACGCCGGTGGCGAATGCCTAGCCTTCCCCTAAGCCATTGAAATCACTCAATCGTTGTACATTTGAACCCGACTTCACGGCAGGGGGGTGGGGGGCGTCAGAGCCCCTTCTGCTTCACCTCGACCAGCATCGCTGCGAGCATGGCCTCGGTCGGGAAGCCGTCGGGGGGCAGGCCGCGCGCCTTCTGGTAGAGGCGCAGCGCGACGCGGCCGTCATGGCCGATGGTGCCGTCGATCTTGCCCGGGTTGAAGCCGAGCTTGGTCAGCGCGGTCTGGAAGGCGATGCGCTCGTCGCGCGACAGCGGCTGCTCGTCGCGCGGCCATGCTGCGACGATGCCCGGCCGGCCGGCGATCTGGTCGGCGAGGGTACACACCGCCAGCGCATAGGACACTGCGTTGTTGTATTTCAGGATCACCTTGAAATTCGGGAACGCCAGATACGCCGGGCCGCGCAGCCCGGCCGGGACATAGATCACGCCGAGATCGGTGTTCGCCGGCAGTGCCGTGCCGTCGGCGGCGCGGACGCCGAGCCTGGTCCAGTCGGCAACCGATTTCTGCGTGTCGCCGTCGGCCTGCTCATAGGCAAAACCGGCGGGCAGGCGCACCTCGTAGCCGCAGCTGTGACCGCGCTGCCAGCCGTCGCTGGAGACTTCGGCCGCCGCCGAGGCCAGCGCGTCGGGCGCCGAATGCCACAGGTCGCGCACACCATCGCCGTCGCCGTCGACCGCGCTTTTCAGGAATGTCGTCGGCAACATCTGCAGCTCGCCGAAGGCGCCGGCCCAGGAGCCGACCATCTGGCTGGGCTTGAAGCCGTCCTGCTGCACCATCTGCAGCGCCGCGATCAGCTGCGTCCTGCCGAAATCGGTGCGCGGGCCGTCATAGGCGAGCGTCGCCAGCGCATCGAAGATGTTGAAGCTGCCGAGGGCGCCGCCGAAGTCAGTCTCGTTGCCCCAGATCGACACCAGAATTTCGCGCGGCACGCCGTATTTCGCCTCGATCGTGGTCAGCGCGGCGGCCTGCGCCGCCATCGCCGCCTGGCCGTCGGCGACGCGGCGCGGCGAGACCGCGCTGTCGAGATAGGACCAGACGGGCTTGACGAATTCGGGCTGGGACTGCGTCAGGGCCTCGATCTTCTCGTCGCGTTTCAGGCCGCCCATGGCGCGGTCATAGGTCGCCGGCGCGATCCCGGCGGCCAGCGCGGTGACGCGGAAATCGACCAGGAACTGGGCGAACTTGACGTCCTGCGGCGACAGCTTGGGCTTGTGATGATGGTGCGCCAGGTGCCGCGCAGCGCTCGGCTCCAGCGTGGCGCAGGCGGCGGCGAAGACCAGGCTCGCCATCGCGCCGGCACGCGCCGCGCTGCGCAACGAAAGAGTGAACGGCATAGCGAACCCCGCTGAATCGATCCGTATCTAGCACGCCAAATGGGGCGAAGGTCAGGCGCTTCAGGCGCGGACGGTTACCACGCGGCGCGCCGGCAATTTTTCGCGCTCGCTGTCCCAGCGTCCTGCCGCCGCCAGCGCGACGATGCGCCGGACCAGCAGCGTGGAGACGTCGGCTTCGACGCTGCGTTCCTGGAAGCTGCCGCGCCAGCGCTCGGCACTTTCGATCAGCAGCCGGTCCTGGCGGAAGAGGATCGGCTCCTCATCGCTCCAGGCGAGGCCGGATTCCGGCTTCGAGGTCAGCCATTCCTGGCGGCAGGTGCCGTCGCCGGTCGGAACGAAGTGCATCACGATGGCGGTCGCGCTCGCGCCGACGCCGAAGCTCACCGTGACGCGGTTCGGCAGGTCGAAAGTCAGCCGCACGAAGACGAAGCCGATCGGATCGTCGGGCGAAGCGGTCGGCGGTGCGAAGACCGTCAGCCCGCTCGCCGTGCGGCGCACTTCGTATTGCTGCTCGCGAAAGCCCATCGCCTGGTTGGCGAAGAACTGGCCATGGGTGAAGGGGTGGGCGAAGACCGGGTGGCACCAGTCGACATTGTTCTCGATGCCGGCGAGGGCGGTGCAGGCGAGCGCGACCGTGCCCTGCGTCCAGCCGGTCTTGGCGAAGTCTGCAACCGGCGGCGGCAGGGCCGGCGCGGGTTCGCCGCCGTCGATCCAGACCCAGACATAGCCATCCTGCTCGACGCAGGGATAGCTTTTGACCTCGCAGCCTTTCGGCACGGCGCGCCCTTCAGGCAGCGATGGGATGTGGACGCAGCGGCCGTCGCCGTCATAACGCCAGCCATGGTAGCCGCAGGCCAGGGTGCCGCTCTCGAGCTTGCCCAGCGACAGCGCGACGCCGCGATGGCAGCAGCGATCCAACAGGGCGCGGGCGCGGCCCTCGCCATCGCGGAACAGGACCAGTTGCTGGTCATGCACCCGGGCCGCGAGCGGCTTGTCGGCCAGCCGGGACGCCGGGGCGGCGATGTACCAAAAGCGGCGCGGCAGGGCGCCGGCGTCGTGATGGCCGATTTCGCTCAAGTGGTCCGTGTCCATCGCACCCCCTCCGGCCGCTCTCGGTAAAATGGCGGGCCCGGTGCGCAAAATGAAGGGCCCAGGGGCGATTTTTGGCGGAAAACCGGGTAAATCCGGCCGGTTGACACCCCAGGGCCGCCCGCATAGCTTCCGGCCCTCTTTTGAAAGGCCTTTCGGGGCTTTTTTCAGGGGTCCCTTTCGGGACCGTCGTTTGCGGGGCCTTTGGCCCATACAGGGCTCAAGACCATGAAAGTTCGCAACTCGCTCCGCTCGCTCAAGAAGCGCGACAAGGACTGCCGCGTCGTCCGCCGCAAGGGCCGCGTCTACGTCATCAACAAGAAGAACCCGCGCTTCAAGGCGCGCCAGGGCTAAGCCGCCGCTGTGGTAGCGTTCGTGCGTTTGTGAACAGGCGCGCGACCCTTGGACCTTCCCTCTCCCGACGCCGACATCATCGCCCACGCCGGCGACATCGTGGCCGCGTTGCGCCTGCTCGTGCCGGATGGGGTGGTGAGCGACGCGGCGGGGCTCGCCGCGTTCGACGGCGACGCGCTGACCGCCTATCGCCAGAAGCCGCTCGTCACCGTGCTGCCCAGGACCGCCGAGCAGGTTGCCGCCGTGCTCGCCTATGCCAGTGCGCATAGCGTCCCGATCGTGCCGCGCGGGGCGGGGACATCGCTGTCGGGCGGGGCGCTGCCGCGCGCCGACGGGATCCTGCTCAGCCTGACGCGCATGAACCGGATCCTCGAGATCGATCTGGCGAACCGCTGCGTGGTGACGGAGCCGGGGGTCACGAACCTTGCCGTCACCCGCGCCGTCGAGGGCGCCGGCTTCTATTACGCGCCCGATCCGTCGAGCCAGATCGCCTGCACCATCGGCGGCAATGTGGCGGAAAATTCCGGCGGCCTGCATTGCCTGAAATACGGGCTGACGACCAACAACCTGCTCGGCGTCGAATTCGTGCTGGCATCGGGCGAGCGTGTCAGGCTGGGCGGCAAGGCGCCGGGCGCCTGCGGCCTCGACTTGCTCGGCGTCGTGGCGGGCTCGGAGGGCCTGCTCGGCGTCGTCGTCGAGGCGACGTTGCGCATCCTGCCGAAGCCGCCGGCGACGCGGACGTTGCTGGCGGCGTTCGCCTCCGTGCCGGCGGCCGGACAGTGCGTCGCCGACATCATCGCCGCCGGCATCGTGCCCGCCGCCATGGAGTTCATGGACCGGCGCTGCATCGAAGCGGTCGAGGCGCATTCGGCGCCCGGCTATCCGCGCGACGCCGAGGGCGTCCTGATCATCGACGCCGACGGCATCGCCGCCGAGGTCGATCATGCGACGCAGCGGATCGCGCAAATCGCGCGCGCCAACGGCGCCCTGGTACGCGAGGCGGAGGGCGAGGCGGCGCGCGCCAGGCTGTGGGCCGGGCGCAAGGCGGCGTTCCCGGCGATGGGGCGGCTCGCCCCCGACATGCTGTGCATGGACGGCACGATCCCGCGTCGCAAGCTGCCGGAGGTCCTGGCGCGCATGGCCGAGATGGCGAAGGAATACCGGCTCGGCTTCTGCAATGTCTTCCACGCCGGCGACGGCAATTTGCACCCGCTGATCATCTTCGACTGCATGAAGCCGGGCGAACTCGACCGTGCCGAGGCGTTCGGCGCCGCGATCCTGCGGCTCTGCGTCGAGGTCGGCGGCGTGCTCACCGGCGAGCACGGCGTCGGCGTCGAGAAACGCGACCTGATGCCGGCGATGTTCACGCAAGCCGATCTCGCCCAGCAGCAGCGCCTCAAATGCGCCTTCGACGGCGGCGGTCTGCTCAATCCCGGCAAGGTGTTTCCGACGCTGTCGGCCTGCGTCGAGGGCGGCCACATGCATGTCAAGGACGGCAGGCTGCCTTATCCCAACCTGGCGCGTTTCTGAACCATGCCGACCATCGCCGCTTCCTCCGAGCAGGACATCGTCGACGCGGTGCGGATGGCGCGCGACTGGAAATCGCCGCTCGAGATCGTGGCCGGCGGCAGCAAGCAGGCCTATGGCCGCGCCGTCGTGAGCATGGGTTCGGTGCTCGACGTCTCGGGGCTCACGGGCATCATCGCCTATGAGCCGGAAGAGCTGATTCTCACCGCCGCGCCGGGCACGCCAGTGGTGGAGATCGAGGCGGCGCTGGCCGAAAAGGGCCAGAGGCTGGGCTTCGAGCCGCCGGACTGGGGGCCGCTGCTGGGCCAGCCGGCGGGCCTTGGCACCATCGGCGGCGCGATTTCGTGCGACGTGAGCGGTTCGGCGCGCCTGCGCTGCGGCGCGGTGCGCGATCACCTGCTCGGCTTTCGCGGCGTCAATGGGCTCGGCGAGGCGTTCAAGGCCGGCGGCAAGGTGGTCAAGAACGTCACGGGCTTCGACCTGCCCAAGCTGGTGTGCGGCGCCTTCGGCACGCTGTGCGTGCTCAGCGAAGTGACGCTGAGGGTGTTTCCGAAGCCGCCGCTGTCGACGACGCTGGCGGTGCGCGCGCTGTCGCCCGAGGACGGTTTCGCCCTGCTGCGCAAGGTGTGGTCGTCGCCGCTCGACGCGACGGGTCTTGCCTTCAGCCACGGCACGGCGCTGATTCGCCTCGAAGGGGAGAAGGAGCCGCTCGCCGAGAAATGCGCTCTGCTGCACTCGCTGATCGGCGCGCAGGAGGTGGCTGAGATCGCCGAAGGCGAGATCGCTTTCCGCGCCATCGGCAGCGGCGAGATGTTCGCCGACACGCCTTACGACGTTTGGCGCGCCTATGTGCCGCCGGCCGGCGCGGCCGCGGTGGCGGCCGAACTCGATTCGCCGCTGTGGCTGGCCGACTGGGCCGGCGGGCTTTTGTGGATCGGCACCGTCCCGGGCACGGACGGCGTGCGCGAGATCGTCAGGCGTGCCGGCGGGCACTGCGTGCTGCTGCGGGCCGACGAGGAGACGCGCGAGCGCCTCGCCGTGTTCGAGCCCGAGGCGGCCGGCCGCGCCGCGCTGACGCGCAGCGTGAAAGACGCGTTCGATCCGCTCGGCCTGTTCAATCCCGGCCGGATGTGGCCCGCCGCCGGGGACGGCGTCTAGATGCGCACGCATTTCACGCCGACCCAGCTCACCGATCCGCATATCGCCGAAGCCGAGAAGAATTTGCGCGCCTGCGTCCATTGCGGCATCTGCACCGCGACCTGCCCGACCTATGTGCTGCTCGGCGACGAGCGCGACGGGCCGCGCGGCCGCATCGTGATGATGCAGAACATGCTGGAGAAGGGCGGCGCGCCCGACGCCGAAACCGTGCTGCATGTCGATCGCTGCCTGTCGTGTCTCGCCTGCCGCACCGCCTGTCCGTCGAGCGTCGACTATGCGCGGCTGGTCGACGAGGCGCGGGCGCATATCCAGACCCATTACCGCCGCCCGCTCGGCGACAAATTCCTGCGCTGGCTGATCGCCACCGTGATGCCGCGGCCGGCGCTGGTGCGGGCGGGCGTTTTCCTGGCGCGGTTGTTCGCGCCGCTCGCCGCCGTGCTGCCCGGGCGCCTCGGCGTCATGGCGCGGATCGGCGCGGCGGCGCCGGCGCAGCGCGGCGAGGGGCCGCTGCGCGCCATCCTGCCCAATGCGCGGCGCATCGCGCTGCTGCCGGGCTGCGTGCAGGCGGCGCTGGCGCCCGATATCGACGGCGCGGTGGCGCGGCTGCTGGCACGGCGCGGCATCGAGCTGGTGCCGCTGGAGGGCGCCGGCTGCTGCGGCGCGCTGGTGCACCATCTGGGCCGCAGCGAAGACGCCAAGAACTGGGCGCGGCGCGCCGTCGACGCGTTCGAGCGCGCCGGCGGGCCTGAGGCCTTCGACGGCGTGCTGATCACGGCGACAGGTTGCTCTTCGCATCTCAAAGACCTGACGCATCTTTTCCTCGACGATCCGTTGTGGCTGCCGCGGGCGCGGGCCCTGGCGGGCGCGGCGCGCGACCTGCTCGATCTCATTGCTCCAGGGCCGGCGGCACCGCCGCGGCATCTGCGCGTCGCCTGGCACGCTGCCTGTTCGTTGCAGAACGGCTTGAAGCTCGGCGGCAAGGCCGAGGCGCTGCTGGCGGCGGCCGGCTTCGATGTCGCTGCCATTCCCGAAGGCCATCTTTGCTGCGGCTCGGCCGGCAGCTATGCCATTTTGCAGCCCGAGATCGCGGGCAGCCTGCGGGCCCGCAAGCTGGGCAACATCGCCGGCCTCGGCGCAGACATCGTCGCCAGCAGCAATATCGGCTGCCTGTCGCATCTGGCGGGCCCCGACGCGCCGCCACTGGTGCATCTGGCCGAGCTGCTGGACTGGGCCGAGGGCGGTCCGGTGCCGGTGGCGCTGGCGCGGCATGCCGGGTAGAATTGCGCCATGCGCCTGTTGCCGTTCCTGCTCGCCGCTTTCCTGCCGCTGGCCGCCGCCGCCGCGCCGGTCAAGCCGCCGCTCGAGACCCTGTTCGGGCAGCTGCAGCATGCCGGCTCGCCCGAAGAGGCCAAGCCGATCGAGGACAAGATCGGCGGCATCTTCCTCGCCTCGGGCAGCGCCAGCATCGAACTGTTGATGTCGCGCGGCAGCGCGGCGCTGGCGGCCGGCGACAAGGACACCGCCAAGCAGATCTTCGACGCCGTCACCGACGTCGCGCCGAACTATGCCGAGGGCTGGCACGCGCGGGCCAATCTGCAGCGCAGCGCCAACGACGATTCCGGCGCCATGCTGTCGCTCGAACATGTCATCCTGCTCAATCCGCGCCAGTTCGCGGCGCTCTACGAACTCGGCAACCTGCTCGAGGATTACGGCAACAAGGCCGGCGCGCTGAAGCTCTATCGCAAGGCGCTCGAACTCGATCCCCAGCTCGAAGGCGCGCAGAAGCACGTCGACGCCCTGACGCGCGACGTCGAGGGCCAGGGGATTTAGGGCTTCTCGCCGGCGCGCACGATCGGGCACCGCCGACGGCTGTGTTTTCGATCGCGTCATTTCGGACAGACTCCAGGCGCGGCCTGAATCGCGAATGTCTTCGCGACGGCACTGCGGGCTACGGATGCAATTGTCGGGATATAGCGGAAGTGTGGTGTAGACCGACTCGGTTCAAGGGGTGCGCGAAAATAATTCCGCGCGAGACTTATCGAACACGAGATTTGCGCGGAGCCGCGCAGAGCGGGGAAATTTTCGCTGCAGCGTGTCGATAAGTCGGCGCGTGCGCCGCAGCGAAGGATATTTTCTTGCCGCGAAAATAATTATTCCCGCGCCGCGGCGGCCGCGGATCAGCTCTTCTTGGGGCCGACGAAGGCGACGCGCAGCAGGTTGGTCGAGCCCGGGGTGCCGAGCGGCACGCCGGCGGTGACGACGATCTTGTCGCCGGGCTTGGCGAAGCCTTCCTGCCAGGCGATGCGCGCCGCGCGGTCGACGACGTCGTCGAGGTCGTGCGCGTCCTCGGTGGTGACGCAGTGCAGGCCCCAGCCCAGCGCCAGGCGGCGCGCGGTCTCGAGCAGCGGCGTCAGGACGACGATCGGCGCCTCGGGCCGCTCGCGCGCCGCACGCATCGCGGTCGAGCCGGATTTTGTCCAGCAGACGACGGCGCGGGCATGCATGGTGTGCGTCACCTGGTGCACCGCCGCCATGATGGCGTCGGCCGTGGTCTCTTCCGGCGCGTTGCGCTGCGCCTCGACGATGGAGAGATAGAGCGGATCGTTCTCCACCGACTGGGCGATGCGGTCCATCATCTGCACCGCCTCGATGGGATAGGCGCCGGAGGCGGTCTCGGCCGACAGCATCACCGCGTCGGCGCCTTCGAACACGGCGGTGGCGACGTCGCTGACCTCGGCGCGGGTTGGCACCGGCGCGCCGATCATCGATTCCAGCATCTGGGTCGCGACCACCACCGGCTTGCCGGCGCGGCGGGCGGCGCGGATGATCTGCTTCTGGCGCCCCGGCACCGCTTCCAGCGGCAACTCGACGCCAAGGTCGCCGCGCGCCACCATCAGCGCGTCGGCCATCTCGAGGATCTCCGACAGCCATTCCAGCGCCTTGGGCTTTTCGATCTTGGCAAGCACGGCGGCGCGGCCGGCGACGATCTTCTTGAGCTCGGCGACGTCGTCCGGACGCTGCACAAAGGACAGCGCGATCCAGTCGACGCCGAGATTGAGCGCCGCGTCCAGGTCGGTGCGGTCCTTCGGCGTCATCGCCGAGACCGGGAGCAGCGTATCGGGCAGATTGACGCCCTTGCGGTCCTTGATCTCGCCGCCGACCATGACGATGGCGTCGGCGTAGTAATCTTTCACCGTCAGGAGTCTTAAACGAATCTTGCCGTCGTCGATCAGCAGCGTGTGCCGCATCTTCATCGCCGCGAAGACTTCGGGATGCGGGATCGGAATGTCGTTCGGATCGTCGGCCACGACCTTGCGCACGAAGCGGACCTGCTCGCCCTCTTTCAGGATGCGCGCGCCGCCGGGCAGGGTGCCGAGGCGGATCTTGGGGCCCTGCAGGTCGACCAGGATGCCGATGGGGCGGCCGACCTCGACCTCCTGCGCCCGCACCGCCCGGTGCAGGTCGGCGAGGGCGGTGTGCGAGGTGTGGCTCATATTGATGCGGAAGACGTCGACGCCGGCGTCGAACAGGGCGCGGATGCGCTCCGGCGCCGCGGTGGCGGGGCCCAGGGTGGCGACGATCTTGGTCTTGCGGCGGCGTCTCATGATCTCTTCCGAAAAGCGCTACTCAGTCCGACAGCGATTGGGTGAAATCGAGCCGGTTGCCGGTGTCGATCTCGAAAAATCCGCGCCGGTCGAAGCCCCGCTCGGTGCAGCCGCCGCGTCCGACGATCGAGAAACGGTCCACCGTCCCGACGCAGAAGCTCTTGCCGCCGTCCCAGGTTCCGACCGCCCCGTCCGTCGCATACAGGTAGTAATAGCGTGCGAGAAGCTTCCCGGCGATCAGTTCGGCGCATTTTTTGGGCCCGACATGCCACCAGCCTTCGCTGATCCAGCGCGTCCCATTGAAGCGGCCGACGGCGACCTTGGCGGCGCGGGCGCCCTTGTTGCAGACGTTCAGGCCCGCATCGGCAGGACCGGCGAGCGCGACCAGGACGGCGAGGGCAAGAGCGATCCGCATGGTTGTATTAAAGGCCTACCGCTTCGCTATATGAGGCCCGGTTTTGTGGGCCTATCGCTTCGCTACGTGAGGCCCGGTTTTGTGAGCCTATCGCTTCGCTATATGAGGCCCGTGGTTATTTAAAGGCCTATCGCTCCGCTATATGAGGCCCGATTTTGAAGGCCTACCGCTTCGCTGCATGAGGCCAGGTGTCGCGCATGGCCGCAGCCCTGTCAACGCGCTTGCCGGGGCGCGGCGGGGGCACGATGATCGCCGTTCCATGACGGACCAGCCCTTCGAGCTTGTGAAACCGGCGCGGGACGATGCGCCGCTGCTGTTGCTGTGCGATCACGCCTCGAACGCCCTGCCGCCCGCCTATGGCACGCTGGGGCTGGCGCCGGAGCTGTTCGCCACCCACATCGCCAGCGACATCGGGGCGGCGGCGGTGACGCGGGCGCTGGCCGCTGCGTTCGGCGCCCCTGCGGTCCTGGCGCGCTGGTCGCGGCTCCTGATCGACCTCAATCGCGGCGAGGACGATCCCACCCTGATCATGCAGCTGTCGGACGGCAGCGTGATCCCGGGCAATGCCGGAATCGACGCCGGCGAATCCGGCAGACGCATCGCGCAATTTTTTTCACCCTACCATGCCGCCATCGCCGGCGAGATCGCGCGGCTCGCGGCGCGGGGCGTCGTGCCGGTGCTGGTCTCGATGCACAGTTTCACGCCGGTGTGGAAGGGGCGGGCGCGGCCGTGGCAGATCGGCATCCTGTGGGACCGCGACGGCCGGCTGGCGCGGCCGCTGATCGAGGCCTGCGCCGCGGCGGGGTTTGCGGTCGGCGACAACGAGCCCTATGACGGCGAGCTCGAGAACGATTGCCTTTATCGCCACGGCACGATGCTGGGCCTGCCGCATGTGCTGATCGAAATCCGGCAGGATCTGATCGGCGATGCGGCGGCGGCGCGGGCGTTCGCCGGGCGGCTGAAGCCGATCCTGGAACAGGCATTGGCCCGGATGGGACCGCCGGCGCACCACTTCACCCGGCCGCTGCCGGCAAAAGGATCGACGACCATGGACGAACTGACGCGCGAACGGCTCGAAGCCGCCGCTTTCCGCCGGCTGGTGGCGCATCTGCGCGCCCGCACCGAGGTGCAGAACATCGACCTGATGACGCTGGCCGGCTTCTGCCGCAATTGCCTGGGCGATTGGTACCGCGAGGCGGCGGCGGAGCAGGGCATCGCGCTGGACAAGGACGCGGCCCGCGAAATCGTCTACGGCATGCCGCCGGCGGAATGGAAAAGGCGCTATCAGAAGGACGCCACGGCGGAGCAGCAGGCGGCTTTCACGGCGGCGCAAAAGACTCACAGCTAAGGCCGTTGCCGCGGTTGCGCCGGCCCCGACCGGCCCCTAATTGTCATGGCCCGTGACTGCGGGCCATTTGTTTGTTGGAGGTTGCCTTGGCCAAATCCGGCTTCGCGAAAGAGCATCTCAGGTCCTTCATCGAGCGCATCGAGCGGCTCGAGGAGGAGAAGAAGACTCTGGCCGACGACATCCGCGAGGTCTATTCCGAGGCCAAGGGCACCGGCTTCGACACCAAGGTGATGCGCCAGGTCGTCCGCCTGCGCAAAATGGAGAACGCGGAGCGGCAGGAGTTAGAATCGCTCTTGGAGACCTATAAGCGCGCGTTGAATATGATCGATTGAGATCATGCGGGTGTCGGCTCAGCCTCGGCCGTTATATCCAATGTCATGGCCCCGATAGTTACAAGATGAATCTCGACATTTTCTGCGGCGCGTCTGATCAAGCCGGCGCGACGGCGCAGTACAAAAAGATATTTTTCAACTTGCTCCTTGTTGGGTCGGTAAAGTTCGGAGGCGCCGCGCAGAAGGAGCGCCCGGTCGGCTACATGGAATGTTTTGTATAGTGTCCTTGCAACTTGTCCAGCGAGCCCGGGAGGTAGTCGCGTTGCCATTTTCGCCCTGATAAGGAGGTCGTCCACAAATTTTGGCGATATTACTTGCCGAAATTGCTCTAACGGCATCTCGATCTGAGATTTTCCATCCAATGCAAGTCGCTCGATGGCGCGCTCCAAAATACCCGCGACGAAATCAAGCTCGTCTGCAGCGTGCTCAAGCCAAAGGCACAAATCTATCGCCTCTGCCACACGATCTTCACTGCGTAGCGCGTCATCGCGCTTACGGGTCAATTCAGCTTGATATTGCGTGCCAATCACTACCGCAACGGCCGCGACAATCGCTGCCGTGAATGCACCATAAAATTCTGGAGCGCCGTTGCTGCCCCAAATTAAAAATGGAATTGCGCCAGAGAGGCCGAGAACGGCTGTGACAGATCCAATAATAACATACCGGAAATAAGCTAGCGCGGTCATTTGCGTCGCTCCCGCATCTCGGTCCAGTCGAGAATGGAAGCTATCGGCCGTCGAGCCGGGACTCAACTTCTGCCGGAGCGCAGGTCTTAACCCGCCGCCTGCCGCGCCTCGTCGCTTTTCGCCTCGCCGGCGGCCGTTTCCGGCTCATCGGGTTCGAGGCCCAGTTCCTTCAGCTTGCGGTACAGCGTCGAGCGGCCGATGCCGAGGCGGCGGGCGACTTCGGACATGTGGCCGTCATAGCGCGAGATCGCCATGCGGATGACCTCGGATTCGATGTCTTCGAGCCGGCGCATATGGCCGGCGACGTCGGTGCCGCTGATCGCGTAGGGCGAGGCATGCGCCAGGACCGGCGCGCCATGCGCCACCGCGTGCTGCGAGGCCGGCATGGCGCTGGAGGCGGCGGCGACGGTGGAGCGCGGCGCCTTGGCTTCGATGCCGAGGGCGGCGGCGATCTGCGGGAAATCGATGGTGTCGAGCAGCGTGCCGTCGCACAACACGACGGCGCGGAAGATAGTGTTCTCCAGCTGGCGAACATTGCCCGGCCAGTTGAATGTCTCGAGCAGCGCGGCGGCCTCGGGCGTCAGGCCGGCGACCGGCTTGTTCTCCTCGGCGGCGAAGCGGGTGATGAAATGGCGGGCGAGCGCGGGGATGTCGTCGCGCCGGTCGCGCAGGGACGGCACGAAGATCGGAAAGACGTTGAGGCGATAGAACAGGTCCTCGCGGAACTGCCCGTCGCGCGCCAGTGCCGCGAGATCGCGGTTGGTCGCCGAGATGATGCGGACGTCGACCTTGACCGGGCGCTTGGAGCCGACCGGATCGACCTCGCCTTCCTGCAGCGCGCGCAGCAGCTTGACCTGCATGTCGAGGCGCAGTTCGCCGATCTCGTCGAGAAACAGCGTGCCGCCGTCGGCTTCCTGGAACTTGCCCAGATGCTTGTCGCTGGCGCCGGTGAAGGAGCCTTTCTCGTGGCCGAACAGGATCGATTCGATCAGGTTCTCGGGGATGGCGCCGCAATTGACGGTGATGAACGGCCGCCCGGCGCGCTCGGACGAACCCTGGATGGCGCGTGCGATCAGCTCCTTGCCGGCGCCGCTCTCGCCCTCGATCAGGATCGGGATGTTGGACTGCGCCGCGCGGGTGCCGAGGCGGAAGACCTGCTTCATCTCGGCCGAAGTGGCGACGAGGTCGTCGAACGACAACCGGTTGTCGGTCTTCTTCTTGAGGCGCGTGACCTCGCCCGACAGCGTGCCGATCTTGAGCTGGTTGCGGATCGAGATCGCGATGCGCTCGGGGCTCGCCGGCTTGACGAGGAAATCGTTGGCGCCGGCGCGCATGGCTTCGACCGCCGAATCGATGCCGCCCTTGGCGGTCAGCACGATGACGGGCAGGTCCGGGTTGCCCGGGCGCAGCTTGGCGAGGACTTCGATGCCGCCCATGTCGGGCATCACGAGGTCGAGCAGCATCAACGCGATCTGCTCGCCCTTGGGGCCGTTGATGAGCTCGAGCGCGGGGGCGCCGCCGGGCGCGGTGACGACATGCATGCCCGAGCGCGAGATCGCAGCCTCCAGGAGCCGGCGCTGGACCGGATCGTCATCGACAACGAGAATCGTCTGCGCCATGGCATGCCCCGAAATTGAACAGGGCGGATATTCGCAGCCGAGCGGTAAATGCCGCGTTTAAGTTCTCATTTTGCGACACATGCTGACGATATGGTGAATGGATCGTAAACGCAGCGGCGGGCGCTATGCCGGCGCCGATCTGGCATGGGATATCCGATGAAACCGTCGATGCTCGCCGTGTTTGCCGCCGCGGCTTTGGGGCTCGCGGCCCCTGCCGGCGCCGCGCCGGCGACGAAATTCACCCTGATCGACAACCGCGTCTTCATCCCGGTGGCGCTGGAAGGCCATGGCGCCTACGCCTTTATCCTCGACACCGGCGCGCCGGGATTTTCGATCTCCACGCCGGTCATGCGCAGCATCGGCGCCAGGGCGGAAGGCAGCGAGACCGGCAGCGGCGCCGGCGAAGGCACCGAGACCGCGTTCCAGACCCATGTCGGCGACCTCGCGATCGGGGCGGCGCATTGGCGGCACGCGGCGGTGGACGCGCAGTCGTTCCAGGCGCTGAACGACGTCATCGGCTTCACGCGGTTCGACGGCGTCGCCGGCAAGCCGGTGTTCGACCGTTTCGTCGCCGACATCGATTTCCGGACTTCGGAAATCCACTTCGCGGATCCGGCGCGCTTCGCCGTGCCGCCCGGCGCTCTGGTCCTGCCGTTCGAGTTCTACCAGGGCTTCCTGCCCATCGTGCCGGGCAGCATCGGCGGGGTGCGCGGGAAATTCCTGGTCGATCTCGGCGATCGCTCGGCGCTGACCTTGTTCGGGCCGTTCTGGCGGGCGCATCGCCTGGATACCGCGTTCGGCAAGACGGTCACGGCGCTGACCGGCTACGGCATCGGCGGACCGATCCGCTCGCTGGTGGCGCGGGCGCCGGCGTTCGCGTTCGGGCCGGCGCATGCGGCCGGCGTCATCGTGCGGCTGTCGCTGCAGAAGACGGGAGGCTTCGCGGATCCCAATCTCGCCGGCAGCATCGGGACGGCGCTGTTGAAGCGATTCCACGTCTTTATCGATTATCCGCACCGGCGCTTCGTTCTGGTTCCACTGACGGACGCACCCGACGCCTATGACCGCACGGGCCTGTGGCTCGGCCGGCACGGCACAGAGTTCGAGATCTACGATGTGGTGCCGGGCACGCCGGGCGCGGCCGCGGGCCTGCGCGCCGGCGACATCGTCACGGCGATCGATGCGGTGCCGGTGGCCAAGCTCGATCTCTTCGCGGTGCGGGCGCGCTGGCGCGATCCGGCCACCACGGCGGCCATCACGCTGGTCTATCGGCGCGGCGGCAAGGCGGGCGAAGCGCGGTTGCGCCCGGCGGAGATCCTGCCGCACACTTAGCGCCATGAGCGAGGCGCGCCGCGACTATTGGGACTTCTTCGCCGACGACGCGCAGCGCACCGGCTCGGTGCTTTACGCCCGGCTGGCGGCGGGGATCGGGCAGGACGCCGAGTTGAAGGCGCTGGCGGCGCGGGCGCGTCTCGGCCAGCCGCATGCCAACATGATCCTGGGCGCGGTGCATTTTCTTCTGCTGCGCGGCGCGGATGCTGCGTTGCGGCGGTTCTACCCATCGGTGGGGGGCACGGTTTCGGCGGCGGACGAAGACCCGTTCGCGGATTTCCGCGCCTTCGTGCTGGCGCATGTGCGCGAAATCGAACCCTTGATCGCGACGCGTGTCACCAACACCAACGAAGTGGGGCGCAGCGCGCTGCTGCATCCGGGCTTTCGCGCCGTGGCAGCCGGCGCGCCGCTGTCGCTGATCGAGATCGGGCCGAGCGCGGGGCTCAACCTGATCTGGGACAAATATGGCGTGCGCTACCGGCGGGACGGCAAGACCGCGGCGACGGTGAACGACGGCGCGGCGCTGGTCATCGACTGCGAATTGCGCGGCGAAGGGATGCCGCCGCTGGGCGCTGTGCCGGCGGTCGGCGGCCGCGTCGGGCTGGAGCTCAATCCGGTCGACCTCGCGAAGGCCGACGATCGCGACTGGCTGAGGGCGCTGATCTGGCCGGACCAGGTGGCGCGGCTCGTGCGGCTGGACCGCGCCATCGCGCTGTTCGCCCGCGAGAGGCCGGAGATCCGTGCCGGCGATGCGCTGGCGCTGCTGCCGGACGCGCTGGCGGCGGTGCCGCGCGATCAGGTCCCTTGCGTCTATCACACCATCGCGGTCTATCAGTTCTCCCACGAGATGCGCGAGGCGCTGGAGAGCATCCTCACCGTTGCCGGCCTGCGCCGGCCGGTTTGGCGGCTGTCGTTCGAATATGACGGCGCGCTCTATGTTCTTTCCGTCATCCACTACAGCGACGGCGCGCGGACGCAAACGCGGCTGGCAAGTTGCCACCCGCACGGGACGTGGATGGAGTGGTGCGCGTAAACGCGGCTTGAGTGGCTGGCATAAACCGTCAGAATGGCGCCATGAGCGATACGCCGATCATGCCGCCGATCCCGGGCGAACTGCCGGACACCGAAAAGCAGATGTTCAACCTCGCGGCCACCGAGGGGCCGCTGGCGGGGTTCGACGGCGCGCCGCCGCCGGCGCCCAAATGGTTCGAGGACGCGGTCGCGATTGCGCCCGAGAGCTGTTTCGTCACGGTCGAGGGCGCGAAAATCCATTATCTGCGCTGGGGCGACCGCACGCGGCCGGGCCTGTTGCTGGTCCACGGCAACGCGGCGCACGCCCATTGGTGGGACTTCATCGCGCCGTTCCTGGCCCGCGACTACCACGTCGCGGCGATGGACCTGTCGGGCATGGGCGACAGCGACTGGCGGCCGGGCGGCTATTCCATGGACCTGTTCGCGCGCGAGGAGATCGCGGTCTGCGAGGACGCGGGGATGTTCAAGCTCGATGAACCCCCGGTGATCGTGGCGCACAGTTTCGGCGGCTTCGTCACCATGCTGACGGGCGGGCTCTATGGCGACCGGCTGGCGGGGGTGGTGATCGTCGATTCGCCGGTCAACCCGCCGGACCGGCCGGGCGGGCCGCCCAACCGGGTGATCAAACCGCATCACATCTATCCCTCGCTCGGCGCCGCCATGGCGCGCTTTCGGCTGATGCCGCCGCAGACCTCGGAGAACCTCTACCTGGTCGACTGGGTGGCGCGGCACTCCCTGAAGGAGGTGCCGGACGAGGGCGGCCAGAGCGGCTTCACCTGGAAGTTCGATCCGGCGATCTGGCAGCGATTTTCCATCGGCGACACGGCCGAGCGGCTGAAGGCCACGCGCTGCCGCATCGCCGTGTTCCGGGGCGAGCATTCCGTGCTGCTGCCGCCCTCGATCGGCGAATACATGTTCAACCTGCTCGGCCGCGCCGCCCCGGTGGTCGAAATCCCCCAGGCCCAGCATCACATCATGCTGGACCAGCCCCTGGCGCTGGTCGCAGCCCTCAGGGCCCTCCTGGCCGACTGGGAGCACTCCACCGCGACGCGTCGGACAGGCTGACAGGCCGTACGCGCGAGCGTGAGGCCCAGGATCAGGCCGTACGCGCGAGCGTGAGGCCCACGGAAAAGCGGCGTTTTGCGCGTTGCCGGGCGAGGGCCGATTGCTATAGTCCTGCCGACCGATTTGAGGACCAGACATGGCCGGACACGACGATTCGCATGGCGACTACAAGCCGGGCTCGATGGATATGAGCCAGCATATCAAGGCCTATGCGGGCTTTCTTTCGTTCACCAAATGGTCGCTGATCGGCATCCTCCTGATCATGGTGTTCATGGCCCTCTTCCGGACCCATTGAACCAGGCACAGCCATGAAACTCGCCATCCTCAAGGAGCGCCAGGGCGGCGAGAGCCGCGTTGCCGCTTCGCCCGATACCGTCAAGAAATTCATCGGGCTGGGCCTTGCGGTGGCCGTCGAGGCCGGCGCCGGGGCCGCGGCGCGGGTGTCCGATGCGGATTTCACCGCCGCCGGCGCGACCATCGCGCCCGACGCGGCCGCGGCGCTCGCCGGCGCCGATATCGTCCTCAGCGTGCGGGCGCCGGACGGGGCGCAGATCTCACAGATGAAGGCGGGCGCGGTGCTGGCGGCGCTGCTCGCTCCGTACACGGACAAGGACACGCCGGCGAAGCTGGCGGCGCAGGGCGTCGATGCCTTCGCGATGGAGTTCCTGCCGCGCATTTCGCGGGCCCAGTCGATGGACGTGCTGTCCAGCCAGGCCAACCTCGCCGGCTACAAGGCGGTGATCGACGCCGCCGCCACCTTCGGCCGCGCCATGCCGATGATGATGACCGCGGCCGGCACCATCGCGCCGGCGCGGGTGCTGGTGATGGGCGTCGGCGTCGCCGGGCTGCAGGCCATCGCCACGGCGCGGCGGCTGGGCGCCATCGTCTCGGCCACCGATGTGCGCCCCGCGACCAAGGAGCAGGTGGAATCGCTCGGCGCCACCTTCGTCGCGGTGATGGACGACGAGTTCAAGAACGCCCAGACGGCGGCGGGCTATGCCAAGCCGATGTCGGCCGAATACCAGGCCAAGCAGGCCGCCCTGATCGCCGAGACGATCAAGAAGCAGGACATCGTCATCACCACGGCGCTGATCCCGGGCCGGGCGGCGCCGGTGCTGGTGACCGAGGCCATGGTCAGGACGATGAAGCCGGGCTCGGTGATCGTCGATTTGGCGGCGGAGCAGGGCGGCAACTGCCCGCTGACCAAGCCGAACGAGGTCTACGAGATCCACGGCGTGACGATCATGGGTTACACGAACCTGCCGGGGCGGCTGGCGGTGGACGCGTCGTCGCTCTATGCGCGCAACCTGTTCAACTTCATTGCACTGATCGTCGACAAAAAGACCGGTGCGCTGGCGCTCAACTGGGACGACGAGATCGTCAAGGGTGCCGGGCTGACGCGCGGCGGGCAGATTGTTCATCCCAGTTTGAAGGCCTGAGCCATGGACCTCGTCGATCCCATCGTTTTCCGCCTGACGATCTTCGTGCTGGCGATCTTCGTCGGCTATTTCGTGGTCTGGGGCGTGACGCCGGCGCTGCACACGCCGCTGATGGCGGTGACCAACGCGATTTCGTCGGTGATCGTGGTGGGGGCTTTGATCGCGGTGGCGGTGCCGGCGCTGGGCGCGGCGTCGTGGATATCCAAGGGGCTCGGCTTCGGGGCGCTGGTGTTGGCGAGCGTCAACATCTTCGGCGGCTTCCTCGTCACCTCGCGCATGCTCGCGATGTACAAGAAAAAAGAGAAGCCCACGCCCTCAAGTAGCGCAGCGGCAGGGCAGTCGAAATGAGCCCGTCTTTGCAGGCCGATCTCGCGGCCATCTCCTATCTGATCTCGGGCGTCCTGTTCATTTTGGCGCTGAAGGGGTTGTCGTCGCCGGCCTCGTCGCGCGCCGGCAACCGCAACGGCATGATCGGCATGGCGCTCGCCATCGCCACGACCTTGTGGGTGGCGGGCGTGGTCGACGCGATGACCTGGGGGCTTGTCGCCGCCGGCCTCGCCATTGGCGGCGGCATCGGCGCGGTGACGGCGCGGCGCATCGCCATGACCGACATGCCGCAGCTGGTGGCGGCGTTCCACAGCCTGGTCGGTCTTGCCGCGGTGCTGACCGCCGGCGCGGCGCTCTATTCGCCGGGGGCGTTCGGCATCTGCGTCCACGACGCGGCGGGCGTGTGCACCGGCGTCATCAAGATGCAGAGCCTGGTCGAGATGTCGCTCGGCCTCGCCATCGGCGCGATCACCTTCGCGGGCTCGCTGATCGCCTTCGCCAAGCTCAACGGCAACATGTCGGGCGCGCCGATCATGCTGCCGGCGCGCCATGCGCTGAACGTCTTGATCTTCGCGGCTATCCTCGGCCTCGTCGTCTGGTTCGTGCTGTACCAGCCGCTCTGGGCGTTCTGGGCCATCGCCGGCCTCGCCTTCGTGTTCGGCATCACGCTGATCATCCCCATCGGCGGCGCCGACATGCCGGTGGTGGTCTCGATGCTCAATTCCTATTCCGGCTGGGCGGCGGCGGGCATCGGCTTCACGCTGGAGAACTCGGCGCTGATCATCACCGGCGCGCTGGTCGGCTCGTCGGGCGCGATCCTCAGCTACATCATGTGCAAGGGCATGAACCGCAGCTTCATTTCCGTCATCCTGGGCGGCTTCGGCGGCGAGACCGGTCCGGCGGCGGGCAAGGTCGAGACCCGGCCGGTCAAGCAGGGCTCGGCCGACGATGCCGCCTTCATCATGAAGAACGCGGGCAGCGTGATCATCGTGCCGGGCTACGGCATGGCGGTGGCGCAGGCGCAGCACGCGGTGCGCGAGATGGCCGACAAGCTGAAAGCGGAAGGCGTCAAGGTGTCCTACGCCATCCATCCGGTGGCGGGCCGCATGCCGGGGCACATGAACGTGCTGCTGGCCGAGGCCAACGTGCCGTATGACGAGGTCTTCGAGCTCGAGGACATCAACTCGCAATTCGCCAACACCGACGTCGCCTATGTCATCGGCGCCAACGATGTGACCAATCCGTCGGCCAAGACCGATCCCAAATCGCCGATCTACGGCATGCCGATCCTCGACGTGGAGAAGGCCAAGACCGTGCTGTTCGTCAAGCGCGGCATGGGCTCGGGCTATGCCGGCGTCGAGAACGAACTGTTCTTCCGCGACAACACGATGATGCTGTTCGCCGACGCCAAGAAGATGACGGAAGAAATCGTCAAGGCGCTGGGCTGATGCCGGCGGCGAGCCGTCTGGTCTGGCGCGTGCTGGGCGTGCCGGTGACGGCGGCGGAAAAAACCGCGCTGCTTGCGGTCATGATCGGCGGGCGCAGCCGGGAAGCCGCGCTCGACTTCATGCGCGACGGCGCCAGCCACAACACCGAGAAATCCGGCGCGCTGCTGGCGGCGCAGGCGATCTTCGTGGTCGTCGGCACCTTCGCGCTCGACCATGGCTGGCCGCGCTATCCGGTGGTCGGCTCGATGCTGCTGCTCCTGGCCGGCGCCATGACCGTGATGGCCAATCTCAAAGGCACGACGGGGATGTACAGCACGGCGCAGGCGCAGTCCGATCCGGTGCGCGGCGTCTTCGAGATGGTCCTGCGCCGCAGCATGCGGTTCAACTTAGCGCTCTACCTGACCTATGTGGCGATCGGCCTGCTGGGCTTGGCGGCGCTGACGTTCCTGCCCTAGTCTGCCGCATGAGCAAGCCAGCCGCTGCGTTCACGCTGCGCGATGCCGTCTGGCCGGACGACCGGCCGGCGGCGCTGTCGTTCATCGACGGCTTGCAGGCTTTCGAGAAGCGGTTCGAGGCCAACCGCCGGCTCGACGCGGCGGTGGCGGCGGAATATTTCACGGTGCTGTCGGCGCGCCTTGCCAGGAACGACGGCCTGGTGCGCCTCGCCGAGGCGGACGGCGGAGCCATCGGCTGGATCGCCGCGGTGATCGAGGATAACGACGTCTACGTCGTCGATGCCGAGCGGACGATCGGCTACATCGTCGAGCTGTTCGTGGTCGAGGCGTGGCGCGGCCGCGGCGTGGGCCGGGCGCTGATCGCCGCGGCCGAGGATTGGGCGCGCCGCCGCGGTGTCGCCACCATGCTGATCGGGGTCATCCCCGACAACGCGCGCGCCGCCGCGGTCTACCGCCGCGCCGGCTTCGCGCCCTACGCGCTGCAATTGCGCAAATATCTCTGAGCGGCCGGGCAAAGAAAAAGGGCCGCGCCCTGCGGCGCGGCCCTTGATGCTTAAGCCGTGGCCGGCGATCAGAACTTGATCGACAGGCGGCCCGTCCAGGCGCCGTAGTTGATGTCGGCGCGCGAGTTGGTGTCGTAGCGTGCCGAGAAGGTCGCGTCCGAGCCGAAGGCATCGCTCAGGTCGACATCGGCGCCGAGGCCGAGTTCGCCGTAGGAGCGATCCACCGCACCGGACTGGAACACCATGATCGAGCCGGGCGCCGCAGCGAACTGCGCCTGGATGGCGCCGTTGCCGCCTTCGAAATTGTCGACCCAGAACGCATGCAGGTTCGGGGTGACATGCACGTTGTAGACATCGAAGGTCATGTTCGCATCGATACCGAACCGGCTCATGGCCGACGATTCGCTGAACGAGCTGATGTGCACCGCCGACGGACCGCCCGTCTCGGTGTAACCGTTGATGCTCGAGTTGATGTACTGCAGGCTCAGCGACGGGATCAGGTTCAGCGTCGAGCCGTACAGCGTGGAGATGCCGAACGACCGGCCGAGATAGATGCCGGCCGACGGCGAATCGCCGTCGGTGTGGCCCACGACCGAGAACAGCGTCGGACCGACGAGCTCCAGGTGGGTGGTTTCCAGCGTCTGGTGGCCGTAGCCCGCGAACGCTTCGGCGATCATGTGGTCGCCGAAATCGTAGCGCGCATACACCGCGCCCTGGACCATGTCGGACTGCAGCGTCTCCGGGATCGTGGTTCCGCTCGACAGGACGTCCGAATAGGCGAACGAGCCGCCGACCGAGAAGCCGTCGCCGACCGGCATGTCGAGGCCGGCACCGACGATGAGGCCGCGCACGTCAGCCTTGCCGCCGCCGCCACCGATGGCGACGGAGCCGAGGATGGCGCTGCCGGAGATGAAGCCGCCCGCACCGTTGGGCAGGCTCATCCAGGTGCCGTCGGCCTGCGCCGGCGCCGCCGGCGTCCCTGTGGTCGGAACGGCGTCGTTGCCGCCGCCCGGGTTGGTGGCGATGCCCTGGCCGATGGCCAGGAATTGCTGCGCCGTATTGCTGAAGCCGGTTGCCGAGTTCATCGCCGACTTCAGGCCGTCCGAGTCGACGTGGAGGCCGGCCTGCTGGCCGCCGCCCGACGCCGGGGTCATGTCGCCCAGGTGCTGCCACAGCATGTCGTCGATGCCCGAGGTCTGCATGTGGCCGACCAGCGGCGCGGTGCGCGCCGCGTCCGGTGCCAGATCCTCGAGCGCCTGGCCGAGCTGACCGCCCGACAGGGGATCGATCGCCTGGAACAGCGGCAGCATGTCGTTGTAGTGCGCGCCGCGCGCCCGATCGAGGCCGCCGGCGACCGCGATCTGGTCGGGGGTGCCGCTGCCATTCAGCACGGTGACGAACGAACCGGCCTGGAAGGTGACGACTTCGGACTGCGTCGCACCGTTGTTGACCTTGGTCACGACCGGGAACAAGACGCCCGGAAGCGTGTCGGTGACGGCGTTGAAGCCGCCATTGGCGGTCGAGGCGCCGTTGATGGTGGTCGCGGTCAGGAAAGTGTACGCGGTTCCCATCTGCACGGTGGTCTGCGGCACGATCACCGCGGTACCGGCGACGTTCGCCACGCCGTTGACCTTCAGCAGGTCGCTCGTCGCACCCGAGACGTCGATCGCCGTCGTGGCGCCGGCGCCGAGATTGAGCGTGCCGTTGATCGTCAACGTGCCGATCGTGCCGTTGGTGCCCGGTGCGATGGCGCCGAGCAGGAAGTCGACGCTCGGCGCATTGACCGTGCCGGTGCCCGAGATCAGGCCGCCGAACATCGAGACCGAGCCGGTGCTGTTCAACGTGCCGTTGACCCTGAGTTCGCCGGCGAACGAGTTGGTGTTGATCAGCGTGTTGAGCGTGGCGCCGGTGGCGATGGTCAGGCCGGCCGTCAGGCTGTTGACCGTGACGCGGTCGACGGTGATGGTGCCGGTGTTCAACGTTATCCCGCCCGCCGCGATGGTCACGTCGTAGTAGCGGGCCGGATTCAAGGTCGCCACATTTTGGTTCGTGTCCTGCACCACCTGGCCCGGGGTCGCGCCGGGCGCACCCTGGATCATGACGCCGTTGACCGCGACGCTGCCTTCCGGATTGGCCCAGTTGGTCTGCGCGCTGTGGGCGGCATCGGACGCGCCGGGCGTGCCGGTCGCGGCGTCCGGACTACAGGCCGGCTGAATCGCGCTCATGTCGCCGGTGTTGAGGGCATCGACGCTGACCTGCGCCGCGCCGCAATCCTGACCGCCTGCCGCGATGAAGGCCTCGACCAGCGTGTCGAAGCCGGTCTGGCCGAGAACGCCGCCGAAGGGCTGCGAGTTGTTGGTCGGGTTCGGGCCCGGAGCGGGTGTCGGGTTGGTGTGGACGCCGGTCTTGATGTTGATGCAATCGTTGAAATAGCAGACTTCGCCGAAGCCGGGCGGGATGTTCGCCTCGCCGGCAGCCGGCGTCGTCGGCAGCGCGTTCACCAGCTGGCCGTTGGAGCCGATGGTCATGTAGGCCGGGTCGAGCGCCATGACGAAGGCGTTGGGGTCGGTCCAGCTGTGGTTGCCGGCGGTGCTGGTGACGTACTTGTAGGGGTTGTTGGACAGAATCCAGTCCCAATACAGGTAGAGCGGCTGGTAGAACGAGGTCGTGCCGTAGCTGGCGCCCGGCTGGGCGTTGTAGAAGCGATCGCCGCCCGACAGCACGGCCGCGATGGTCGGCGACGAGAACTGGTGGTCGATGACCAGCGGTCCGCCCGAATCGCCCGGCGCGGTGATGCCTTCCTTGGTCGTCGCGGTGTCGTGGAAGATGTTGAAGTCGAAGACGTTGGCCTGGGCCGTGTTGAACTTCGGATCGTTGAAATCGATCATGTAGAGGTTGGCGGGCAGGCCGTCCGGGGCGCCGAACAGGAAGGTATCCTGGTCGTCGAGCGAGCCGAGCACGCTGACGATGTTCTCCGCGACGCGGCGCTTGAAGTCGATCGTGCCCTGGCCGGTGGTGCCGGTGCCGTTGTCGCCGTAACCCTCGATCGTGGCATGCGCCGGCGCGCTGAGCGCGCTGAACAGCAGTGTGTAGGTCGGGATGTTGACGGCCGGCGTGTCGAGGGCCGCCATCGCGACGTCGGACTGCAGGAAGTTGTTGCCGAGGCCGATGGTGCAGCAATTGGTGTTGTAGACGACGAAGTTCGAATTGTAGCCGAACTGCGCGGTGCGGGTGGTGTCCTTGCCGACGCCGGCGACGCCGTTCAGCCAGCTGCCGATCGCCGAGTTGCCGGCGATGTTGTTGTTCGACTGGAAGAAGAAGCCGATCGGCAGGCCGCCATTGGCGACGCCGTAACCGGTGGCCGACATGAAGGCGGTCTCGGACGGATTCTCGTTCACGCAGTGGGACGCGAAGATCACGGTGCGCGGATTGATCAGCGACACGGTGCACAGGCCGATGAAGCCGTTCTGCTCGTCGACCACCATCTGGCCGACGCCGGTGACGTTGGTCGTGTCGACGATCTGGGTCGGCGTGAAGTTGTTGTTGATGACGACGGCGGCGGCCGGCGTGATCAGGGCCGAAAAACCGGCCAGCGCGGTAGCGCCAAGGAACGCATTGCGGACGCGCGCCAGGTGGCGGCTATTGCTGTTTGTCATGAGTGATCCCCTGCAGTGACGGCACCAAGCCGTCCTCAGCCCCCAAGCTATCAAGCTTCACTGTTGCGTGAGTGCCGCAGAGGGGAAAAATTCACCGAAAAAAGCTGGAAACTCAGGTGGATAGAAGATGATTTACAACCCACTTGAAATATTATGTCCGTCATCAGGCGGTTGGCTAAATAATGTGTCACATAATCGAAATCGGAGTCTTTGACGGGACGGCGGCCTTTGTGCGCCGGAGCGAACCGGGCTAAGGGCCGGGGCAGCAAAACCGGCCGAAACGGGGCGCCATGCGAATCGACCATGAACCGAACATGCCCGCATTGCGGCGTGAATGGCTGGCCGCCCGAATCGCGGCGGTGTTCGGCGGCCTCCTGCTCATCGCCGTCGGAGTGCTCATGGTGATGAACGAACTGGCGAGCCCGGCGCCCACTGCCGCAACGCCGCCGCCAGCCGCAGCGTCCGCGCCGCCGGCGGATACGGCCGAGGCCAGGCGTCAGGAAGACATCGCGCTGTGCGATGCGGCGCTTGCGACGGTGCAGGGGCTTGGCCTGGTGCCCAATTTCGCAGTGCGCGACGGCGACGAGGCAAGGCCGGCGGGCGTCCAGGGCCGCTATGTCTGCGGTGCCAGGACGGACGCCGCCAAATACGCGATCACCTTCGACCTCGCCTGCACGCATCTGGGCGATGCGGCGTGCATCGTTCCGTTCGCGATCACGCAGGACGGCACGCGCGTGCTTTATCAACGCAAGTGATCGGCAGGGTTATTTCACGCCGCCGAGCTTGCAGATGTAGGTCCATTCCTCGGGCTTGACCGCCTGCACCGACAGGCGCGCCTCGCGCACCAGCACCATGTCCTTGAGTTTCGGGTCGGCCTTGATCGCGGCCAGCGTGACGGGCCGCGGCACGTCCTTGACCGCCTTGACGTCGACGAGGCCGAACTTGGCGGTCTCGTCGGTCGGATCGGGCCGGTATTCGCCGATCACCTCGACGATGCCGACGATCTGCTTCTCGTCGCCGGTGTGATAAAAGAAGCCGAGATCGCCTTTGCGCATCGCCTTCATGTTCTTCGCCGCCGCATAGTTGCGCACGCCGCTCCACGGCTCGCCCTTGGCGCCCTTTTTCTTCTGCATCGCCCAGGAGAAGGTTTCGGCTTCGGTCTTGAACAGCCAATAGGCCATCGCTGTCTCCTCAGAGCCTGGCGTCGCAGCCGTTGAAAGTCATCTTCCAGGGCCGCACGTCGGAGCGGGCGAACAGGCCCGCCTTCACATAGGGATCGTTCGCATGCCAGGCCCTGGCGGCGTCGAGATCGGCCGCCTCGAAGATCATTAGGCTGCCCGCCATATCGTCCTGCGCGTCGAGGAACGGGCCGCCGAGGCGGATGACGCCGGTGGCGCGGGCATAGGCGAAATGGGCCTCGCGCGTCGCCAGGCGCAAGGCCAGCGAATTGTCCTTGTCGATGGCGGTGACGACGAACAACATGACGGTCTTCCTTCAATGCGCCAGGCGCGTCTCCAGCACTGGCTTCAGCTGGGCCCACACCTTGGTCTCCCAGGCGCGTTCGCCGACGCCCTGATAATGGATGCCTTCGGGGTCGCTGCGAAGGACAAATTTGCGGTCGCTGAGCGGATTGCTGTCGATGAAGGCGCAGCCGGCGGCGCGCGCGGCATGGCCGACATCGGCGACGAACTGCTCGTAGTCCTTGATGGGCCTGGTCTTCTCGGCGGTCTGCGGCGGCCCGATCCAGACGCATTGGCTGCCGCCGCGGGCGATGTCGCCGGCGAGCCTGCCGACATCGGCGAGATAGGTGGCGTAGAAGCCGCGGAAGGCGCCGGGCCGCGCCGTCAGCATGTTGGAGCCGAGCGAGACGATGGTGAGGCGCGGACGGATGCGCCCCAGATAGTCGCCGAGCGCCGCGTAGCGGACGCGGCCGGGCTTGTCCAAGGGGCCGTGATCGCGGGCGCAGTCGCCGGCGCCGTTGCAGGTGCGGATGCCGCAATAGGAGGTGCCGCCGCGCATCCAGGTGGTCACGTCCGAGCCGCAGGTCCAGTAGCTCCAGACCTTGAGCGGACGGCCCGAGCGCGGGTCGGGCTCGCTCGACAGCGAGCGGTAAAGCTGCGCCCCGAAATAGCCCAGGCTCTCGGAATCGCCGATCAGCACGATATCGGCAGGCTGGATCCAGTCGCCCTGCACGATGTCCGGCGTGTCGGTGCGGTCCGGCTTGTCGCGCGCGGTAGCGCTCGCCGCCGCGCATGCACACAGCAGCGCCGCCGCCGCCAGCAGCCATCCCCTCGCCATGATCCCTCGTCACTCCGGCCGCAACGGGCGGCTCATCAATCGCAGCAATGCCGCAGCCGGCGCCAGTGCGCCATCCAGCACTGCGGAAATGGTTTCCGCGATGGGCAGTTCGATGCCGTGGCGGCGGGCGCGGGCGATCAGCGCCGGCGCCGTCTCGACGCCTTCGGCCAGCGGCGTGCCGGGGGCGCGCAGCGCGGCGAGCGGCGTACCGCCGCCGAGCTTCCGTCCGAAGGCGAAATTGCGCGACGCGGGGCTGGTCGCGGTCAGCACCAGGTCGCCGAGGCCCGACAGGCCCATCAGCGTTTCGGCGCGCGCGCCCAGCGCTTCGCCCAGCCGCGCCAGCTCCGCGAAGCTGCGGGCGAGCAGCGCGGCGCGGGCGCTGTCGCCCAGACCGAGGCCGTCGGCGATGCCGCAGCCGATGGCGTAGACGTTCTTCGCCGCGCCGCCGAGCGCGACGCCGGCGAGATCGTCGCTGGCATAGGGGCGGAATTGCGCCTGCGCCAGGCTCGCCTGCAGGCGCTGCGCAATGTCGAGCCGCGCCGCGATGGTGACGGCGGTGGGCAGCCCGACCGCGACGTCGTGCGCGAAGGACGGGCCGGAGAGGATCGCGGGTTCGGCGTCGGGCGCGGCGTCGTGCAGGACTTCGGTCAGCAGCAAGCCGCTGCCGCGCTCGATGCCCTTGGCGCAGAGCAGCAGCGGCGTCGCGGGCGCGAGATGCGGCGCGAGCAGCGCGAGGGTGGCGCGCAGATGCTGCGCCGGCACCACGATCAGGAGCGCCTGGGCGCGCGCGGCCTGGGCCAGATCGCCGGTGGCCTGCAGCGCCGGAGGGAGCGCAATGCCGGGCAGGAATTGCGCGTTGCGGCGCTCGCGATTGATCGAATCGACCACCGCGGATTCCCGTGCCCAGAGCAGGGTTTTGCGCCCCGCCTGCGCTGCCACTAGGGCCAGCGCGGTTCCCCAGGCGCCGCCTCCGACGACGGCGATATCGTCGTAAGCGACTGTTGTAGTGGAACTTTCCGGCATTGCGGCGCGTTATCCCAGAGCGTGAAAGATTGAACGATTTGTTGATTATTCAGAAATCGTCATTATCTTCACAGGCACAATAAGAAACGCGCTTGGGTAGGAACAGCAGATGGCAGAAAAAGACACCGTCAAGGACCAGATCGTCGACGCCGCCAAGAAGCGGTTTTCGCATTTCGGCTACGCCAAGACGACGATGGCGGAAGTCGCCAGCGACTGCGCCATGTCGCC
The DNA here is from genome assembly GCA_035570795.1 of Rhizomicrobium sp. GTDB lineage: Bacteria > Pseudomonadota > Alphaproteobacteria > Micropepsales > Micropepsaceae > Rhizomicrobium. The sequence goes on from DATMKZ010000077.1 coordinate 72,727, forward strand.
GGGCAATCTCTATCGCTTTTTCCCGGGCAAGCTCGACATCGCCGAGGCGATCGCGACCGAGGACTATTCCAAGCACCTGGAGCATCTGCGCAAGCTCGCGGTGCAACCCGGCAAGGACGCGGCGCAGCGTCTGCACGACCTGCTGTTCGAGGAACTGCGCCGCACCTATCACAAGCTCGAGAAGGATCCGCGCGCCTATGAGATGGCGCGGGTGATCTCGCAGGAGCGCCCGAAATTTGCCAACTGGATGCTCGAGAACGAGCGCAAGATCCTGGTCGAGCTGCTCGACGAGGCCGAGCGCCGCGGCGAATTCAAGATGGACGACAAGGAATTCACCGCCGAGATGGTGCAGGCGGCGACGATGAAATTCCGTTATCCGCAGCTGTGGTCGAAGCTGACGCTGCCCAAGCTCGAGCGTGAACTCGAGGGCGTGATGAACCTCCTGATCGTCGGCTTGTGTCCGCATATGACCGAATTGCGCCGGTCGGCGCACGGTGAGGCGGCCTAGCCGTCGCCACAAAGGCCGCGTAAGAAGCGGGGCATGCGCCGCTTCGCGATCGCCCTGCTGCTTGCCGCCGCCGCGCCCATCTTCATGGGCGCGGGTGGCTCTGTCTTTCCGTCGATCCACGAGTCCCAGCTAAGCCCGGCCGACCGTGACGAACTGGATGCGGTCAGCGCCTATCTGAACGGCATCACCACGCTCAAGGGCGGCTTCCTGCAGATCGAGCCGAGCGGCAATGTCAGCGAAGGCACGTTCTACATCTCCAAGCCGGGCAAGATGCGCTTCGAATACAAGCCGCCATCGGCGACGCTGATGGTCGCCGACGGCCACACCGTGGCGGTGGCGAACACGCGGCTGAACACGGTCGACCTCTATCCCTTGTGGGAGACGCCGCTCGGCCTGATCCTGAACAAGACCATCGACATAAGGCACAATCCGCAATTCGTCAGCCTGGAGCACCAGCAGGGCTCGCTGGTGATCAATATGCGCACCAACCAGAGCCACACGCGGGCGAACATCGCGCTGGTGTTCTCCGAGCCCGAATACGAGCTGCGGCAATGGACCGTGATCGACAACCAGGGATCGTCGACCACGGTGGCGCTGCGCGACCTGGTGCCGGGCGCGACGCTGGCGCCGTCTCTGTTCGTGCTGCCGCAGAAGAACCCGGCGCCGCGCGGCCGCCAGGACTGACGAAATTCCGCTGGCTATCCCAATACCGACAATTGCGACCGCGCTTGACTATATGTAAGTTTCCACTTACGGTTAGTCATGGCTTACAAATCGGCACTTGCGGCATTGGCCGACCCGACGCGGCGGCAGGTCTTTGAAAGGCTGCGCCGGGGGCCGTCGCCGGTCGGACGGCTGGCGAGCGGCCTGCCGGTCAGCCGCCCCGCCGTGTCACAGCATCTCAAAGTGCTGAAGGAGGCCGGCCTGGTGCGCGAAGAGCAGGACGGCACGCGCCGCATCTATCGCATCGATCCACGCGGACTGGGCCAGCTGCGCGCCTGGCTCGATCAATTCTGGGAGAGCGCGCTCGACGCGTTCAAGGCGGAAGTCGAAAAAGAGCCCGGTGCGGGCGGGAAAGGCGAGAAGCGGCCGTGAGCAGAACGATTGAAATCGCGCCTCTGCGCAAGACGCTCGTCGTCGCCGCCGCGCAGGCCCATGCCTTCGATGTCTTCACCAACGGCATCGACCGCTGGTTCCCCAGAAGTCACAGCATCGGCGCCTCGCCCCTGCTGCGTTCGGTCGTCGAGTCGCGGCTTGGCGGGCGCTGGTATTCGGTGCACGAAGACGGCAGCGAAGCCGTGATCGGAGTGATGAAAGTGTGGGAGCCGCCGCACCGCATCGTCTTCAGCTGGGAAATCAACGCGCAATGGAAGGCCGATGCCGGCGTCGCGTCCGAAGTCGAGGTCACGTTCACCGCCGAGGGCCCGAGCAGCACGCGCGTCGCACTGGAGCATCGCGGCTTCGAGGCGCTGGGCGCCGAGGGCGGCGCCAAGATGCGCGGCGACGTCGACCGCGGCTGGCCGCTCATTCTCGACCTGTTCAAACAGGCCGCCGAAGCCTGAGGAGAGGCCACACCATGGCGCGCGCCGCATCTCGAGATCCCGGCCGGCGCCCGCCGAGCCATTCCATCCGTACACTGAGAAAAAAAGGAGAGACGAGGATGCAACGCATCGCCCATGCCGTGGCAGGCTTCCTGGTGGCGCTGGCCATGACCTCGCCGGCCCGCGCCGCGGTGAACGACGCCGCCACGAACGGATTTTCCGTCACCGAGGCCGTCCATATCGCGGCGCCGCCGGACAAGGTCTATGCCGCGCTGGTGACGCCGGCGCGCTGGTGGAGCCCGGTGCATACCTTCTCCAAGAACGCCGCCAATCTGGTGCTCGATGCCAAAGCCGGCGGCTGCTGGTGCGAGACGCTGCCGGGCGGCGCCTCGGTGCAGCATTTGACGGTGGTCTATGCCGCGCCGGGGCACGGCCTGGTGCTGCGCGGCGCGCTCGGACCCCTGCAGGGGCTCGGCGTCGAAGGCGCGCTGACGGTCGCACTGAAGCCGGCGGCCGGCGGCACGGATTTGACGCTGACCTACAATGTCGGCGGCTACCTCAAGGATGGGCTCGCGAGCTTCGCGGCGCCGGTCGACCAGGTTCTCGGCGAACAGGTCGGGCGGCTGAAATCCTTGATCGAAACCGGCGCCGCGAGGCCCTGAGCGCGATCTGCGCCCGCCAGAGGACAACCGCCATGACCATCAAGCTGCATGTCTTCGGCGTCGATGCGGCCGCCGGGCTGAGGCACGTGTCCTGGCGATGATCACGCTGCATACCATCTACAATTATCCGCCGATGCTGAAAGGCAATGTGCGCGATCTGCGCGCGGTGTGGGCGCTGGAAGAACTGGGTCTGCCGTTTGAATTCCACTGGCTCGATTTTGCCGCACGGCAGCATCGCGGCGAAGCGGCGCGGCGCCGAAGCGTTTTCGGCCGCATTCCGGCGCTGGAGGACGGCGACACAAGCATGTTCGAGTCGGCGGCGATCGTTCTTTATCTCTACGACAGGAGCGGCAAGGGGCCGAAGGACGCCGAGGCGCGGGCGCAGCTGAACCAGTGGTGCTTTGCGGCGCTCAACACCGTCGAGCCCGTGTTCTTCGAGATGCTGCGCTGGGATTTCTTCTGGACGGACCGGCCCGGCCGCGCCTGGCGCTATCCCGAGCTGCTGACGCTGGCCCGCGAGCGGCTCGGCGATCTCGAAGGCGTGCTGGCGCGGCGCGACTGGCTCGTCGGCGGCGCCTTCGGACCGGCCGACATCCTGATGCTCACCGCGCTCGATTTCGGCCGCGGCACGCCGGAGATCTTCGAGGACTATCCCGCGGTGACGGCGTATCGGGCGCGGGGCCATGCGCGGCCGGCCCATGCGCGGGCGCTGGCGCTGCAAGGTGCCGGACCCGCCGCGGCGTGACCGGGCGGCGCCACGCTGCTAGACTCGCCGCATGACGGCAAAAGGTGCTGACCAGACGAGGCACTGGCAGGCGCTCGACGCCGCGCATCATGTCCATCCGTTCTCCGACCCGGCCGCGCTCAACAAGGAGGGTGTGCGCGTCATCACGCGGGGCGAGGGCGTCTATCTGTGGGACTCCGAAGGGCGCAAGATCATCGACGGCATGTCGGGGCTGTGGTGCGTGCAGCTCGGCTACGGCAATGCGGAGTTGGCCGAGGCGGGCTATGCGGCGCTGAAGACGCTGTCCTACTACAATCATTTCTTCAAGACCTCGAATCCGTGGACGATCGAGCTCGCCGCCAAGCTCGTGTCGCTGCTGCCGGACGGGCACGAGCACGTGCTGTTCGCCAATTCGGGCTCGGAGGCCAACGACACCGCGCTGAAGCTCATCCGCTACTACTGGAACCTGAAAGGACGGACGGACAAGAAGATCCATCTGTCGCGCGACTATTCCTATCACGGCGTCACCTTCGGCGCGGCGTCGCTGTCGGGCCTGACGCCGATGCATGCGCAGTGGGATCTGCCGCTGGCGGGCTTCGAGAAGGTGCCGGCGCCCTATTGGTATGGCGCCAAAGAGGCGGGGTACGGCGACATCGCGCCGGCGGAATTCGGCTTCCTGATCGCGCGCAAGCTCGAGGAGAAGATCCTCGAGCTTGGCGCCGACAATGTCGCCTCGTTCTCGGCCGAGCCGGTGCAGGGCGCCGGCGGCGTGATCTTTCCACCGGACACCTATTGGCACGAGGTGCAGCGCATCTGCGCCCGCTACGACGTGCTGCTGCATCTCGACGAGGTGATCACCGGCTTCGGGCGCACCGGCGCGTGGTTCGGGGCCCAGACCTGGCGCATCGCGCCCGACATCATGACCATGGCCAAGGGCCTGTCGTCGGGCTACCAGCCGATCTCGGCGATCTCGCTGGGCGCGCGGATGGGCGAGACGGTGCTGGGCGCCAACGAGGAGCTGGTGCATGGCTTCACCTATTCCGGCCATCCGGTGGCGAGCGCGGTGGCGCTGAAGAATCTCGAAGTGATCGAGCGGCTCGCCCTGGTGCCGCGGGTGAGGAGCGAGATCGGGCCTTATTTCCAGGGCCGCCTGCGCGAGACCCTGGCCGATCATCCGCTGGTCGGCGAGGTGCGCGGCATCGGACTGCTCGCGGCCGTCGAGCTCGTGCGCGACAGGAAGCAGCGCCGCTTCTTTCCCGATCCCGGCGCGATCGGCACGCTGTGCCGCAATTACTGCCTCGAGGACGGCCTCGTCTGCCGCGCCATCCGCGACACCATGGTGCTGGCGCCGCCGCTGGTGATTTCCCAGAACGAGGTCGAGGCCGTTGTCGGCAAGCTGAAGGCGGCGGTCGATGCGACGGCGAAGGATGTCGGCAAGCGATGACGGCGCTGCGGCTCAAACTGCTCTCGGTCAATGTCGGGTTGCCGCGCGTCATCGGCGCGCGGAACGGCGAGGCGGTGCTGTCGGGTATCGCCAAGGCGCCGGTGGACGCGGCCGATGTGTTCGTCGGCGGCAGCAACATCGCCGGCGACGGCCAAGCCGACCTCACCGTGCATGGCGGCCGCGACAAGGCGGTCTATGCCTATCCCGCGGGCCACTGGCCGTGGTGGGAGAGCGAGCATGGCCTTGCCTGCAGGCCGGCGACCTTCGGCGAGAACCTGACGCTCGCCGGCGCCGACGAGACAGAGGTCTTCATCGGCGATCGCTTCCGCTGGGGCGCGGCACTGCTGCAGGTCGCGCAGCCGCGGGCGCCCTGCTTCAAGCTCGCGATCCACGCCCGCGCGGATATTCCGGCGCGCATGACCGCGTCGGCGCGCTGCGGCTGGTATTTCCGCGTGCTGGAAGAAGGGCGCGCGCCGGTGCAGGGGGAACTCGTGCGCGAGAATGACACCGGTGGACCGTCGGTGCGCGAAACCTTCGTCGCGGCGCTGCATCCGCGCGCGCCGGAGGCTTCACGTGTTCGTGTTCGCGACGCGGCGGATTTGTCGCCGGCCTGGAAGCGGATGCTGCGTTGAAAATCGCTGTAAAATTCCCCGGATTCCGCGATTGTCAGCGCTACCGCTCAATGTGGCTGATTTGCCGCTGTCATTAAAAATAATCCAAATTCATCGAACGCTGAAAAAATAGTTGCAATGTGTGGCTTCGCTGCATAGGTTCACTTTCGAAGGATGAAACATCGTCCGGCAAGCACTGCCCCCCCGCTCGCAAGCCGGGCGGCATCCTTCGAAGGTGTCGGTCATCCCCTCCCGGCACCCGCGCGTAACGGCGCATAAAGGCACCCGGTCGGCCCCCCGACCGGGTGCCACTTTATCTGAGGTACGGGTCAGCCGGGGTTCACGCGCCTGAGCGTGAGGTTGAGCCGCCCGCCGCCCGGCAGCAGCTGTGAACTCCCCGCCACGATTCGGTCGATACCGTGGAACATCGCCCGCGCCGGCCCGCCGAACCGCAGCACGTCGCCGGAGGCGAGCTTGATGCTTTGCGTCGGGCCCTTTCGGGTGGCGCCGCCGAAACGGAACAGGGCGTCGTCGCCCAGCGACACGGAGAGCACGGGCGCGTCCTGCGCCGGCTCGCGATCCTGGTGCAGTCCCATCTTCGCGCCGGTGCGATAGAGATTGACGAGACAGCATTGCGGCGCTGCACGATAGGCGGCCGTGTCTTGCCACAATTCGAGCAGCGCCGGCGGGATCGCAGGCCATGGTCTATCTGTGTACGGATGGAGTGGCGCATAGCGGTAGCCGGCCCTGTCCGAAATCCAGCCGAGCGGCCCGAAATTGGTTTCTTCGACCGAAAACGGCTTGCCGGAGCCTGGCATGACCGGCTTGTAGAACGGGGCGGCGGCGGTTGTGAGCGCCAACACCTCGTCCAGCAAACGCTTTTGTCGCGCCCGCGAATAATATTCGCGCCACAGCGAGACGCCCGGCGCCAGCGTGAGCGGCCTTACCATTGCCACCGGCTGGAATTGGGCTTGTCGAAGATGTTCTTGTAGGTGCCGGCATGACCGTGGCTGTCGAGCCAGTCGCGCAATTTCTCCGGCGTGTAGGTATCGCGCACCCAGTCCGCGATGGGGCGGCCGCCAGCGTCTTGCCGCGCAAACGCGACGAAGTGCTTCAACCAGCGCTGCTGCGCCTTCGGCAGGTGCAGGTAAGGCCAGCGCGCGAACTGCGCTTCGGCGGCTTCCTGCGCGCGCCAGCCATCGCGGTGGACCCGGTAGAGCGCGGCGGCCAGGCTGGTGCGATCCTGGCCGCCCGAGCATTTGACGAGGAACGGACGCGGCGCCGCGGTGAAAGCATCGAACAGGACGACCAGCATCTCGCGCCGCGGCAGGCTGCGCGAATCCAGCATGACGTCGAAGTGTTTGACGCCGTTCGCCGCGCTGACCCTTGTCTCGTAGCGCCACCAGCCGTAGTTCGGATTGGGACCGCGCAGGTTGATCAGCGCGGCGATGCGGTGACGGCGCAGGAAGGCGCCGAGGAAGCCGCCCCACGCCTGCGCCGCGCGCGCCGCCTCGCCCGGCACGATCCAGTGAAAATTATAGAGAACGTCGCGCGGGTCCCGCATGGCGGATGTGTAGCGGCGCACGCTATCATCCGCAAACCGAGGGAGAGACGCATGCGGCTGAGCGCCTTGATACGACTTTGGCTGTGGCTGACGCTGCTGGCGGTCGCCGCCTTCGCGGTGCTGGCGGTGCTGGACGGCAGATTGAAGGCCGCGACCGGCTTCGGCACGCTCGACCTGCAAGGCGCCCAGAGCGCGCTGGACTACAAGCGGGTGTTCGCCGCCTGGATCGCGCGTCAGCATGCGGCGACGGCGGGCTTCAGCCTCGGCTTCGACTACCTCTTCATGCCGCTCTATGCGGTCAGCTTCTATTTTTCGGCGATGCTGGCGCGCGAGGCGTTCACGCCGAAGCGCGGACTGGCGCGGCGGACGCTCGACTATCTCGGCTTCGTGCCGCTGGCCGGCGCCCTGGCCGATGCGATCGAGAACGGGCTCGAATTCTCCATGCTGTCCGGCGCGCCCGACGATGCGACGGCGCGGTTCGCCTATATGGCGAGCAACGTCAAGACGACCTGCTTCTATGTCGGCCTCGCACTGCTCCTGGGCGGCATCGCCGGCGCGATCAAGCTCAGGCGGAAGAAGAAGGACGAGTCACCCGCCCGTTGAGGACAGGTCCTTTCCCATGCGGATCAGCGGCACGCGCACGCCGGACGGCGTGTCGCTTTCGAAGGCCTCGATCTCGCGGTAGCCGCAGGCGCGATAGAGCGGCGCGCCGGCCAGCGTCGCGGCAAGTTCGACGCGGGCAAATCCCGCACGCGCGGCAGCGTCCTCGCAAAGCTGCAGCACCAGCCGGCCGACGCCGCGCCGGGTGAAGGCGGGATGGGTGTACATCGCCCGCACCCGGGCCGCATCACGGGCCGGATCGAGCAGCGCCGCGTCGCGTCCCGCCGAATGATCGCCGCCGAACAGCGTGGCGCGCCGGCTCCAGCCGCCGCAGCCGGCGAGGGCGCCGTCACAGGCGACGACGAAATAGGTGCCGTCGTCGATCAGCTGGCTGTCGAGGCCCATGATGTCGAACGAGGCCGCGACGGCGGCGGGCGCCAGGAACGGCTTCAGCAATTCGCCGATGGCGGCGTCCATCAGCGGCTTCAGCGCAGGCATGTCGGCGCGCCGCGCCAGCCGGTGGGTGAGGATCTCTGCCATGGGCCGAGTGTCGCCCGCCCGTGACGCCGCGTCGAATCGGGCTTAAGGTGCACGGTATAAAAACAGGGAGGATGCGATGAGCGACAAAACCGGTCACGGGGGCGGCGTGGCGCGCCGCGAGGTGTTTGGTCTGGCGGCCGGCGCCGCGGCGGTCGTTGCCGCGTCCGGTGCCACATTAGCAGCCGAAACCGCGCCGCCACCGCCGCGGCGTGGCCGGCTCGAGATGGGTGACGGCGTGCCCGTGGTCACCAAGGTCATCAGTACCTCCTCCGGCCGGGTCCAGGGCCTCGTCAACGATGGCGTACACACGTTCAAGGGCGTCCGTTACGGCGCGCCGCCGGTCGGGGCGCTGCGCTGGATGCCGCCGCAGAAGCCGGTGCCCTCAACCGTGATCCTCGACTGCTCGGATTACGGCGCGCCGGCGATGCAGATGGCGACGGGCGCCACCGCGGCGCCGGCCACCGATTTCGGCATGCAGATGAGCCGCGTCTTCACCACGCCGTCGGAGCTCAAGATCCAGAACGAAGACTGCCTGTTCCTCAACGTCTGGACGCCGGGCACCGATGCCAGGGCGCGGCCGGTGATGTTCTGGATCCATGGCGGCGGTTTCGCCTATGGCTCGGGCGGGCAGCCGATCTATTGCGGCGAGGATCTGGCGCGCGATCACGACGTGGTCGTGGTCGGCATCAATCACCGGCTCAACATCTTCGGCTATCTGTATCTCGGCGAGGCGTTCGGCGATGCCTACAAATCGTCGGGCACGGTCGGCATGCAGGACATCGTGCTGGCGCTCGAATGGGTGAAGGACAATATCGCCGGCTTTGGCGGCGATCCCGGCAATGTCACGATCATGGGCCAGTCGGGCGGCGGCGCGAAGGTCTCGCTTCTGATGGCGATGGATTCGGCCAAAGGCCTGTTCCACAAGGCCTCGATCCAGTCGGGGCCGGGCCTCGTCACCGGCCGCAAGGAAGCCGCGGCGAAGGCGGCGCACGGACTGCTCGACGAACTCGGCATCAAAGCGGGCGATCTCGCGGCGCTGCAGGCCGTGCCGGCAGCGCGGCTGATCGAGGCCGCGTTCGCGGCGCAGGCGAAGGCCAGCACCGGCCCGCGCCTGCCCGGCATGCCGGGCGGCGGCGGCGGGTTCGGGTTCGGTCCGATCCTCGACGGTGTCGCCATTACCCGCGATCCCTTCGTGCCCGACGGGCCGGCGGTGTCGGCCGAGGTGCCGCTGCTGCTCGGCTACACCAAGGACGAGATGACGCTGTTCACGGCGGGCTCGCCGTGGTTCGGCACGATGACGGAGGACCAGCTGAGGCAGTTCACCGCGCCGATCCCCAAGGGTCCGGCGATCGTCGAGGCCTGGCGCAAGATCCGGCCGGACTATTCGCCGACCTATCTGTTCACCGCGACGATCTCCTCGATGTTCGCCTTCGGCGGCTCGGTCAAGCTCGGCGAGGCGAAGGCGGCGCAGCATGCCGCCCCGGTCTATATGTGGTACATGACCTGGGACACGCCGGTCGCCGGCGGCATCTTCAAATCGCCGCATACGATGGAAATTCCCTTCATGATGGATTCCTATCGCCGCGTGCGCGCCTTTGTCGGGCCCGATCCGGGCGCGGCCAACATGGCGCGGCAGATCGCAGGCGCCTGGGTCGCGTTCGCGCGCAGCGGCAAGCCGGACTGCAAGGAAATCCCGCACTGGCCGGCCTATGACGCGACGACGCGCGCCACCATGGTGTTCGACACCAGGAGCAAGGTCGTGATGGATCCGAACGCCGAGGTGCGCAAGATCCTGCAGTCTTAGACGCGTCTAGAGCCGCATGCATTCAATTTGAATTGGAATGCGGCTCTAGCTTTTGAATTGTCGCGCAATTTTACGGAAAACCGGCCATATGCTGCTGCTATGGACCCGCTTTTCCGAATTGCGCTTAGAGCCGAAAGCTCAGATTCACCGAGCCGAACTGGTCGGCGGATGGCTGCGTGTCGAATTCCTTGCTGCGGAAGACATGGGTGAAGGAAAGGCGCGTGCCGCCCAATTGCAGCGCGGCGCCGACCTGGACATCGCCGACCAGGATGCGTTTGTCGACGCTGGGACTGGCCGCGAAACTGTTGCCGTCGAGGAAGATGTTGCGGCCCACCGCGCGGCCGTCGACGCCGCCGAAAAGGTAGGCGCTGATCGCGCCATTGGGCTCGAAGAAATTGCTGCCCGGCAGGGATGGCTCCAGTCGCGGCGGGCCGAAATCGTCCGGCAGGTTGATGCCGACACGCGCCATCGCGCCGGCGTTCACATAGTCATAGGCATTGCCGACGGCGATGCCGGCGTGCGGCTCCAGATCGAAGAACAGGCCGAAGATCGAGCGCGGCGGGATCAGCTTCCAGCTGCGCTCGTAGAAGATGTTCGCGACCGGCTCGTCGCGCAGCTGGAAATGCCAGCCGAGCGCCCGCTTGTCCCCCAGGATGCCGTGGACCCAATTCTGCGCCTCCTCACCCAGCGCGGCGGGACCGATCGTGCCGAGCTGCAGCTGCGCCTGATCGAGATGGGTGTCGGAATTGGAGAGCAGCCCGAGGCCGACATAGAGATACCCCGCATAGGGACGATCGGCCGGATCGGGCACCGCGACCTGGGTGTTGGCCGGCGTGAAGATGTCCTGCGCCAGCTGATAGTCGGTGCGCACGTCGCCGCTGCTCGCGAAGAAAGGCAGGTGATGCGCGAAATTCTGCAGCCAACGCGGCGTGTCCTGCGGCGCCGTGGTGTAGTCGAGCGCGACGCCGCTCGTGTAGTGCCGGTCGGTGTCGAAGAAAATGTCGTTTTCGAACTGGAGCGAAAACGCGCCGGCGGGTTCGTCCTTGGCGGCAACGGGCTGGGCGGGCAGAAGCAGGACCGCGCCCGCGATCAATGCCGGGATTCGCATGGAAAATGCCCCTTCTACCCTCTTGCTCGAAAACGCCGCTTGTAGCCTGGAGTTCCACGCGTCGTTTGACAGCAATATAGTCAAATCTCCGAAAGACTCCGGAAGGTCGAGCGGTGTGGATATCGATGGGACCGTGAAGCGGACGCTGGCGCAAGTCAGGGCGCTGCCGCGGCGCAACGTGCCGTCGGTGCGGGCCATCCGAAAGGCGCTGTCGGCGGAATTGCGCAGCGCGGGCGCGCGTGAGGTCGTTGCGATCGGGCAGGGACTGGCGGCGCATCTGCCGCGCTGGCTGGGGTATGAAACGATCGCCAAGCATCGCGCCGCGCTGGCGAGCCTGCGCATCAAGCAGGTCGAGCGGCTCGGCATCCTGGATTCGTGGTACGCGACCGACGGCTTCGGCATCTACATTTCGGGACCGACGTGGCGCGACGGCCGGATCGAGACGGCCGACATAAGGCGCTGGGCGACGTCGAAGGATTTCTGGTGGCGGCGGGCGGCGCTGGTCTCGACCGTGCCGCTGAACCAGAAATCGCACGGCAATGGCTACCGCACCGACGATACGCTCGCGATCTGCGCGCTGCTGGTCGACGACCGCGAGGACATGGTGGTGAAGGCGCTGAGCTGGGCGTTGCGCGTGCTGGCGTCGCGCGATCCCGGGGCGGTGCGTGATTTCCTCGACCGCCATGTCGACCGCCTGGCGGCGCGCGTGAAGCGCGAGACCAACACCAAGTTGGTCACCGGCGCCAAGAATAAGCGCAAGGCTGGTATTTAGCTTGACTGCTATATAGCAAGTCAGATAAATAGCGTTATGGATGCCTTCGAAGCCCTGGCCGATCCCACCCGCCGCGAAATCGTCGCCATGCTGGCGGCCCGCGAACACAACGCCGGCGATATCGCCGGGCGTTTCGCGATGGCGGGGCCGTCGGTCTCGCGTCATCTCAAAGTGCTGCGCGAGAGCGGGCTGATCGCGTATCGCCAGGAGGCGCAGTCGCGCATCTATCGCCTCGAAGCGGGCGTGCTCGACGAAACGCGGCAATGGATGCAGGCGCAGCTCGATCTCTGCCGCGAGCGCTTCGACCGGCTGGGCGCGCATCTCGACCGCATGAAGGAACGGGGTGACTGATGGCCGAAGCCGAACTCGCACGTTTCATCGACCGCTGGACGATGGAATATGTCCGCGTCTATCCGCATCCCATCGCGCGGGTATGGCGGGCGATCGTCGAGCCGGCCGAGTTCGGCGTCTGGTTCATTCCCGGACGGCTCGAGCCGCGCGTCGGCGGCCGCTACTGGTTCGGCGACGACGGATATCAGGGCACCGTGCAGGCCATCGAACCGCCGCGCCTGCTGCGCCTTAGCGACGACCAGGCCGGACAGGTCTTTCACTACGAACTGACGGAGGTCGCGGAAGGAACGCAGCTCCAGTTCATCCATCGCTGCCCGCCGGCCGGCCCCTACACGCAGATCCCCGACTCGGCGGTCGACGCGAGCGCCGGAAAATCCTTCGATCTCGGCGGCGACCTGCCGGGCGGACCCGATACGCCCTGGAAGCCCGGCTTCGTCGCGGGATATCACGCGATGTTCGACGAATTGTTCGCGTTCCTGGGCGGCGTCCCATCCGAAACGCAGCTGCCGCCGACGGAGCTTGGCACCATCGCCCATTGGTGGGCGGTTTTCCCGCCGCCCTCGGCGCGCGACTTCACGTCCGAACAGAGAAACCGCATCGCCCGCTCGCTGCGCCTGCGCGAACGCTGGCATGAGCTGATCGAGCGCTACCGCGCCCACATCGCGGCGACGATCCCGCCGGCCGAGGACAGTTAGAATCCCGACATGCGCAACGCCAAGCGCGCGCTCGTCGTGGTTACAGCCCGACCACCTGGCCGAAACCCTGGATCGGCTGCGGCGTGTAGTTGGGCAGCGAGATCGCGCATTCCTGCGGCGCCGCGTCGGCAGCGAGCGGCTTGGACAGCCGCGGCGTGGTCGTGGCCTCGATCCAGATCGAATGGCCGGGGTTGACGAGATAGCCGGGCAGGTTCTTGCCGCTGTCGCTGCTGGTGATCGTAGCCTTGAGCGGCTGGAAGAAATAGGCGCTCTGCGTCGCCGTCAGCTTGTGGCGCCCGTGCTTTTTGGGGTCGTACAGGCCGGCCTTCGCGGCGGTGTCCTTGTCCCAGACCAGCAGGATGTCGACGTCGAACGGGCGCATCAACAGCGCCGCGTTCTGCGGATCGGTGACGACGCCCTGGGCGCGGATGAGCGTGCGATCGGTGGGATCGACGATGCAGGTGACGGCGGAGACCACGGCGGGCTGCGGGTCGCCGGGGCCCACCTGGTCGACGATCCAGGCGCCGACCCAGAAGTAGAACACCGTCGTCAGCGCCAGGAGCGCGCTGGTGACGGCGACGATCACGCGGTGGGGCACGTTCCTGGTCCACGCATTCATCCGCCCGTCGCAGAGAAAGGCGTTCAGCATCGCAAACGGCTCAAACAGCGCGTAGAGGAAGAGCAGCAGGCCGAAGGCGCAGACGCCGAGGCCTTCCGCCAGGGCGAGACTGTGCCAGCTGCGCCAGCAGCGGAACACGACCTCGAAGAAGGTCGGAATGAACCGCGATTCCAGATAAGGCGTCAGGCCGCTCCAGGCCCATTCGCGGAAATAGTAGAACGGGATCGTCAGCGCCGCGGTGATCACGATCGCCTGATAGCCGGCATGATACAGCAACAGGATGCGCAGCTGCTCGCGCCGCCGCCGCGCCGCGACCACGACGCGCGAATAGATCCGGATGAAGCCGTCGAGGATGACCGTCATGGCGATGCAGGCCAGGGTGAAGGTCAGGAGAAAGGCCGGGTCGAAAATGTTGACCGCCTGGAAATAGGCGTCCTGGATGTTGTTGCGGTCGTCGCTCGAGCCCGGCAGCGCGGAGGCGAAGAAGTTCGTCACATGCGCGAGATATCGCGGCAGCGCCAGCGCGATGAACAGGCTGATGAAGACGAAGACATAGGGCTGCGTCTGGTAGGTGAAATTGGCCTTGAGGCGGTGGACGAGGCGCAAGCTGCCGCGCAGCGGCTGGGCGGCGAGGATCGCCATCGAATAAAAGTAATTGTAAAGGATAAAGACGATCCCACGAAATATAGAATCGATCAGATCGTTGATGTCCGGCAATATCGTTCCCCACCGATACAGCGACGGAGAAAAGTATATTGCCAAGCGGTGCCGGCGTCGCGGCCGAAAAGAGGTTGCAATCGCGGCTTGACCGCGCGACCGCCCTCAGTATATTGCGCGGCTCCCGACGGACTCGCGTTTGGCGGGAAATCTATTCACTTCAAGGACTTAGGCTCATGTTCGCGGTTATCCGCACCGGCGGCAAGCAGTATAAAGTGGCCAAGGACGACGTCCTGGTCATCGAAAAGGTCGCCGGCGACGTCGGCTCGACGCTGACGATCGGCGAAGTCCTGATGCTGGGCGGCGACTCGCTGAAGCATGGCGCGCCGCTGATTTCGGGCGCTTCGGTGGCGTGCGAGATCCTGGCCCAGGGCAAGGGCGAGAAGGTCATCGCCTTCAAGAAGAAGCGCCGCAAGAACACTCATCGCAAGCGCGGTCACCGCCAGCCCTTCACCAAGGTGAAGGTCACGGCGATCTCGGCGGCGTAAGGAACACTCCCATGGCACACAAGAAAGCCGGCGGCTCCTCGCGCAACGGTCGCGACTCGAACCCCAAGATGCTCGGCGTGAAGCTGTTCGGCGGCGAAAAGGTCGCCGGCGGCAACGTGATCATCCGCCAGCGCGGCACCAAGTTCTGGGCCGGCGAGAACGTCGGTATGGGCAAGGACCATACCCTTTTCGCGCTTACCGAAGGCCAGGTCGCCTTCAAGTCGGGCTTCAAGCGTCGCACGTACGTATCGGTGATCAACGCGACGAATCCGGCGACGAAGCGCGCAGCGGAATAGGCGGCCGAAGACATAGGCCGCCAAGAAATTGGCGGTCCATTATCAGGAGGGAGATGGTCCGCCATCTCCCTTTTTTGTCCCTCCACCTGTGGAGGGATTTGCCATGTCATGCCTGTTGGAGACTGAGAGACTGCTGTTACGCCCACCCGAGCGGCGCGACATTCCCGCACTCGTGCCGCTGGCGAACGATTACGACGTCGCCAAGAACCTCTCGAAGCTGCCGCATCCCTACACGGCGGCGCATGGCGAGGCGTTCGTCGCGGAGATGCAGGAAAAGCGGGTCGCGGGCAGCGATTTCACCTTTGCCATCACGCTCCGGTCGGACGGCGCTTTCATGGGCTGCATCGGCCTGCATCTGAAGGACGGCAGTTTCGAGTTCGGCTACTGGCTGGGCCAGAAATTCTGGCGCCAGGGCTATGCCACCGAGGCGGCGCGGGCGCTGGTCGCGTTCGCCTTCCACGATCTCAAGGCGGAGAGCGTGTGGGCCGGCTGGTATCACGACAATCCGCGCTCGGGCCATGTCCTGACCAAGCTCGGCTGCGTGCCCAAGGGCTTCGAGCGGCGGGCGTGCCTGGCGCGCGGCATGGACATCGGCTGCAACGTCGTGACGCTGAGCCGCGACGCCTTCCTCGGCAGGAGGGCGGCATGAGCTTCCATCCGACGACGCAGCGGCTGATCCTGCGCGCGCCCATGATGACCGATAAATCCGTCTTCGTGACGCTGCTCGACGACTACGAGGTGGCCAGGAACCTGGGTCCGGTCCCGCATCCCTATACCGACACGCTGTTCCGCGAATTCCTCGTCCGCAGCGATGCGGAGCGGCGCGAGGGCACGGACTTCAACTTCGCGGTCACGCGCGCGATGGACGGCGCCTTCATGGGCATGTGCTCGGTCCATGCCGGCGAGGACGGCGACTGGGAGCTTGGCTATTGGTACGGCCGGCCCTATTGGGGTCAGGGCTATGCCAGCGAGGCGGCCGGGCCGGTGATGCGCTTCGCGTTCGACGACATGGGCGCAGCAAGGCTGACCTCGGGCTGGTTCTTCGACAATCCGGCTTCGGGCCGCGTGCTGGAAAAGCTCGGCTTCACGCCGACCGGGACCATAAAGCGCAACTGCGTCTCCCGGGGCTGCGAAGTCGTCTCGAACCGGGTCCAGTTGACGCGGGAGCAATTTGCGCGAAAGAAGGCCGCATGAGACGGACAGCGACGCGCCGGAACGGGCCCGAGTCATGAAATTCCTCGATATCGCCAAGGTCTATGTCCAGTCGGGCAATGGCGGCAATGGCTGCGTCGCGTTCCGGCGCGAGAAGTTCATCGAATATGGCGGACCCTGGGGCGGCAATGGCGGCCGCGGCGGCGACGTGGTGGTCGAGGCCTTCGAGAACCGCAACACGCTGCTGTCCTTCCGCTATCAGCAGCATGTCCGCGCCAAGAACGGCGAGCCGGGCATGGGCAAGGAGATGACCGGCGCCAATGGCGACGACGCGCTGATGAAGGTGCCGGTCGGCACCCAGGTCTTCGAAGAAGACGGCGAGACGCTGATCGCCGATCTGGCCGAGGCCGGGGCACGCGTCAGGCTGCTGCGCGGCGGCAATGGCGGCTTCGGCAATGCGCATTTCAAGAGCTCGACCAACCAGGCGCCGCGCCACGCCAATCCGGGCCAGAAGGGCGAGGAAAAGATCCTCATTCTCAAGCTCAAGCTGGTCGCCGATGCCTGCCTGATCGGCATGCCGAATGCCGGCAAGTCGACGTTCCTCTCCCGCGTCTCGGCGGCGCGCCCGAAGATCGCGGACTATCCCTTCACCACGCTGGAGCCGCAGCTCGGCGTGGTGGGCATCGACGAGACCGATTTCGTGCTCGCCGACCTGCCGGGCCTGATCGAGGGTGCGCATGAAGGCGTCGGCCTGGGCGACAAATTCCTCGGCCATGCCGAGCGCTGTCACGTCATCCTGCATCTGGTCGACGGCACGCAAAGCGAGATCGCCAGGACCTACAAGACCATCCGCGGCGAACTCGACGCTTATGGCACGATCCTGACGGCCAAGCCGGAGATCGTGGCCCTCAACAAGGTCGATGCGATTCCCAAACCGGCGCTGGCCAAGAAGCGCGCAGCGCTGGAGAAGGCGTGCGGCCACAAGGTGTTCGTGATCTCGGGCGTCTCGGGTCAGGGCGTCGAGGCGTTGCTGCGCGCCATCGCCAAGGACGTCGCCAAGAAGCGCGGCACGCCCAAGGTCGTGCGCAAGGAGACCAAGCGGGAGTGGACGCCGTGAGCGATCCGTTCCACGCCGCCGCGGCGCGGCTGATCGTCGTCAAAGTGGGCTCGACGCTGCTGGTCGACGGCGAGAGCGGTCTGCTGCGGCGCGTGTGGCTCCAATCGCTGTGCGACGACATCGCGGCGCTCGGGCAGGACGGAAATTCCATCATCGTCGTATCGTCGGGCGCCATCGCGCTCGGCCGGCGCGCCCTGAAGCTCAAATCCGGCCCGCTAAAGCTGGAGGAAAGCCAGGCGGCGGCGGCCGTGGGGCAGGTGCGGCTGGCCGCGGCCTATGCCGAGAGCTTTGCCGCCCGGAGCATCGTCGCGGCGCAGGTGCTGCTGACGCTGGGCGACACCGAGGAGCGCCGCCGCTATCTGAACGCGCGCGCCACGCTGAAGACGCTGCTGGGCCTCGCCGCCATTGCGGTAATCAACGAGAACGACACGGTGGCGACGGCCGAAATCCGCTATGGCGACAACGACCGGCTGGCAGCGCGGGTCGCAAGCATGATGCAGGCCGACATGCTGATTCTGTTGTCGGATGTCGACGGCCTCTACAGCGCGGACCCGTCGCGCGACGCCGCGGCCGAGCACATCGCCAGCGTCGCCGCGATCACGCCGGCGATCGAGGCGATGGCGGGAGACTCGGTTTCCGGCTTCGGGCGCGGCGGCATGGCGTCCAAGATCGCGGCGGCACGGATCGCGACGGCGGCGGGCTGCGAAGTCCTGATCGCCAAGGGCGGCGAGAACGCCATCCAGGCGATGCGCAGCGGAGCGCGCTATACGCGCTTTCCCGCCAGCACCACGCCGGCCGCGGCCCGCAAGCGTTGGATCGCGGGTGTGCTGAAACCGGCGGGCGCGCTGATCATCGACGCGGGCGCGGCGCGGGCGCTGGCCGACGGCAAGAGCCTGTTGCCGGCCGGCATCCGCCAGATCGACGGCCGCTTCGATCGCGGCGACGCGGTGCTGGTCAAGGACAGCCAGGGCCGCGAGATCGCACGCGGGATCGCGGCCTATGGCGCGGCCGATGCCGAGCGCATCGCCGGCAAGCGCACGGCGGAGATCGAGGCGATCCTGGGCTATCGCGGCCGCGACGAGATGATCCACCGCGACGACCTCGCGCTGACGCTGGCGGTGCCATGAACGCCGACATCAAGCTTCGCGAAGAGATGATCGCGATGGGAAGAAGTGCGAAAATCGCGGCTTTTGAACTTCGGAATGAGCGCCATCCTGCGGAGCGCCGGGAAGGTCTTCTGCTTGCAGCCAAGCATATTCGCCATCAGGCCCAGACAATCTTGGCTGCTAATTTGGCAGACTTGGAGCGAGGCCGAGCGGCAGGACTTAGTCATGCGCTGCTGGATAGGCTGCTCCTCGACGAGGAACGCATCGAAGTGATGGCGAAAAGCGTCGAGGACGTCGCCGCGTTGCCCGACCCAGTCGGCCGCCAGCTCTCGCGTTGGACAGTCCCAAGCGGCCTCGATATTGCGTGCGTTTCGACACCGATCGGTGTGATTGGCATGATCTACGAGAGCCGTCCGAATGTGACGGCGGATGCGGCGGCGTTATGCGTGAGGTCGGGGAACGCTGTAATTCTGCGCGGTGGCTCAGAAGCAAGCGAGTCGAACATTGCGATTCATCGCGCCTTCATCGAAGGAATTCGCGAAGTAGGGATGCTTTCCTGTACCGTGCAACTCGTCCACTCCACGGATCGTGCCGCGGTCGGCCTGATGCTGGAGGGTCTGGGCGGAGCCATCGATCTTATCATTCCGCGCGGCGGCAAAAGCCTAACCAGTCGCGTGGTGGCGGAAGCACGAGTGCCGGTGATTGCACATCTTGAGGGTGTCTGCCACGTCTACATCCATGCCGGCGCCGATCCTGCAAAGGCGCGCGCCATCGCTGTCAACTCGAAGATGCGGCGTACTTCGGTCTGTGGCGCAGCGGAGACGCTGTTGATAGATCGCGGCATATTGCCAACCATTGGAGTCGCGGTATTCGAAGACCTGGCGAAAGTTGGTTGCGAAATTCGCGGCGACGAAGCAGTCCGCGCCGTGTTTCCAGACGCAAGGGCGGCGAGCGAAGCCGACTGGTCTACGGAGTATTCCGATGCGATCGTAGCGGTGAAGGTGGTCGATGGAGTCGAAGATGCCATCCATCACATAGAGCAATACGGCTCGCATCATACGGATTCGATCGTCACCGAGATCAAGTGGGCGGCGGAAGGGTTTCTCGAAAGTCTCGACTCCGCCATCGTGCTGTGGAACGCCTCGACCCAGTTCGCCGACGGCGCCGAGTTCGGCATGGGCGCCGAGATCGGCATCGGCACCGGCAAGCTGCACGCCCGCGGCCCGGTCGGCGCCGAGCAGCTCACCACCTTCAAATACATCGTGCGCGGCACGGGACAGATCCGGCCATGAAAAAGACCGAGCTGCACCGCGCGCCGTCCAACTGGGTGCGTCCGCCGGGGCCGATCGCGCCCGGCATGCGCATCGGCCTGCTCGGCGGCTCGTTCAATCCGGCGCATGAGGGTCATGTCCATGTCAGCGAGGTCGCGCTGAAGCGGCTCGGCCTCGACTATGTCTGGTGGCTGGTGACGCCGCAGAACCCGCTCAAATCGACGTCGGGGATGGCGCCGCTGCACGACCGGGTTCAGGCGGCGCGCGCCGTGGCGCGCCATCCGCGCCTCGTGGTCATGGACATCGAGCACGATTTGCGCACCCATTACTCGTTCGACACGCTATGCGCGCTGCAGAAGCGCTTTCCGCTGGTCAAGTTCACCTGGCTGATGGGCAGCGACAATCTGAACATCTTCCGCCGCTGGCACCGCTGGGCCGAGTTCGCCCGCCGCGTCCCCATCGCGGTGATCCAGCGGCCGGGAACCGTGCTGGCAGCGCTCCACGCCAAGCCGGTGCAACGCTTCGGGCTGGCGCGGATCGAGCGCGGCCTGTGCGGCGCGCGCACCCCGGCCATCGCCGTCATCGACGGCAAGCGCAACGCACAGAGCGCCACCGCCATTCGCGCCTCGCAGCGCTTCGCGGAAGGCTTTGTCGGCGCACTGCCCACGTGATAGATTGCAGCAGGCGCGCGCAAGGCGCTCTGGAGGATGCACACTGACCGTCAAGACCACCCGCGCCAAAAAGGCTCCCGCGAAGACCAAGGCAGCCGCCAAGCCGGCGCCCAAGAAACCCGCCAGAAAACCAGTCTCCAAAAAGGTCGCCCTCAAAAAGGCGGCGAACCAGCCGCTTTACGCGGCCGACCACGCGCTGCTGGAACGCATTCGCGCCTCGCTCGACGACGACAAGGCGCAGGACATCGTGACCATCGAGATGGCCGGGCGCTCGTCGCTGGCCGACGCGATCGTCATCGCGACGGGAACCTCGTCGCGCCACGTCGCTTCGATCGCCGAGCATCTGGCGCGGCGGCTGAAGGATGCCGGCTACGGCACGCGCCCGGTGAACGGTGCGCAACAGGGCGACTGGGTCCTGGTCGATGCCGGCGACGTCATCGTCCATATCTTCCGGCCCGAAGTGCGCGAGTATTACAATCTCGAAAGCATGTGGTCGGTCGAAGAGCCGCGGCGCAGCCGGGCCTGACGTCCGATGCGCCTCTCCATCCTGGCGGTCGGTTTCGCGCAACGCAGCCCGGAAGGCGAGCTGACCGACGCTTTCATCGGCCGCGCCGCCCAGATGGGCAAGCGCATGGGCATTGCCGCGGTCACCTGCGAGGAGATCGCGGTCTCCAAGGATCGCGACGTCCGAAAGCGCAAGGAGGACGAGGCCGCGCGCCTCGCCCGGCGGGTGCCGGACGGCGCCCATGTCGTGCTGCTCGATGCCAAGGGCAAGGGCATGACGAGCGAGGACTTCGCCGAGATGCTGGGCGCGCTGCGCGATGCCGGCACCAAGGATTTCTGCTTCGTGATCGGCGGGCCGGACGGGCTCGCCCCCTTGCCCGGCAAGCGCGCCGGCCGCAGCCTGGCGTTCGGGCCGCAGACCTGGCCGCATCTGCTGGTGCGCGCGATGCTGGCCGAGCAGATCTACCGCGCCCTGACGATCCTGGCCGGGCATCCGTATCACCGCGCCTAGGTTGCACGCATTAGCCGTTCCTTAACCAAGCTCTGCGATGCTGGTGTGTCGCAATGGGACGAGCACCCATGGAGATCACGGGACCCAAGAGGATCGAAACCGGCCTTGTGCGCCGCGCGGGCAGGCCTGCGTCCGGCACGAGCTCGACGTTTTCGGTGTCCGACGCCGGCGAAGTGCGCGGCGCGGTGGTGAGCGGCCCGGGCCCGATCGGCGCGCTCGATTCCATCCTGATGCTGCAGGGCCTCGACGATTCCACCGACGGCCGCTCCAAGGCGACGGCGCATGGCGAGAAGCTGCTCGACATGCTCGACGAGATTCGCGACGGGCTGCTCGCCGGCGGCGTGCCGCGCGCGACGCTCAGCCGTCTTGCCAACGCGGTAACCCGCCGCCACGACCAGTTCAACGATCCCAAGCTGCAAGGCGTGCTCGACGAGATCGAGCTGCGCGCGCACGTCGAACTCGCCAAGCTCGAGATGATGGACAAGCGCGTCGCCTGACAGCGCCAGCGTCGATTTGGCTTGAATTGAACCACTCAAAACCGTCATCGCCCGCTTTATGCGGGCGACCCATTTTGTTTTCAGGTGAAGGAAAATGGGTTGCCCGGACGAGCCGGGCAATGACGGAATGACTGGGTAACTTCAAACTAAATCCGCTTTAGGATGCGGCTTCCAACTCGGCCCGCTGCTTGCGCGTCAGCGTGGCGCAGACCTGCTCGTAGGAATGGGCGATCAGACGTTCGATTTCTTTCGTCGGCACGTCCGCTTCGAAATTCACCGCGATCCAATGGCGCCGGTCGAGGTGGGAGCGATGGCCGATCCCTTCGTACTTGCCGCGCAGGATCTCCGCGAGGTGCGGATCGCATTTGAGGATCATGCCGGCGAAGCGATTGACTTCGAAGATCGCGAACATCTTGCCCACGACCTTGTACAGCACGACGCCCTTGGCGGAGGGTAGGGACGATCCGGTGGCGCCGGGCATGGCTTCGATGCAGGCCTTTACGGCGGCGATCCGCCGGTCGAACGCCGCGCCACGCTGCGCCGCCGTTTTCGTCTTCGAACTCGCCATGCCTCGCTCCAGGACCGAGCGTGAATCTTAGCGCAGGGCGCGGAATTTGCACGTCGTTTCAGGCGCAATGCGGGCGCGAAGCGGGAAGGCTTTTTTCATACGGAAATATCCGTGCGTCCATCGCAGACGCCTTGGTCGATGCCGGTCACTGAGCGGACCGTCGCTGGGGGCGAGGTGTCGACTACGTCATGGCCGTGTTCCTTATGGCTGCAGCACAGCGCGCGCAGCGGAAAACCGCGCGGCGCTCGGAATGCTTTTGTGGGGATATAGCGCAAGTGGGGTCTAGACCGACTCGGTTCAAGTGGTGCTTGAAAATAATTTCGCGCCGGACTTATCGAACACGCGATTCACGTGGAGCCGCGCAGAGCGCGGAGAAATTCGCGCGGACGCGTCGATAAGTGCGCGCGTGCAATGCAGCGAACGATATTTTATTTCAGCGAAAATAATCTCTTGGGTCGCGGTGCGGGCGGAAGAGATGCGCCTAGATATCCAGCAGCAAGCGCTGCGGGTCTTCGAGGTTTTCCTTGACGCGCACCAGGAAGGTCACGGCTTCGCGGCCGTCGACCAGGCGGTGGTCGTAGCTGAGCGCCAGGTACATCATCGGGCGGATCTCGACCTTGCCGTCGATGGCGATCGGGCGCGGCTGGATCTTGTGCATGCCGAGGATGCCCGACTGCGGCGAATTGAGGATCGGCGTCGACATCAAGGAGCCGAAGACGCCGCCATTGGTGATGGTGAAGGTGCCCCCCTGGAGCTCGTCGAGCTTGAGCTTGTTGTCGCGGGCCCGCAGGCCGAAATCGTGAATCTTGGCTTCGATGCCGGCGAGCGACAGCAGGTCGGCGTCGCGCACCACCGGCACGACCAGGCCGCGCTCGGTCGAGACCGCGACGCCGATGTCGTAATAGTTCTTGTAGACGACGTCGTCGCCTTCCATCTCGGCATTGACGTTGGGCAGTTCTTTCAGCGCCGCGATGCAGGCCTTGACGAAGAAGCCCATGAAGCCGAGACGCACGCCGTGCTTCTTCTCGAAGCTGTCCTTGTATTCGGCGCGCAGAGCCATGACGTGGCTCATGTCGACCTCATTGAAGGTCGTCAGCTGGGCGGCGGTGTTCTGCGATTCCTTGAGGCGCAGCGCGATGGTCTTGCGCAGCCGGCTCATGGCGACGCGCTCCTCGCGGTCGGCGCGCGGACGTGGGCCGGCATGGACGGGTGCCGGCGCGGGACGCGACGGGCGTTCGGCGGCGCGCGATTCGAGCGCTTCCAGCATGTCGCCCTTGGTGATGCGGCCGTCTCGGCCGGAGCCGGCGACGCCGGCCGGATCGACGCCGGATTCCTCGGCGATGCGGCGGACGGACGGCATGACCGCTGCGGCTGCGACAGGGGCCGCGGCCGGCTTGGGCGCTTCCGGCTTGGCAGCCGGCTTGGGTGCCGGGGCGGCGACAGCGGGTTTCGGCGCGGCCGGCCTGGGCGCGGCGGCGTCGGGATTCTTCGCAGGCGTTGCGGACGCGGTGCCTTTGGCGCCTTCGGCGATGGCGCCGAGCAAGGCGCCGACCTCGACGGTCTCGCCTTCCTTGACCGAGATCGATTCCAGGGCGCCGTCGGCGGGCGAGGGCACTTCGACCGTCACCTTGTCGGTCTCCAGCTCCAGCAGCGGCTCGTCGCGCGCCACGCTCTCGCCCGGCTTCTTGAACCAGCGCGCCACCGTGGCTTCGGTAACGGACTCGCCCATCGCGGGGACTTTGATTTCTACAGTCATCTGCCAGCTTTCGTCGAAGAGGTTCGCGCGGTCGGAGTCGAGCCCAACCATACTAGCACGTCATCACCCGGTCCGAAGCGAAGCGAAGGATCCGGGTGACCCAATTTTCGTTCGAGAAAAATGGGTCGCCCGGACAAGCCGGGCGATGACGATGTTCTTATATTTGGGGTAACAGTCACAGCGTCAGCGCTTCCGCCAGGAACGCCTTGAGCTCGGCATTGTGCTGGCTCATCAGGCCGGCGGCGGTGGAGGCGTATTCGGGGCGGCCGACATAGCGCGGGCGGGCGCTGCCGCCCAATTGCGCCACGGTCTGCTCGATGCGCGGCGCGACGAACGTCCAGGCGCCCTGGTTCCGCGGCTCTTCCTGGCACCAGACGATCTCGGCCTTGGGGAAGCGGTTGAGCTCCAACGCCAGCACGTTTTCGGGGAACGGATAGAGCTGCTCGATGCGCAGGATCTGGATGCGGCTTTCGTTCAGCTTCTCGCGCGCCTCCATCAGGTCGAAATAGACCTTGCCGCTGCACAGCACGACGCGCTTGATCTGGCTGTCCTGCGCCAGCGTCACGGTGGTGGCGCCGGGGACGCATTCCGCCTGGTCGCGCAACACGCGGTGGAACGAGGCGCCGGGCCCGAAATCGGCCAGGAACGACGTCGCCTTCTTGTGGCGCAGCAGCGATTTGGGCGTCATCAGGATCAGCGGCTTGCGGAACGGGCGGTGCATCTGGCGCCGGAGCACGTGAAAATAGTTCGCCGGCGTGGTGCAATAGGCGACCTGGATGTTGTCCTGGGCGCACAGCTGGAGATAGCGCTCGAGCCGCGCCGAGGAATGCTCCGGGCCCTGGCCTTCATAGCCGTGCGGCAAGAGCATGACGAGGCCGCACATGCGCAGCCACTTGGTCTCGCCCGAGGCGATGAACTGGTCGATGATGACCTGGGCGCCGTTGGCGAAATCGCCGAACTGCGCTTCCCACAGAGTCAGGGCCCGCGGCTCGGCGGAGGAATAGCCGTATTCGAAGCCGAGCACGGCTTCTTCCGAGAGCAGCGAGTCGATGATCTCGAACTGCGCCTGGCCGGGGCGGATATTGGCGAGCGGGTAGTGGCGCTTTTCGGTTTCCTGGTCGATCAGCGCGGCATGGCGCTGCGAGAACGTGCCTTCGGTCGAATCCTGGCCGGAAAAGCGCACCGGAATGTCTTCCAAGAGCAGCGTGCCGAAGGCGAGCGCCTCGGCGGTGGCCCAGTCGAAGCCTTCGCCGCTCTCGAACATGGCATCCTTGGCCTCGAGCTGGCGCGCGATGGTCTTGTGCAGGGCGAAGCCCTCGGGGACGCGGGTCAGCGCGGCGCCGACCTCGCGCACGGTCTCGAGCGGCACGGCGGTGTCGCCGCGGCGGTCGCCCTTGGGCGCGGCGGCGAGGCCGGACCAGCGGCCGTCGAGCCAGTCGGCGCGGTCGGGACGGTGGGTCTTGGAGGCGGCAAGCTCTTCGTCGAGCCGCGCCATGAAGCCCTTGAGCATGGCGTCGGCTTCGGCCTGCGTCAGCGTGCCTTCGTCGACCAGCTTTTTCGAATAGATCTGCAGCGTCGTGGGATGGTCCTTGATCGCCTTGTACATCAAAGGCTGGGTGAAGGTCGGCTCCAGCGTCTCGTTGTGGCCGAAGCGGCGGTAGCACACCATGTCGATGACGACATCCTTGTGGAACAGCTGGCGGTATTCGGTCGCGATGCGGGCGCAATGCACCACCGCTTCCGGATCGTCGCCGTTCACATGGAAGATCGGCGCCTGCACCATCAGCGCGATGTCGGTGCAATAGGGCGAGGAGCGCGAATAGGCCGGCGAGGTCGTGAAGCCGATCTGGTTGTTGATGATGAAATGGATGGTGCCGCCGGTCTTGTAGCCGTCGAGCTCCGAGAGATCGAGGCTTTCCGGCACCAGGCCCTGGCCGGCGAAGGACGCGTCGCCGTGCAGCAGCAGCGCCATGACCTGCTCGCGCTTCTTGTCCTTG
>DATMKZ010000078.1:0-56355 GCA_035570795.1 Rhizomicrobium sp.
TAGGCTTCGGGCTGGTAGTAGTCGTAATAGGAGACGAAGTACTCCACCGCGTTGTTCGGGAAGAATTGCTTGAACTCGCTGTAGAGCTGGGCCGCCAGCGTCTTGTTGGGGGCGAGGATCAGGGCGGGGCGCTGCACCGCCTCGATCACCTTGGCCATGGTGAAGGTCTTGCCCGAGCCGGTGACGCCGAGCAGCACCTGGTCGCGCTCGCCGACATTGTTGGTGGCGCCGACGAGGTCGGCGACGCCGTGGTCGACGCTGCGGTTTTCAGTTTGCTGGCGCGCGCCTTCGCCGGTGCCGAGGCCCTCGCCCCTGAGACCGGCAACCAGATCGTGGATCGCGGTCGGCTGGTCGCCGGCCGGCTGGTAGTCGCTGACCAGCACGAATTTCCGGCCGCCCTCGGATTTCTCCGGGCGGGCAGGGCGGTGGGGGACGAAACCTGCGAGCTCGGCGCCGGTGCCGCCGTGCAGCGGCAAGTCGCCGATCCCTGTATGAATGTCGGCTCCGCCGATGATTATTTGACTGTCGGCTCCGCCGACGGGGGGCGGTGCGGGGTCATAGGCGTCGCCGGCCGGCGCCAGCGGAACCGCATCGGCCGCCGCGCGGAACTTCGCGGCGGCTTCGGAGACGCCTTTGGGCGCCTTGCCGCGTCCTTTGCGGGGAATCATGCCGTTGTTGTGCGCCATGGCCCCAATATAGGCATCGCGGCCCGTTTTTCCCACGCCCGCCGCGTCAGCTTATGTCAGCAGCGTGCGGCGGGCCGGGGCTCGCCAAGGACGCCGTCACCGCGACCGCGCGCGCCAGTGGCAAGCTGCTTGTCGTGCCGCGCGACGGGACCAAGGCGCCGGTCAGCCGCAGCTTCGTCCGTGCGCTGCGTGCCAAGGGCTGGTTCTGAACGCTTTGCGGTGTTATCCGTCCTGCCGTTCGCGAAGTCGGAAGCGCCGCTGACGGGGCGCGGGGGCGCCGCCGATATCCGATGTCGGCATCGCGCTCAGAAGGCCGGCGAAGTGGCGAATCCATGCTTCGCCAGCCATTGCGGGTCTTTCATGTCCATCGTCGCCTCGCGGAACAGGCTGGCCACGTCGCTTAACGTCGTCGACGCATCGTTGTTGTAGTCCATCAGTCGGTGGTTGTAGGTCCGCCCGGCCGATCGCTCATCGACGATCTGGCGCACGGCTTCCATCGCCGGGCGGCGGTGATCGGCGGCGCCGGCCACTTCGATCGTCGCCTTCTGCAGCGCGCAATAGATGCTCCAATTCGTGGCGTTCGGCGGACAGACGCGATTGTCCGCCCGGTTCCAGACCGCGGTTGAGGAGAGAAGCGCGGCGGCGCGCTCGATGATCTTCCCGTCCAGCGTGCCGGGCATGATTTCGCGTGACGCGTCGAGTTCGAAGCGCAATGACGGCGAAGTCTCGACATGGGAAACCGCGAACCATCCGTATTCGGTGCGCAAAATGCCCCGTCCGGCGTCGTAGACGTCCAGTTCCGCCGGAAATTTTCCGTCGTCGTCGCTCAAGCTGCCGGCCCAGACCGCGCTGGGATGGATGTCGCTGCGCCAGACACCCTGCGTGCCGGCCGCAGCCGGCGCGAGCGTGAAGACGGGATTTTCATCGAACAGCGGTCCGCAAGTTCCGCTCGACGCGGTGCCGGTTTGCTGAAACACGCAGTGCGACGGCGCAGGAGGCGGCGGTGCGGACTGCGCGGCGGCGCCCGCCAAAATCAGGCAGCCACCGAGACAGGATAATATTGTGCTTGCACGCATGCCGTTCTTCCCAAGTCGCCGTAGCATCCTACCTTTCTGCCGTTGCAATCCTCTTCACGATTCTGACAGCCAGGATGGCTGGTGTTGACAGAGATAACCCAAGGTGCCAATTTTTTGGCATGGGCTCGAAGCTTCCGAAAAAGGACGGGTTCTCGCGGCGGGAGCGCGAGATCATGGACGCGCTCTACAAGCTCGGCCGCGGCTCGGCGGCGCAGATCCTGGAGCAGATGCCCGATCCGCCGGGCTACACCGCGATCCGCACGCATCTGGCGATCCTGGAGAAGAAGGGCCATGTGCGCCACGCCAGCGACGGCACGCGCTACATTTACGAGCCGGCGGTGGCGCGCGAGCAGATGGGACGCCGCGCGATCGATTCGCTGCTTCGGACCTTCTTCGACAATTCGGTGGAGCGCGCGGTCGCGGCGCTGATCACGCGGCAGGATGCCGACATCTCGCGCGACGAGCTCGACCGGCTGTCGCGACTGATTGCAAAAGCACGGCGGGAGGGGCGATGAGCGACCTCGATGCCATGCGGGTGCTGCTGTTCGCGGGCGAGGCGCTGGCGGCGTCGAGCCTGGCGATGGCGTTCGGCTGGCTCGCCGGGGCCGCGAAGCGGGCGAGCCTGCGTCACCTCGCCTGGACGGCGTCCTTCGCGGCGCTGCTGGCGCTGCCGCTCCTGGTGATCTTCGGGCCGGCCGTGGTTGTGCTCGCGCCGCCGGCGCCGCCGATGGCGATGGCAGCGAACTTCGCCGCACCGATGCCCGCGCCGGTGCCAGCGCCGGCGGCGTGGCATTTCGGCCTCGGCGACGCGGCAGCGACAGTGATCGGGATCTGGCTCGCGGGCATCGTGCTGGTCGCGCTGCGCCATGCGATCGCGGCGATCCTTCTGCGGATGCTGCGCGGCGATTCCGTCGCACATCCGTTCGATGCGAGCGAGCTGCCGGCGGTCGCCGGCCGCCTGCGCCATAACCTGCTTCTGTCGCGTGGCGCGCGCGGGCCGCTGACCTGGGGCATTATCCGTCCCGTCATCCTGCTTCCGAACGCGGCCGCGCTGTGGCCGCATGACCGCCTGCAGGCGGTGCTGCGCCATGAATTCGCGCATGTCGCGCGGCGCGACGGGCTCAGCCAGATGCTGGCGCTCGCCGCCTGCGCGCTCTACTGGCCCAATCCGCTGGTGTGGCTGGGCGCGCGGACGCTGCGGCGCGAGGCGGAGATCGCGGCCGACGATGCGGTCGTCGCGTCGGGCATGGCGCCGTCCGACTACGCCGGCGAGCTTCTGCGCATGGCGGCGGAATTCCGCAGCCGCGGCATGTCCGGCGCGCTCGCCATGGCGGCGCCGTCGGCGCTGCCGGCACGCGTGCAGGCGATACTGGCTCCAACCTCACACCGATCGGGAGTGTCATCCATGGACGTCTTGAAAATGGCCGCCATCGCCGTGCTGGCGACCGGCGCGATCGCCGCCGCGCATCCCTCATTCGCGCAGGATGCGCCGCCCGTGCCACCGACCCCGGTGGCGATGGCCACGCCGCCTGCGGCACCGGCCGCACCGGCGGCAGAGCCAGCGCCGCCGGCACCGGCCGTGGCGCCGACGCCGCCTGTCCCTGCCGAGGGGAGCGGCCACATCGTGCGCATCCTGCGCCTGCATGGCGCGCACGGCCACGACGCGCAGACGCGCATCGAGATCGACGGCACCGAAAGCGAGATTCGCGCCGCGATGGCCCGCATGAAGCCGGAGATGGCTCGCGCCGAGGCCGAGCTCAAGGCGCATCAGATCGTGCTGCGCCAGGTCGCGGCGCTGCGTCCGCAGATCGCTGCCGAGGTCAAGGCGGCGCTGGCGCAAGCCCGCGCGCAGCTCGCGCAGATCGGCGATGAGGCGGTCCGCGCCAAGGTCGACGCGGCGCTGGCCCGCGCCGAGGCGCGCATCGACCACGCGGCCGCCGCGCATGCCGACGATTCCCCGGACGACGGCGACGCGGACGACCACGTCACACCGTAAACATTGTCGGTTGCCGCGCCTGTGCCGCCATTGCATAGTCGCGCACCCCTCGGGCGGTTCCGTCTGGGATCGCCCCGATGCATGCACGCGACGTGACCGAGAAGAACGAACACCAGGCGACGTCCAAGCCGACGGAGGCAGCCGCGCCATGATCCAAGCCTCCTGCCATTGCGGCGCCGTCCGTCTCGAGATCGCGCAGGCGCCGGCCACGGTGACCGACTGCAATTGCTCGATCTGCCGCCGTATGGGCACGCTGTGGGCCTATTACGCGCCGGACCTCGTGCGTGTCACCGGTGCCACCGACATCTATATGTGGGACGACAAGAGCATCCGCTTCCACCGCTGCAAGGTTTGCGGCAACGTCACGCACTGGTCGCCGGTCGATCCGGCGCGGGCGCGGATGGGCGTCAATGCGCGGCTGATGGCGCCGGACATCCTCGCTGCCGCCTCGGTGCACAAACTCGACGGCGCCAGCTTCTAGACATAGCCCGGCGCGACGCCGGCGATTACGCCGCCTCGGCGGCGAATTGCGGGTAGTATTGCGCCAGCATGCGGCCGCGATAGGCGACGAGATTGGCGTGCGTCAGCGCGGCATCGCGCAAGGGCGTCTCGAAGAACGGCGTGAGAATCCCCGCCAGCATCGCGGCCAGCGTCGCGTCGGCGCCGCAGGGCGCGTCGCCCATCAGATAGCGCTTGTCGCCGAGCAGCGCGGACAGGCTTTCGAGGTCCTTGGCCGCGAGCTGCAGGGCTTCCTCGGGCGCATGACGGCCGAGGCCGTGGCCGTGCAACGTCGCCCGCACGCGCTCGCGCGCGCCTTCGCGCACGCCGTCCGGCGCGCCGTCGAAGAAATGCGCCGGGCCGCGCGCGAAATTCGCGTCGTCCAGCCAGCGCGCCGCAAGCAGCGCCCAGTAAAGATGATCCTCCAGCAGCCGCTCCACCGCCCAGGCTTGCGCCGTCTGCGTCGGCGTCAGGCCGCGGTCGAGATCGACGCCATGGGCGCGCTCGATGTGCCAGCGGATGAAGGTCGAATCCGCGATCCGCGCGCCGCCGTCGACGATGAACGGGATCTTGCCCTTGGGCGCATCCGGCGGCGCGCCGCGCTGCCGGCGATAGGCAAGGCCGGCCATTTTGAGCTGGATCTCGGTCTTCATCACGAACGGGCTGGGGTCGGGCAGGCCGAAAGCCGGGCCGAAGCCGAACAGGGTGATCATGGCAAATCCGCTCCTGTGAAATCGCGGCCTTTCCATAGGCGTCCGCTGCTGACAACATGTTGTCAGCAGTCTGGCAGCAGGATGGGCTGCACCGAGGAGGAGACCGCGCCATGCCTGAGAGCCTGTTCGACAAATTTCCGCTGCCCCCTTGCGCCAAGCTGCTCGGCTGGACGCTCATCGACCTCGATGCGGAGCGCGGCTGGATCAAGGTCGGATTCGACGCCCGTGCCGAGTTCCTCAATTTCGGCGGCACGATCCAGGGCGGCTTCCTCACCGCCATGCTGGACGACACGATGGGGCCGGCGATCGTGATCAAATCGGGCGGCACGCTGACCGCGCCGACCATCGATCTGCATGTCCATTTCCTCAGCCCGGCCAAGGTGGGCCGCCTGGTTTGCGAAGCGCAGGTGATCCAGCTCGGCCGGACCGTCGCCTTCGTCGAGGGCAAGCTCAGCGATGCGCAAGGCGTGGAAATCGCGCGCGCCACGGCGAGCGGCCGTGTCGTGTCGCTGGCGGCATAAGCAGCAGGGATCGCCATGCGTCGCGCCGAACGTCTGTTCCAGATCATCCAGATCCTGCGCCGCTCCAAGCGCCGCCCGATCACCGCCGGCGACATCGCGGGTGAGCTGGAAACCTCGCTGCGCACCATCTACCGCGACATCTCGCAGCTCCTGGCGGAGCGCGTGCCGATCCGCGGCGAGGCCGGCATCGGCTACATCCTGGAGGACGGCTTCGACATGCCGCCCCTGATGCTGACGGCCGACGAGATCGAGGCGGCGATGCTGGGCGCGCAATGGGTGATGGGCCGCGGCGACGCGGCGCTGGTGCGCGCGGCGCGCGATCTCGTCGCCAAGATCGGCGCCGTGGTGCCGGCGCATCTGAAGCCCCTGGCGCTCGATTCGACGCTGGTCTCGCCCAACTGGAAACGGATCGAGCGCGACTCGGTCGACATGGCGCGGGTGCGCGCCTCGATCCACGCCCAGACCAAGATCCGCATCGCCTATGGCGACGAGCAGGGCCGCGCCAGCGAGCGCACGATCTGGCCGTTCGCCGTGTCCTATTGGGAGATGGTGCGCGTGGTGGTGGCGTGGTGCGAGCTGCGCAAGGGCTTTCGCAGTTTCCGCACCGACCGGGTGCGCGCCGCCGATTTCCTCGCCGAGCGCTATCCGGTGCCGCGCACGCGGCTGACGGCGCAGTGGAAAAAGGAGATAGCCGACGCGGTGGCGAGCGGCGACTACCAGCGGCGCCAGGAGACGCCGGCGAGCCGGACATGAGCGTGGCGACTTTGAGGCGACTGGCCTGCCCGCATGCCGAAAGCGGCAGGGCCGCTATCCGTGCACGCCCGGCACGCTGGCGGAGAAGCCCGAACTGAAATCCTGGAAGATGCCGGTCAGCTCGTCGGCGTCGACGGTGGCATTCGCACCCTTGGGGAAGCGGTAGCTCCAGAAGCTGGCGATGTGGGACATGACGCCGACCTTCTCGCCGAGGTCGACGAACAGGTGCGGCGCGTTGCGCAGGAAGTCGCGGAAGGTCGCGGGCAGCTGATTGCGCACCAGGTCGTCATAGGCCGCGTCGTAGACGCCCAGGATGCGCCGGACCGCCTGGCCGCTGCTCTGGACCTTCTCGATGATGGCGCGCTGGGTGGCATCGAGGAAGCTGCGCTGCTCGCCGGTGACCTTGCCGGTGGGGCGCATGGCGCGGATGGCGCGCAAGGCGTCGACGACCTCGGGCCAGAACTTCTCCATCGTCCATTTGTAGTAGAGAAAGCCGCGCCAGCTGAAGACGCCCTCGCGGAAATCCGCCGGGTTCATCATCAGCGTCCGGCGCAAGGGCTCGAGCTTCTCGTCGACCAGGGTGGAGAGCAGGGCGGCGGCGAGGCGGGCGGCCGAGCTCTGACCCTCGGCGTCGCCGCCGGTGGCGAGCTGGATCAGCTTGCGGATCT
This sequence comes from Rhizomicrobium sp., assembly GCA_035570795.1. Lineage (GTDB taxonomy): Bacteria > Pseudomonadota > Alphaproteobacteria > Micropepsales > Micropepsaceae > Rhizomicrobium. The sequence goes on from DATMKZ010000078.1 coordinate 6,912, forward strand.
CGGCCGAGACGTAGTCGTGCATGCGCTGCTGGTCGGCCGGCGAGATCGCGAAATAGCAATCGGCGCATTCGATGGCGTGGCCGCGCAGCTGCTCGCGCAGCAGGAAGGGATCGAGCGACGGCAGGGCGCCGACGACGCGCAGCACGTTCAGGTCGCGCTCCATCTCGCGGTTGCCGTAATTGCCGATGTTGCGCAGCGCGTCGTGGTAGCCGCGCTGGTCGACGAAGAAGGATCGGCCGCCGGCGCGCAGGTCCTTGTTGTCGAACGGCACGATGATCTTGGTGGCGACCTGGCGTGTGTCGGCGAAGCTGTAGGTCTCGTCCGAACGGACGCGGTGCTTGAGCAGGATGGCGCTGTTCATCGCCGGGGTGCTGAAGAACGGCGCGCTGGCGTGCTCGGGATTGTCGGCATTGGCCATGGCGATCGCGGCCAGGTTCAGGACACGGCTGGTCGATGCGCCGGTCAGGGCGGCGAGGGAACGGGTGGAGCGATCACTGGCCAAAGGAACGCCGCTTCGAAATCGCGGCGATCCTTGCCCGGCAGGCGTAAAGATGGCGTTTCGGAGGGAACTTTGGCTCAGTGCCCCAGCCAATGCGGCGCCTGCGCCGCCGCGGCCAAGGTCCAAAGCACCAGGATGAAGGCCACAAGCGCGGGGTGCGGCATCCAGGCGGGACGCTCCTCGCCTAGACGCAGGACCGAGCGCTGTCTGCCGGCCCTTGCATGCGTCTCCATCGCCATCGTAACGCTCCCTTCGCCTCTGTTCGTATCAGCGCGCGAAGCTGGCACTTGGTTCCCGCAGGTCTGTGGGCAAACGGGCGCAGCAAAGTTCCACCGGGTTCCGTCGTCTTGTAGAATACCCGTACTGGGTAGGTAATCGGCGCAACAGTGACATGCCAGCGTGCATTCACAAGTTGCGCTCTTGCGTTCCATGAGCGGATTTGGATTGTTCGACTGCTCTTTCACTTGCCCTGGCTTTTGCCGCCGGGCAGGCCCGAGCAGGAGCATAGTTGCGTATGTCGAATGTCGATGCCGTCCGCGTCGCCGGCCGCCTCTCGATTGCTTACATGATGGCGATCGCCAGCGAAGTGCTGCGCACCTTTCCGCTCGACTTCCTGGATCTGCTGCTCGTCACCACCATTGCCAATTCCAACCTCCTGCACCTGACCCCGCGCGAGACCAAGAAAGGCCGGCGCAGCAGCCTGGCCCAGCGCGACGCCGAACGGGTCGGCATCAGCCGCAACGCGGTGAGCCGCGCGCTCAACGTGCCGCTGGAGACGGTGCGCCGCCGCATCGCCGCGCTGATCGAGAAGAAGATCCTGCTGGAGCAGGCCGACGGGCTGGTGTTCTCGCCGGACAATCCGCTGGGCCTCGGCAACAACCGCGAACTGGGCGCCTTCAACATCGAGATGCTGCGCCTGCTGTTCCGCAACCTGAAGGCCCATGGCATCGATCTCGGCTAGACCGCTGCAACTTTTCCTTGCAAAGATGCGAAGCGCGTCAGGGTCAGCGAACGGTACGTCGCGGGTTCGCGTCAGAGGAACGGCATGCCGGACACCAAGCCCAGGAAAATCAAGAAAGCGAAAAAGCCGAAACAGTTCGCGCAGCTCGATGCCCTGCCGGGCGGCGCGCTGCCCGAGCCCGGCCCGTCGATACGCGACCATCCGCAGTCGCGCGCCATGGCCTATTACGTCGCCGAATTCATCCTGCGCTCCGCCGAAGGCATCAGCGAAGTCTTCGAGCACGACTACGAGGCGGCGATCCTGTTCATGACGATCTCCAACCGCAACGTCGAAAAGGTGATGAACGACCCGAAGCTGCGCGCGGAATATGGCGGCTACCTGTCGACGATACCGCAGGAGCTGATCCTGCTCATCAGCCGCATGGCGCTGGCGCGCACCACCGGCCTGCCGCGCGAGACAGTGCGGCGCAAGGTCGCCAAGCTGCTCGAGCGCGGCTGGGTGCTCGAGTTTCCCGGCGGGCTGCGCGCCCGCCCCGATCTCAACCGCGCTCCGGCCTATTTCGGCGCCATCGAGCCGCTCGGCCAGCATCTGCGCCGCCTGTTCGCGATGTTGATGGCGACCGGCGCGCTCAACCCGCCGTGAGGCGCGCGGCTACTTGATCGCCGCCAGCGTGGCGGCGGCGGTCGCCGCGACCTGGTGCGCCGCCGCCAGATTGTCGGTGGCGAGTCCGCCCTTGAGGGCGCTGGCGACCGATTGCAGCTTCGTCTTCTTCGCCGCATCGGCGGTGTCGGGAATGGCGCCGGCGCCGGAATTGGCGCACGGGTTCATGTTCTTGGCATCGAAACCCGCGCCGCCCGGGCCCACCAGGCAATTGAGCGCATGATGCATGTGCATCTGCGTGCCGGCGAGGTCGGCGGCCTTGCTGGCGAGATCGGCATGCGTCGTCGCGGTCACGATCTCGCCGGCCGGATCGGCGGCAAGGACGGGCAACGGCGCCAGCAACAGCGCCGCCACTGCGGCGCCCATCAGCACATCGAATTTTCTCATCGGTCCCTCACCTGGTTTTGCCTTGCCGAAGCCGGCGGCGCCCAGCCTAGCGCATTCGGCCGTGGGGGTGAACCCGCGCCGAATCGGTGCTTGACGGCGCCCGCGTCCCTCCCCACATCATGGGGCGTTCCGGGAGGAAGCCATGACCGACGTGCCGCCGCCGCCACTGCCGCCGTCCGTTCCGGCCGTCAGCACGACGCCCACCGGCACCGATACGCGCACCCTGGCCATCGTCGTCTACGGGCTTTATCTCGGCGCGCTGTTCTGCGGCGGCGTCTCGGGCATTGCCGGCGTCATCCTCGCCTATATCAAGCGCGACGAGGCACGCGGCACGATCTGGGAGAGCCATTTCGAGAACGCGATCCGCGCTTTCTGGGTGTGGTTCATCCTGTTCGTGGTCGGCATCGCGACGGCGTGGTTCCTGGTCGGCTTTGTGGTGATCGGAGCGGCCTTCGTTTATTTTCTCTACCGCACGATCAAGGGCCTGATCGCCGCCGTCGATTCCAAGCCTTATGTCTGAGGCTGAGGGCGCGGCCCGCTCCGGCGCGCGCCAGCAAGCCTTGCCGATCAGTCGCGGTGCGTGAAGCGCTCGTCGGGGAAGCGGTGCGGGTTGGCGGTGGCGTGGCCGAGCGGCCTGGTGCGCACCAGGAACCAGCCGATCACGCCCAGCATCAGCGCCAGCGAGAAGGAATAGGGCGCGAAGCCGTAGATCAGCCACGGCACGCTGGCGGCGGTGTGGAAGCTCATGCCCATCTGCGCCCCCCACAGCGTGCAGTCGCCGATGCCGGACTCGCTGACCGGACAGTCCTGGTACATGGCGCTGTAGACCGCGGCCATCGGCAGGATCAGCGCCGCCAGCGGCAGCAGCAGCAGCGTCGAGGCGGCCAGCAGCGGCCGGCGCGCGAACAGGCAGGCGACCGAGGCGACCAGCGCCACCGCGATCAGGATCAATGTGTCGGTGTTGAACGACCAGGCGAGATCGAGCGCGTCGCGCAGGCCGCCGCCGAGCGCCATGCCGCGGCACGGCGCCGGTCCCGGGGCGCACTGCGCCGCCAGCGCCACGCCGCGCACGATCCACACCAGCAGCGACGGCCCAAGCAGCAGCGCCACGCATGCCGCCCAGACATTGCGCGCGGTGTGCCGCTGAACTGTCGCGGGAACCTCGTCATCCATCGGTGCATGCTAAGCACGGCTTTGCGGCGAAAATGTACGCAATCCTACTTATTGCTTAACGCGGGAACTTTACCGCGTCACGCCTTGGTCGACGGGCGTTCCTGCACGCGCGCGAACCAGGCGGCGATGGTTTTGTTGTCCGGGTTGAGCGGCTGGCCGACCTGGCCGCCGAAATCCAGCATGCAGTAGAGCAGCACGTCGGCGAGGGTGAAGCGCGAACCCACCACGAAGTCGCGGCCCGCCATCTGGCCGTCGAGCCACTTTATGCGGTCCTGGGCGATCTTCTTGAGGCCCTCGGCGGCCTCGGGAACGGTGACGATGCGGCTCTGGAACAGCGGCAGGCCCTGGCTGAAGCGGAAGCCATTGGCCAGCGGCTCGGCGATGTTGAGGTCGATGCGCCGCGTCCACATCCGCGTCTCGGCTTTCTCCTCGGCATTGGCGCCGATCAGCGCGGGTCTGGGGTTCTTGTCCTCGAGATATTCGCAGATCGGGATGATCTCGGAGAGAAAGGCGCCGTTGTCGAGCTCCAGGCACGGCATCTGGCCATGCGGATTGCGCTTGAGGTGATCGGCCTGGCGGTTCTCGCCGGCCATCAGGTTGACATCCTGCGACGGGATCGCAATGCCCTTCTCCGCCATGAACATGCGCACGACGCGCGGATTGGGCCCGACCGAATTGTAGAATTTCATGGCGTGGTCTCCTCGCGGGATTTTGCCCGACGTTAAACGGCGCCCGGCGGGCGGGTCAAACCGCGTCATTGCCGCCACGTCAGCAAGGCCTCTTGTCAGAACGAGCGCAAGGCGCGACAAGGGCGCGGGCGGGGCTTGCAGCACAGCCGGCTGTTACCCATCTGTGGTTTCGCCGATAGCGATGGACACGGTTTGCGAAAAATCCTCATCCTGACGGTGGGTTGGGTGCTGACGATCATCGGGATCGTCGTCACCCCGATGCCGATCCCGATCCCACTCATCGGGCTTCTGCCGCTGATGGCGGGGCTTGCCATCCTGATCAACTATTCGCGCACCATGCGCCGCGTCATCCAGCGCGTCCGCCACCGCGTGCGCTGGATCTCCTACATGCTCGAGCATTTCGCGCATCGCGCGCCCAGGAAGATCGGGCAGATCGTGCGCCGCTCGCACCCCGCGGCAATCCTGCGCAAGGAGCGTATCGCGACGCGCCCGCCGGACGATTTCGAAGGCGAGCGCTGATGGCGATCCCGTTCATCCGCGACTTCGACGCGCGCTACGGCGAAGAGGTGCAGGTCACGCCCCTGATCTCCCGCGTCGTCGCGGGCAATCCGGGGCCGTTCACCTTCAAAGGCACCGGCGTTTACATCGTCGGCGGCCGCGACGTCGCGGTGATCGATCCGGGGCCGGACCTGCCCGAGCATGTCGAGGCCCTGAAGCGCGTGCTGGCGGGCCGGCGCGTGACGCATATCCTCGTCACCCACTGCCACAGCGATCATTCGCCGGCGGCCCAGCCGCTCAAGGAATGGTCCGGCGCGAAGACCTATGCCTTCGGGCCGCACGGCTCGGGCAAGGATGACGGTCCGAAAGTCGAAGCCGGCGGCGACATGGATTTCGTGCCGGACGTCCGCGTCCGCGACGGCGAGATCGTCGCCGGCAACGGCTTCACCTTCGAAGGCGTCCACACGCCGGGCCATACCTCCAACCATATGTGCTACGCGCTCAAGGAGGAGAAGGCGCTGTTCACCGGCGACCACATCATGGGCTGGTCGACGACGGTGGTGACGCCGCCCGACGGCGACATGGCGCAGTACATCGCCAGCGTGGAGAAATTGCAGGCGCGCGACGACTGCACGCTCTATCCGACGCATGGCGCGCCGATTGTACAGCCGGGGCCGTTCCTCGCCGCCTATCGCGAGCACCGTCTCGAGCGCGAAGCGCAGGTGCTCGCCGGCATCGCCGCCGGCCGCGACACGATCCCGGCGCTGGTGGCGCACATGTATGCCGACGTGAACCCGGGCCTGTGGCCGGCCGCGTCGCGCTCGGTGCTGGCGCATCTGATCAAGCTGGAGCGCGAGGGCCATGTGGTGCAAAACGGCGGCTTTTACAGGCTTTCTTGACAAAGTGGCTACCGGTAGCTACCTTTATCTGCATGCGCACGGTCTCGGTCAAGGACGGCAAGAATCGCTTTTCCGAACTCGTTCGCGCCGCACAGGGCGGCGAGACGATCACGATCACGCGCAATGGCGAGCCGGTTTGCGAGATCGTGCCCTACAAGAAAAAGGGCGGCACGAATTGGGAGGCGGGGGAGAAGTTTCTGCGCGAGCGCGGCATCGAGCGCTTGGTGGGTTGGGTTTCGCCGGACTTTGACGATCCCTTGCCGGAGGATTTTCTGATCACGCCGTTGCCGGAAGATTTCGACAAGCCGAAGCCGCCGCGCAAGACATGAGGCTGCTGCTCGACAGCCACATTCTTCTTGCAATGACGCGTGCGAGCGTTGGCTCATTCGCGCCACTGCTCAGTTCGCCGGACAACGAGAAATTCGTAAGCGCAGCCAGCTTCTGGGAAATTGCGATCAAGCACAGGCTGGCCAAGCTCGACCTCGCACTCGTGTTGGAAGACTTTCCTGCCTATTTCGAGTCGCTGGACTACACGCTTCTCCCCATTACGCCGCCGCATGCGATCGAAGCTCTGCTCACCCAGCCGCCAACGCGAGATCCGTTCGACCGGATGCTATTGGCGCAATGTCAGGTCGAGGGATTGCGGCTTGTGACGACCGATCGCGCTCTGGTCGATCATCCGCTTGCCTGGCGCGCCCCATGATCGCGCTGCATCCCGCGCGCGTCTGGAGCGCCGGCGAGGGCGTCCGCGAAAGCCTTTCCGTCCTCGTCGACGGCCGTCGCATCGCGAAGATCGCGCCGCGCGGCGCGTTCAGTGCCGCGGATGAGAGCATCGAACTGCCCGGCTGCACGCTGCTGCCGGGGCTGATGGACCTGCATTCGCATCTCTTCCTGCATCCTTACAACGAGACCGCGTGGGACGATCAGGTGCTGAAGGAGAGCGAGGCCTATCGCACCGTACGCGCGGTGAACCACGCGCGCGCGACGCTGGCGGCGGGTTTCACCAGCCTGCGCGATCTCGGCACCGAAGGCGCGGGTTACGCGGACGTCGCGCTCAAGCGCGCCATCGCCGAGGGCCTGACGCCCGGTCCGCGTCTTTTCGTGGCGACCCGCGCCATCGTGGCGACGGGGTCGTATGGTCCGGCACGCAGGAATTTCCGGCCCGATTGCTGCTGTCCGCAAGGCGCCGAGGAAGCCAGCGGCATCGATGAGGTCGTGCGCGCGGTGCGCCACCAGGCCAGCCACGGCGCGGACTGGATCAAGCTCTATGCCGACTACCGCGCCGGCCCGGACGGCGAGACGGTGCCGACCTTCTCGATCGATGAAATGCGTGCTGCGGCCGACGCGGCGCATGGGCTCGGCCGTCCCGTCGCGGCGCACGCCACCAGCGACGAAGGCATGCGGCGCTCGGCGCTGGCGGGCGTCGACACGATCGAGCACGGCTATGGGGGGACCGAAGCGACCTTCGCGCTGATGCAACTCAAAGGCATCGCCTATCTGCCGACGCTGATGGCGGCGCAGTCGATCAGTCTCTATCGCGGCGAGTATGTGCCGGGTGGGAGCCCAAGCGCGCGCATGGCCGAGGCCGCGCGGGCCTTCGCCCGCGCCCGCGCCGCCGGCGTCGTCATCGGCTGCGGCAGCGACGTCGGCGTCTTCGCGCATGGCGAAAATCTCGGCGAGCTGCAGGCGATGGCGAAACTCGGGATGGGCGCGGAAGAGACGCTTGCCGCCGCGACGGCGGTGAACGCGGCGATCCTGCGGCGGGCGGACGAACTCGGCCGCGTCCGCGAGGGCTTCCTCGCCGACCTCGTCGCGGTGGATGGCGATCCGCTGGGCGACCTGGCGGCCCTCGCGAAGCCGAGATTTGTGATGAAAAACGGCATCAGAGTTGATTAGTTTTGAAATACCCAAATCACTCCGTCATTGCCCGGCTTGTCCGGGCAACCTATTTTTCTTCACCTGAAAACAAAATGGGTCGCCCGGACACGCCGGGCGATGACGGCTTTTGGGTGATTCGATTCAAACCAAATCCACTCTAGCCGCGGCGCCTGATCACGCCTCGACTTGGCGCAGGAAGCTGCGTTCCTCGCTGAGGATGAAGCGCGCGGTCTGCGCGGCGCGGAAATTCGCCAGGGCGGCGGGGTCCGCCTTCAGCCGCGCCCGGTAGCGCTCATAGGACGCCAGGCTGTCGAACGAGATCAGCGCCAGCGCGATATTGTCGGTGCCTTCGTGCGGCAGCCAGTAGCCGACGAGGTCGCCGCCGCAGGCCGGGATGATGGCGTGCCACGCCCTGGCATAGGCCTCGAACGCCTCGCGCTGGTAGGGGTCGAGCGTGTAGCGGATGCAGCAGGTCACGGTCATGGTGCGGTCTCCATCGAAGCGTGGCGGCAGGATAGCGATGGACTCGCGGCGACGCTTCGATTAGCATCGAACCGTGAAAACAGGGCCCGACATCGCGCCGCTCGCCGCCCTGCTCGGCGATCCGGCCCGCGCCAACATGCTGACCGCACTGCTCGCCGGAGAGGCGCTGACCGCGGGCGAGCTGGCGCGCGAGGCCGGCGTCACGGCCCAGACCGCGAGCTCGCATTTGTCAAAACTTGCCCAGGGCGGGCTCGTCAGCGAGCGCCGTCAGGGCCGTCACGCCTATTTCGCGCTCGCCGGCGCCGACGTCGCGGGCCTGCTGGAAAAGCTGATGAGCCTGGCCGAGCGCACCGGCCATCGCCGCACGCGGAGCGGCCCGGCCGAGCCGGCGCTGCGCCGCGCCCGGGTCTGCTACGACCATCTCGCCGGCGATCTGGGCGTCGCGCTGTTCGACGGTCTGCTGGCCAGGCGGGTGCTGGCGCGGCGCGGCGACGAGCTCGCGCTGTCGCGCCGCGGCGAGGCTTTCATCCGCGATTTCGGCATCGATCTCGACGCGGCCGCCGCCGGCCGCCGCGCCCTGTGCAAGGATTGCCTGGATTGGAGCGTGCGGCGCAGCCATCTCGCGGGTTCGTTGGGCGCGGCGCTGCTGACGCGCATCTACGAACTCGGCTGGGCGCGGCGCGAGAAGAACAGCCGCATCGTGACGTTCTCGCCGCCCGGCCTCAGGGCGTTCGAGAAGACGTTTGCGGCCTGACTATTTCAGCGCTTTCAGATAGCCGCGCACCAGCGCCGCCGTGGCACCCATGTCGTTCACGCCGGTGCGGCTCTTGGCGCGGATGTCGAGGCGGGCGCCGATCTTGCCGGCCGGTTTGACGCGGATCGAGATGTCGCTGACGAGCCCGAACCACAGGCTCTTATGCGTCGCCTCGATGATGCCGTCATGGGCGTTGAAATACACCACGCTCCAGCCCAGGTCCTTGGCGCGCTCGAAGCCGCGCCAGAACAGGATCTTCATCGGATCGATGTCCGGCGTCTGGCGCGGATTGAGCAGCGCGACATAGGGCTTGATGTCGGGATAGGCCTTCTTCTGCGCCGCCGCCGTGTGGGTGACGCGGCCGCCGTACCAGACCAGTTTCATCCCGTCATATTCGGGCCCGTTCTCGGCGCCGGCGCGCAGCGCCAGGAGAGCGGTGAAGGGCGGCGGATATTCCACGTCGGTCGAGACCTCGTGGATCGGCGGCGAGACGAAATAGAGCCGCAGCTGGTTGAGCGGGATGAACGCCAGCACCAGCGAGCCGGCGAGGCCGAGCGCGCCGAACTTCCACCCCGCGCTGTCGTTGCCGCGCAGCGCCCGCGCCAGCCACACTGCGCCCGCCGCCACGCCGGCGAGGCCCAGCGCGAAACCCGGCGCCGCGAGCTTGAGGCCGGCGGCATAGTCCCACCAGCCCGCGGCGGTGCCGTACGACGCCGTCAGCGCGATGGCGGCGCCCAGGATGAAACAGGCAAGCGAAGCGATGGCCGCGATGTGCTGGGAACGCATGAAGGGTGAGCTACTCCGGATAAAGCCGCGGCCTGCGCATTCACGCAGCCGGCAGGCGGTAGGCGTTGAACTGTTCGCGCAAGGCCGTCTTCTGGATCTTGCCGGTGGCGGTGTGCGGGATCTCGCCCACGAACTGCACGTCGTCGGGCATCCACCATTTGGCGATCTTGCCGCTCAGATAGGCCAGGATGTCCTCGCGCGTCGCCGTCTTGCCCGGCTTCAATACCACGATCAGCAGCGGCCGCTCGTCCCATTTGGGATGGCGCACGCCGATCACAGCGGCTTCGGCGACGGCGGGATGGCCGACCGTGACGTTCTCGATCTCGATGGAGGAGATCCACTCGCCGCCGGACTTGATGACGTCCTTGGAGCGGTCGGTGATGGTCATGTAGCCTTCGGCGTCGATGGTGGCGACATCGCCGGTGTCGAACCAGTCGTCGGCGTCGAAGGCGTCCTGGCCCTCGCCGCGGAAATAGGCCTTCGCCACCGCCGGCCCGCGCACCTTGAGGCGGCCGAACGCCTTGCCGTCGCGCGGCAGCTCCTTGTCGGCGTCGTCGACGATCTTCATCTCGACGCCGAACACTGGATAGCCCTGCTTGCACTTGTAGTCGAGCTGCGCCGCGTAGGGCAGTTCGGCGACGTGGTGCTTGAGCGTGGCCATGGTGCCGAGCGGGCTCATCTCGGTCATGCCCCAGGCATGGATCACCTGGACGCCGTATTTCGTCTCGAAGGTCTCGATCATCGAGCGCGGGCAGGCCGAGCCGCCGATGATCACGCGCTTCATGTGCGGCAGCGTCTTGCCGGTCCGTTCGAGATATTGCAGCAGCGCCAGCCACACGGTCGGCACGGCGGCGGTCAGCGTCACCGCCTCGCCGGTCAGAAGCTCGCAGATCGACGGCCCGTCGAGCTTCGGCCCCGGCATGACCAGCTTGGCGCCGACCATCGGCGCGGTGAAGGCGAGCGCCCAGGCGTTGGCGTGGAACATCGGCACCACCGGCAGGATGCTGTCGTGTCCGGAGAGGTTCTGCGCGTCGGGCAGCGCCGCCATGAAGGCATGCAGCACGTTGGAGCGGTGCGAATAGAGCACACCCTTGGGATTGCCCGTCGTGCCCGAGGTGTAGCAGAGCCCGCAGGCGGCCTTCTCGTCGACCTCCTTCCAGGCGAAATCGCCGGACGACGCGGCGATGAAATCCTCATAGGCGATCAGGTTCGGGATCGCCGCCCCGTCTTTCAGTTTCAAATCCCGCAGCTGCGCCGCGTCGGTCAGCGCGACATACAATTTGACGCTCGGCAGCTTGGGCGCGATCTGCGCCACCAGGTCGGCGAAGGTGATGTCGAAGAACAGCACTTTGTCTTCGGCATGATTGGCGATGTAGACGAGCTGGTCCGGGAACAGGCGCGGATTCAGCGTATGATAGACCGCGCCGACGCCGGCGATGCCGTACCACGTCTCCATGTGCCGCCAGGTGTTCCAGGCCAGCGTCGCGACGCGCTCGCCGGGCTGGATACCATGCCGGTCCAGCGCCTCGGCCACCTTGCGGGCGCGCCGCGCGATCTCGCGGTAATTGGTGCGGTGGATCGGTCCCTCGACGCTGCGCGACACGACCTCGCGGTCGCCGTGGTACAGCGCGGCATGGTCGATGATCTTGTGGACCAGCAGCGGCCAGTCCTGCATCAGACCCAGCATGGCGAAAACCCCTGAATTTATCGCCGCATCATAGGAACGCGCGAGCGCCGCGGCAACGCGGTCCGCCGTCGTTGCTGCAGGATTTTGGGCATCGGCCCAGGGGAAACATCCATAGCGGCGGAACGCGCCAGCGCAGATTCCGCCGCTGCGATGGCTAGGGCCGAATCAGGGTCATTCCCGAAGTCGACACATTCGGCTTAAGGGTCACGCCTGCGGCGTGTGCGGGACACATATCGGCGCGGAATGGCACGATGAATATGACCGTCGAGCCCTTGGTGCCGCCATCGACGACCAAATCGCCCGTAACGGGAATGGTTCGGTCGGCCAGACTCAGATGATCGGAGACCTTCTTGCCGTCATTGGTGTCGCCTTCGACGACAATTGCCGAGGTGAACGGCATGCGGCCATGCACGCGCAGGGCCTGTATCTGAGCAAGGCGCGTGGTGTGTCCCGTCATTTGAACGTCGATGGCATCCGAACGGGTCACCGCAGCGTCCTCCGTGTAGCCGGTATTCGCATCGGTCGGAAACGAGTGCGAGAACACCAAGCCTTCCTCGATCGTGCCGAACGTCGGACGATCGATGTTGAAGTCGATCTTCTCGGAACGGATATTCGCGAGTGCTGCGGTCAACGTCAGGCTTTTGTGCGTGTAGAGCGTGAGGTCCATCGCGACGTGACTGACGGCAACCGGTCCCTGCCCAGCATCGGGATCGCAATTCGTGACTTCCGTCGATTTGGTGAACACCTGGTCCGGAATTTCACCGAACACAGCTTCGCCCCAGGTGACAGGCTTCTTGTCCGTGATGTAAAGGTTCGACGAGACGAGCATGTGTTGCACCGTCACATCGTAGTTCTCGTCTTGCGTCTCCCACGTACAGGCGCCCGGCCCCAGAGCGAGCCGCCCCGACCCACCGACCGTGTAGGAAGCCTGCATGAACGGCGACGCCGGCTCGAGCATCGTTACGCCGCTGCAGTCCCGGTACCGGACTTCCCTAGTCCTGTGTTCCGTTACGCTGAAGGGCGCGAGCTTCGCCAGCAGGCGATCGATTGTGGCGCGGACGTCGACGCTGTCGGCCTGGGCCGGCGGCATCGCCAGGAGCAGCAGTGCCACGCCACACGCGATTCTTGCCTTCGACATCGATTGGCCCCCCGGTCGTCGATTCCGGCGGAAACAGTATCCCAATAATGCCCGGCGCAATACTGCCGTGAATACTACCGTGCCGTAGGGTGAAGCGCCGGGTGCGCCACGGAATCGGGATCCGGGCGCCCACGAAACACCGCATTTGCGCGGCAGAAGGAGGCCATGTTCGACCGCGCCTTGGCATCGGCGGCGCTCAGACCCGCGTCTTCGCATGCACGTCGACAGCCACGGCATCGTCAGCGAGGTCGTGGTGTGGATCGCGCCCTCCGGCCTGCCGGCGCGCTTCGAGGACCGCAGCGACGGGCCGATGATCGTGCGCAATTTCGACTATGCCGACACCAGGCCGCCTGTCCTGTCAGCCCGAACCCGGAGCACCCGATGAGCAGTTTCGACGCGACACTTGCCGCCGCCGCGTCGCGGACGAAACCGGCGCCGGCCGGCGTGCCGTGAAGGCGAATTGACTTGGGCAGCGCTGCGCCGGCACATTCCGCCATGGCGCTCACCATCTACGGCTCGACGGATTCGCGCACCATGCGGGTGCTGTGGGCGGCGAACGAGCTCGGCCTCACCTTCGCGCATGTGCCCTATGACTGGAACGATCCGGTGCTGAAATCGCCGGCCTATCTGCGCATCAATCCGGCCGGCGCCATCCCCGCGATCGACGACGATGGCTTCGTGCTGTCGGAATCGCTGGCGATCATCCTGTATCTTGCCAAGAAATATGGCGCGCCGCCGCTTTATCCCGCGACGCTCGCAGGCGAGGCCGAGCTCTGGCGCTGGACGCTGTGGGCGCAGGTCCATCTGGAGCCATGGGTGCAGGGCGACCGGCTGTTCCAGCGCGTGCGTGCAGCGGCGGAGGATTTCATCCGGCCGCATCTGGAAAAATCCTGCAGCCTGCTGGAGGCGCAGCTGGCGGGGCGCCCTTGGATCCTCGGCGCGGATTTCACCGCCGCCGACCTGACGGTGGCCGCGGTGCTGTCGCCGTCGCGCGCCGCCAAGCTGCCGCTCGGCCGTTTTCCGCGCCTGCGCGACTGGCATCTGCGCTGCTATCACCGCCCCGCCGCGCTCGCGACGCGCGGGCCGCATCCGGCGGACGCCGACCCGAACTGGCCGGAGGCTCCGCCTTGACCGCCATTTTCATTCGAGGTGAGCCATGCAGGTAAGCGTCAACGGCGCGCGCATCTTTTTCGACACGGTGGGCTCGGGCCTTGCCATCGCCGGCGAGCGCATGGTGCAGAAACCGGCGCTGATCGTGATGCATGGCGGGCCGGGCTTCGACCATTCGACCATGCGGCCCTATTTCGACCGCTTCGCCGACAGCCACCAGGTGATCTACATCGACCATCGCGGCAACGGACGCTCGACCGGCGAGCCCGAGACCTGGAGCCTGGCGCAATGGGGCGATGACGTGAAGGCGTTCTGCGACGCGCTGGGCATCGAGAAGCCGGTGGTGTTCGGGCAGTCCTTCGGCGGCATGGTGGCGATCGCCTATGCGACGCGCCATCCGCAGCATCCCGCGAAGGTGGTGTTCTCCTCGACCGCGGCGCGTATCCATCTCGACGAGACCTTCGCGATCCTGGAGGCGCGCGGCGGGGCCGAGGCGCGGGCCGCCGCCGAGCGCTTCTGGCTGCGGCCCGACGACGCGGCGTTCGCCGACTATGTCCGCATCTGCATGCCGCATTACAATCCGCCGGGTGCGGTGACCGAGGGCCAGGCTGCGGCGCGGCGCCGCGCCATCACCAAGCCCGAAGTGACACGGCATTTCTCGCTCGGCGAGATGCTGCGGATGGATGCGCGCGAAGCCCTGGCGGGCGTCGCCTGTCCGGCGCTGGTCCTCGCCGGCAGCTACGATCCGATCACGCCGGTCAGCTGCGCCCGCGAGATCTTTGACGCCTTGCCGCCGGGCATGCGCCAGCTCGAGATCTTCGAAGGCGCCGGTCACGGCATCTACCGCGACAAGCCGGACGAGGCCGAAGCGCTGCTGCGCCGCTTTTTCGCTTAGAGCGGATTTGGTTTGAATTGAACCACCCAAAAAAACCGTCATCGCCGTCCTACGCTGTCGCTCGGACCATGCGGGCGACCCATTTTGTTTTCAGGTGCAGAAAAATGGGTTGCCCGGACGAGCCGGGCAATGACGAAGTGATTTGGGTAATTGCAAGCCAAAACAATTCTAAGCGATCCCGTCCGCCGCGTTGTGGAACGCGCATGCCGATGCCAAGATCGCGGCGGGCGTTTTGGGCTGGGGTGGGACGATGACCGCGACGACGATCGGCACGCCGCCGCGCAGCTTTTTTGGCGAGCCGCGGGCGCTCGCCTATCTCGCCTTCACCGAGGCGTGGGAGCGGTTTTCGTTCTACGGCATGGCGGCGCTGCTGGTGCTCTATATGAGCCAGGCGCTGTTCTTGCCCGGCCATGTCGAGCATGTCGCGGGGTTCGCCGCCTTCCGCCGCGGGCTGGAAGCGGTGCTCGGGCATCTGAGCCCGCTGGCGCTGGCGTCGCAGGTCTACGGGCTCTACACCGGCCTCGTCTATTTCACGCCGGTGTTCGGCGGGCTGGTGGCGGATCGCTGGCTCGGGCGGCGCAATGCGGTGGTGCTGGGCGCCGGCCTGATGAGCGCCGGCCATCTCGCCATGGCGTTCGACGCCTCGTTCCTGCTGGCGCTGTTCCTCCTGATCGTCGGCTGCGGCCTGCTCAAGGGCAACATCTCCACCCAGGTGGGCGGCCTCTATGCCGAGGACGACGGCGCGGGGCGGACGCGCGGCTTTTCGATCTTCTCCATCGGCATCAATGTCGGCGCCGTGGCGGGGCCGCTGCTGTGCGGGCTGCTGGCGCAGCTCTATGGCTGGCATGCCGGCTTCGGCCTCGCCGGCGTCCTGATGCTGACGGGGCTTGCCACCTACCTGATCGGCTATCGCCACCTGCCCGAGGCTTCGACGGCAAGCCCGCGCGCATCCGCGGCGGCGCCGGCCGGCGCCCATGACGGCCGCGTCGTCGCCGTGCTGGTGCTGGCCATGGCGCTCACCATCTTCCAGTCCATCGCCTACTACCAGAACACCAATATCGGGCTGGTCTGGATCAACACCTATGTCGACCTCGACGTGCTGGGCTTCCATGTCCCGGTGGCGTGGTTCAATTCCATCGACTCGTTCGTCAGCATCGTCGCGGTGCCGGGGCTGTTCGCGCTGTGGCGGCGGCAGGCGGCGCGGGGGCGCGAGCCCGGCGAGATCGGCAAGATCGCGACCGGCGCCTGGCTGGCCGCCGGCGCCAACCTACTGCTGGTCGCCGGCTGCCTGATGAGCCGGCGGGTCTCGGGCCTGTTCCCGGTGGTCTACGACATCATCCTGGGCGTCGCGTTCCTCTATTACTGGCCGACCATCCTGGCGCTGGTGTCGCGTGCGGCGCCGGCACGGCTGAAGGCGACGCTGATGGGCACCGTGTTCCTGTCGCTGTTCCTCTCCAACATCACGGTCGGCTGGCTCGGCGGCTTTTACGAGCGCATGACGCCGGCGGAATTCTGGGCGCTGCACGCCGCCATCGCGGCGGCCGGCGGCGTGCTCGCCTTGCTGCTGCGGCGGCCGCTGCAACGCCTGCTCGTGCCGGGCTGAGACGCGCATGGCGGCCGCCGGCGGCCAAGACAGGCGGCGGCATCGCCGCTAGGATCGCGGCCTCACACGACCGGGTACCGCCATGCCGCTTTCCAATGCCCAGATGCGCGACGTGCAGAGCGTGCTGCACCCCTACACCAACCTGGTGAAATTCCGCGAGACCGGTCCGATGGTGATCGCGCGCGGTGCGGGCGTTCGCGTCTATGACGAGAGCGGCAAGGATTACATCGAGGCGATGGCGGGGCTGTGGTGCACCGCGCTGGGCTGGGGCGAGAACGAGCTGGCCGAAACCGCTGCCGAGCAGATGCGCGCCCTCGCCTTCGGCCATCTCTTCGGCGGCAAGAGCCACGAGCCGGCGATCGCGCTGGCCGAGAAGCTGAAGGAGGTCGCGCCGTTCCCGGTCGGCAAGGTGTTCTTCGCCAATTCGGGCTCGGAGGCCAACGACACCCAGATCAAGCTCTATTGGTACGCGGCCAATGCGCGCGGCCAGAGCAGGAAGAAGAAAATCATCTCGCGCACCAAGGCCTATCACGGCGTGACGCTGGCCGCCGCTTCGCTGACGGGCCTCGCCAACAACCACAAGAGCTTCGACCTGCCGTTCGACTTCGCGCGCTTCGCCGATTGCCCGCACTATTATCGCGGCGCCGAGGCCGGCGAGAGCGAGCTGCAATTCTCCGCCCGCCTGGGCGCCAATCTCGAGGCGCTGATCGCGCGCGAGGGGCCGGAGACCATCGCGGCGATGATCGTCGAGCCGGTGATGGGCGCCGGCGGCGTCATCCTGCCGCCCGACGGCTATTTCGACGCCATCACCAAGGTGCTCGGCCGCCACGGCATCCCCTTGATCGACGACGAGGTCATCACCGGCTTCGGCCGCACCGGCAACTGGTTCGGCTGCGGCACCTATTGCTTCGAGCCCGAGAGCATGTCGATCGCCAAGGCGCTGTCGAGCGCCTACCTGCCGATCTCGGCCGTGCTGCTGTCGCCCGAGCTCAGCGACATCGTCGAGCAGGAATCGGGCAAGATCGGCACCTTCGGGCACGGCTTCACCTATAGCGGCCACCCGGTCGCCGCCGCCGTCGCGCTCAAGACCATCGAGATCTACCAGCGGCGCGACCTCGTCGGCCATGTCCGCCATGTCGCGCCGCTGTTCCAGAAACGGCTGCGCGCGCTCAGCGAGCATCCGCTGGTCGGCGAGGCCGCCGGCATCGGCCTGATCGGCGCCGTCGAGCTCGTCGCCGACAAGCAGACGAAGGCGAGTTTCGAGCCCGCCAAACAGGCCGGCGCCACGCTGATGAACTTCGCGCAAGGCGAAGGCCTGATCGTCCGCGCCCTGCTCGGCGACCGCGTCGCGCTCTGCCCGCCGCTGGTGATCGACGAGGCCGAGATCGGCGAGCTGTTCGACCGCCTCGAACGCGCCCTGACGAAAACGCTCGACTGGGCGACGCGGGAGAAGCTGATGGCGGGGCACTAAGCGAGCGCCACCGTCTCGTCAAGGAGATCGCCCAGCGCGCCGAGCGCCGAGATCAGGCCTTGCGGCCCGGACGCCAGCTCGGCGAAGGCGGCCTCCATGTTGCGGCGAAGATCCTTCGGCACCACCGCGAATTTCGCGGCCAGCGCCAGCGCGCCCTTCTCGTTGATGAGCCATTGCCCGTTGCGCGCGAAGATCGCCTGCAGCAGGCACGCCGCGGCGCGAAAGGCGCAGCCGGCGACATAGGTCACGTCGCCCTTGCCCGCCGCGTCGCGCGCCATGGCGAGGAAGAAGCGCGCCTCGTCCGCGAAGCGCGCCATCGCCGCGTCGCGCAGCGCCGGCGGATAGGGCGCGAGCTTCGCCTTGCAGGCGGCGACGAAGCTGCTCGGATCGTGCAGCGCCTGCGCGGTCGCGACTTCCCCGGCATAGATCGTCGAGACGAAGGCATGCGGATGGCCGACGTGATAGGCGCATTCGAAGCGCCCCGCGAGGCTCTCTGCGATCACCCGTTCGACGCGGCGCCGGTCGCGGTAGAGGATGTCGAGGGGTTCGCCGTCCACGATCAGCCAGCCGCCGCCGTCGACCCACGGCCCCCAGCCGCCGATGGCGGTCATCAGCGGCGCGGCGGCGTCGCCCGCCCGATAGGAGCGGTGCGTGCCGGCATCGTTCAGCGCCTGCGCCGCGCGCTCCAGGCCCGCGATGTCGAGCTCGCCGTCGTAGTAAAGCCCGATGTCGTAGTCGGAGGACGCGTGATGCACGCCGCGGCCGCGCGAGCCGCCGAGCACGACGGCGCGCACGCCTGCGACGGGCGCCAGCGCCGCCGTGACTTTCTCAAGCAGGGCTTGCGAGGTCTGCAGACTCATAGGCGGGCGTTTGCGCCATGGGGCGCCGCGCGTCAAGCGGGCCGCCTTCCGGGCGGCGATAGATGAGCTCTCGGCCGTGCCACACTTCGAGGCGGTGGCATTCGGCGGGCTTCATGGCGTGTGCCAGGATCTTGGCGCGCATCGCGCTCTCGAACTGCACCGAGAAGGCGCAGGCGAGGGCGCCGTCTTCTTCGAGGTAGCAGATTTCATAAGCAGGCATCGGGTTCTCCAGCTGAAGCGGCCCCGCTTCCTTCCGTTCTCTACCCGCGCTTTGTGCAAGTCGAGTGACATTCGCAGACAGCAAGTTCACGAAATCGCTCAATATTTCGCGGCGGAACGATTCGCCCGGCGCGGCTTTATCCCCTTGAGCCCTATTCGCAAGGAGACGCCAATGACCGGACCGTTCAAGCTTTCGCCGCTGCCCTGGGACGAAGCCGCGCTGGAACCCGCGATCAGCGCGCGCACCATCGGCTTTCACTATCACAAGCACCACAAGACCTATGTCGAGACGCTCAACAAGCTGGTCGCCGGCACCAAGTTCGCCGAGATGACGCTGGAGAAGATCGTGCAGGCGACGCAGGCCGCGCGCGACGGCTCCGACGACAAGAAGATCTTCAACAATGCCGGCCAGGTGTGGAACCACGATTTCTACTGGCGCTCGCTGACGCCCAAGGCGGGCAAGCCCACCGGCGCGCTGGCCCGCGCCATCGACCGCGATTTCGGCTCGACCGGCGACCTCCTGGAAAAGCTCGCGACCGCCGGCAAGGAGCAGTTCGGCTCCGGCTGGGTGTGGCTGGTGTCGCAGGGCGGCAGGCTTTCGGTCGAGAAGACCGCCAACGCCATCGACCCGATGGCCAAGGGCATCAACTGCCTGCTGACGCTCGACGTCTGGGAGCACGCCTACTATCTCGACTATCAGAACGAGCGGCCGAAATATCTCGAGACGGTCCTCAAGCAGATCGTCAACTGGGACTTCGCGGCCGAGAACCTCGACAAGGAAGACCGCGCCGTGCGCGCCGCGGCGGAGTAATGGCAATAAAATAGGTTCGCGCGGAGTTCGCGGAGTTTGCGGAGTTGGTACTCTTTTGCGAACGCCGCGACGCCGCGTGAATCCGTTAGCGCACAGACTCTCCGTAGCGGTCGGTACGGCCGATTGCCTCAAATTTTAATCGCTGTTTTCACGCTTCGAAAATCCGCCGGCGTTAGGCTCTTCAGAGGGGAGGAGCCATGGCGACGACGTTCGGCAAGCGCGCGGCGCCGGCCTATGCCGCCGCCGCGCCGGTCATGCGCCAGGCCTACGCCGCGGCGCCCGGCGTGGTCCAGCCCGCCATCACCCGCGGCCCGGCGATCGCGCTGCCGCTGGTCACGCCGCTCCTGCTCGTCGTCCTGACCGTCGTCTTCGTTCTCGAAGTACGCCACGCGCCGCTGCTCGGCGGCGGTTACGCGATCTCGGGACGCACTCTGGCGGCCTATGGCGCGCTCGACGGCAATCTGCTGTTCCACAGCGGCGAATGGTGGCGACTGTTCACCGCGCCGCTGCTGCACGCCAGTGCCGGGCACCTGATCGGCAATGTCGTGGTGCTCGCCATCGTCGGCTTCATGCTCGAGCCGCTGATCGGACCGCGCTGGTTCGCCGGGCTCTATGCCGTCGGCGGGCTCGGCGGCGCGCTGGGTTCGGCCTTGCTCAATCCCGGCAACCTGCCGTCGGTCGGCGCCTCGGGCGCGATCATGGGCGTGCTCGGCGCGGCGTTCATCTGCGGCGCCAGTTCCAGGGCAGGCCCCAAGGGCCGCAAGATGCAGACCTGGGCCCTCAGGCTGATGCTGCCGGCGCTGATCCCGCTCGCCGCCGATTCGCACACCGATTTCGCCTGTCACCTGGGCGGCGTCGTCTCAGGTCTCGCGCTGGGCGCCGTCCTGCTGGTGCTGTGGCCGCGGGGCGAGGAGCGCCCGGCCTTCGCGGGCGTCGGCGCCGGTCTCGGCGCCGCAGGACTGTTCGCCGCCGCGCTCGCCTTCGTCTTCGCGGTGCAGCCCGGCAACGCCGCCGTCGCCGAGGTCGCCGCCAAGGGCCTGATCCCGGAGGCGCAATTGCCCCAGGCGCTCGCGGTCGACGCCGACACGGCACGCGACCTGCTGCAGCGTTATCCGCACGATCCGCGCGCCCACCTGTTCCGCGGCTTTTCCTTCCTCAAGGACGATCACGATCTCGCCGACGCCGAAGAGCAGTTTCGCGAGGCGCTGGCGACCAGGGATCTGCTCTCCGCCGAGCTGTCGCCCGATTTCGCCAGGACGGTGACCGTGCTGCTGGCGCTGACCGTCGCCTATGAGCGCCGCCCCGACGAGGCGCGGGCGCTCGGCGCGCCGCTCTGCGCCTATGCCGCGGCAAAGCTGGATGACCTCTATAGCGCGCTGCAGGACAAGCAGATCTGCACTTGAACGGGCCAGGGCACAGGCGCCGCTTGGCAGCGTCCGCGAAATCGTGTAAGCACTTACGCAATGACCGACTATGTGCGCCACAAGGGTGCCGCGGCGTTCGGCACGCGCCTGCGCCGCCTCTCCGAGCGTCTCGACCGCCAGGTCCAGGCGCTCTACCGCGAGCACGATTCCGCTTTCCAACCGCGCTGGTTCGCCGTGGTCGGGGCGTTGCGCGAAAAGGGCGTGCTCAGCGTCGGCGAACTCGCCGGCCTGCTCGGCATCACCCATGCCGCGGTCAGCCAGCTGCGCGGCGAACTGATCAAGGCCGGATTGGTGCAGGGCAAATCCGATCCGGCCGACGGCCGCCGGCAAATGCTGGAATTGTCCGCCGCCGGCAAGCGCACCGTCAGCCAGCTGCAACCCTTATGGGCCGCGATCGCCGCGGCGACCGAGGCGCTGTGCGCCGACGTGGCGCCGAACCTGCTGCGCGATCTCGGCCGCATCGAAGACGCGGTCGAGACGAAGTCCATCGCCATCCGCACCGCCGAAATACTCGCCGCCAGTCGCGCCGCAAAGGATTGATCACGCCCGCCGTCCTGCGTTCGACCGCCATTGCCGCCGCGCTCCTGCTGTGCGCCGCCGCGCCGGATCCGGCCACGCCGCTGACGCCGGCACAGGAGCACGCCGCGGTCGACACCGCCGAAAAACTGATCGCGAAGAATTATGTGCTGGAGGACAAGCGCGCCGTCGTCGCCGAATTGCGCCGGCGCGAAGCGGCGGGCCGCTATGCGATTTCCAACCCGGCGCAATTCGCGCAGACCCTGAGCGACGATCTGGTCGAGATCACGCAGGATCGGCATATGTGGTTCGCCTACGATCCGGCCGGCTACCGGGCCGCGCTGCTGCCGCACGACGAAAATCACGGCGACCCGCTGTCCGCCGCCGCTTTCGCGCGCAACAACCAGGGCTACGAGGAGATGCGCATTCTCCCCGGCAATATCCGCTATGTGAACTTCACCGGCTTCGAATGGAGCGGTGCGCCGACCGCATCGGTGATCGCCGACGTCGCGCGCTTCCTGCATGGCGGCGATGCGATCGTCCTCGACATCGGCGGCAATGGCGGCGGCGCGCCCGAGGCGGTGCAGGCCCTGGTGAGCTATTTCCTGCCGCCCGACGGGCGCGTGCTGATGACGTTCCATGACGGGCGCAGCGGCAAGACCAACGCGACGCATGTGCTGGCCGCGCTCGCGGGGCCGCGCCTGACCGGCATCCCGCTTTACGTCCTGATCAGCGGCAATACTGGCTCGGCGGCGGAGGAGTTCGCGACCCATACGCGGTATTTCAAGCTCGGCACGCTGGTGGGCTCGACGACCGCCGGCGCTGCCAACAACAACGATGTTTTCCCCATCGCGCCGTATTTCCTGCAGAGCATCTCCTATGGCCGGCCGGTGCATCCGGTCTCCGGCACCAATTGGGAACGCGTCGGCGTCGCGCCCGACATCGTCGCGCCGCGGCCTCTGGCCCTGGCGACGGCCGAGGTCGCGGCGCTGACCGGGTTGATGGCGAACGCGGCGCCGGAGCGCAGAGCGCAATACGCCTGGGCGCTGGTGGCCGCACAGGCGCAGCTCACGCCGCTCAAGCTGGACGCTGAGGCGCTCGGTGCCTATGCCGGCCAGTATGGGGTGCGCAAAATCTGGCTCGAAGACGGCGTGCTGGCCTATCGGCGCGAAGGCCGCGAGGCGACGCCGCTGACGCCCCTTGCTCCGGATCTCTTCGCGCTGGCCGGCAATGCGGACCAGCGGGTGCAGTTTCGGCGTGCCGGGGGCCGGGTCGTTGGCTTCGATCTCACGACCGCGGACGGGGCGCGTATCCCGGTGGATCGCAGTCCCTAAGCACTTGATCGCACTCGATTCTCTTTGCTTGACGTTGACGTAAACGTTAGGCAAACTGATAGAACTGAGAAATTGTCAGGGAGGCCGGGCGACGAGGCGGCAAGCCGAGCGACCCGGAACAGGCACATGAACCGCACCTTCACCATCCGCCAGCTCACCAAGGAATTCGACGTCACGGCGCGCACCCTGCGCTTCTACGAGGACGAGGGCCTGATCGCGCCCGAGCGCCGCGGCCAGACCCGCATCTATGCCAGCCGCGACCGCGCCCGCATCATCCTGATCCTGCGCGGCCGCCGCGTCGGCTTCTCGCTCGGCGAGATCCGCGAGATCCTCGACCTCTACGACACGCACCATGACGGCGGCGTGACGCAGACGCTGCACGCCCGCAAGAAGTTCGAGGAGCAGCTGCACAAGCTGGAGCGCCAGAAGATCGACATCGAGGATTCGCTGACCGAGCTGAAGCGCGCCATCACCACGATCGACGACGCCGTCGCCAAGGGCCAGCTGCCGCCGCAGGCCCACCAGGTCGCGGCGGAATAGGGCTCAGGGCGCGAGCGCGGCGGCGGCCGCCGCGCTCAGGCCTTTCGGCCCGAACGGGTTGCGCACGGTGATGTTGCCGAGCGTCGCGCCGTCGGCCATGTCCTCGCTGAAGCAGATCGTGCATCCTGCCCGTTCGGCGGCTGCCAGAAGCACCGCATCCCAGAACGAAAAACGCTGCGCTTGTACTTCTATCGCGGCGATTTCCAGGACATCTGTGCCGTACTGCACGACCTTGAACAAGGTTATGAGGTCGGACAGCTTTTGACGTGCCACAGAAGGCAGCGCGATACCCTTACGCGATAGGACCCAAAAAAACTCTCCCAGCGCTTTTGTCGTGAGAAGCGCGCCTGCGCTCTGCGACGCCCATAGGAGTTGCTGTGCCGCGGCTTGGCGATCCGGGTCCCGCGGATCGAAGGCGTAAATCAGGACATTGCTGTCGAGTGTGACCTGTTCAGCCACGGCGCCGTTTTTTCTGCTTGAGAAACGTGGCTTTGCGAACCACACCATGCCGCAGGACCGCTTCCTCGTAAATCTCTTCGCGGTCGAACTTCCAGTCGTACGGCAAGGTCAGGTTGAATGCGGGATCCATCAGCCGCTTCTTGGCTTCCTCCTGCTCGCGCGTAAGCTTGTTGGGGCGTTCTTCGACAGGCATGATCTTCACAGCCGGCTTGCCGTTGCGCAGCACGAGGATGGTCTCGCCGGTCTCTTCAATCTCGCGCGCCAGCTTCGAAAACTGCTGGTTAGCGTCCCTCAGATTCATCGTCTTCATGGCCAAGCCTCGGATGTAGCACACATGTAGCACATGGCTGCCCATGCGGCAACCGCGCCTTGCGCTATGGTCGGGCGCGAAGAGAAAAGGTCCGCCCCATGCCCTACAGCGAAATCCTCACCGACATCGCCGACAATATCCTCACCATCACGCTGAACCGGCCCGACAAGCTCAACGCCTTCACCGGCACGATGATGAGCGAGATGATCGATGCGTTCCAGAAAGCCAACGCCAACGACGACGTCCGCTGCATCATCGTCACCGGCGCGGGCCGCGGCTTCTGCGCCGGCGCCGATCTCTCCGCCGGCGCCGCCACCTTCGACGCCACAAAGCGCGCCGATCGGCCGGAGCGCAATGCCGGCGCCGCCGACGCCAAGGACTTCAACTGGTCCGACGAGCGCGTGCGCGACGGCGGCGGCCGCCTGACGCTGGAGATCTTCGAAAGCCTCAAGCCGGTGATCGCCGCGGTCAACGGCCCGGCGGTCGGCATCGGCGCCACCATGCAGCTTGCCATGGACATCCGCATTGCCAGCGAGGCGGCGCGCTTCGGCTTCGTGTTCTCGCGCCGCGGCATCGTGCCGGAAGCGGCCTCGAGCTGGTTCCTGCCGCGCCTCGTCGGCATCCAGCAGGCGCTCGCCTGGTGCTTCTCGGGCAGGGTTTTTGACGCCCAGGAGGCGCTCGCCGGCCGCCTCGTCCAGGAAGTGGTGCCGCCGGACCAGCTGATCGCCCGCGCCCGCACCATCGCCAAGGAGATCGTCGACAACACCGCGCCGGTCTCCGTCGCGCTGATCCGCCAGATGATGTGGCGCGGCCTCGGCATGGATCACCCGATGGAGGCGCATAAGGTCGACAGCCGCGGCATCTATTCGCGCGGCGCCTCGGACGACGTGAAGGAAGGCGTGGTCTCGTTCCTGGAGAAACGGCCGGCCAAATTCCCGCAAAAGGTCTCCGCCGACATGCCGCCTTATTTTCCATGGTGGGCGCCGCGCAAATATTCGTAAGATCGCCCGGACGTTAGCCCGGGGGATTCCATGAAACGCCTTTCGCTTGCGCTCGGAACTGCCGTGTGCCTGGCGGCGCCCTCGTTCGCCGATGACGGCTCGGCCGAGCTTGGCGCCGGCGGCATCGTCTTCACCAAATCCGCCGATATCAGCATGGCGCGGGAAGACCTCTATCTTTCGCCGCAGAAGGTCCGCGTCCGCTTCGAATTCCGCAACACCGGCGCCGACCAGGATGTCACCATCGCCTTTCCGCTGCCCGACCTCGACATCGAGAATTTCCAGAGCTCCGAGATCGGCACGGTCGGCGACGATCCGCTGAATTTCGTCGGCTTCACGGCGACGGTGAACGGCAAGGCCGTCGCCTTCCAATCCGAGCAGAAGGCGTTCATCGCCGGCAAGGACGTCTCGGCGCAGATCCGTGCCGCCGGCCTGCCGCTCAACCTGACGGCCAAGGGCGGCTACGATCTGCTCGACAAACTGCCCGAGGCGACCAGGAAGACGCTCGTCAAGGACGGCATCGTCGACTACGAGGACAATCACGTCGAGCCGCTGTGGACGGTGCGGACGCGCTTCTACTGGCATCAGCATTTTGCGGCCGGCAAGACGGTGGTGATCGCGCATTCCTATGCGCCGGTGACGGGCGGCTCGCAGTATTACGACAGC
This sequence comes from Rhizomicrobium sp., assembly GCA_035570795.1. GTDB lineage: Bacteria > Pseudomonadota > Alphaproteobacteria > Micropepsales > Micropepsaceae > Rhizomicrobium. The sequence goes on from DATMKZ010000078.1 coordinate 32,620, forward strand.
AAGGACGCGCCGGTTAGCCAGGAGGGCTGGGTCGAGCCGTTCTGCCTGTCCAAGAGCGACATCGGCTTTCTCAAGACCATGCTGGACCATCCCAATTTGCGCCAGCCGCTGCAGGACGGCCTCACCGAGGGCATGCTGCTGGGCGAGGTCACGGACTATGTCCTGAAGACCGCCAACACCTGGAAAGGGCCGATCGGCCATTTCCACCTGACGCTCGACAAGCTCGACGCGCGCCGGGCGCTCATGCTGTGCTGGCGGGGCGATCTGAAGAAGACCGGTCCCACGACCTTCGAATTCAGCGCCGACAATTTCACGCCGACGCAGGACATCCACATGGCGGTCCTGCGCTGAGGCACCACAAGGGGATCATCATGAAACATCGTATGCGCGCCTTTCTGGCGCTCGGTGCCTTTGCCTTCGCCCCGGCCGCTTTGGCCGACGACAGCTCGGCCATGCTCGGCGCCGGCGGCATCGTGCTGACGAAAAACGCCGACATCCGCATGGCGAGCGAGGACCTGTTCATGAGTCCGACCGCGATCCGCGTGCACTACACCTTCGCCAATGACGGGGCCAAGGACGTCGACACCATCGTCGCCTTCCCGCTGCCCGATGTCGACAACGCCGAGCTCGCCGAGTCGCCGATCGGCACCACGGTCGGCGGCGGTCCCAATTTCGTCGGCTTCAAGCTGACGGTCGACGGCAAGACGGTGACGCCGACCGCCGAGGAGCACGCCCTGTTCCAGGGCAGGGACGTCAGCGCCGCGGTGCGCGCCGCCGGCCTGCCGCTCAACATCGTCATCGGCGGCTACGATAAGCTGCAGAAGCTCCCGCGGCCCGCGGCGGCGGCGCTGGTCAAGGCCGGGCTGCTCGAGAACGAAGGCGACGACAAGGCGCCCAATTATCACGCGCTGTGGACGACGACGACCAAGTTCTGGTGGCCGATGCACTTCCCCGCCGGCCGTACGGTCAGCGTCGATCACTCCTACCAGCCGGTCACCGGCCAGACCTTCTTCACGACGACGGCGCTCGGCGATGCGCAGGAGGCCGCCGACTACAACAAGAACTATTGCATCGACGGCGGCACGAGGGCGGCGATCGCCGCCGGCTTCGCGGCCTTGAAGAAGAGGTCCGGCAGCGACGGCATGTTCAACCAGTACACCACCGATTTCGTCATCGTCACGGCCAACAACTGGAAAGGCCCCATCGGCCGTTTCCACCTGACCGTCGACAAGCTCAAGCCGGACAACATCGTGTCGCTGTGCTGGGGCGGGACCCTGACCAAGACCGGCGCGACGCGGTTTGAATCGACGCTGCAGAATTTCGCGCCCCGGGCGGACATCAAGCTGCTGGTGCTGGAGCAGCCGGCGCCGCAGTGACGGGAAGGGCGTCGCGGGCTGCGCCTAATGCCGCCGCCACAGCGCCGCCAGCATGCGGCGCATGAACGGCGCCAGGAAGGGCGCGCGCCGCTCTAACGGTCCGCTCGGCAGGCGGTTATGGACCAGGTGACCCAGCATCGCGAAAAGCTCCTCATAGAGAGCATTAACGACGTATACGGAATATATGACAGTTTGCCCATCGCGCGGCGCCGTCAAGGGGCCAAATTGCGCGCGCAGGGTTAACGGCGCATTAACGTCGCCTCAGCGCAGATAGTGCGTCAGCCGCTCGCCCCAGGAATCGAGCAGTCCGCCGGCGCAGGCGCCGGTCGACATCTGGCTGGTCTCCACCCGCATCCAGGGCAGCGTCACCGCGCCCGCCGCCGAGCGCCGCGCCCGCTCCACCGCCAGCGCGCGGCAGGGATCGGCCTGGCCGTAGGCGGCGAACAGCGCGGCGAACGACGCCAGCAGCACCGCAAGCAGCGCCAGCCCGGCGGTGCGCAGGCGGGGCGGGACGCTCACGGATTCGGCCTCTGGTCCGGCAGGCCGTTGATGTTGGGATTGGGGTTGCGGCTCAGCTGGTTGTTGCAGGTGGTGTAGCCGGCGCTCCAGCCGGCGCGATAGGCCTGGCTGACCTGGTAGGCGGCGTCGTCGCGCACCGTATCGCCGCGAAAATCGGTGCCGTGCGCGCTGGCGCTGGCGCAGCCGTCGGAATAGCCGGTCCTGAAGTTCGGATCGCGGCGCATGGCGCGCTGGCGCGGCGTCTCGAAGAAGATGCAGCCGGCCAGCGTCAGCGACAGCGCCACGGCGAGGCAACGAACGGCGAGGGTGCGAAGGGTCATGGCGCGATTGTATCAGGTTGGCACGGCACTCCAAACCTGCTCATCGTCCGATTAACGCGGGTTTAAGTCGGCGAAATCTAGACTGCAGGCGGGAAATGGTAAGATGAACGGACAAGCGGATATCAAGCATCTGCACGTGCTGCTGGTCGGCGGCCGGCCGGCCAGCGTCCAGGTTCTGCGCACCGCCTTCGGCCTTCTGGGGCTGAAGCAGGTGGTGGCGGTGGCCGAATCCGCGCGCGCCATCGAGGTGCTGCGCTCGCAGGCGTTCTCCGCGATCTTCTGCGACGCCGCGGCCGAGCAGTACAAGGGCGTGACCTTCCCGATCGCGGCGCGCCAGGCGCCCGGTGTCATCGATCCGATGACGCCGCTCTTCGTCATCTACAGCCATGCGCGCCAGCGCCAGGTCGAGCAGGCGCGCGACGTCGGCGTCACCGACGTGCTCACCCATCCGGTCAGCGCCGCGACCATCGCGCGCAAGCTGGAAGTCGCGATCCTGGCGCCGCGTCCCTTCATCGCCGCGCCGACCTTCTTCGGTCCCGACCGCAGGTCGAGCCGCGATGCGGTGTGGACGGGCGAAGAGCGGCGTACGCGCGTCGCCCGGAAGACCAAGGTCGCCAAGCCCGAAGTGCCGAGCGGCGACATCGCGTTCATCTAGCGTGGCGATCGACTATTCGCCGCGGCGTGACTTTCGTCACAATTGCGATTTTCATTCCCACAACCTGGAGTGTCCGCACGCGCCGGTCGGGCGCCGGCGAGATACCCCCATTCTGGGTTTTCGCCGGCGTCGCCGGTTCAAGCGCAGCGCCGCACCGTGTCGATAACTTGCCCTGAATCCCCGAATTTCCCCAGGATTTCCCGTAAAAGTTGTAAATCTTATCGAACGCACGCAAAAGTAGGATAGTATTCCTCCGCGCCGGGTCACCGGCCACCGGCAACAGGGGTACTTCATGGATCCGATCGACAGCAGCTTTGACCAACCCGACGCGCTCCTACCGTTGCGCGCCGGCATGACCCAGATCGTCGTGGCGCACGCCTATGGTGTGCCGCTCGACGTTATTCGCGACGTCAAGCGCGGCGAGCGCTCCGTCGCGCAGGCGCGCCAGATCGCGATGTATCTCGCCCATGTCGTGTTCGCGATGGACCTGGCGAGCGTCGCGCGCGGCTTCGGCCGCAAGCGCTCCACCGCCACCTACGCCATCCAGCGCGTCGAGGCGATGCGCGAGGATCCCGAGGTCAACCGCACGCTGGGCTGGCTCGAGGCGACCTTGCGGCTGGTCGCGGAGCGCCGGCCATGAGCGCGCCGGCGGACGGCGAGATCGAACGCGAGGCGCGCCGCGTCTTCCGCAAGCTGTTGCTGCCCGGGGCGCATCTGCGCGGCAGCGGCGCGGATGCCTGGCGCATCGTCAGCCGCGAGGAGGTCGGCCCCTATCGCAGCGCCGGCATCGCCGCGGCGACGGTGGCTGCTTTCGTCCGGCGCGGCTGGCTGGCGCGCGGCGGCGGCGCGGCTGAAACCTTGGTCCTCAGCGAGGCCGGCGCCTCCTGGTATCGCGGCGTCGCGGCCGCCGACGATCCGTTCGCGGCCCAGCACCAGCTCCTGCGCACCAGGCGGATAAAGGATGCGCAGGGCGTCGAGCGCTTCGTCACGGTGGACGACGGCGAGTCGCCGCTGGCCCGCCTCAAGGCGCGCGGCCTGATCGACGCAGCGCAGTTCGACGCCGGCGAGAAGCTGCGCGTCGACTTCACGCTGGCCCGGCTGATGCCGCGGCTCGGCGTCGATCTCACGGCGCCGTTGGTGACGGGCACGCGCGGCAAGAAGCCGGAACGGCTGTTCAGCGACACGGTGCTCGCCGCCAAGCAGCGCTTCACCGCCGCGATGCGCGCCGTCGGGCCGGGATTGGGCGACCTCCTGTTCGACGTCTGCTGCCACCTGCGCGGCCTCGAGGAAGCCGAGCGCATGCTGCACTGGCCCAGCCGCTCGGGCCGCGTCGTCCTCGGCCTCGCGCTCGACCGCCTCGCCGAGCACTATGGCATGCGCCTGCGCGGGCGCGCCGGAATGCGCAGCTGGGCGATGGAGGGGGAATGACGTTGGGCGCGGCGGGGAGGCGTCTGGCTGCTACAGTCGCACCAGGTACTTGTGCACCCCGTCCAGCACCAGTTCGCCCGCCTGGTTGTGCACCGTGGCGCGCATCGCGACGATGCCCGTCGTCTTCTGGCGCACCAGTTCGCTGACGGTCAGCGCCGGATAGAGCGTGTCGCCGGGATAGACGCCTTTGAGGAATTTGGCGCTCACCTCGATGAAGCCGATCAGCTTCTCGCCGATGACGTGCGGGAACAGCCCGGCGCCGGCGGCGGTGAAGGCGAGCACCTGAAGGCCGTGCGCCAGCGGCGCCTTGTGGCCGAGCCGCTTGCAGTACTCCGCGTCGTAATGGATCGGATGATTGTCCAGGCTCAGCGTCTGGAAGGCGGCGAAATTGCCGTCGCCCAGCGTGCGCGAGGGCAGGGCGAAGATCTCGCCGACGGCCAGCTCGTCAAAGCCGCGCAGCGGCACCACGCGATGGTCCTTGGGCTCCATGGCGCATTGGGGCGCCCAAAACTGCGTCTGTCAAATTCAGTGCAGCTTGGTGCGGTTGGCCGCGAGGTCGGCGCGGACCTGGTCCATCGAGCGGATCGCCAGCGTCTGGAAGCCGTCGAGGATGGACAGCGTGCCCGCGCAGGCTTCCTGGTGCGCCGTGCAGGCGCCCTGCACCCGAGCCGCGCCCGCGCCGCTGGCGGAGATCAGCGAGCCGATCGAGGCCGGCATCACCGCCGACGTCACGGCGGAGAGCGCCCCGCCCGGCCGCCCGAAGCCGAGATCGGGCTCATGCGGCACGAGAAACGACACCAGTCCGATCCAGAAAATCGCGCGGAGAATCATGTTGGGTACCCTTTTGTGCCGTCTATGCAGCGATCATGCGCGCCTCCCTTTGCGGTGAACTGAAATCAATCGATAAAGTTAGAAACAATCTCGTTATTTCAGACACTTACGCGTAATCCGGCTAACGAAAACCTGCCGGTTTTCGCGCCTCTTGAATCAAGCTTTGCGCGTAATTGAGATGAGTTTTGTTCGACTTTGAGACGAAGTTTCCACGTCCTTGATTCAAATTTGAATCGAAGTGGACGTCGCCGTCCCATGCCGGGCGGTGAAACGGGGAGTCACGAAGCCGCGGGCAGTTCCAGCGTCGCGGCAAAGCCCTTGCCGGCGTCGCTGGCGACGCGCAACGAGCCGCCATGCAGTTCGGCGAAGGCTTTCACCAGCGTCAGGCCGAGCCCTGCGCCATGCGTGTGATCGGTGGTCGAGCGTCCGGCCTGCTCGAACGGCTCCAGGATGCGCGCCAGGTGCTCGGCCGCGACGCCCGGGCCGTTATCGGCGACGCACAGGGTGGCGCGGCCGTTCGCCAGGCCCGCGCTCAACCTTATCGTGCCGCCCGCCGGCGTGAAGGCGACCGCGTTGTCGAGCAGCTGGTTCACCATCTGGCCGAAGGCGTTCTCGTCGGCCTCGCAGATCAGGCCCACCGGGCAGGCGTCGGCGTCGATCGCGACGCCCTTGGCCGCGGCGCGTTCGCCATAGGCGTCCTTGGCGATCCACAGCGCGCCGCCGACGTCGAGGCGCACGCGGCGCGGCTCGTATTTGCCGGCCGCCAGCTTGGTGAGGTCGAGGATCTGGTTGATGAGCCGCAGCAGATTGTGCCCGCCGGCATGGATCAGCGCCGCGTATTCGCGCACCTGCTGGGGGCCGAAGCGTTCGGCCATCTGGTTCAGCAGGTCGGAGAAGCCGATGATCGCGTTGAGCGGCGTCTTGAGCTCGTGGCTCATCGTGCGCAGCAGCGTCTTCTTGGTGGTGTCGGCGGCGGCCGCGGCCGCGTCCAGCCGCCGCGTCAGGTCGGCAAGATATGTCGCCTGCGTCTCGGCCCGGCTCTGCGAGCTCAGCAGTTCGGCCTGCGTCTTGGCCAGCGAGCGCTCGATGCGCCGCTCGTCGGTGACATCGGTCAGCACCGTGACGCTGCCGCCGCCGGTGCGCCGGTTGCGCACCAGATAGGCGGCGCCGGACTTCATCTCCAGCGTCATCGCGCCGGCCGGCGCGGCATGCAGGTCGAGGCGGCGCGCGATCCACGCCTCCTTGTCGCCGTCGATGCGGACGCGCCCGCCCGCCACCGCGTCGCGCACCAGCCTGCCGAATTCCGCGCCGCGCATCGCTTCGAGGCTGCGGCCGTGCAGCGCGGCGTATTCGCGGTTGCACACGACCAGGCGGTCGGCGTGGTCGAAGAAGGCGAAGGCGTCCGCCGACAGCGCAATGGCTTCCTCCAGGCGGCCGAGGGCATGGCGCGCCGGCGTCACGTCGCTCCACAGCGCGATCCAGCCGCCGTCCGGCGTGCGCCGCGACTTGATCTCGACGATGTGGCCGTCGGCCAGCGCGATGTCGAAGGGGCGGAAATCGCCGCTGGTCAGCTGGGCGCGGCGTCGCGCCACGAAGGCCTCGACGCCGTCCGCCAGCGTCTCGCCGGCAAGCTCGCCGCCGGCCGCTTCCAGCCGCACGATGTCGCCATAGCAAAGGCCCAGCAGCGCGCCGCGCTTGGGCAGGGCGTGGAACAGGTAGTCGAAATGCTGGTTGGCGTAGATCAGCCGCTCGTCGGCGTCGTACACCGTGATGGCGATGCGCAGGCAGTCGAGCGCGCCGGCGAGCAGGCCCTCGGGCAATGCCGCCGGGACCGGCGAATCGTCGACCGGCGCCAGCACCTTCTGTGCCTTCGCTAACCCCACACGCGGCCGTCCCTTTCGCCGGCGCGCGGATTGTTGGCGCATCGGGTTGCGGATTGGTTGCGCGATACCGGACTCCGCCCGAATCGCGTCATCATCCCTAACGAACGGTGAACAAGCCTCGCCACAGGTCTTGCCGATTAACGAACGAAGTTCCGGCGCGTTCAAGCTTCGTTAAGCTAAGGGACCCACGATGAGGCCAAGGTAGTGGACCTGAGTCGGCGAAAGCCTAATGGCGGTTAACGACAAAAAATCAGCACCAGCCGCCGATGGCCGCGCCCTGCGCCGGCTGTTCGTCACCGTGCAGGCCTCCAAGGCGGTGGTCGGCGGCGTCCTCGGCCTCGGCTTCGTCTCGCTGGTCGGCCGCCCCGACGCGGCGGAGGCCATCGCCATCGCCGGGCTTCTGGCGCCGGCGGTCCTGGCTCTGCTCGCCTTCACGCGTATTTCCCTGTCGCTGCTGGAATCCGCCGCGCTCGCCATCTTCGCGGTGCTGATCGGCTATCTCGCGGCGCTGACCGGCGGCGTGCTGTCGCCGCTCGTCGTGTGGTTCGCGCTGGTGCCGGCGGAGGCCGCCCTCGCCGGCGGACGTCCCGCCGTGCTGCGCGCCGCGCTCGCCGCCGCCATGGCGCTCGCCGTGGTCGCCGCCATCGGTGCGGTCGGCGCGCTGCCGGCCTCGCGCCTGCCGATTCCGCTTTGGGAGATCTACGCCGTCTCGGTGCTTGCTGCCGTGGTCCAGGCGGCCCTCGTCGCCGCCGCGGCGCAGGATCGCCAGCGCGCCGCCGACGAAGCCGCCGCCGAAGGCGCCGCGATGTACCGCTTCCTCGCCGACAACGCGATGGACCTGATCACGCGCCATTCCTCGGACGGCCGCATCCGCTTCGCCAGCCCGGCGGCGCAGGCGATTCTCGATCTGCCGCCGCAGGACCTGCTGGGCCTGGCGCCGTCGGCGCTGGTCCATCCCGACGATCTGAAGGCGATGCAGGCCGCCTTCATGGAATCGGCCTATTACGCGCGCGCCGCCGCCGCCGAAGTGCGCATGCGCCGGCGCGACGGCTCTTATGTCTGGGCCGAGATCCGCTGCCGCCCGGCGCCGCCGGCCCAGGGCGCGGCCTCGGACATCGTCGCGGTGACCCGCGACATCACCGAGCGCAAGGCGCAGGAGCGCGAACTGATCGCGGCGCGAGACGCGGCCGAAGGCGCCTCCCGCGCCAAGTCGAGCTTCCTTGCCAATATGAGTCACGAGCTGCGCACGCCGCTCAACGCCATCATCGGCTTCTCCGAAGTGATGACGCATGAGATGTTCGGGCCGGTGGGATCGCCGCGCTATCTCGAATATTCCCGCCTGATCCACGAATCCGGCGGCCACCTGCTCGAGCTGATCAACTCGGTGCTCGACATGTCGAAGATCGAGGCCGGCAAGCTCGAGCTGTTCGAGGAGGTCTTCGATTTCGCCGAGACCGCCGAGCTCGCGGTGCGCTTCGTCAAGCTGCACGCCGAGCGCGCCGGCGTGGCGCTGAAGATGGCGGTCGATCCCGGCGCGCGCACGATCTTCGCCGACAAGCGCGCCGTCAAGCAGGTGCTGATCAACCTGCTCACCAACGGCGTCAAGTTCACGCCGCGCGGCGGCGACGTGCGCCTGGTGGCGGCGCCGGGGGCGCGCGGCATCGAGATCGTGGTCGTCGATTCCGGCGTCGGCATCTCGGCCAAGGATCTCGAACGCCTCGGCAAGCCGTTCGAGCAGGTCGAGAACGACCAGGTGCGCTCCAAGGAAGGCACCGGGCTCGGCCTCGCCCTCGTCAAGGCGCTGGCGACGATGCATGGCGGCGAGGCGACGATCGAATCCGTGCTCGGCGAAGGCACCACGGTGCGCGTCAAGCTGCCCTTCGCCGCGGTCGGCGAGAACGGCGAGGCCCTGCGCCCGCGCGAAGCCAAGATCCTGCCGTTCCGCGCGGCGTGATCGCCGCCTCCGGCTGTCGGGCGCCCGCCATCGATGCTAGCGTCGCGCCGGCTTTTCGGGGCGCCGCGCATGCGCGAAAAAATCGCTTTTGTCGTCGCGCCGCTCGCCGTGCCGCTGCTGCTGGCGCTGCTCTACGCGACGCTGGTCTCCGCCGCGCCGGCGGACTGGGCGATGGCGGCCATCGGCCTCAGCCTGGTCTTCGCCTATTTCGGCCTGTTCGTCCTCGGCCTGCCGCTCTACCTGCTGCTCAAGGCCCGCGGCATCGCGCGGCTCTGGGTGTTTCTCGCCGGCGGGTTCGTCGTGGCGGTGGCGACCGACGCGCTCCTCCAGCTCGCGCTCGGCGTCTGGGCCGGCGACAGCGCGAGATCGGTGCTGTCGACCGCGCTCGACAACATGTTCGGCAGCCTGATCTTCCTGACGGGGCTGGCCGGGCTGGCGGGCGTCGTTGTCGCCGGCGTGTTCTGGTGCATCGCCCGACCCGACCGCGCCGCCGGAGCCGCGCCATGAGCCCCCGCCTCAAGGCCGGCATCTTCGTCCGCGCCCTGATCCGCCGCGCCGAAGTCGCCGGCGCCCAGGCCTATGTCGCGCGCAAGGGGATCGAGGAATCCGGCGCCCTGTTCCTCAAGCTCAACCGCCTCGACGGCCATGTCCTGGTGCTGGCGCAGGCGCGGCGCGGCGAGGGCGAGCTCATCTGGACGCGGCCGCTCGGCGACTGGTCGGACGAGGACAAAGCCCGCGCCTATCTCGAAAAGCAGATGAAATTCGATCCCGATCTGTGGATCGTCGAGATCGAGGACCCGAAGGGCCGCGCCTTCGTCGACGAGCCGATTGTGTGATAGAACGCCGGCCTCGCGAACCGAGGCGGCAATGAGATCCTGGCTTCGTCTGATGCCGTTCCTGCTGGCGCCACTCTTGCTGGCGCTGGCCGCGCCGGCGTCTGCGCAAGGGGTCGTGCCGCTGGACGACGCCGCCTTCACCGCCTACCTGCAGCAAAAGCTGCAGCTTTATTCCGCCGTGCCGGTGACGGTGGCGGGACCTCTCGGCATCGATGTCGCGGTGGCGGCCGACAACGTCGTGGCGATCTCGCTGCACGACCTGCACGATGCCTGCGTCCGCACGCCGGCGCAGTGCGATGCCATCGTCACCGGCTTCGTGCAGAACGCGGCGCGCACCGTGCTGAGTTCGGCGCCGCCCGCCGCCGCCACCATCACCAGCGCCGGCTCGGCCCTGGTGCCGGCCGACCGCGAGGCCTTCATGGCTTATGTCGCGGCCAAGGCCGCCGCGGCCCTGCCGGGCGCCAGGATCGAGATCGACGCCTTCGACCTGGCCGTGACGCGGCCGGGCGGCGAGCGCCTGCTGCTGCCGCAGCAGGGGTTGTTCGACGCCTGCAAGCTTCTGTCCTTTCGCTGCAGCCGTTCGGTCGACGACTATGTCGGCGGCATGCATGCCTGGCTGTCGCTGCCGTCGCCCGAGCAGATGCGCGCCGCGCTGCAGATCGCGGGGCCGCCTTTCGCCGCGGAGCCTGCGCTGGCGCCGTTCTACCGTCCCGCCTTCGCCAATCTGGCCGAGACCTGTTTCAAGACGGCCGACACCGGCGGCGTCGCGCCGATGACCAATGCCGATCGCCGCGATCTCGGTCTCGACCTGGCCGCGGCGCTTGCGCTTTGCGAGCGCGGCACGCGCAGCGCGCTCGGCCCGCTGGCGCCCAAGCTCGCCGCGCCGCCGTCCGGCGGCATCGCCACGCTCGCCGGACCCTTCGCGGCCTCGTATGCGCTGTTTGCCGCCGATTGGCAGGACGTCGCGGCGGCGAGCGGCGGCCATCTGCTGATCGCGGTGCCGTCGCGCGACGTGCTGCTCTATGCGCGCAGCGACGGCGCGGCCGATGTCGCGGCGCTGGCGGCGCGGGCGCGCGCCGTTTTCGCCGCCTCCGATCTTGGCCTCAGCAGCGACGTCTATCGCTGGTCCGCAAGGGGCTGGGTGCTGGCGACCGCGCCGGGCGCGATGCCGGCCGCAGGCGCGCCATGACCGGACCCGACGCGGCGATGCTGGCGCCGGCCGCGATGCTGGCGCGCTTCATCGCCGGCGGCGGCGAGGAGAATCTCGCGGGTTTCGCGTCGCACGACGTCACGATCCTGGAGAATTTCGCGCCGCATCTGTTTCGGGGTGCGGATGCGGTGACGGCCTGGGCCGGCGCGATGCGCGCCCATACGCGCGATCTGGGCGGCCTGGTGCACAGTTTCGGCGCGGCGCAGGATTTCGCGGCCGACGGCGACGGCGTGTTCTTCACCCTGCCGACCCATTGGAGCGGCACCGTGCGCGGCAGGCGCTTCGAGGAGGACGGCGGCTGGTCGTTCCTGCTGCGGCGCGAAGCCGGCGCCTGGCGCGTGCGCGCCTATGCCTGGGCGGTGACGCACATCGCGACGTCCTGACGCGATTTCGGGGCGGACAATCCGGCGCTGCTGGTCGTCGCGCCGCTCCGCTGCGCTTGCCGGGCGCGGGCCCGCTTGCTACGCCGGAGCGCATGACGATCTACAATCGCATCGCCGGCCACAGCAAGGATCGCCTCGCCGCGCTCAGCGACGGCGTCTTCGCCTTCGCCATGACGGTGCTGGTGCTCGACCTGCGTCCGCCGGCGCTGGAGGCGATTCATTCCGAGGCCGATCTCGGTCACGCGCTTCTCGCGCTCGGCCCGCGGCTGCTGGCCTTCCTGATGAGCTTCATGACGCTGGGCATCTTCTGGGTCGGCCAGCAGACGCAGCACGACGCGCTCGATCACGCCGACCGCTCCTATACCTGGTGGCATATCGGCTTCCTGATGGCGGTGTGCCTGCTGCCGTTCTCCACCGGCCTGCTGGCGCAGTTCATCGCCTTCCGCCTCGCGCTGCTGGTCTATTGGGCGAACATCCTGCTGCTCGGCCTGCTGCTGCTGGCCAGCTGGTATCGCGCCAAATGGTTCGGGCTGGTCGCCAGGGACGCGCCGCCCGACATCGACAAGGCCTTCATCCGCCGCATCGTGCTGGCGCAGCTGCTCTACGCCTTCGGCGCGGCGCTGTGCGTGTTCTCGACCTGGTGGAGCATCGGCTTCATCCTGGCGGTGCAGCTCAACTACGTGATCGCGCCGCGCTTCAAGCCGTTCAGCTGGCTTTAGCGTCTCGCGGGCGCTGCCGACAGAGCGTCACCGGCCGATCGTCGCCTCGAAGGTGCCGGCGATCGTCACGTTGTTCTCGGGCACGCACAGGATGATCCTGCCGGGCAGCACATTGCCCTTGCGCTGGCCGAATTCGATCCGCATCGAGGCCGTGCTGTGGGTGAAGCTGGCATCGGTGTCGCCGAGCTGGATCTCCCAGGCCTGCACCTCGGGCACGCCGGCGATGGCGGCGGGCTGGGCGCCGACCGAATCCACCGGCAGCACGCGAAAGCTGCGCCCGTCGGCGCGCGTGCCCTGCTTGACGATGACGCGCGCCGTCAGCGCGTTGAAGATGCCGTCATGCTCCAGCGTCAGGTCGTAGGAATCGAACGCCACGCCGTCGGCCGCGAAGCCGCCGCCGATCGAAACGCCCGCCTGCTTGAGCACGAAAGGCGCGCCGTCGACCGTGCCCTGCACCGGCGCGTCGGGAATCGCCGCCTTGCTGCAATCGGCCGGCGCGGCGGCGAGGGCGGGGGTGGCGAGCAGTACGGCGAGGGCGGCCGCGGCGATTCCATAGAAATGCATCGACGATTCCTCCTCTGAAGACGCCCGCGACGATCCTAACACATCCGCCGACGCCGTTTCGGTGCGGCTCTCATGCCAAAAAGCGAAAAAAGGGTCAGTGTTGTGATTTGGGCTTTTGGGCGCTACACCCCCGCCGTCATGACCCAGACGCCCGCCACCGAAGCCGCCCGTCGCCGGACCTTCGCGATCATCTCGCATCCCGACGCCGGCAAGACCACGCTGACCGAGCACATCCTGCTGCTCGGCGGCGCGATCCATGCCGCGGGGCGGGTCAAGGCGCGCGGCGAGGCCAGGCGCGCCAAATCCGACTGGATGAAGATCGAGCAGGAGCGCGGCATCTCCGTCACCAGCGCGGTGATGACGTTCGAGTACGAGAACGCCGTCTTCAACCTGCTCGACACGCCGGGGCACGAGGATTTCTCCGAAGACACCTACCGCACGCTGACCGCCGCAGACTCGGCCGTCATGGTGATCGACGCCGCCAAGGGCATCGAGAGCCAGACCCGCAAGCTGTTCGAGGTTTGCCGCCTTCGCGACATCCCGATCATGACCTTCGTCAACAAGATGGACCGCGAGGCGCGCGATCCGCTCGAACTGCTCGACGAGATCGCAGACCAGCTGCAGCTGGAATGCGCCCCAATGGTGTGGCCGGTCGGCATGGGGCAGAATTTTCGCGGCACGGTCGATCTGTATACGGAAGAATTCTCGCCGTTTGGCGGCGCGCAGCGCATCGCCGGCGACGCGATCGCCGCCCTGCTGGCGCCCGCAGACAAGAACAAGCTCGACGAGGACGTCGAGCTGGTGCGCGCCGGCATGCCGCGCTTCGACCACGGCACCTATCGCGAGGGCCACCAGACGCCGGTTTATTTCGGCTCGGCGCTGAAGAATTTCGGCGTCCGCGACCTGCTTTCGGCGCTGGCGCGCAACGCGCCGCCGCCCGGCCCGGCACCGACCCGCGCCCGCACCGTCCTGCCCGCCGACGCCGAAGTCAGCGGCTTCGTCTTCAAGGTCCAGGCCAACATGGACCCCAACCACCGCGACCGCGTCGCCTTCCTGCGCCTCGCCAGCGGCAAATTCCGCCGCGGCATGAAGCTGACGCAGTCCGGCACCCGCAAGACCGTCGGGGTGCACAACCCGATCCTGTTCTTCGCCCAGGAGCGCGAGACGCTCGACGAGGCCTGGCCCGGCGACATCATCGGCATTCCCAATCACGGCACCTTGCGCGTCGGCGACACGCTGTCGGAGACCGGCGACATCGTCTTCACCGGCATCCCGAACTTCGCGCCGGAAATCCTGCGCCGCGTGCGCCTGTCCGATCCGATGAAGCAGAAGCATCTGACGCGCGCCCTCGAGAGCCTGGCGGAAGAAGGCGTGACGCAGGTCTTCAAGCCGCAGATCGGCGCGCAATGGATCGTCGGCGTGGTCGGGCCGTTGCAGCTCGACGTGCTGAAATCGCGGCTCAACGCCGAATACGGCCTCGACGCCGACCTCGAGCCGGCGCCTTACGAGACCGCGCGCTGGCTGTCCGGCGCCGACGCCGAGCTGGAGAAATTCGTCGCCGCCAACCGCGGCGGCATGGCGGCCGACCGCGACGGCGCGCCGGTGTTCCTCGCCAAGAGCAATTGGGAGCTCGGCTACGTCACCGACAAGCACCCGAACGTCAAATTCGCCAAGACCCGCGAACGGCATGACGTGAACGGGTAAGCGCTGACGTTCTGTCCGCGCGGCGCCGCCACGGACGACTGGCAGATTGTCGCGCTTTTTGCTTGCCGCCGCAGCGAATTGGGCATTTGCTGGTTGCCGGTGGATTGCGTCGGAGTACCCCAATGGCCCTCTTCCCCAGGATTCAGAGCCCGTGCCCCTACAAGGGCAAACTGTCGGACATCATGGACGGCGATGTCTGCCGCCTGTGCAAGCGCGAGGTGTTCGACCTCACGGCGATGAGTGACGACGAGCGCATCGGCTTTATGTCGTCCTGCACCAATCAGGTCTGCGTCAGCTATCGCGTGCGTCCGGCCATCGCCGCGGCCGCGATAGCCGCCGCCGCCATCGTCATGCCCAGCGTCGCCGCAGCCTGCGACGCCGTCGATTATGAGACTGTGATCGTCGGCGGCATCAAGAAGCCGGCCGAGGTGCAGTTCGTGCATCTGGGCGAGTCCGCGAGTGACCGCGCCATGCCCGTGTTGCCGGTGGTCTACGAAAACGTCGCGCCCGCGCAGGCGCCGGTGAAATCCGCCGACGGCGCCCCGGCCGTCACTCCACCGGACGCGCCTTAACCTCCTGCATCCCGTCCCAGCGCAGCAGGCCGGCCAATTGCTGCGAGGCGAAGGCCGAGCGCTGATCGCCGTCGTTGATGCTCAGCGCGATATGGGTGCTGTCGAAATCGCCCAGCGCCGCGTCGAAGCTTTTCCAGGTGCCGTCCACCCAGGCGATCACCCAGCTGTGCGGCATGAAGACGTTGCTGACGCCGTGATAGCGTTCGCGCGAATAAACCAGGCCGTTCGCCACCCGCGTCGGGATTCCGGCGGCGCGTCCCAGCGCTGCCAGCAGCGCCGCCGACTCCGTGCAGTCGCCTGCGCGCCGCGCCAGCGCGTCCAGCGCCGAATAGTGCCCGACGAAATCGATGTGCGGCAGCAGCCGCACCACCTTGTGCGTCAGCAGGTCCATCTTCTGCGTGTCGGATAGCGCAAGCTTCGCCACCGGCGCGGCGATGGCTACGATCTGCGGCGCGTCGCTCTGCAGCATCGGGGCCGGTTTGCGCGCATCGGCGAGATAGGCCGCGTCCGACGGCAGGCCAGGCCCGCAAGCCGCGCAGATATCGAGGGTGACGCCGTTAGCCGCTTGCGTGGCGCGCTGCTCGCCCGTCTCAGCCAACGGAAAAACGATGCCGTCGCGAAAGCCGAAGCGGTAGCGGATGTGACCGTGCAGGGCGTCGTCCAGGATGCGATAGGGCGACTTCGCCATCGCGCCGGAGAGCAGGCGATAGGGCGCATGCGCCTGCAGCGCCGCCTCGCGGGTCGCCAGCACGATCTCGAAATCGGTGCCGAACATCGGCTGGTGTGCCTCGGCGATGCGACCGTCCCGGTCGATGGTCAGCCGCGCCACGGTGATCAGCACCGTGCCGGCACAGCGCTTGCGCAGCGCCACGATCTGCCCCGGCGCCGTGGCGTCCGGCAATGCCTCGATCGTCACATGATCGACCGCCAGCGCCCCCAGATTGAAATCGTCGAATTCCAGCCGGGGCCGCGCCACCGGATCCCAGCCCTTGAGCAAGCCGTCGCCGCCGTCGAAGCGCACGCCCGGCGGCAGCGCGATACTGAGCGTCCGCGTGCCGGCGGCAACGGTGTGCGTCACGACCGCCGCGTCGGCATTGATGACGGCCTCGTCGCGCGTCACGTCGCGGTTGCTTTGCGCCGTCGCCGACAGCGATATGGTGCGTCCGCCGGCATCCTCCCGCCGCACCGTGCGCGCAGACATATGCGTCGCGTCGGGCAGCGTGAACCAGGGTGCGCGGGGTAGAACATCGCTCGGGACGTCGATGTCGATCTGCTGCGTGTCGATCACGTCGCGCCCGTCCGGCCGGATCACGATCTCTTCCGAGGAATAGCCGATCTGCTCGCCGCTCGCCGCCGTGAAGCGGTACCAGGTGGTGCCGTCGCCCGTGGCCGCCTGCGCTGCGGTCAGCAGCGCCAGACCGGCGATCGCACCAACGCTGCCCGATCGTCTCGCCATCCCGCGTAGCCCCGCTACTTGGACAAGAACGCCAGCACCAGTTTCACCGTCGCGTCCGGATTCTCTTCCATGATCCAGTGGCCGGAATGGGGCACGACGCCGCCCGTCACGTCGCTGGCGACGAAGCGCAGTTCGGTCGCCATGCCCGCGCCATAGGATTTCTCGCCGCCGATCGCGTAGACCGGAATGGCCAGCTTGCCGGCCGCCAGGAATGCGCGGTTGTCGATGCCGTCCTGCGGAAAGGCGACGAACTGCTCGAAGGCGTCGTGGATGGCGTGCGGCATGGCATAAAATGTCGTGTAGTGCGCCCGCGTCTGCTCGTCGATCCGCCTGGGATCGTCCGACAGCTCGTTCCAGAAACGGTCGAGATAGATGCGCTCGCGGCCCGCCACCAGTCGCTCTTCGTCAGGGCCGTGGAAATTGAAATGCCAGGTCTTGGGATTGCTGAGCTGCGCCGCCCAGTTGCCGACACCCGGCAGCGGCGCGTCGATCGCCACCCATTTGGTGATGCGCGTCCGATATTGCGCCGCCAGCGCGTAGCCCACCATGTTGCCGATGTCGTGCGTCACCA
The DNA here is from genome assembly GCA_035570795.1 of Rhizomicrobium sp. Lineage (GTDB taxonomy): Bacteria > Pseudomonadota > Alphaproteobacteria > Micropepsales > Micropepsaceae > Rhizomicrobium. The sequence continues at coordinate 49,601 of DATMKZ010000078.1, forward strand.
GCGCGGCTTTCGCGATCTTCAGCGCATCCATCACGCCGGCGATGTCCACGGCCTCGTTCTTCTTGGTGTAACCCGTGTCCGGATGCGCCGACAGGCCCATGCCGCGCAAATCGGGTACGATCACCGTGTGATCCGCCATCAGCTTGGCGGCCAGCGGTGCCCACATATCGCCGGTATCGCCGAAGCCGTGCAGCAGCACGACCGCCGGTCCCTTGCCGCCGACGCGGACGTACAGCGTCGTGCCGTTGGTGGCGATGTTCTGAGTGCGAAAGCCGGCAGGGAAGGGCACGACGCGCGCCGCAGCCGGCAGGGCGGTCGCCAGCGCGATGCACAGGCTCAGGACGAAGCGATACATGCGGCAAACCCCTCAACGATCGCCGCGACGCTAACAGCATCGCATCGGGGGTGATAGCGCAGGCGTGCGTCAGGCGGCGCGTTCGACCGCCGCGGCGGCGCCTTCGCAGCGGGCGCGCCAGAAGGCGACGAGCTGCGCCGCGCCGTTGTGCGGCACGCGGTCGAAGACGCCGAGCATGGCGAAATTCTCGTGCACCGAGCGCGCCGGCCCCGCCAGGATCGCCACCGCCGAGAAAGTCGCGCGATTGACGCCGGCGCCCTTGGCCAGCACGGCAAGGCCGCGCGACGAGGTGTCGGCGAGCAGCGCCTCGGCCACCGCGTCCGGGACGGCGGCGATGCGCGCCAGTTCGCCGGCGAAGCCGCGCGCGGCCCGCGCCGCGGTCAGAAGGCTCTGGGCGTCGAGGTCGGCACAGACCACGGCGCCGGCGGCGTCGTTGCGCGCCAGGATCGCGTCCTTCATCTGCGGCGATGCGAACAGGAAGAATTCGTTGAGCAGGCTGAGCGGGAAATCCTCGCGGCCCTCGAAGCGGGCGGCCAGAAGGGCGCAGGCCGGCGGCTCGACCTCGCGCACGATCTTTTCCAGCAAGGCGCCGAACGTCGCGCGCATCGCCTGCGGATATTGCGCCGGCCAGTCGAGCAGCAGGTCCGCCACCTCGCCGGCCAGCGCGGCGCGCTGCTGCGGCCCTTGCGCGGCGAGCTCCAGCAGATGGCACAGGCGTTCCTTCGGCGTCGACATGGCGATCCCCGTTTGCGCCGCCACGTTAGCGCGCATTGCGTTAACGTTTCGTTTGCCCAGATTTTCGCCGCCGCCCGGCCGCGCCGCCGTTATTTGGCGAAGCGCATGGTCGCGACGATGCCGTCCAGCACGGCCAGCAGGGCGTGGCGGTCGAATTGCGGCACCGGCTTGGGATCGTGCGGCCGGCTCTGGGCGTAGACCAGGAACACCTGCACCGCGATGCAGGGCGTCTGGCTCACGATGCGCACGATGTGCTCGACGTCGTACATGTCGCCGGGTTCGGCCAGGGTGCTCGCCAGGGTCGGCGTGTCGGCCATCACTTGCGTGAAATAGTCGGGCGGCGGGTCCTCGAGGAAGGCTGCGGCCTTGCAGAGGTCGCCGGGCCGCGCCGCCTCCACCACCAGCTTGAGCTCCTTGCTCTCCAGCGTGGTGCCGGGCGCGAGGTCGATGGTGGGCGAGAAGGCGACGCCGGTGCGCACATCGTCGGTCTCGCCCTGGGCGTAGCCATAGCCCTGGTCGGCGAAATTGGGATCGACGCGCCAGCCGTCCGGATAGGTGAGCGAGAAGCCGCGCGCCGTATCGCTGTAGGTGTGCGCCGCGTCGGCCGCGTCGGCCGCGCTGCTTGCGGCCGCGAGCAGGAGCGCGGCGGCAAGCGCGCGGAGGAGGCGGACGTCCATCAATGTCTACCCTTGTGCTTCTTGTGCGCCGGCGCGGGCTTTTTCTCCTTGCCGTGCGGCACGGCGACATCCTGCAGCGGACCCGTCGTGATGGCGAGGACGCTGGTGCCCATGACGACCAGCGCGGCCAGGACCACTGGCGCGAGGTCGCCCGGCCCCGCCGCGCCCTTCGCCAGCATCGCGAACAGGAAATAGACGACGCAGAACGCCGCGTCGCCGGCCGTGATCCGCCACGGCTCGCGGCGCAGGGCGTCCCACACGGCATAGGCGCCGTACAGCACGCAGAAGATCGCGCTGATCTCCAGCAGGCCCGCCTGGCGGGCGATGTTGACCGCGCCGGCCGACAGATAGAGCAGCAGCACGATCGTCATGTCGATGAAGAACTCCTGGAACGTGTAGGGCTTGGCGTTGTCGGCATAGCGCGTCGCGATGTAGAAATAGTCGTAGCAATAATGCGCGATGATCGCGAATTTGAGCGCGATGAGCGGCAGGTAGGGCAGCACCGTGGCGCGGCCTTCGATCTCGACCAGGTTCGGCAGCAGCTCGTAGAGGATGGAGCCGAGCACGGCGGGATAGACCATCCCCACCAGGATGGCGTGCATGGTGCGCCACAGCTGCGACGGCGCATAGGCCTGCGAGTCCCGGCGCCAGCCATAGACGATGCGCACCACCAGCGCCGGCACCAGGATAACGACGCCAAGCCCGGTCCACACCGCGATGATGCGATAATGGCCGAGCAGGACGCTGTCCCAGATCCCGTGCAGCGCATCGGCGACGAAGTCGTGCGGCGGCGCTGCGGTCCCGGCCATGACATCCCCTTTCCCGGCGCATCGTAGGCCAGGCCGGCGCTCGCGCGAAAGGCGTCAGCCGACCTGCGCCCACTGGTCGGGATAGAACCCGTTGAAGCGCGAGCGCGACGACACCGAATAGGCGCCCATCTCGTCGAACACGATGAAATCGCCGGCCGCGATGTTCTCCGACAGCAGCAGGGGCCGCGGCAGCACGTCGATCGTGTCGCAGGTCGGCCCGAACACCAGGAACGGCTTGGTGCCGCCCGCGAGCGGCCTCGCCTTGTCGCCGCCCGCGAGCGTGAAGGCGCGGATCGGGTAATCGGCCTTGAAGCCGGCCTGGGTCAGCTCGTCGAAACTGCCATAGCGGCCGTCGTTGATGTAGAGCCGGTCGCCTTTGCGCAGCACCACCTGGGTGATCAGCGAGATGCCCTCGGTCGACAGCGCCCGTCCGGGCTCGCACAGGATCGGCAGGTCGTCCTGCTCGAACGTGGTCAGCGCCTCGCGGATGGTGTCGAAATACCAGTGGAACGGCGGCACGTCGTTGTTCTCCAGCGGCCCGGGAAAGCCGCCGCCGATGTCGAGCGCCGCGATTCTGACGTCGGCCAGCAGCGCCGTGCGCCGCGCCATCTCGATCGCCTGGGCATAGGAGAACGGCGACAGGCATTGCGAGCCGACATGGAAGGTCAGGCACGGCGCCGCGCCGCAGGCCGCGACGCGCTTGAGCAGCCGCGCCGCGTCGGCCGGCGTGGTGCCGAACTTGCTGGAGAGCTCCAGCACCGCGCCGCCCAGCGCGGTCGCCAGGCGCACGAAGATGCGCAGCTTTTTCGCATCGCCGGTCTCGGCCAGCAGCTTGTCGAGCTCGAAGTCGCAGTCGACGACATAGTCGGTGATGCCGTATTTCGCGAACGCCGCGCGGGCGTGGCCGGCGATGCGCACCGGCGTCATGAAATGGCAGATCGCGTCGGGGAAGCGGCTGCGCACCAGCTCGATCTCGCCGAGCGAGGCGGTGTCGAAATGGCGGATGCCGGCGGCGTAGATCTGGTCGAGCACCACGCCTTCGGAATTGGCCTTCACCGCATACATCGTGTCGCCGGAGAAGCCGTCGAGGAAACGCCGCGCCGCGACCTTGAAGCGCTCGGGAAAGAGCACGTAGACGGGATCGATCGGCTTCAGCCGTTCGATGACGTTTTCGATGCTGGCGAAGCGCGGCAGCGAGGTTTCGAGGCGTGTAGGAGCGTTCACGCGCGGCTCCCCCAAAGTGGCGCGGCCTGTTTGGGGCAGAAGGGGGGTGGGGTCAAGAAAAAAGGCCCGCGCCGCGACGCGCCTGCGTCAGAAGCGGTACACCAGCGCCGCCATCAGCGCCGTGTTGGCGGCGAGCAGCGCCAGCGCGGTCGGGAGCTGCGCCTTGATGACGCCGTAGCGGTCGGGAAGTTCCAGCAGCGCCGCCGGCACGAGGTTGAAATTCGCCGCCATCGGCGTCATCAGCGTGCCGCAGAAGCCGGCCAGCATGCCGATGGCGCTCATCAGCACCGGATCGCCGCCGAAGCGGTGCACGATCAGCGGCAGGCCGATGCCCGCCGTCATCACCGGAAACGCCGCGAAGGCGTTGCCCATGACGATTGTGAACAGCGCCATGCCGAGGCAATAGGCGACGGCCGCCGCCAGCGGCGTGCCGAGCGGCAGGTAGTGCGTGGCGAGATTTCCCACCGCGCCGCCGACGCCCGACAGCGCGAACACCGCGCCCAGCGAGGCCAGCATCTGCGGCAGCACGGTGGCCCAGCCGATCGTGTCGATCAGGCGGCGGCCTTCCTCGAGCGGCGCCAGCAGCGGCGGCCGCAGCCAGGCGTAACAGCCCGCCAGCGCGACCAGCACGCCGAGCGCGAGGAAGATCAGCGTCGCCTGCTTGGGATCGACGAGGCCGGAATTCCTGAAGGCCAGCGTGCCGACCAGCGCCACCGCCGGCACCGCCAGCGCCGGCGCGAACAGCGCGTTGCCATGCGCCGCGGCGCTCGTAGCGCGCTCCTCGGGCGTCGTCGTCGGCGCCGCACCCTTGTGCATCAGCCCGAAGCCGCCGACCGCGATCAGCGCGATCACCAGCACGCCGTTGGCGAAATCGCTGAGCTCCGAGCCGAACAGGAAGCTGGCCGACAACAGGCCCCAGAATGCCGCATTGCCGAAGCGCTTCGGATTGGTCCGGTCGCGCGCGCTGAGCAGCGCGAACGCCGCACCCATCGCGCCGGTCAGGATGTAGACGTGCTCGATGGTGATCAAGACTCACCTCCCCCTTGCGGGGAAGTCGAAGCGCGCAGCGCTTCGGGCGGGGGGATGGCGCGCCGCAGTTTCCGGTCGATCAGCAGCAGCCGCGTGCCGTGGATCGCGGCCGCCAGCAGCGCGCTCGGAATCGCCCACACCGACAGCGCGAACGGCTCGGCGAAGATATGGTTGGCCTCCAGGAATCCCTTGATCAGCAGGATCGAGCCGATGGCGACGAAGATGTCCTCGCCGAAGAACAGCCCGATGTTCTCGCAACCCGCCGCATGGGCGCGCAGCCAGAAGCGCTGCGCCGGCGCCAGCGGGCCGACCTGTGCTTCTGCCGCGCCTTCCGCCATCGGCGCCAGCAGCGGGCGCACCACCTGCGCCTGGCCGCCGAATGGAATGCCGACCGCCGCCGCGACCTGCCGGCAGAGGAAATAGGCGAGCAGCAGCCGCCCGGCCGTGGCGCCGCGCAACTGGGCGATCAGCGCGCGCGCCCGCTCCTGCAGGCCGTAGCGTTCCAGGATGCCGATCACCGGCAGCACCAGGAAGACGACGCTGACGAAGCGGTTGGCGGCGAACGCCTTGCCGAAGGCGGCGACGATGTGAACCGGCGACAGCCCGGCGGCGATCCCCGTCACGCCCGCCGCTGCCGCGATCACCAGCAGCGGATTGATCCGCGCCGCGAAGCCCACGATGACGACGGCGATGCCGAGCAGCGGCCACATCATCGCGTCACCGCTTGATCTTCCCGGGCGCGGACTCCGTCACCAGCGCCATCGCGATGAGGCCGACCACCGCCGCGGCCGTCCAGTAATACGCCGGCGCCAGCGGATTCTGGGTCCAGCCGAGCAGCCCCGTCAGCACCACCTGGGTCGAGCCGCCGAAGATCGAGATCGCGAAAGCGTAGACGATCGCCACCACGCCGGAGCGCACGCGCTTGGGCAATTGCTCGGTCAGCACCGTCACCACCGGCGTCGTGCTCAGCGCCGCCAGGGTCGTGGTCCAGGCGATGGCGGCGTAGAACGTCGCCGTCGTGCGGTAGGTCGCGATGATCCAGAAGGCGGGGAAGATTGACAGCAGCAGCGCGAAGCCCGGCAGCAGCATCACCGGCTTGCGCCCGAAGCGGTCGGACAGCCAGCCGCTGAGCGGTTCGAACAGCACGCTGAAGCCGCCATTGACGATGATCACGCCGAACGCCACCGTCGCCGGCATGTGCAGCGTGTTCAGGGCATAGGTCGTCATGTAGCTGGAGACGTAGCTGCCGATGGTGCCCGAAGCCAGCATCATCAGGCCGAGCACGATGAGCAGCAGATAGGGCCGCAGCTGCACCTTGCCCCTGGCGTTGAGCGCGCCGTCCGGCGCCAGCGCCGCGTCGTCCGCCGCATGCAGCGTCTCGGGCAGGCTGCGCCGCAGCCACAGCCCGAACGGCACGATCGCGGCGCCGATCACGATCGCCAGCCGCCAGCCCCAGCCCTGCAGCTGGTCCGCGCTCAGCGTCGCGGCGAGCAGCGTGCCGACCAGGCCCGCGACCAGCACGCCGGCATCCTGCGTCGCGTATTGCAGCGAGGCGTAGAAGCCGCGCCGCGCCGGCGGCGCCGCCTCCACCAGATAGGCGGTGGTCGGCCCGACCTCGCCGCCCAGCGCGAAGCCCTGCACGATGCGAAAGACGATCACCAGGATCGGCGCCGCGATTCCGATCTGGGCATAGGACGGCGTCAGCGCCACGCCGAGCACGCCGACGCCCATCAGTGCGAAGGACAGCGTCATCGCCGCCTTGCGCCCAATGCGGTCGCCCATCGGGCCGATGATCATCGCGCCCACCGGGCGGGCGACGAAGCCGATGAACGACGCGCCGAAGGTGGCGAGCAGGCTTATCGTCGGGCTGTGCGACGGAAAGAAGGCCTTGCCGATATAGACCGCGAAATAGACATAGGTGAGGAA
>DATMKZ010000079.1:0-53995 GCA_035570795.1 Rhizomicrobium sp.
ACCATCGCGCCGTTCGCGTGGTCGCGAATGATCGCGACGATTCCGGTGAAGGACGAGGCCTCCGCCAAGCGCGTCGACCGGATGAAGAATTTCATGCGCGCCGACCAGGTGGCGCAACTCGCGGTGAGCCTGGCCTCGCCGGCCTGCAAGGAGGTCAGCGGGCAGATCTTCACGGCGCGCGGCAACGAGATCTTCCTGATGAGCCAGCCACGCCCGGTGCGCGGGATGGCCAAGCTGGAAGGCTGGACGCCGGCGACCATCGCCGAGCACTGCATGGCGGCGATGAAGCCGAGCTTCACGGACCTTGCGCCGACGACGGGCACGTTCGGCTGGGATCCGGTTTGACATCAGAACAACAGCAACGGAGGAAACCATGGGTATCTTGGAAGGCAAGGTCGTCTGGGTCACGGGCGGCGGCAACGGCATCGGCAAGGACACGGCGCTGATCGCCGCCAAGGAAGGCGCCAAGGTCGTGGTCAACGACCTCGGCGGCGGCTTCAAGGGCGACGCGACCGACCAGGGCTCGGCCTCGGCGGCCGAACTGGTGGCGCAGGAGATCCGCAGCCATGGCGGCAAGGCCTTCGCAAATTCCGACAGCGTGACCTCGCTGAAGGCGATGGAAGACTTGCGCGACCACACGTTGAAGGAATTCGGCGGCCTGCACGCGGTGATCAACCCGGCGGGCATATTGCGCGATGCGATGTTCCACAAAATGACCGAGTTCGACTGGGACAAGGTGATCGAGGTGCATTTGCGCGGCTCGTACAATGTCTGCCGCGCCACCATCGAGCATTTCCGCGAGCAGCAGGACGGCGCCTATGCGCTGTTCACCTCGACCTCGGGGCTGATCGGCAATATCGGGCAGGCGAACTATGCCGCCGCCAAGCTCGGCATCATGGGGCTCTCCCGCGTCGTCGCGATGGAGGGCGCCAAGACCAATGTGCGCTCCAACATCATCGCGCCGGTGGCGTGGACGCGCATGACGCAGAGCGTGCCGATCCGCGACGAGGCCCAGGCCAAGCGCCGCGAGCAGATGGCGGCGACGATCCGTCCTGACCAGCCGGCCAAGCTGGCGGTGGCGCTGGTCTCGGAGCTGGCGAAGGAGGTCTCGGGCCAGATCTTCGGCGCGCGCGGCGACACGATCGAGCTCTACAGCCAGCCGCGGCCGATCGTGAACCTGACCAAGGAGGGCGGCTGGACGCCGGAAGGTATCGCTACCGAAGCCTTCGGCCAGATGAAAGAGAAATTCTTCCCGACCTCGCGTTCGGCCGGCGCGCCGCAACCGGCGCCGGCGAAAGCAGGCTGACAGGCAAGGCTACCAATATGGATCGGGCGGCGCGGCGCCGGTGAATTCGGCGAGGCGCCGCGCGGTGCCGGGTGAAATGTTGGCCGGCGGATGTGCCGGATCGATGAAGACGATCTCGCGCACTTCGAGGCTCGGACGGAACTCCACCTCGGCGTTCATCAGGCGATAAAGCACGATGAGGTTGGTCGCCCAGCCCGCGCCGCGCGTATAAAGCCCGAAAAATATGGGCGGATCGGACCGCACGGTGCCGAGTTCCTCGCGCAACTCGCGCAGCACGGCATGTTCCGGCGGCTCGCCGCGCCTGACGCCGCCGCCGGGGAAAGACAGGCCGCTGGTGTAGGAATGCCGCGCCAACGCGATCCTGCCGTCGCGATCGACCAGCATCGCCGTGGCGCCGAGTGCCACCGGTGACAACAGCGCCTTGGTTCCCATCACGAAACCCCCGAAGGCGAATTGTCCCACCTGCCGTTTAATCCACGCCTGCATATTGTTCCCCGGGGGCAACTTTTGTAACGAATTAATAACCGGCACTTTCTAACCTGCCGCTGCCAAGTAAAGCGAAGCCAATATTGACGTCGTTGCGTAGCTCGTCACGATCGGTCGAGCGCAGCCGCACAGAGTTGCGGTCGCGCACCGTAAGGCTGCGCGCGCAAATACGAAACGCGAGACGATAGAGCGCCATGTCCGGGGGGGCATTCGATCATCTGAAGGCGCTGGTTGTCGAGGACAACCAGCATATGCGCATCCTGCTGCGCTCGCTGCTCAACGCGCTGGGCATCACCAACGTCTTGGAAGCGACCAATGGCGAAGACGCCTTCGTGCTGCTGCGCGACAAGCAGCCCGACCTGGTGCTCTCCGACCTGTCGATGAAACCGATGGACGGCATCGCCTTCGCGCGCGAAGTGCGCACCTCCAGGAACAGTCCCAATCCCTATATCCCCATTATCATGGTGACGGGCCACACCGAGCGGCACCGCATCGAGGCGGCGCGCGACGCCGGCGTCACCGAAGTGCTGGCCAAGCCGATCACCGCCGGCAACCTGTTCCAGCGCATCGGCGAGATCGTCGAGCGCCCCCGCGCCTTCGTGAAGGCTGCGAATTATTTCGGTCCCGACCGGCGCCGCAAAGCGACCGAGAACTATGGCGGCCCGTTCCGCCGCCGCGAAGACTTCGAAAACGACCTCGCCGTCCGCTGAGAGAGTGCCGCACATGAGTTCGTCCAAGGCCGATGCCGAATTCGTCTCCAGCGAGAAATACCCCTCGCTGCTGTCCAAGGCGCGGCGCAGGCAGGCGATGTCGACGCTGCGCAGCAGCGAGACGCTGGCCAAGGCCAGCCGCATCATCGCGGCCAAATCGGCGGAATTGCGCGGCGCGGTGCTGGAAATGGTCGGACAGCTGGAGCAGGCGATCCGCGCCCAGGACTGGCCGGGCGTGTTCGCCGTGACGCACGAAATCCGGGGCCTCGCCGGCACGGCGGGCTTCGGCGCGACGGGGCGCATCGCCAACGGGCTGTGCCACTACCTGGATGCGATGGCGGCGCTCGCGCTGCCGCCGGACGGCGCCGTCGCCAGCCTGCATGTCGACGCCATCATCCGCTCGACCCGCACCGAGGACGACACCGCCCGCCATGGCGACGCCGTGGCGCAGCAACTCACCGCCCTGGTGGCGCGCAAGCTCGCGGAAGTTAAGGAATCGGCAAGAGGCTGAGGCTCGCTATTCAGGGCTTCTTAAGCCCTGTCGTTAATAGTAACCGCCACAGATTTCCGGGCGGGCCATGCTTCAAATCGGCGGCATCGTAGTTCTCTTCGCATGCGTCTTCGGCGGCTACCTGATGACGGGCGGCTCGCTGGGCGTCGTGTTCGAGGCGTTGCCGCACGAGATGCTGACCATCTTCGGCGCCGCGCTGGCGGCGATGCTGATCGGCGGCTCGATGTATTCGCTGAAGAAGATCTTCGGCTCGCTGGGCAAGGTGATCTCGGGCCCGAGCTGGAAGCCGGGCGATTATCGCGACCTTTTGTGCCTCCTGTTCCTCCTGACCAAGACGATGAAGTCCAAGGGCCTGATCGCGCTGGAGGCGCATATCGAGAAGCCCGAGGACTCCTCGATCTTCAAGCGCTATCCCAGGATCACCAAGGACCATTTCGCGCTCGACTTCATCTGCGACACGCTGCGCATGATGACCATGAGCCTGGAAGACCCCCACCAGGTCGAGACGGCGATGGAAAAGCAGCTCGAAAAGCATCACCACGAGGCGCTGGTCGGCGCCAATGCCCTGACCACGATGTCGGATGGCCTGCCGGCGCTCGGCATCGTCGCCGCCGTGCTCGGCGTCATCAAGACCATGGGCGCGATCAGCGAACCGCCCGAAGTCCTGGGCGGCATGATCGGCTCGGCGCTGGTCGGCACGTTCCTCGGCGTCTTCCTGGCGTATGGCATCGTCGGCCCGATGGGCGCGCGGCTGAAGGCGATCGTCGACGAGGACGCGCAATTCTATCACGTCATCCGCGACATCCTGGTGGCGCACCTGCACGGCAACGCGGCGCAGGTCTCGGTGGAAATTGGCCGCGGCAGCGTGCCGAGCGAGGCGCAGCCTTCCTTCGCCGAACTGGAAGAGGCGCTCAACACCATCCCGCCGGAAAACGCGTAAGCGGCTTCTAGCTGCGCATCGGCTTTAACGTGTCTCAGCTGCGCATCGACTTTGATGTGTCTCAGCTGCGCATCGACAATGGCGTCTTGGCGAGCATCAGCGACCAGCGGCCGTCGAATTTCTGGCTCGCATGCGGCCCGTCGCTGTCGACATAGTGCAGGAAGACCTGCACGAGCTCGCGACCCGCGAAAGGCTCGCGCCAGTGGAACAGGTCGATGCCGCGATAGAGCAGCGCGTCGCCGGGGACGAGCCGCACCTGCGCGGGACCATCGGGGCTCTCGATGAACAGTGGCCAGGGCTCGTCCGGGATCTGGCCGATGCTGAGGCTGAGGCTGAACTCGCAGGCCGGCCGGTCGCGATGGCTCGGCAGCACGTCGCCTTGCTTGTAGATCCGCAGATAGGAATAGGTCGGCGTCAGGCGGCGGCCGGCATAGGCCTCGACGCGCGGCTGCAAGTGCTCGAGCAGACCGTCGGTGGCGCTGTCGCCGTAGCAGGCGGGCGTCGCGGGCACGAGCGCGTCGCCGCGGCTCAGCATGCCGCAGGCCATCTTGCTGTGGATGTAGGACCAGAGAAATCGCGTCAGCGGCGACTCGGTGAGCTGCGGAATGACGACATAGCCGCGCGCGGCGAAGTGCGCGGCGCCGGCAGGCAGTTCGGCAGCGAGAGAAGGGCTCTGGCTCATCGGGCGCGACATTGAAAACGCCGAAAAATTAGCCAATCGCGGTATCGATGCCAAGAATCGCCTTGTATCGAAACCGCTCAAGATGCCGTGAAGCGTCCCGCAACTTGGCGCGGCAATTTAAATCTTCGCGAGCTTCAGGCGTCCGTCGGAGAGCGCAACGAAGAAGGTGGCGAGGCCGCCCGCCATGATGCCGAGCGGCATGGCGTAGAAGACGTCGAAATCCGTGCCGAACACGATGATTGCGGTGACGACTATCCCGGTGAATTGCGCCACGTTCTTCGGCATCCCACGCGTCCCCAAATGAACGCGCCAAGGCTAGGCCACGGGCGCGGGCACAGGAAGATCGTGGTGAAAGAAGAGTTAACGCGGCCGCCTCAGCCGCCGAGGTCCTGCTTCTTCTGCAGATATTCCTCGCGCTGGATTTCGCCGCGGGCGTAGCGCGCCTCCAGCACGGCGAGCGCATCCGAGCGGCTGGCGCCGCCATGCCAGTACCAGGGGTGATAGCCGTAATAGTAGCGGCGGCGGCCGAAGATCAGGCTGAAAACCAGGATGAGCACCAGAAGGCTGAACAGCCCATGGAACGGCCCCAAGGCCCAGAACGCGAACGGCCAGAAAAACAGTGCATGGAGCATGTCGCCCTCCCGAGCCCGGTCCACAGAATATGGGGGTGTGCGAGAGGGATTTCTAGAGGCCGAACGCGATCCCCTGCGCCAGCGGCAAGGCATTGGAATAATTGATGGTTGCGGTCTGGCGGCGCATATAGGCGCGCCACGCATCCGAGCCCGATTCGCGTCCGCCACCGGTTTCCTTCTCGCCGCCGAAGGCGCCGCCGATCTCCGCCCCGCTGGGACCGATGTTCACATTGGCGATGCCGCAGTCCGAGCCCGAGGCGGCGAGGAAGCGTTCGGCCTCCTGCATGTCGAGCGTGAAGATGCAGGACGAAAGCCCCTGCGGCACGGCGTTGTGCAGGCGCAGCGCTTCCGCGAAATCGCTGTAGCGCATGACGTAGAGGATCGGCGCGAAGGTCTCGTGCGCGACGATCGCGGTCTGGCCCGGCATCTCGGCGATGGCGGGATGGACGTAGCGCGCGTTCGGATAGGTCTCCGCCAGGGCGCGGCCGCCGCCGGTGATGCTGCCGCCTTCGGCCCTGGCGGCGGCGAGCGCATGCTCCATGGCTTCGAACGCGCCCGCGTCGATCAGCGGGCCGACCAGCGTCTGGGGCGCCAGCGGATCGCCGATCGCGAGCCTGCCATAGGCCGCCTTCAGCGCCGGCACGAGCTTGTCGTAGACACTGTCGTGCACGAACAGGCGGCGCAGCGAGGTGCAGCGCTGGCCGGCCGTGCCGACGGCGGCGAACAGGATGGCGCGCAGCGCGAGGTCGAGCCTGGCGCTCGGCGCCACGATCATGGCGTTGTTGCCGCCGAGTTCGAGGATCGCACGGCCGAAGCGCGCGGCGACGACCGGCGCCAGCGCGCGGCCCATGCGGGTGGAGCCGGTGGCGCTGACCACGGGAATGCGCGCGTCGGCCGCCAGCGCCTCGCCGGCATCGCGAAGGCCGAGGACGAGCTGGCTGAGATGGGGCGGCGCGCCCTCGAAGCGGCTGGCCGCGCGCGCGAACAGGGCCTGGCAGGCCAGCGCGGTGAGCGGCGTCTTTTCGGACGGCTTCCAAAGCACGCTGTCGCCGCAGACCAGCGCCAGCGCCGCGTTCCACGCCCACACCGCGACCGGGAAGTTGAACGCGGAAATCACCGCGACGGGACCGGCGGGATGCCAGCTCTCCATCATGCGGTGGCCGAGACGCTCCGAGGCGATGGTGAGACCATAGAGCTGGCGCGAGAGGCCGACCGCGAAGTCGCAGATGTCGATCATCTCCTGCACTTCGCCGAGGCCTTCGGGCAGGATCTTGCCGGCCTCGAGCGTCACCAGGCGTCCGAGCGCCGCCTTGTTGGCACGCAGCTCCTCGCCGAACAGGCGCACCAGCTCGCCGCGGCGCGGCGCCGGCACGTCGCGCCAGGCGTGGAACGCCTGGACGCCCTGCCAGACCTTGGCCGCGACCGTCTTGGGATCGTCAAGGGCGACACGGCCGATCTCGGCGCCATCGATCGGCGAATGCACCGCGTGTCCGCCGTCCGCCGCCACGATGTCGAACGCCTTGAGGATATCGCCAGCCCTGTCCATGTCGCCCCTTTTGTCCGCAGCCGCCCGAGCCGCGCCTTTCCTACATTGCCACTTTTCGGTTTTCGCCGACATCGGGCCGCGTATCGGTGACGGCGGCGGTCAGCATCTTCACGGTGGCGATCAGCGTGCCGGGACTGTCCCACAACTCGGCGTCCTGCGGCGTCACCGCGATGACGCGGATGTTGGGATCGTCCGCCGACGTCCACCACGCCTTGGCGAAGGGGCTCCACAGCTCCTTGATCTTGGTGCGGTCGTTTTCGACGGAGGCGTGGCCGGTCAGGCAGACATATTTCTGGCCGCCGGTATCGGCGAAGGTCAGCGCCACGATGGGAAAGTGCTCGATCTGGTCGTTCTTGTCGCGCCGCGCATCGGCGAGGAAGTAGATCGCATGCTCGTCCGGCCGGACGGTGGCCGCCATCGGGCGGGCGCGCTGGCGCTCGCCGTCCCAGGTCACCAGCATGCAGGTGCCGATCCTGTCCATCATCTCCCAGACGCGCGCGCTATCGTCTTCCGCCATGCCGCTCTCCCATGCTTTGCCGTCAAGGAGAACGGGGCAAGCCGCAGCGCGTTCCGTCACTGCCCGCCCGCGTAGTAGCGGCCGAAGCGGTTGGCGAGGAAATCGGCGAGTTTCGCCTCTTCCTGGCGCACGAAGCCCTTTTGCGGCAGGCGGCCGGCCACCAGCATGTCGCACATGGCGCAGATGCCGGCGGCGGTGGTGATCTGGATCGCGCTCATCAGGCGGCCCGCGACCTCCTGGGCATAGATCTTCTTGGCGTAGCTCTCCTGCGTCAGGCGCCCGTCGCGCCAGCCCGAGACGGTGACGAAGATCAGCACCACGTCCTGGAAGGTGATCGGGATCGCGGTTTCCAGCACGTCTTTCAGCACGTCGCGGCGCAAGCCGAGGCGCAGGTCGCGCACCAGCATCTTGACGATGTCGCGGTGGCCGGGATAGCGCACCGTCTTGTAGTTGAGGTTCTCGACCTTGCCTTCGAGCGTGTCGCACAGCGTGCCCAGGCCGCCCGAGGTGTTGAAGGCCTCGTATTCGGTGCCGTCGAGGGCGAATTCCTCGAGCTCCTCCAGCGCCGGCACTTCGCCGCGATGGCCGTCGCGGATGGATTCGCACGGGTTGCAGTATTCGTTGATCAGCCCGTCGGTCGACCAGGTCAGATTGTATTTCAGTGCATTGGTCGGAAACACCGGCAGCGCGCCGACGCGCATCTGCACCTCGCGCAGGCTGTCGAACTTCTTGGCGAGGTCGGCGGCAACGATGGAGATGAAGCCGGGCGCCAGGCCGCATTGCGGGATGAAGGCGGTGTCGGCGCCGGCGGCGAGCGTCTTGATGGCACGCGTCGACTCGACGTCTTCGGTGAGGTCGAGATAGTGCGCGCCCGAGCGCTTGGCGGCCTCGGCGACCGTGGCGGTGAGATTGTAGGGCGTGGCCGAAAGCACGATATCGTGGCCGGAGGTCTCTTTCGCGAATTGGGCCGCATCGCCGATCTCGACCTGGCGCATAGCGACGTTCCGCTTCGGCATGCGGGCGAGCGAGGCGGCGTCGCGGTCGGCCACGGTGACGCGATAGTCGCCGGTCGCCGACAGGAGCTCGGTGATGGCGATGCCGATCTTGCCGCCGCCGACCAGCAGGACGTTCTTCATGACATCAATCCTTCAATCGTCATCGCCGCCCTACGCTGTCGCTCGGACCATGCGGGCGACCCATTTTTCTCTCAGCGCCGAACAAATTGGGTCGCCCGGACAAGCCGGGCGATGACGGATTTTGATTGGAAAAACGAGCTTTAGGCAGGCGGCGAAGCGCCGGGGCTTGCATTTGCTTCCGGCGAATCGCAGGGTATTCCGGCAATTCGCCGGTTTGGCCGCCATGCGCGATTCCGACACCAGGCTGGTCGCCCTGCTGAGGGCCAATGCGCGCGAGCCGACCGCATCGCTGGCGCGCAAGCTGGGCCTCGCCCGCTCCACGGTGCAGGAGCGCATCGCCCGGCTGGAGCGCGAGGGCACGATCCGCGGTTACACGGTGCGCCTTTCCGATGCGGCGGGCGCCGGCAAGCTCAGCGCCGTGGTGATGATCGAGACCGATCCCAAGCGCGCCGACCGCGTCGCCCTCGAACTGAAGAAGATGCCCGAAGTGCGCTCGCTGTCGGCGGTGGCGGGCACCTTCGACCTGATCGCGACGGTCGAGAGCGAGACGCCGGCCCGCATCGACGCCCTGCTCGACCGCATCGGCCGCGCCGGCGGCGTGGCGCGCACCGTATCGTCGATCGTCCTTAGCGAGAAGTTCAGCCGCTAGGCGGCCTTTGCCGCCAAGGCGAACGGAAAGCGCAACGTCTCTTTTTCGCCCGTTTTGTACGTTGTATCCTTTGCCGCCGACCGGGGAAGCCAGCGCGCGCCGATGACGAGTCCCTCAGACATCCCACCGGGAGGACGCCTGGCGCGCATCTGGGAGCGCGTGCGCCATCCCAACCGCGAGCATGTCGAGAAGCTCAGGACGCGGGTGCCGCTGTGGTTCGTGGCGCTGGTGCTGTTCGGCTTCGCGCTGCTGCAGATCGTGCTCAATCCGTTCGGCTTCAGCGACCTGACGCAGCGCTACGCGCAGGACGTCTCCAACCTCCTGATCACCGGGCCGTATCTGTACCCGACGACGGGGCGCGACCAGGTCAGCGTGGCGCTGATCGAGGAAGACACGCTGCATACGCTGCAGATGCCGTGGCCGTGGAATTACAGTGCGCACAAACAGGCGCTGGACGCGATCCTGGCCTACAAGCCGCGCGCGGTGATCGTCGATTTCCTGTTCGTGGATTCGCGCCCCGATGCCTCGCTGCCCGACCTGGTCGACGAGATCGCGCGCTATAAGAAAGCCGGCGTGCCGCTCTACTTCGAGGGCGGCACAGACCTGCCTTATGGCGAGTCGCCTTTGCGGCCCGAGCTTGCCGATACCGGCGTGCCGATCCTCGACCCCACCATCGACGTCTATGACGGCGTGGTGCGGCAATATCCGGTGAGCGGCTATTGCTACAAGGCCGACGGGCAGGTCAAGGACGCCTCATGCCCGTCGCTGGCGCTGCGGGTGTTTGCCGACGTCTATCCGAACATCAAGCTGGCGCCGTTGAACGGCAAGATCGAGCTGGTATGGGGCACCAGGACCGAGCCGACGAACCTGAAATGGCGCAAATACCGCGACGACGACGGCACGCTGCATCCCTGCAGCGTCGAGACGAATTTCGTGGCGCGGACCTGGCGCGCCTTCTTCGACAAGAGCACGGCGCAGGGTCATTGCCCTTATGACGGCATCGTGCCGGTGGAGGCGCTGATCCGCGGCGACGACGATCCGGACATCGCGCGGCTCCTGACCAACCGCGTCGTGTTCTACGGCGCGGCGCTGAAAGGCGCGCAGGACACATCCTACACGCCGGTCAATGGCCTGCAGGCCAATGTCTTCGTGCACGCCATGGCGATGGACAATCTGATCACCTTCAGGGGCAGGCCCTATCAGAACGTGATGACGGTCTGGGGCACGACCTTCTCCAACGAGCCGGCGCAGGTGATGGCGATCGTGCCGGTGATCCTGGTGCTGTCCTTCCTGCACCTGCGCCGCATCCGGGCGCGCCGCAGGGGTCGCCGCGCCGAGCACAACGCGGTCGTCGAATGGTTCCTCGACAAGGGCGTGGAGAATGTGTGGCACTGGCTGGCCTTCTTCCTGGCGCTCGGCATCGGGCTGCTGCTGGCGCTGTGGGTCGGGCTTTCGGTCGCCAACTGGGTCGAGGACGTCTTCATTTCCGTCGAGCTTGCCGCCATGCTGCTGATCGGCGTGCCGGATTCGTTTTGGGGCTATCTGCATCACGTCGCGGGCGGGCGCCCCGACGAACCAAATTTGGAGGTCACGGCATGAGACAAAAACTGGCCCTGGCGGTCCTGGCGGGCGCCTTCGCGCTCGCAGCGACCCCGTCCCTTGCCGCCTCGGACGACTGCGCCAGCCTGACGGGCGACGCGGTGCTGTCGGCGCGGACGCCGCAGGTCGACCTCTACGACGCGCCGACCGGCAAACGCATCAAGACGCTCGATGACGACAAGTTTCCCAAATGCCTCGCGGTGACACAGCGCGCGCCCAATATGATGCTGCAGGTCTCGATCGACGGCGCAGCGGTCTGGGTACCGCCGCACATGGTCAACTACCGGCTGACCGGCAAGAAGCCAGCGATCTGCCGCAATCTCGCGATGGGCGGCACCGACACCAAGGTCGGCGCGACGCGCGCGCTGGGCGAAGACTGCCCGCAAGCGAAGGCCGCGCCATGAGAACCGCGCTCCGAAGCGGCCTTGCCGCGCTTTGCCTGTTCGCGACCCCGGCGCTGGCCGACGGCTATCCCGGCCATGGCCGCGCCATCGACCAGTTCCACCCCGCCGCCGACTACAGCGACGTGATGACCGGGCGGCCGCTGGCGCTCGGCATCATGCGGGCGCGCGCCAACGGCTTCGTGCCGTCGCCGGTGATGCAGGCCTATGCCAATGGCGTGCTGGCCAGGCTGCTGCGCGGCATCGCGCTGCCGCCGTCGTTCCAGCCGCAGGTGCGGGTGCTGGCGGCGCCCGAGTTCAGCGCCCTGTGCACGCCGGACGGCACCATCATCGTCACCATCGGCCTGCTCGAGCAGCTCGACAACGAGGACGAACTCGCCTTCATCCTCGGCCACGAGGTCAGCCATGCGCTGTACCGCCATCACGAAAAGGACTGGTACAAGAAATCGCAGTATTTCGCGGTGGTGAACGGCGCCGCGGTGCAGAACATCGCCGACGCCGTCTCGCGCGCCGGTCTCGGCAACGGCACGGACATCGCGCGCGGCCTCGACGTGGCGGCGCATTTCTCCAAGCTCAGCGCCAACGTGCTGGCGCCGCAGATGTCGCAGAACCAGGAGGACGCGGCCGACGCGCTGGGCTTCGACCTGATGGTGCGGGCCGGCTATGACGGCGAAGCCGCGACCGCGGTGATGGACAAGCTCGCCGAGCAGGAAGC
This sequence comes from Rhizomicrobium sp., assembly GCA_035570795.1. Classification (GTDB taxonomy): domain Bacteria; phylum Pseudomonadota; class Alphaproteobacteria; order Micropepsales; family Micropepsaceae; genus Rhizomicrobium. The sequence continues at coordinate 11,831 of DATMKZ010000079.1, forward strand.
CGAAGCCGCCGCGGCGGCACGCGCCGCCAAGGACGCGACCAAGGCGGAGCACGGCGCCTCGCATGGCGGCGGCGGCATGTTCGGCGGCGTGCTGGGCGCGGTCGGCAGCGCCATGTCGGGCGACTGGGCCGGGGTGGCGATCTTCGCCTTCGATTCCGCGGTCGACAACATGTCCGACGAAGCGGTGGCGCATCATCCGGCGCCGGAGCGGCTCAAGCTGCTCAGCAATTACGCCTTTAGGCAGTACCGCGACACCATGCCGGCGCAACCGACGCCGCTGCCCTGGGCGGAAGGCAACAAGAGCAAGGACGGCGTGGCGATGACGCAGCTGCTGGCGCATTACGCGGCGGCGGAAAACGCCGCGGCCTATATCGCCGATGCGAGCCAGGGCTCGCCCGACAGCGCGCGCAGCGAGGTGACGCGCTCGTCGACGGCGCCGACCGCCGACCATGCCTATACCCAGTTCGTGGCCTATGAGTATTACGACAAGAACGGCCAGAAGCCGCAATCGGAAGCGGCGCTGCAGCGCGCCGCGAACGGGCCGGAGGCGTCGTGGGAGATCTATTCCCGCCTGATCGACGTGCATATCGCGCGCGGCGACTGGCCGGGGGCGCAGCGGCTGATGGACCAGGCGGTCGTGCGGTTCGAGGACTCGCCCGTGCTGCTGCCCAAGCACATCCAGATCCTGGCGGGCTCGGGCGACAGAGCGGGCGCGAGCGCGCTGCTGCCCAAATGCAAGAGCTACGACATCAAGGAGCTCTACGACGCCTGCAAGAAGGAGGCGGGTGGCGGCTAGGCCGGCGGCGCGCGCAGCGTGAAGCCGGCCGCGGTCAGGGCGCCGCGGATCTCGTCGGCATGCACGGCGTCGCGCGCTTCGACCGTCATCTCCAGATAGGCCGATTTCACCGGCGTGTCGGTCAGCATGCGGTTGTGGCTGACTTCGAGGATGTTGCCGCCGGCGTCGCCGACCAGGGTTGCGACCCGCGCCAAAAGGCCCGGACGGTCCTCGATCTCGACCTGCAGGCTGAGGATGCGGCCCTCGCGCGACAGAGCCCGCAGGATGACGTTGGAGAGCAGGCGCATGTCGATATTGCCGCCCGACAGCACGATGCCGACGCGCTTGCCGTGGAACAGCGGCTTGTTCTCCAGCACCGCGGCATAGGCGGCGGCGGCGGCGCCCTCGACCACGGTCTTCTCGATCTCCAGCAGCGCGGCGAGCGCCTTCTCGATCTGCACTTCGTCGACCAGGAGGATGTCCTGCACATGGGCGCGGACGATCTCGCGCGTGATCTTGCCGGGATCCTTGACCGCGATGCCTTCGGCGATCGTCTGCCCGGCGGACGGCAGGTTGGCGCTCTTGAAATTGTCGTACATCGAGGGATAGGCGCGGGTCTGCACGCCGAAGATCTGGATATTGGGATTGATCGCCTTGGCGGCGATGGCGACGCCGGAGATCAGGCCGCCGCCGCCGATCGGCACGACCAGCGTGTCGAGCGGTTCCTCGGCATCGGCCAGCATCTCGAGCGCCACGGTGCCCTGCCCCGCGATGACGCTGGCGTCGTCATAGGGGTGCACGAAGGTCAGACCCTCTTCCTCAGCGACGGCGAGCGCGCGGGCATAGGATTCGGTGAGCGTGGCGCCTTCCAGGATGACGCGGGCGCCGAAATCCTTGGTGTGCTTGACCTTGGTGAAGGGCGTGCCTTGCGGCATGACGATGGTGACCGGAATGCCGAGCCGGCCGCCGTGATAGGCAACGCCCTGGGCGTGGTTGCCGGCCGACATCGCGGCGACGCCGCGCTTGCGCTGGTCTTCGGTCAGCGACAGCAGCTTGTTGAGCGCGCCGCGTTCCTTGAACGAGGCGGTGTATTGCAGGTTCTCGAATTTAAGATGGATCTGGGCGCCGGCGATGCGCGAAAGCGTGTCGGAATGGCGGGTCGGGGTGCGCTCGACCGCGCCCTGGATGGCGCGCGCGGCAGCGCGGATTTCCTCGATCGCGGGAGGGGCGGCGGTCGACACGGGCGTGGCGGACTTCGTCGTCGTCAACGCGTCACCTCTTCGCATGGTTGGTAGCAGCGGAGGGATTTGAACCCCCGACCAAGGGATTATGATTCCCCTGCTCTACCACTGAGCTACGCTGCCAAACCCGTCGCGGCGGGGGATGTAAGGGGCGGGGTCGGAGCCTGTCAAGGCAAGGCTGCTGACAGGTTCGGCCGGCGCGCGCTGGCATATAATATGGCCCATGGCCAAAAGCGCCCGCATGAAAAGACCGCCGAAATACGAGCTGGTGAAGCGGCTGGCGCTCACCCTGCCGCAGGCGCGCGAGGAGGGCCATCGTTTCGGACCCTGGTTCAATGTCGGCAAGCGGCCCTTTGCGCTCTATTGGAGCAAGTCAGAAAGCTGGATGCTGCGCCTGCCAGCGGACCATGTGATGATGCTGGTCGCGGTCGGCGGCGGGATATTCAAACCGATGAAAAACGGTTCGCCCTTCTGGGTCTATGTCGATGTCGAGAAAATGGACGCGGCGACGATCCGCGCCTATCTCGAGGCGGCGTGGCGGCACACCGCGCCCAAGAAGCTGCAGAAAGACGGACAGGACGACGAAGACGACGAGGCCTTCGCATGACGCCGAGCCGCAAGCCGCCGAAGGAAGCCTTCATCCGGCGCGTGGCGCTGTCGCTGCCCGGTACCAGCGAGACCTATTATAAAGGCCCGCGCTTCGGCGTCGGCAAGAAGGCGTTCGTGCATGGCTGGACGAACGAGACCTTGTGGCTGTTCAAGCTGCCGCATCACCAGGAGATGATGCTGTTCGAGACCAGGCCGCAGACCTTCACCCCGATGCGCAGCGGGGCGATGCTGTGGTGCTATGCCGACGTCCGCCGGCTGGACGCGGCCGAGCTGCGCGACCTGATCGTCGCGGCCTGGCGCACGGTGGCGCCGAAGAAACTGCAGGCGTCATTGGGAGAGAGGCGATGAAAATGAAACTGGCGCGCATCATCCTGTTCACCGCGCGGATGGAGGCGATGACGGAATTCTATCGCGACGTCCTGGGCCTTAGGCAGGTCACGGACGAAAAAGGCTGGCGCGAGTTCGACGCCGGCGGGTCACGTATCGCGCTGCATTCGGGGCCACCGTCGCCGGGGCGCAAGGGACCGAAGATCGCGTTCTTCTCCAAGGATGTCGCGGGGCTGCGCAAGACGCTGGTGGGACGCGGCGCGAAATTCGGCAAGGTCGGCGCGGCGCCCTATTTCCTGTGCGACGGACGCGATCCCGACGGCAATCCGATCCAGCTGACAAGCCATTAGGGCTTGGCGGACCAGGGCTCCACCGTGCCGACGACGGAAAAGGGTGCGCCGGATTGCACCGCGGCGAGCACGCCGGCCGAGATCTCGTCATTGTTCAGCCAGCGCGCCTTGCCGCCCGCCAGGACGAAGCCCAGCACGACGGCCTGATAGTCGATCGGCAACCCGTCGGCGGCCTGCGCCATTTCGGCCAGGCGTTCGGGATGCGTCGGATCGCCATGCGCGCTGCCCAGCACCTGCACGAACCGGCCCTCGGCGCGGACGCAGTCGGCGAGGGCGCGGCGCGCCTTCTGGGCGCGGCCGTGAATCCAGGCAACGACGAGATCGGGCGGCTCGATCTGGCTGAGGATCTCGGAAAGGCCGACACCGTCATTGTAGTCGCAGGGCACGCAGTCGATCGACGGTGCGATGGCGCGCAGGCGTTTCTCGTTGCGCGCCATCACCGAGACGCGGTCGGAAGCGTCGCACAGCGCGCGGCAAAAGCCGGCCAGCATGCCCGAGCCGCCCACCACCAGAGCGTGGGCGAAGCGGCTCATTCCGCGGCGATCCTTTGCGCGGCGGCGCGGGCGATCCAGCCGCCGCCCAGCACACGCGTGCCGTGGCGGTCGTAGAACACACAGGCCTGGCCCGGCGCGACGCTTTCCTCGGGCGCAAGCAACTCGACCGAGGCAGTGTTTCCCGCCAGCGGCGTGACGCGCGCGGCGACCGGCGGACGCGTCGAGCGTATCTTGACCGCGCAATCGAACGCTTCGTGCGCCGGCGCCAGCCAGTTGACGTCGCGCAGCGTCACGGCGCGCGACGCCAGCGCCGAACGCGGACCGACGACGACACGGGCGTTGCCCGCGTCGAGCGCGACGACGAACAGCGGATCGGCGTTGCCGGAGAGACCCAGACCCTTCCTCTGACCCACCGTGAAATGGATGACGCCGTCGTGACGGCCGACGGTTTGGCCGGCGAGGTCGACGATTGCGCCGGGCCTGGCCGCGTTCGGCTTCAGCCGCTCGACGATGCTCGAATATTTTCCGTCCGGCACGAAGCAGATGTCCTGGCTGTCGGGCTTGCCCGCGACGCCGAGACCAAGTTCGGCCGCCAGCGCGCGCACCTGGGGCTTGGGCATGTCGCCGAGCGGAAAGCGCAGGTAATCGAGCTGCGCCTGGGTGGTGGCGAACAGGAAATAGCTCTGGTCGCGGCTGTCGTCGGCAGCGCGGTGCAGCTCGGCACCGGCGGGGCCGGCCAGGCGCCGGACGTAATGACCGGTGACGAGCGCCGCGGCGCCGAGCTCGCGCGCCGTGTCCATCAGGTCCGCGAACTTGACGCGCTCGTTGCAGCGCACGCAGGGGATCGGCGTCTCGCCCCGCGCATAGGAGGCGGCGAAGTCCTCGATGACGCGCTCCTTGAAGCGCTTCTCGTAGTCCAGGACGTAATGCGGGAAGCCGAGGCGCTCGGCGACGCGGCGGGCGTCGTAGATGTCCTGGCCGGCGCAGCAGGCGCCCTTCTTCTTTGCGGCGCCCGCATCGTAGAGCTGCAGCGTCACGCCGACCACGTCGTAGCCGTCGCGCTTCAGGAGCGCAGCGGCAACGGACGAGTCCACGCCGCCGGACATGGCGGCGACGACACGGGCTCCGGGCGGCAGATCGAGGCGCATGCGCCGGGCTATAGTCCGCCCGGCGGCAAGCCGCAAGATTGCCTGCGAAAAGTCAGGCCTGCGGCAGGTAGTTCAGCAGGGAAACCTGGTTCAGCTGCGAGGTCACCTGCAAGGCCGCCTGCAGCGCCACCTGGTTCTGGTTGAGCTGGGTGATGGCGGTGGGCATGTCGACATCCTGGATGTTCGAGACGAAGCCCTGGTAGAGCGTCGACAGCGAGGACTGCTGGTCGGAAGCGTCCTTCAGCTGGTTGTAGACGAAGCCGTTGGAGGCGGCGGCGGCGTTGACGTCCGATGCCGCGGTGACGGAGCTCGGGATTTCGCCGGTCAGAAAATCGCTCTGCGCCTCGGTCAGGTTCGGCGTCGCGGCGAGATTGCCGGTCGGACCGGCGTCGAAGCCGGCGAGGTCCTTCAGCGTCTGCATCAGGCTGCTGCCGACGTCGGAGGCGAGCATGCCGACCTGGACGCTCTGGCCGTCGCCGACCATCACCGATTTCTTCAGCGTGCCGTTGGAGAAAGCGCCGGAGACCGCCGGCAGCGCCGCCAGCTGCGACAGCGAGGTGACGTTGAGCGGCGGCGTGTTGTCCTTGTCGCCGCCATAGAGATAGTTGCCGTTGGCATCCTTGGTGTTCAGGATCTGGCTGGCCTGGTCGAAGATGCCCTGCGCGGTCGCCATCAGCGTGGTGCCGTCGCCATTGGCCACCGAGGTGGTGATGGCCTGGCGCAGCTGGTTGGCGAGATCGGACAGCGAACTCATCTGCGAATCCTGGAGGTCCGCCTGGTTGACCGCCTGGGTGGTGTTCGTCTGATAGGCGGTCGCCTTGTTGGCCGCGGTGCGCGCCGCTTCGAGCAGCGAGACCTTGTCGCCCAGCCCGGCGTAATTCGTCGAGACCAGGCCGCTGGCGACCTGGGCCTGGGTCTTGTTGAGCTGGCTCGACGCCTGGGTGATCTGCGACAGCAGATATTGCGACTGGCCGGCCGTGGAGGTGCGCTCGATGGTCACGATGTCCTCTTACTGAATCTGCAGCAGCGTGTCGTAGAGCTGCTGGACGACCGACAGCATGCGCGCGCCTGCGCTATACGCCTGCTGATAGGTCATCATGTTGCTGAGTTCCTCGTCGAGATTGACGCCCGACGATGCCGACTGCCGCGTCTGGGCTTCCTGCAGGCGGTCGTCCTGTGCGGTCTGGTTGGCCGTCGCCGCGCCGCTGCGCGTCGCGACGTCCTGGTAGAAGGCGCCGGCATAGTCGCTGAGCGAAGCGGTCTCGGCGGCAATGCCGCCCGCCTGGGCGAAGCTTTGCGTCGCGGAGCCGACATTCTGCAGCGCCAACGCGCCGGTATTGTCGCCGTGCCCGACGATGGCGTCGCCGGCGACCGTCGAGCCGGTGATCTGCGATTTGGCGAAAGCAAGCTGCTGCGGCGCCGCGACGATCGCCGAATTCACCGAGAAGCTCGCCGCCTGCAGCGCCATCTGGTTGGCGCCGATGCCGAAGAGCTGGGTGAAGCTCATGCCGGTGGTGCCGCGCTGGGTGGTGTCGCCGGTGACGTTCAGCGCATAGCCCGCGGTGGCGGCCGACTGCGTGCTCGAGATCGAGCCGTCGCTGTTGAGCGTGAAGCTCACCGCGCCGCCCATGGCGGTGTTGAGCGCGGTGACGACGTTGCCGATCGTCATGCCGGCGGTGAGGGTGACCGTCGCCTGCCTGGCGATGTCGCCATTGGGGCCTTTGAGCTGCAGGCTGATCTGGCTGCCGGCGGCAAAGCCGCTGGCATCGCTGCCCGAGAGACCGGTCGCCGGGAGCGAGGGTGCCGCCGAGCGGAACAGGTCGTTGAGGCCGAAGAACTGCGAAAAACCCGTGCCGCCGCGGCTGGACGGCGTGGTCGCGTCGTCCTGCACCACGATGCCGTTGCTGCCGGTGGCCGAGACGGTCAGCGCGCCGTTGACGAAGCTTGCGGTGCCGTTGCTGCCCAGAGCGGCGTTGAGCGCCGTGGTCAGCCCGCCGACCGTGGCCGTGAACGACGACGGCGCGGCGCCGTCGACCGAGAGCGTGCCGGCGCCGAAATCGATATCCACCCGGCTGACCAGGTTGCCGCTGGAATCGGCGACCGCGACGGTGGTCTTGCCGGAGAAGTTCAGCGCATCGCCGGCGACCAGGCCGGTGTTGCGGCCGTCGAGCGACGTCGGCGGCGGGAAGGAGGTGTTGGCGTTGTGCGCTGCGTTGTAGGCGTTCGCGGTGGTCTGGGCCAGGTTGCCGAGCTCCTGCCCCAGCCCGGCCAGCGCGCCGTCGCGCATGTCGAGCAGGCCCTTGAGCTTGCCGGAGGCGAGGTGCGACTCGAAATTCTGCGGCGGCGAGATCGCCGCGCCCGACGCGGGATTGATGTCCTGGCTCGTGATCGAGCCGTAGCTGCCGTTGTTGGCGCCGGGCGTGTAGGCGAGCTGCGCATAGCTGTCGCCGACCAGATTGACGCCGTCCTCCGTCATCACGCTGACGCGGCCGTCGGGCTGGTTGATCGTTCGTATGCCGACGAGCTGGGAGAGATTGTTCAGCGCCACGTCGCGCTGGTCGAGCAGGGCCGAGGAATTGTCGCCGCCGATCTGCGCCGTCTTGATCTGGGTATTGAGATCGTAGACCTGCTTGATGAGCGTGTTGACGCCGCTGATCGAGGTCGAGACCTGCTGATCGACCTGGTCGCGCAGGCTGCCGACCTGGGACGACAGGTTGGAGATGGTCGAGGCGAGGTTCTGGAAGCTGTTGAGCGCGCCGAGCTGATTGGCGCTGGCGGCCGGCGCGAGCGCGGCCTGGCCCAGCGCAGACGACACGTTGGTCAACTGCGACGTCAGGCTGTTGGCGTCGCCGGGCTGGCCGAGCAGACCGTTGATCTGGTCGAATACGCCGCTCTGGGTGTCGTAGCGCGAGGACGAGGCGCTGGCCGAGAGCTGCTCGGCGGCGAGGAACTGATCGGTGACGCGTTGGATATCGTCGATGCCGACGCCGCCCAGAACGCCGCCATTGCTGAGCGTCTGTTCGTTGACGACGCGGCGCGCATAACCCTGCGTGTTGAGGTTCGCGACGTTGTTGGAGACCACCCGCAGCGCCGTGCTGTTGGTCTGCAGGGCGCTCAGCGCCGTCGCTGCGATTCCGTTCAGGCTCACGCAAATCTTCCAATGAGGGCTTTGCCGCCGAAGACGGGATCGCAAGCCCCGTGCCACGCGAAGTCCGCGCTTTTGGCGGCCAATCCGGCCCCGCTGCGGCAATCGGCGTCGCCGCGACCGGCAGAGTTTGCCGCCTCAGGCAGTTCGTGCCCGGCGCGAAGCTGCGCGGATTTCGCGTTTCCACAGCCAAGAGGCGAAAAGCACCGCGAAAAATTCTGGTCCGGCCCTTGCTTCCAACGTAGCCGGCAACATGCGGGCACACCTTGTGACATCGGTCGCAGCGAACATCGTGACGAAGACACCGAGCGCCAGCGCGCCCGGCAGCAGCGATGCGAACGCCGCGTCCGGCGCTGCGTCCGGCGACGATGGCTTTGCCGCGATGCTGGGCGATGTGGTGCAAGGCAGCGACAAGGCGACCGCGGCAAAGCCCGCACCATCCCCGCTTGCGATCCCGAAAGACCAGGACATCGACAGCACTGGCAAACCGACAGGCGTCACACCGGCAAGTCCCGCCGCGACCAACGACAACGACCTTGCATCTCTTGTGCGCAGCGCCTCGGACGACACCACGGCGCCGCCGCCGAACGACAAGGCAAGCGCGATTCCCGTCAAGACGGCGAACAGCGCGCGCCCGCGCGGCAACACCCAAGCCGATCCGGCGCAGGTCGCCGGTGGGCAAGTCTCAGGCGGACAGGCCGCCGACAACACGCCGGCCGCGAGCCAGACTTGCGATCCCAACCTCGCGCAGATGCTGGCGACGCAGCAGCCCGTGCCCGCCGACGTTACGCAAACGGCTACGCCGAGCACGCCCGGCACGACGCCGGACGCGACAGCGCGTTCCGTCACCGCCGCGCCGGCCGCTGCGGCGCAGCCGGCAGCCGATGCGCTGTCGGTGGCTGAGACGTTGCCGGCGACCGATGTCGCCGCCGCCTCGGTCCTCGGCGGCGGCGCCACGACGAAGGCCGCCAAGCCCGGCGACGACAAACCCGCGCGCGACAGTGAAAAAAGCCAGGCGCAAGGCTCGACCGCCGCGACGCTGGCCGACATCGGAAAAGCAGCGACGCGCAACTTCACCGACCGGAACGTCAGCAGCGCGCCGCCGATTCATACGGCCGCCGACACCGGCAAGAACAACGGCCAGAACAATAGCCAGAGCGATGGCCAGTCCGGCGGTTCGCCGCCCGGCCAGCAGAGCAATGCCAGCGCACCCAGCGTGCCGAACGGCGCCAACCCCGCGCCGGCGACGGCGGCCGACGCATCGCCCGTGAACGCGGCCGCTGCGCCAGCCCATGTCCAGGCCGCGCCGCAGCCGGATGCGGTCTCGGCAGCCAACGCCGCTGGCACCGCGACGCCGCCCACGCCGGCGGCGAGCAGCCCGGCCGTCGCGGTCCAGATACAGATCTCGCATCCCACCGCGGCCGCGCCGGACCTCAACACGCTGGCCTTCACCATCGCGGCGAAGTCCGAAGCCGGCGCCCGGCATTTCGACATCCGCCTGGACCCGGCCGAACTCGGCCGCGTCGATGTCCGCCTGACGGTGGACGACGCCGGCAAAGCCCAGGCGACGCTGTCGGTCGAGAAACCGCAAACCCTCGCATTGCTGCAGAAGGACTCCGGCCATCTCGAGCGCGCGCTGAAGGATGCCGGGCTCGACCTGTCGCAGAACGGGCTCAGCTTCTCGCTCAAGGGCCAGCAGCAGCAGAACGGCAGCGCCGGCGAGCGCGCCGCGACGCCGCGCGGCCGCAATCTGACGGCGCGCGCCATCGCCGCCGTCGACAATGCCGCATCCATCACAGCCATGGGCAACGTGTCGTCGAGCGACACGCGGCTCGACATCCGCGTCTGAGGTAAGCCATGACGACCGTCGCACCGACCACAGCAACCGCCGCCGCAACCGCAACCGCCGCCGCCGCGCCCTCGGCCGCGCAGACGCAGCTTGCCGGCAATTTCGACACCTTCCTGACGCTGCTGACGACGCAGCTGCAGAACCAGGATCCGCTGAACCCGATGGACTCCAACCAGTTCACGCAGCAGCTGGTCGAGTTCAGCCAGGTCGAGCAGCAGATCAACACCAATGACAGCCTGAAGACTTTGATCGGCCAAGGCACCAGCCAGACCGGCGCCTATGCCGTGTCGTATCTCGGCAAGGCCGTGACCGTGACCAACGGCAACGCGCCGCTCGCCAATGGCGAAGCCGACTGGGCCTACAGCCTGGGCACGACCGCGGCGCAGACCAATTTGTCGATCACCGATGCCCAGGGCAACGTGGTCTATACCGGCGCCGGCGAGACCGGCACCGGCAACCACGCCTTCCAGTGGGACGGCAAGGACAATAACGGCACGCAGCTGCCCGACGGCACCTACAAGATGACCGTCACGGCCGCCGCCGCCGACGGCTCGGCCGTCACCTCCCAAGTTTCCAGCACCGGCGTCGTGAGCGAGGTCGACATGACCGGCGCCACGCCGCAGCTGATGGTCGGCCCGATGTCGGTGTCCCTGACGGACATCGCGGGGGTCCAAAGCCTTTGACGTGAAACCGGCGCCCGAGAAACGGGCGCATGAAACCGGCCAAGGGGACGAAGCGCCCCGAAACCCCGGAAGGAAAGAAAGACAATGAGCTTGTACGGCGCAATGATGATCGGCGTTTCGGGCCTGGATGCCAACAGCCGGGCCCTGAGCGTTTCCTCATCCAACATCGCGAACGTCAACACCGTCGGCTACAAGGCCAGCGGCAACGCGTTCTCCACCCTGCTCGCTTCGGCGGTCGGCTCGGGCGACGTGTCGTCCGCCGGCGTGGTCGCCAACCAGGCGCAGCAGGTCACTGCCCAGGGCGGCATCACCACCACCCAGTCGCCGACCGACCTGGCGCTCTCGGGCAACGGCTTCTTCGTCGTCAGTCCGAGCCTCGCGGCCTCGACCGGCACCAGCCAGTCGCTGCTCTATACCCGCGCCGGCAGCTTCACGCCGGACTCCGCCGGCAATCTGCAGAACACGGCGGGGCTCTATCTGATGGGCTGGCCGCTGGATGCCAGCGGCGCGGTGCCGACCGACCGCAACGACCTGACCAACATCAACGTCAACAACCTGTCGGGCAAGGCCGAAGCGACGACGACGCTGTCGATGAAGGCCAACCTGCAGGCCTCGACGGCGATCACCACACCCTACACCGCCGGCGACATGGCGGCGGGCACCGTCACGCCCGACTTCCAGCGCACCATCAACATCTATGACAGCCAGGGCGGCGCGCAGCCGCTGCAAGTGTCGTATGTGAAGACGGCCGCCAACACCTGGTCGTATGAGGTGACCTATCAGGGCGCCGCCCCCAATATCGGCAGCCCGACCAACAACGTCATCGCCACCGGCTCGATGTCGTTCAACGCCGACGGCACGCTGAAGACGGCGGATACCTCGGCCGCGTCGCCGACCGGATCGATCAGCGTCACGATCCCGTGGGCGCCGGCCGTATCGGGCCTCAATCCGCAGACCATCTCGCTCGACATGGGCACGGTGGGCAGCTCGGACGGTCTGACCCAGTTCGACAATCCGTCGGCCCTGGTCTCTTCGTCGGTCGACGGCGCGCTGTTCGGCAGCCTGTCGGGCGTTTCAATCGACACGGACGGCTTCGTCACGGCGCAGTTCTCCAACGGCCTGTCGCAGAAGGTGTTCAAGCTGCCGGTCGCGACCTTCGCCAATCCGGACGGCCTGTCGGCGGTATCGGGCAATGCCTACGCGGCCTCCAATGCCTCCGGCACGCCGACCATCGGCGAGGCCAATCTGGGCGGCGCGGGAACCATCCAGTCTTCGGCGCTCGAAGGCTCGACGGTGGACCTCGCCAACGAGTTCACCAATCTGATCACGACGCAGCGCGCCTATTCGGCGTCGGCCCGCATCGTGACCACGGCGGACCAGATGCTGCAGACGCTGGAGCAGATCCAGTAACGACGCCGGAAATGCCGATGCCGCAACGCTTTTGCGGCATCGGCGGCCCTGGTTCCTTACAGTTGGATGGGAAAGCAAACGACTTCATTAACCACGGCTCTTGGCCTTTTTTTAAAGCCATCAAGGTTAGCTTGGCCGCGGGTAATGATGTTGGGAGTCCAGATAAAATGGGCGAAGAAAGAAAAGGGCGCGTGAGCTACGTCATCGGGCCGGATGGCAGCCCGCTGACGCTTGCCGACCTTCCGCCGCCGGGCACGCGGCGCTGGGTCATCCGCCGCAAGGCCGAGGTCGTCGCCGCCGTGCGCGGCGGCCTGCTCAGCCTCGACGACGCCTGCAAGCGCTATACGCTGACGGTCGAGGAATTCCTTGCCTGGCAGCGCGCCATCGACCGCTTCGGCATGCCGGGGCTGCGCGCGACGCGCGTACAACAGTATCGCAATTAGCGAATGGCGAATGGCGAATAGCGAATAGCGAATAGGGGGTGCGGGACTGAAAGGTTATCGAATCCTTACTCCCTATTCGCTACTCGCTACCTCGCTATTCGCTCGCACGTTAAGCACGCCTTTACCACGCACACGGCAATGTTTGCCTAGCAGCGCGCAGACCCTTCCGGTTTTGCGCCGCCATGCGGAGGGCAGGCATTGCCGGAATTCGTCAAAGCGATCGGTGCAGCACGGTTCGGCGTCATGGCCGGCGTCGCCGCCGCACTCACCGCCTTCTTCTTGTACGTCGCCGGCGCGCTGACCGAGCCGCCGAAGGCGATCCTGTTCTCGGGCCTGGAGCCGCGCGACGCCGCCGCGGTGACCGCCAAGCTCGACGCCATGAACGAGAAATACGAGGCCAAGGGCGACGGCGGCACGATCCTGGTGCCGGCTGACGACGTCACCAAGCTGCGCATGCAGCTCGCATCCGACAATCTGCCGGCCGCCGGCGTCGGCTACGAGATCTTCGACAAGTCGGACGCCTTCGGCGCCACCGCCTTCGTCCAGAACATCAACCGCCTGCGCGCGCTGGAAGGCGAGCTGGCGCGCTCCATCCAGACCATCGACGGCGTCGACAGCGTGCGCGTGCATCTCGTCATCCCCGAGCGCCAGATCTTCAGCCATGACGACCAGGCGCCGACCGCGTCGGTGGTGGTCAAGACGCGCGGCGTGCTCAGCCGCGGCCAGGTCCTGGCGGTGCAGCATCTCGTCGCCGCCGCGGTCGCCGGCCTGACGCCGGACCGCGTCGCCATCGTCGACGACAAGGGCGATCTGCTCGCCGGCGGCGACGACAAGACCGGCCCCAACGCCGCCTCCGTCGGCGAGGACAGCGAGACCACGGACTTCGAGGACCGCCTGCGCACCAGAGTCGAATCCATCGTCGCCAGCGTGGTCGGCCCGGGCCATGTCCGCGTCCAGGTCACCGCCGACATGAAGTACAACCACCAGAACATCGTGAACGAGCACTACGATCCCGACAGCAAGGTCGAGCGCTCGAGCCAGACGGTCGAGTCCAACAACACCGACAGCAACGGCACCGGCGCCGCCGCGGTTTCGGTGGGCAGCGCGCTCCCCGGCGCCGCGCCCGCGCCGGCCGCCGACGGCACCAAGTCCGACGCCACCCGCACCGAAGAAACGCACAATTACGAGATCGACCGGACCACGACGACCAGCACGGTCGACGGCGGCACGGTGAACAAGCTGTCGGTCGCGGTGGTCGTGGACGGCACGCCGGGGGCCAATGGCGCCTACATGCCGCGCACGCCGGCCGAGATGGCGCAGATCGCGGGCCTGGTGAAATCGACCATCGGCTTTGATCCCAAGCGCGGCGACATCGTGCAGGTCGACAACCTGCCCTTCGCGCGGCTGGACGTGGCGGACGGCACGCCGCCGCCGGCGCCGCTGCTCGGCCTCGACGGCCAGGACTGGTTCAAGATCATCGAGGTGGCGATCCTGTCGCTCACCGCGCTGTTGATCGGCTTCTTCGTCGCCCGCCCGCTGATCGCGCGGATGTTCTCGCCCAACAGCGCCAGCAACGGCCCGGGCGCGACGCTGGTCGCCGGCCAGCTCGTCGCCGGGCAATTGCCGGCGCCCGGCGCCGCCGCCGATCCGTCACAACCGGGCGCCGCCGGCCAGCCGCTCGCCCTTGCCGCACCGCGCAGCATGATCGACATCTCGCAGATCGAGGGCCAAGTCCGCGAATCGTCCATCAAGAAAGTCGGTGAAGTCGTCAATTCGCATCCCGAAGAAGCGCTGGCGATCATCCGCACCTGGCTCCACGAACCGGCTTAAGAAACATGGCGCGCGCAAAACCCACGACCAAGGAAGACATCCGCCAGCTCACCGGCGCCGAGCGCTCGGCGATCATCATGCTGTCGCTGGGCGAGGAACACTCGGCCAAGATCTGGCAGATGATGGACGAGGAGGAGATCAAGGAAGTCAGCCAGGTGATGTCGACGCTGGGCACGGTCAGCTCCAGCCTGGTCGAGAAGCTGCTGGTCGATTTCGTCTCCCAGATGTCCGGCACCGGCTCGCTGATGGGCTCCTACGAGTCCACCGAGCGCCTGCTTGCGCGCATGATGCCGGAAGACAAGGTCGGCCAGATCATGGAGGAAATCCGCGGGCCGGCCGGCCGCACCATGTGGGACAAGCTCGCCAATGTGAACGAGACGGTGCTCGCGAACTACCTGAAGAACGAATATCCGCAGACCGTTTCGGTTGTGCTCTCCAAGATCAAGCCGGAGCATGCGGCACGGGTGCTGAGCGCCCTGCCCGAGGAATTCGCCATGGAAGTGGTGCAGCGCATGCTGCGCATGGAATCGGTGCCCAAGGACATCCTGGACAAGGTCGAGCAGACGCTGCGCGTCGAGTTCATGTCCAACCTGGCGCGCACCGCCAAGCGCGACAGCCATGAGCACATGGCCGAGATCTTCAACAATTTCGACCGCCAGACCGAGGGCCGCTTCGTCACCGCGCTGGAAGAGCGCAGCCGCGATAGCGCCGAGCGCATCAAGGCGCTGATGTTCACCTTCGAGGATCTCGGCAAGCTCGATCCCGGCTCGATCCAGACGCTGTTGCGCCATGTCGAGAAGGACAAGCTGGGCCTGGCCCTGAAGGGTTCGACCGATTCCCTGCGCGACGTGTTCTTCTCCAACATGAGCGAGCGCGCCGGCAAGATCCTGCGCGAGGACATGGAAGCGATGGGTCCCGTCCGCCTGAAGGACGTCGACGAGGCGCAGATGCGCATGGTCAACGTCGCCAAGGACCTCGCCAACAAGGGCGAGATCATGATCGCCAGCGGCAGCGCCGAAGACGAGCTGGTGTATTGATGAGCACGGCGAGCAAATACACCTTCGACATCGAGTTTCGTCCCGAGGGCGACCTCGTCTCCAACGCCGCGCGGGCGCGCCAGAAGAAAGCCTACTCGACCGACGAGATCGACCTGCTGTCGGCGAAAGCCCGCGAACAGGGCATGAAATCCGGCCAGGTCCGCGCCATCGAAGCGCAGACGCTGGAGATCGCGGCGCTCACGGAAATCCTGCGCAACGTCCTCGCGCAATCGAGCAAGGCCGCCGACGAGGTGCGCCGCGAGGCCTCGCTGCTGGCGCTGGCCGCCGCTCGCAAGCTCGCCGCCGCCGCGCTCGAAATGCTGCCGGCCGCCGACGTCGAGGAGGCCTTGCGCCACGCCCTGCACCAGGCGCAGGGCGAGCCGCGCGTCGTGCTGCATGCGAGCCCCAGAGTCGCGGAGCTCCTCAAGGCCCGCCTGGCCGAGATCGCGCATGAAGAAGGCTTCGAGGGCCGCGTCGTCGTCACCGGCGAAGCCGCACTCGGCAACGCCGATTGCCGCATCGAATGGCGCGGCGGCGGCGCCGAATGCTCGGAAAAAGTCATCGAGGCGGCGATCGCAGATGCGATCGCGCGCCGCTTCTCGAATCAATCGTCTGCGGAGGACTGAACCATGGCAGCCAGCGACAATGTCGATCTGCCCGATCTGGGCCACGAAGAGCGAACCGGCGGCGGCGCCCTGCTGAACAACGACGCCTCGCAGGAGGCCGAGGTCAAGCATTCGGCCCAGGACCTGGAAGCGGTGTTCGACGTGCCGGTGACGGTGTCGGCGGTGCTGGGCAAATCGTCGATGGAGGTCAGCCAGCTGCTCAAGCTCGCCAAGGGCACGGTGGTGGAGCTCGACCGCAAGGTCGGCGAGGCCATCGACATCTATGTCAACGACAGGCTGGTGGCGCGCGGCGAAGTCGTCCTCGTCGAGGACCGCCTCGGCGTCACCATGACGGAAATCATCAAGGCCGGCCAGTCGTAACGGCTGCGAAGAAGGAACACGGACATGCGTCTTCTCATCGTCGGCCAGCTCCAGGGCCAGCTCAGCGCAGCCACCAAGATCGCGATGGACCGCGGGGCAAAAGTCACCCACGCCATCGACATCGAGCAGGCGCTCGCCACGCTGCGCGGCGGCAAGGGCGCGGATCTCGTGCTCTGCGACGTCAAATGCGACATCGGCCAGCTGGTGCGCGGTCTTTCGACCGAGCGCATCTGCACCCCGGTCGTCGCCTGCGGCATCGGCACCGATGCCAGGAGCGCGGTCGACGCGATCCGCGCCGGCGCCAAGGAATACCTGCCGCTGCCGCCCGATCCCGAACTGATCGCCGCGGTGCTCGCCGCCGTCGCCGACGAGAGCCACCAGCTCGTCTTCGAGGACGAAGCGATGGAAGCGGTCATCGCGCTGGCCGACCAGGTGGCGCCGAGCGACGCCTCGATCCTGATCACCGGCGAGAGCGGCACCGGCAAGGAAGTCATGGCGCGCTATATCCACAGGAAGTCGCAGCGCGCCGACAAGCCCTTCATCTCCATCAACTGCGCCGCGATCCCCGAGCACCTGCTGGAATCGGAACTGTTCGGCCATGAGAAAGGCGCCTTCACCGGCGCCATCGCGCGGCGCATCGGCAAGTTCGAAGAGGCCCATGGCGGCACGCTGCTGCTCGACGAAATCAGCGAGATGGACGCGCGCCTGCAGGCCAAGCTGCTGCGCGCCATCCAGGAGCGCGAGATCGACCGCGTCGGCGGCACCAAGCCGGTCAAGGTCGACATCCGCATCATCGCGACCTCGAACCGCGACCTGGCCGATGCCGTCAAGCACGGCATCTTCCGCGAGGACCTGCTCTACCGCCTCAACGTCGTGAACCTGCGCATCCCCGCCCTGCGCGAGCGGCCAAAAGACATCCAGGCGCTGGCGCGGCACTTCGCGCACAAATACGCGCAGGCCAACGGCGTCGCCTATCGCGCCATCGCGCCTGCGACCGAGCGGCTGCTGCTCGGCCATCCCTGGCGCGGCAATGTGCGCGAGCTCGAGAACACCATCCACCGCGCCGTGCTGCTGGCGACGGGGCCGGACATCCAGCCCGAGGCGATCCGCCTGCCCGACGGCACCCAGGTCGGCCACGGCCGGCCTGGCGACCTGCCGGGTCCGGTCCAGGCCGCGGTCAACAATGCCGTCGCGGTGACGCGCGGGCTCGTGGGGCGCACCGTCGCCGACGTCGAGCGCGACCTGATCCTCGACACGCTCGATCACTGCCTGGGCAACCGCACGCACGCGGCCAATATCCTCGGCATCTCGATCCGCACGCTGCGCAACAAGCTCAGGGAATACTCGCAGTCCGGCCTGGCGATACCCAGTCACGGCGAGCAGCGCGTCGCGAACGGTTGAAGCACCAGACCTCGAACACATAGAGCACCATGGCTGACGTCTCCACCGCCGCGCCGCCCGCCTCAGGCTTCGGCCTCAATCTCGCGACCGCGACCGACCTGCTCAAGCGCAGCGACCTGGCGCTGGCCATCGGCATCATGGCGATCCTCGTCGTGCTGCTGCTGCCGCTGCCGCCGTGGCTGCTCGACGTGTCGCTGGCGCTGTCGCTGTCGTTCTCGATCCTGATCCTGATGACGGCGGTGTTCATCAGAAAGCCGCTGGAATTCAGCTCGTTCCCGACCGTCCTTTTGATCACGACGATGCTGCGGCTGGCGCTGAACCTCGCTTCGACGCGCCTGATCCTGGGCCATGGCAACGAAGGCACCGCCGCGTCCGGCTATGTCATCCAGGCCTTCGGCAAGCTCATCATGGGCGGCAATTTCGTCATCGGCCTGATCGTGTTCGCGATCCTGGTGCTGGTGAACTTCGTCGTCATCACCAAGGGTTCGGGCCGCATCGCCGAGGTCGCAGCGCGTTTCAGCCTGGACGCGATGCCCGGCAAGCAGATGGCGGTCGACGCCGACCTGTCGGCCGGCCTGATCGACGAAAAGGAAGCCAAGCGCCGCCGCAAGGAGCTGGAATCGGAATCGAACTTCTTCGGCGCCATGGACGGCGCCAGCAAATTCGTGCGCGGCGACGCCATCGCCGGCCTGATGATCGTGGCGATCAACGTCATCGGCGGCATCATCATCGCGGTTGCCCAGAAGGGCATGAGCTTTTCCGACGCCTCGCAGACCTTCACGCTGCTAACGGTCGGCGACGGCCTCGTCAGCCAGATGCCGGCGCTGATCGTCTCGACCGCCGCGGGCCTGATGGTCTCCAAGGCCGGCGTCGAGGGCGCCACCGACAAGGCCCTGATGACGCAGCTGTCGTTCTATCCCCAGGCGCTCGGCATGGCCGCCGCCGTGATGGGCATTATCGGCGTGCTGCCCGGCATGCCGACGCTGGTGTTCATGGGCCTCGCCGGCGGCGCCGGCAGCCTGGCCTACTACGCCTACAAGAAGAAGGACGCGACCGAGTTCAAGGAACGCGCCGAAGAGGCCAAGATCAAGGCCGACGCGGCGCCCAAGGAAGAGCCGATCGCCACCGCGCTGGCGCTCGATCTGCTGCGCGTCGAGCTCGGTTACGGCCTGTTGCCGCTGATCAACGACGTCAAGGGCCATCGCATCACCGACCAGATCAAGGCGCTGCGCCGCCAGCTCGCCACCGAGATGGGTTTCGTGATGCCGGCGGTCCGCATCCTCGACAACATGCAGCTGGGCTCCAACGAGTACCGCATCCGCGTCAAGGAAGTGGATTCGGGCCGCGGCGATCTCTACCCGGGCAGCCTGCTGATCATGGATCCCAAGGGCCTGCCGATCGACCTGCCGGGCACGCATACGACGGAGCCGGCGTTCGGCCTGCCGGCGACCTGGATCGCCGCCACCATGCGCGAGGAAGCGAGCTTCCGCGGCTACACCGTGGTCGATCCGGGCACCGTGCTGACCACGCACCTGACCGAAGTGCTCAAGTCGCATATGAGCGAACTGCTGTCCTATGCCGAGACCAAGAAGCTGCTCGACGATCTGCCGCCGGAGAACAAGAAGCTGGTCGACGAGCTGATCCCCACGCAGATCTCCGTCACCGGAGTCCAGCGCGTGCTGCAGACGCTGCTCGGCGAGCGCATCTCGATCCGCGACCTGCCGGCGGTGCTGGAAGGCATCGCCGAAGCGGTCGGCCACACCAAGAACGCGATGTACATCACCGAGCATGTCCGCGCCCGCCTCGCCCGCCAGCTGTGCCACGCCAACATCGCGCCGGGCGGCTACCTGCCGCTGATCGCGCTGTCGCCGGCCTGGGAGCAGGCGTTCTCGGAATCGATCATCGGCCAGGGCGAGGACCGCCAGCTCGCCATGGCGCCGTCGCAGCTGCAGGCCTTCATCCAGTCGGTGCGCGACCGCTTCGACGAGGCCAGCCAGAAGGGCGAAGTGCCGGTGCTGCTGACCAGCCCGCAGATCCGCCCCTTCGTGCGCTCGATCATCGAACGCTTCCGGCCGCAGACCGTCGTGATGTCGCAGAGCGAAATCCACGCCTCGGTGAAGCTCAGAACCATGGGGCAAGTTTGATGGGCAACGATGCGGACAACGACAAGCAGTCGCACAAGCGTCTGGGTGGCCGGGTCGCGCTTGCCGATACGCTGTCGCTACCGTCCGCTCGCTGCCCGGCCATGACGAGGTTATAAGGTCATGCAGCTGCGGACCTTCCTGGCCAAGGACATGCGCGAGGCGCTCGCCACGGTGCGCGCCGACATGGGGCCCGAGGCGGTCATCATCGCGAGCGAAAAATCCAAGAACGGCGGCGTCATGGTGCGCGCGGCCCTAGACGAGCCCGACGCGGCGGCACCGGCGGGGCGCGAAGACGCGGCCGAAACCGCGACCATCGCCGACTTCGATACCCATTACCGCGACGGGCTGCTGCGCCGCCTGCGCAGCCAGCCCGGCGGCACGGCGAAAAACGCCGCCCGTTTCGACCGCGCCGAATTGCTGGCCGCGCTGCATCGCCAGCGCCTGCCGGATGGCACCGCCCACGCCTTGGCCGAGGCTGCGGTCAAGGCGCAGCTCACCGACATGACGCTGGCGCTGGCCTCGGCGCTGGACGCCAGGATGAAACCCTGGGCGCTCGACATGCATGAGGCGCATGCGCTGCTGCTGGTCGGCCCCAACGGCGCCGGCAAGACCGCGGTTGCCGCCAAGATCGCGGCGCATGCCCGCCTTGCGGGCCGCCGCACCACGCTGGTCGCGGCGGACAGCGCCGGCGCCGGCGCCGTGGCGCGGCTGGAGACCTTCGCCAGACACCTGGACTGCGCCGTCACCACCGTGCAGAGCGCGGCAGAGCTCAACGCGCTGGTCTCGGAGTGCTTGTCCAAGAAAACCTTCGTCATCGTCGACACCGCCGGCTTCGACCCGCGCGACGGCAAGGCGCGCGCGGCGTTCGCCGCCCTCGCCCAGATCGGCAAGCTCGAGACCGTCGGCGTCGTCTCGGCGCTCAACGACGCCGAAGAGATTTCCGAGATCGTCGAGGCGCTGGCGGCCCTCGGCGCCAAGCGGCTGATCGTCACCGGCCTCGACCTGACGCGCCGCTTCGGCGCGCTGGTCGCCGCGGCGACGCAAGGCCTCGCCCTCGCCCATGTCACCCGCTCGCCGTTCATCGCGGGCGGACTGGACTCACCGACTTCGCTTTCGCTTGCCCGGCTGCTGCTGGACGAGCAAAGGAGCGCGCAATGACGACGCATATCACCGCCATCGGTTCGGGCAAGGGCGGCACCGGCAAGACGTTGATCGCGGTCAGCCTGGCACATGCGCTGGCGCATCAGGGCGAGCGCGTCCTTTTGTGCGATGCCGATCTCGGCCTCTCCAACGCCGGCGTGCATCTCGGTCTGGGCGATACCGGCGACCTGGCGGGCCTGCTGGACGGCAGCAAGACCTTGAAAGAAGCCGTGGTGCGCGTGAACAGCGGACCACGCGTGAGCTTCGACATCCTCGCGGCACCCTCGGGCACGTTCGCCGACGCCAGCGAAGCGGTGGTCGCCGCGCTGATCGCTATCCTGGAACGCGCCGGCCAATATGACCGCGTGCTGGTCGACCTCGGCGCCGGCGTCGACGCCACCGTCATGAGCTTCGCGGCGCGTGCCGACGAAATCTTGCTGGTGGTTACACCCGATCCGGCCTCACTGACCGATGCCTATGCCTTCGCCAAGCTCTTGCTGCGCCGCACCACGACGCGCGTGCCCCAAATTCTCGTCAACATGGCGCTGAACGCCACCGAGGGTCGCCGCATCGCCGAGGCGCTGATGGCGTCGGCGCGCGCCTTCCTGCGCTGCGCGCCGGATTTTCTCGGCTTTATCCCCTTCGATGCGCGGGTTCCCGAGGCGGTGCGGCGCCAGAGCCCGCTGCTCACGCTGTTCCCGCAGACGCCGGCCGCTGTCGCCGTCGAGCAGATCGCCCGCCGCCTGCACGGCAATGCCGCCGCGCCGGTCACTGCGATGGGCCTGCGTTAACCTTACATCGTCATCGACATTATTTTCCGCTGCCCGAATTCGCGGCAGGCGGGAACTGGTGTATGTTCCCTTAACAAGCAGCGTCGGACGGTGGCTTGGTGCCGCCGAGGCGTTCGCGCGGGAAGCGTCTGTCAAATTGGGGGTCTCATGCCTTTCTTCATTATGGATATCTGGCACGCCATGCATGCCATCCTGACCACGTCCGGTTGGATCACGCTGGCGATCATGGCGGTGATCGCGCTGGGCGCCGGATACATGATGTCGAGCTTCGGCTCGCTCGTCTCCACCACCGTGGTCGCGCTCGTCGCCTTCGCGCTGGTGAGCTATGCCCGCGCCATCACGCTGGGCGGGCAGAAGGCTTCGGCCTATGCGGCGACGGACTGGCAGGCCTTCCAGAACCTGCACATGCTGGACCTCCTGGCCTATGCGCTGCTGTTCGCGATCGTCATCGCCGTCGCCCATGCGGCGCGGTCGCTGATCTTCGGCCGCTAGGCTTTTTCAAAGGCCCCAGTTCCCGCGATGGACGCAGGGCGGCGAAGCAGTTAGCTTCGCCGCATGGTGCTTTACATCGTCATCGGCGTCGTCGTCCTGATCGTCCTGTGGGCGATCATGACCTATAACGGGCTCGTCAGCCGCCGGGCCATGGTGGCGGAGGGCTGGAGCGGCATCGACGCCCAGCTCAAGCGCCGCACCGACCTGATCCCCAACCTGGTCGAGACCGTGAAGGGCTATGCCACGCATGAGCGCAGCACGTTCGACGAACTGACCAAGATGCGGGCCGAGACCGGCAGCCAGGATCCCGCCCAGCGCGCCGCCGCCGAGACCGCGATCACCTCGGCGATCGGCAAGATCATGGCGGTGGCGGAGGCGTATCCCGACCTCAAGGCCTCGGCCAATTTCCAGTCGCTGCAGCAGAACCTCAACGAGCTCGAGGACCAGATCCAGCTGGCGCGGCGCTACTACAACGGCGCGGTGCGCAACTTCAATGTCAGCGTGCAGCAATTCCCGTCGAACCTGATCGCCGGCATGGGCGGCTTCACCGCGGCGCAGTTCTTCCAGCTCGACGATGCTGCCGACCGTAACGTGCCGAAGGTCTCCTTCAGCTGATGCTGCGCCGCGGCGTTCTCGCGCTGCTCCTGGCGCTGGCCGCGTCGCCCGCCGCGGCCCAGACCGACGAAGTCCGTCATCACCGCGGCGACGACACGCCGCCGGCCGTCGTCGCGCCCGCCGATCCCGCCAGCGACACGCCGGAGCGCATCACCTCCTACGACAGCGACATCGTCGTCGCCCGGAACGGCACGCTGACGGTCGCCGAGACGATCGCGGTGCACGCGACGGGCGACCAGATCAAGCACGGTATCTATCGCGATTTTCCCACCCGCTACACCGACCGGCACGATGTGCAGGTGCGGGTGCGCTTCGACGTCACGGCCGTGACGATGGACGGCCATGCCGAACCCTATTCCACCGAGGGCATCGACAACGGCGTGCGGGTGAAGATCGGCGATGCCGACACCATCATCGATCCCGGCGATCACACCTATGTGCTGACCTACATGACGGCGCGGCAGATCGGCTTCTTCGACGGCTATGACGACCTTTACTGGAACGTCACGGGCAATGGCTGGATATTCCCGATCGACAAGGCGTCGGCGACCGTGCACCTGCCCAAGGGCGCCAAGATCCTGCGCTCGGCGTTCTATACCGGCCCTGAGGGCGCCGACGGCCGCAATGCGACCGCGGACCAGCTCTCCGGCGACACCATCCGCTTCGCCACGGACGCCGCGCTCGATTCGCACGAGGGCCTGACCATCGGCGTCAGCTTCGCCAAGGGCGCCGTCGCGCCGCCGTCCGACGAAGAGAAGCGCCGCGACTTCATCATCGACAACGCCAGCGCCATCGTCGCGCTGCTGGGCGTGCTGGCGGCGGCGATCTTCTACCTGATCGCATGGTGGCATTACGGCCGCGATCCCAAGCGCGGCACCATCATTCCGCTGTTCGCGGCGCCGGCCGGCCTGTCGCCCGAAGCCGTGCGCTACCTCCACAAGATGGCCTATGACCGCAAGGCGTTCGCCGCGGCGCTGATCAACATGGCGGTGAAGGGTTTCCTCACCATTTCCGACGAAGGCGGCAGCTACACGCTGACCCGCACCGGCAAGACGGTCGGCGATTGCGCCCTGTCGCGCAGCGAGATCGCGATGTCCGACGCGCTGTTCGACGACGGGGCCGCATCCATCGAACTGAAACAGACGAACCACAGCGACATTCAAAGGGCGATCACTGCGCTCCGGACCAGTCTGAAGGCCGAATGCGAGACGCATTATTTCGTCACCAATGGCGGCTGGTTCTTAGGGGGGCTCGCGATCCTCGGCCTCGCCGGCGGCGCCGCGGCGCTGCTCAGCGACGATGCCGGCACCGCCGCCTTCATGCTGATCTGGCTGTCGGGCTGGTCGGCCGGCACGGCGTTCCTGCTGCACCAGGCGTGGAACAACTGGCTCGCGGCGTTCAGCGGCCCCGGCTCGCGCATCGCCAATGTCTTCAGCGCGCTGCTCACCTCGCTGTTCGCCCTGCCCTTCGCCGGCGGACTGGTGATCGGCCTTTTCATGTTCGGCGTCGCGATGTCGTATTGGGCGAGCGGCGCGCTGATCGCCGGCGGCGTCATGGCCTATGCCTTCTATCACCTGCTGAAGGCGCCGACGCTGGCCGGCGCCGCCCTCCTCGACCAGATCGACGGCTTCAAGCTGTTCCTCGAGACGGCGGAGAAGGACCGGCTGGAGATGCTGCATCCGCCGAACGTGACACCCGAGGTATTCGAGAAATTCCTGCCCTATGCCATCGCGCTCGATTGCGAGAACCAGTGGAGCCGCAAGTTCGAGGCCGAAGCGGCGGCCGCCGGCATGGGCGCCGACCGCGGTTATGGCTACACGCCGCTCTGGTATGCGGGCAACAATTTCTCGAACCTGGGGACGGCGGGTTTCGTTTCGTCCATCGGCTCGTCCCTCGGCGGCGCGGTCGCCTCGGCCTCGAGCGCGCCGGGCTCGAGTTCCGGCGGCGGCGGTGGCGGCTTCTCGGGCGGCGGTGGCGGCGGCGGGGGCGGCGGCGGCTGGTAGGGGCGTCAGCGCTTCTTCTGCTTGACGCTGTCGAAGGCGATCGGGCCCGGACCCATGCCGACCAGCAACAGCAAGCCGCCCGCGATCGCCATGTTGCGCGCGAAGGTCTCGTAGTCCGAGGCGCGGTCGATGGCGTTGCCGATCAGCCAGAAATCGTGCATCGCCACCGAGGCGACGATGGTGAAGCCGAACAGCAGGACGGCGCCATAGCGCGTCTGGAAGCCGAACAGCAGCGACAGGCCGCCCAGGAACATCGCGATCAGCGCCAGCGCCAGCAGCAAGGGCGCCGCCGGAACGCCCTTCAGCGCCATCAGCTGGATCGTGCCGTCCCACTGGTTGGCATAGCTCAGCGCCTCGCCGAGGAAGAACCACGCCAGCACCAGGCGGCCGACCAGCGGCGAAATATATTCGGAGAACGACATCGGGCGCCCCAGGGCGAATCAGCGCCCGCAGTGTACATCGCCGGGCGGACGGAAATTTTTTACAATGCGGCCTGGGCGGCCGGCAATAATCTGCGCGCAACAAAGGAGGACGCCATGACGGCACATCTCGACCAACTCGATCTGGTGGCCAAAGACGTCGCCGCGACGGTCGCCTTCTACCGGTTGCTGGGCGTGAAGCTCCCGAAGACGACCGACGCGCATCACGTCACCATCCAATTCGCAGGCGGCATGGAGCTGGCGTTCGACAGCCAGACGCTGGCGCGGGCCTACAACAAGGGCTATCGCGGCAAGAAGGGCGGCGGCAATGTCGTGATCGGCTTCGCGGTCAGGACGCGGCGGGCGGTGGACCAGGCCTATGCCAGGCTGACGGGCGCCGGGCACGCGGGGCTGCAGCGGCCGATGGATGCGTTCTGGGGGGCGCGTTACGCCATCGTCGCCGATCCCGACGGCAACCATGTCGGCATCATGAGCCCATCGGATCCGAAAAAGCGCAGCGCCGGGCCGGCGCTTTAGGCTCCGCGCATCGCGTGCTTGCGCAGGTGGCGGACCAGGGCCATCTCGTCGAGCCGCGACTGCGAACGCCGGGTTTCGATTTCGGCGACGCGCTTGGCCTGCTGTTCGGTGGCGAATTCGAGGCTCTTGAGCTCCTGGAAGGCGGTGTTGAGATCGTCCTGCGCGCTGACGCGCTCGCGTTCGATTTCCTTCAGGGTGGCGCGCAGATTCTCGCGCCGCGATTCGATGGAGCGCAGGAAGGACGGGAACGCCAGGCGCCCGATGTCGGAATCGCCGGCGCGCTGGCGCTCGCGCGCCACGCTATCTTCGAGATCGGAAAGCTTGCGCTCGGCGTCGGCCTTCATGCCGTCGAGCGTCGCCATGCGGCGCTTCATCTCGTCGACGCGAAAGCGGCGCAAACGCAACAACGTATCCCCACGCTTCATGACGCATTACCTTTCCCCGGTGCGCTGCCCATGATCTTCTCAAGGGCGCCATAGCATTCGGTAAACGCCGACCGCTCGTCCTTCTTCTGCGACAGGAAGGCTTCGAGTTGCGGATAAACCTTTACGGCCATGTCCACTTCAGCATTCGTGCCAGCCTTGTAGGCGCCGAGGCGGATCAGCTCCGCCATGTCGTCATAGACCGCCAGCGGGGCGCGGGCGCGTGCGACAAGTGCCTGTTCCGCCGGAGAATTGCAGCCCGGCATGGAGCGCGAAACCGATTTCAGGATGTTGATCGCCGGAAAGCGGCCACGCTCGGCGATGTTCCGTTCCAGGACAATGTGGCCGTCCAGGATGCCGCGCACCGCGTCGGCGACTGGCTCATTATGGTCGTCGCCCTCGACCAGGACGGTGAACAGGCCGGTGATCGAACCTTGTCCGGAGGCGAAGCCGGGACCGGCGCGCTCGAGCAGGCGCGGCAATTCGGCGAACACGGTCGGCGTGTAGCCCTTGCTGGCCGGCGGCTCGCCCGCGGACAAGCCGACCTCGCGCTGGGCCATGGCGAAACGGGTCACCGAATCCATCAGCAGCAGGACGTGCAGGCCCTGGTCGCGCAACTGCTCGGCGACCGCCATCGCGACATAAGCCGCCTGGCGGCGTACCAGCGGCGGCTCGTCCGAGGTCGCCGCGACGACGACGGAACGCGCCAGGCCTTCTTCGCCGAGGTCGTCCTCGACGAATTCCTTCACTTCGCGGCCGCGTTCGCCGACCAGCGCGATGACCACCGCATCGGCGTCGGTGTTGCGCGCCAGCATGGAGAGCAGCGTCGACTTGCCGACGCCGCTGCCCGAGAAAATGCCCATGCGCTGGCCCTTGCAGCAGGTGGCAAAGGCGTTGAGTGCTCGCACGCCGAGATCGAGCTTGCCGCCGACCCGCGCCCGCGACGCCGCGGCGGGCGGATTGGCCTTCAAGGGATAGGGCTCGCTGCCGGTGGGCAGGGGACCCTTGCCGTCGGCGGGATTGCCGAAACCGTCGATAACGCGGCCGAGCCACTTCAGGCTGGGGAAAATCACCGCCGGCTGGTCGTCGAAATCGGCGCGGGCGCCCAGCGTCAGACCTTCGAGGTTGCCGAGCGGCATGACGAGGGCGCGGCCGTCGCGAAACCCGACCACTTCGCACGAAATTCTCTTATTATTTCCGGTGGTTAGATGAACCTGGCCGCCCAGGCTGATAGCTCCGGCGGCGCCCGTCACCTCAACCAGCAGGCCTTCGAGCCGGGCCACCCGGCCGAAGCGCCGAACGGCAGGGATTTCGGCGATTTCCTTGAGCAAAGCGTGCATGGGGCCCTTTTTGCGAGGCCTTCTGCCCCGCGCTGGACCGCATATTGCCGACAAGGTTTTAAGTGGCAGTAAACTAAACAAAGCGAATCAAGGGGATGATACCCCTGTGCGGGAACGGTTCCTTAAGCCGGGGTTCGCGGGACCTGAGTTGGCATTAATCAATGAAACGGGATGTTAACCAGTTAAGCCTACGGTCACAGAGTCAACTGACCACAGCCGATTGGGCTGGCCTAAGAGGGGTTCATTGATATGCGCGTGCTCTTGATCGAAGACGACAGCGCCATGGCGCGCAGCATCGAGCTGATGCTCCGTAGCGAAGGCCTGAACGTCTACACCACGGATTTGGGCGAAGAGGGCATCGACCTCGGCAAGCTCTACGACTACGACATCATCGTGCTCGATCTCCAGCTGCCCGACATGAGCGGCTTCGAGGTCCTCAAAGCGCTTCGCGTCGCCAAGGTGCAGACGCCGGTGCTGATCCTCTCCGGCAACGCCATCGTCGAGGCCAAGGTCAAGGCGCTCGGCTTCGGCGCCGACGATTACATGACCAAGCCGTTCCACAAGGACGAGCTGGTCGCCCGCATCCAGGCGGTGGTCCGCCGCTCCAAGGGCCATTCGCAGTCGGTGATCACCACCGGCAAGCTGATCGTCAATCTCGACGCCAAGACGGTCGAAGTCGACGGCAGCCGCGTGCACCTGACGGGCAAGGAATACCAGATGCTCGAGCTGCTTTCGCTGCGCAAGGGCACGACGCTGACCAAGGAAATGTTCCTCAACCACCTTTATGGCGGCATGGACGAGCCCGAGCTCAAGATCATCGACGTCTTCATCTGCAAGCTGCGCAAGAAGCTGGCGGCGGCGACCAATGGCGACAACTACATCGAAACCGTCTGGGGCCGCGGCTATGTGCTGCGCGATCCCGTCGGCGAGGAAATCGTGGCGGCGTAATCACGCGCGCAAGATTGAGGGTTTCGAAATAGGCGGCGGTCAACCGGCGCCTATTTTGTTGACGCAAAGCGCCTGGCGATCGATCTCGGGACGCTTTACCCAATCCGGCAGGATCATCTCCTCAGGCGTTGCCTGGGACAGCCGCACCAGCGCGCGCTGGGCGAGCGTTTGCGCCGTGCGCAGAGCGACCGCATCGTCGCGGATGCCATCCAACATGATTTGCAGGGTCGCGCACAGATGTCTGCGCGGTCCGACGAAGACTTCGTACACAGCCCAGTTTTCTTGAGGGTCGAAATCCCACACCGTCAGGTGCCCGTCCCATCTGATGTAACGCACGTCCGAGCTTGGCTTCTCCTTACCCACCATGTAGCTGATCGCTGCCCAGTCGCCAGGCTCGAATGGCCTCAGGTCCAGACCGACATACAGGGCTTTCGCCTGCCCGCTGCCTGTTGGATTGGCAACTGGAAAACTGCAACGCGGCTCGCTGTTTAATGACGGGCACAATCCGGTGCAGACCACGATATTTTCAAACTGCGGCGGCCCGAGCGGCGCACCCAGTAGGCGCGCCGCTACCTCGGTATCGACCACTTTGCAGGTGATCGGGACTTCGTCCTCCGGCGCGGCAGCCCAAGCAGGAACGATGACGGTCAGCGCCGCTATCAGACCAAGAAACGCGATCACACCCTTCGGCATGACACAATCTCCCGCGTTAGTGATCCATCGTGCAATCGAGGATGTGGTTGTCGAAGGGGGAGCCGATCAGGAGGCGGTTTCCGGTCACCGCCGCGACGCTGGAGGCGCCGATCTGGTCGCCGAGATTGGTGTAGACCGCCGTCGCGCTTTGCGGGATGCCGCCGGCGAGGGTGACCTTGAAGACCTGCGATGGCGCGGGCTGCGCCGGGTCGTTGCGATACGCCGCCATCGCGAAGGCCTTGGGATGGGTCCCGATCCACAGATTGCCGGCGGCGTCGCGGCGCAGATTGTCGAGATTGGACGGGATCGCCAGCGTGCCCGCCGGATCGAGGCGGCCCGAAATAGGCTCGCGCTCATAGGTGTCCAGGCGGCGACTGTAGGATTCGGTGACGTAGAGATATTTGCCGTCCGCCGACAGCACCACGCCGTTGGGAAACACCAGCCGGTCGGCGACGAGGCGGAACACGGTGCCGTCGAAATACAGGACATTGGCGCGCGGCAGCGCCAGGTCGTCGTCGAGCATGCGGCCGAACGCCGTCGTGCTGGCGTGGTCGTTGGTGACGTAGAAGCGATCGGCGTCGAACGCCGCGATGGCGTTGGGGCTGACCAGAAGTTCGCTGCGGATGCTGCCCATCTCGGTCAAGGCGATGGCGCCGCCGGGCTTCGCCACCACGTCGAAGATGTCGACGCTGGAACTGCCATCGCTGCGATGGTTGATCGCCATCAGCGTCAGGGTGCCGTCTCCCCCGCGCACCAGGCTGATGCCGTGCGGATGGAAGTCGGCAGGCGTGCCGGCGAGTTTGGTCAGGTGCGCCGCGCCGCTCAGCGCCATCACGTAGAGCCCGTCCTGCGCCGCCGGCTTGCCGCGCGCCTTGGCGCGGCGGTCCAGCGCCGAGACGAAGGCGAGGCCGGATTTCTCGTCGATCGCGATGTCCTCGGGACCGGTGACGCCGGCGACCGCGCTGCAGGTGCCGGCAAAACCCGGCACCACGTCGGTGAAGACGCCGAAGGCGTTGAGCGACCGCAAGGTCAGCGCCACGGCGCCGACCAAGGCGACCGCTGCGGCAGTGACGGCGGCGCGGGCGACGGGGTGCACGTTCAGCTCGCCAGCGCCAGGGCGCTTGAGAATTGCAGATCGGCGAGCCGGGCATAGAGCCCGTGCTGCGCCACGAGCTCGGCGTGACTGCCCTCACCCACGACATGGCCGTTATCCATCACCACGATGCGCTTGAGGCGCTGGATGGTGGCGAGGCGATGGGCGATGACGATGGTGGTGCGCCCGGCCATCAGATTCTCGAGCCCGATCTGCACCAGGCGCTCGTTCTCGGCATCGAGCGCGCTGGTGGCTTCGTCCAGCAGCAGCAACGGCGCGTCGCGCAGAATAGCGCGGGCGATGGCGACACGCTGGCGCTGGCCGCCGGACAGCGTCACGCCGCGCTCGCCCACCAGCGTCTCATAGCCGTTCGGCAGGCGCTCGATGAACTCGGCCGCCGCGGCGGCATCGGCGGCGCGGCGCACCTCCGCGTCGCTCGCATCGGGACGGCCGTAGCGGATATTGTCGGCGAGTGTGCCCGAGAAGATCACGCTGTCCTGCGCCACCACCGCGATGTTGGAGCGCAAATCGGTCGGATCGATGTCGGCGATGTCGATGCCGTCGAAGGTGATGGCGCCGGCCTGCGGCGCGAAGAAGCGCAGCAACAGCTGGAACACCGTAGACTTGCCGGCGCCGGACGGGCCGACCAGCGCCACCGCCTCGCCGGGCCGGATGTCGAGCGAGAAACCGTTCAGCGCCTTGAAATTGGGGCGCGAGGGATACTGGAACGTCACACCTCGGAACGAGACCGCCCCCCTGGCGGGACGGGCGAGCGCAATGGGGTGGAGCGGCGCCGACACCTCCGGCACGACATGCAGCAGCTCCATCAGCCGCTCCGAAGCGCCGGCGGCGCGCTGCAGATCGCCCCAGGTCTCGCTCATCGCGCCCATGCCGGTGACGAAGATGATCGCGTAGCCGGCGAACTGGGTCAGGATGTCGATGGTCATGCGATGGGCGACGACGTCGTGGGCGCCGACCCAGAACACGCCGACGATGCAGGCGGTCACCGCCGACATCACGACGGCGGTCATGACGGCGCGGGCCCTTGTGCGCAGGATGGCGACGACGAACGAGGCCTCGACGGCGGCGCCGAACAGCTTGCGCTCGATGCTCTCGCGCGTGAAGGCCTGGACCGTCTGCACCGCGTTGAGCGTTTCGCTGGCGCGCGCGGAGGTATCGGCGATCTTGTCCTGGCTGCGGCGGCTGAGCGTGCGCACCCAGCGGCCGAACAGCAGCAGCGGCAGCAGCACCAGCACGACGATGCCGATGACGAGCAGGGTGAGCTTCACGCTGGTGACGAACAGCAGGACGATCGCACCGCTCAGCATGACGAAATTCCGCGCCGCGACCGAGGCCGACGAGCCGACCACGGTCTGGATCAGCGTGGTGTCGGCCGTCAGTCGCGACAGGACTTCGCCGGTGCGTGTCACCTCGAAGAAGGCGGGCGTCAGGCCGATGACATGGTCGAACACGGCCTTGCGGATATCGGCGACGACGCGCTCGCCCAGCCAGGTGACGAAGTAGAAGCGGATGGCGGTGGCGAAGGCGAGCGCGAAGGCGATGCCGATCAGGGGAAAGAAATATTCGTCGATATGGGCGGCCAGCGCCTCGCTGAAACCGTGCCGCACCAGGCGCCCGAGGGCAGGCGGGATCAGGAGGCTGGCGGTCGAGGAACAGATCAGCGCCACCACGGCGATGGCGATGGCCGTCCGGTAGGGCCTGAGGAACGGGACGAGCTTGCGCAGCGGCTGCAGCGAGCGGCCCTTGGGCCGGGCGGCGGCCACGAATTGCAGCTGTTCGGCGTATTCTTCCCCGCTCTGCGACACGTTTCCCGTCCGGATTTGCCCTGTCCCGGCAGGTATATAGGACGGAAACGGCGCCGCCTAAGGGCTACCCGGCCGCGCGCCTTGTCACAGGCGTTGCCCTCCCCTATAAGGCGCGGCTTCAAATCGCCGGTCCAAAGGGCTTACCGCCATGAAAAAGGGCATCCACCCCAATTATCATTTCGTCGAAGTCCGCCTCAATGACGGCTCGACCTACAAGACCCGCACCACCTGGGGCGAGAGCGGCCAGCAGCTGACCCTCGACATCGACCCGACCACGCACCCGGCCTGGACCGGCGGCCAGCAGCAGCTGATGGACCGCGGCGGCCGTCTGACGCGCTTCAACAAGAAGTTCGCCGGTTTCGTGAAGGGCTAAGCCCCTCCCGTCCACCCAATTGGCCGCGGCCGTTCAGCCCAAAGCTGGACGGCCGTTTGCCGTATGGTCTGCCAGGATCGCGCCGAGCGTTCGCGCCGCGCCGGCGACGATCGCCGGATTGGTGTCGCGATAATAAGGAAGCGTGTTGAGCGCCGTCGCCAGGGCCCAGCCGCGGCCCCGCGCCCAGCTTGCCATGTCGACAGCGAGCGCGGCGCGGAAGGCGGCGCGTCCTTCGGCCGAGAACAGGCTCCAGGCGACGATCAGATCGCCGGCCGGGTCGCCGACGCCCAGGCAACCGAAATCGATGACGCCCGCAAGGCCGTCATCGCCGACCAGCAGATTGCCGGCGCTGAGATCGCCGTGAAGCCATACCGGCGCGGCAGACCATGCGGGGGCCTTGAGGGCCTCGTTCCAGATCGCCGTCACGGCCGCAACATCGAATTGGTCCTGCCAGGCGAGCGCGGCCTTGCGCACGGCGGCATCGCGCCGCGCCAGGGCTTCGCCGCGAGCGAAATTGTGCCGGCCCGGCGCCGGCCCAAGGCGGGCATCGATGCCGCGCAGGGCGCGGAGGAAGGCCGCGAGATCCAGCGCCAGTCGCGGCTCATCGGCGATCCGGCCCGGCACCGGATTGGCGCCGCTCAGCCAGCGGCAGATGGACCAGCGCCACGGATAGCCCTCGCCCGGCACGCCGGCCGCGAGCGGCAGGGAGATCGCGACGGGAAGATGGGGCGCCAGGCGCGGCAGCCAGAGGATCTCCTTCTCCAGCGGCAGGACGGCCCAGGGGATGCGCGGCAGCCGAACCGCCAGGTCGGCGCCGAGCCTGTACATCGCATTGTCGGTGCCGCTGGACGCGACCGGCGTGACCGGCAGATGCGCCCAGCGCGGGAATTGCGCGGCGAGGAGGCGCCGCACCAGCGCGGCATCGGTATCGATCTCGCCGTCATGCATGCGGACACGCAGCGGCGTGCCGTCTTTGGACTCTGTCATGGGATTTCCGCGGAAAGACGTTCAGGGACAACCGGCTCAGAAAGCCGGTCGGCGGCGTGGCGCTACGCCAGGGTCCTGCACATGTCGATCTCCCGCAGCTGCGTCGGTGACGAAATCATGCGCGCGCGACGCAGGCGGCGCAAGCCGCTGCGCCACGAGGGGACGGGCGCGGACGCTAGGGGCCTTCGTCGCCGAAGGCCTGGGACAGGCGGTTCATCTGCGCATGGACGCCGGACTGGGTCTTGAGGCCGGCGGCGAACAGCACGTCGTCGAGCCGCGCGATGCGGCGATAGAGATTGTCGCTGCGCGTTAGCAGGTCGCGAAGCGTCGCGGGCAGAAGCTCGATCCCGTCGGCGCCACCGCCCAGGCACAGCTCCTTGGAGCCGAGACGATAGCGCTCGCTGTGCGCGTCTTCCGCCGCCATGTCGCCGTCATGCACCGC
Source organism: Rhizomicrobium sp. (assembly GCA_035570795.1). Taxonomy (GTDB): domain Bacteria; phylum Pseudomonadota; class Alphaproteobacteria; order Micropepsales; family Micropepsaceae; genus Rhizomicrobium. The sequence continues at coordinate 45,824 of DATMKZ010000079.1, forward strand.
GCGCTGCACCAGGAGCCAGCTTGCCGCCTGCATCAGCCGCGTCGTCACGCGCATGCTTTCGCCGGCATAGAGCAAGGCCGCCTTGCGCGGCAGGTCCTTGGATTCCTGGCGGCCGCGGCCGTCGAGATATTTCGCGGTCTCCTCGACCAGCGCCATGCCTTCCTCGAAGGTGCGCTCGAACAGGGCGGAGCCGGTGAAGCTCTGGATGGTGACGCCACGGGGAAGTTCGTCGTCGGCTTTGCTGGTGTTCATCTGGGATTCGCCGCTGCCCGTTCTGTGCGCGGCTGCAAGCTATCAACTCGCACGCCTCGCGCAAGACGGATCGACGCTTATGGTTCGCGTAAACCAAACGGATGGTTGCGCAGGCGCAACGCAAGCCTGTGCGTATTAATCTTTATGCGCGCCGATTAACGCTTGAAGATCGCATCGGCGGCGGATTTCGTCGCATTGCGCGCCACGATCGCCTCGCGGCAGCGCGCGATCTCGCCCTCCAGCGCGGCGATGCGAAGTTCCAGCTCATGCGCCGACATCGCCGAGATGTCCTGGCCGAGCACGATGTCCGGCAGCTTCTTGCGCGGCAGCAATTCTTCGGGATCGACGGCCATTTACGTCTCCGGTGCTGGGCCTGCTATCTTCGCCGAAGATCGACGCCAGGCAAGCCGGAGAAGCACCATGAAAGCCATAGAAGTCGTCAAACCCGGCCAGGGCTACGCGCTGGCCGTGACGGAGATCGAGCGGCCGGCGCCGGCCGCCGGCGAAGTTCTGATCCGAATCGCCGCCGCCGGCCTCAATCGCGCCGATCTGGCACAGGCGATGGGGATGTATCCGCCGCCGCCCGGCGCGCCGGCGACACTGGGCATGGAGTGCTCGGGCGAGGTCGCCGAGGTCGGCGCCGGGGTCGGCGCCTTCGAGGTCGGCGACAAGGTCTGCGCCCTGCTCGGCGGCGGCGGCTATGCCGAATATGTCGCCGTGTCGGAAAAACTGGTGCTGCCGGTGCCCAAGGGCGTCGGCGTGGTCGAGGCGGCGGCGCTGCCCGAAGTGCATTTCACGGTGTGGACCAATCTGATGGACACCGCACGGCTGAAGGCGGGCGAAAGCGTGCTGATCCACGGCGGTTCGAGCGGCATCGGCACCGCGGCGATCCAGCTTTGCAGCAGCCGCGGCCACAAAGTGTTCGCGACCGCCGGCAGCGCCGAGAAATGTGCCGCGATCGCGGCGCTCGGCTGCACCGCGATCAATTACCGCGAACAGGATTTCGTCGAGATCGTCAAGGCCGGGACCGGCGGGCGCGGCGTCGACGTGATCCTCGACATGGTCGGCGGCGACTATATCCAGCGCAATATGAGCGCCGCGGCGCTATGGGGGCGCATCGTCAACATCGCCTATCAGAGCGGCATGAGCGCGACGGTGAACTTCGCACCGCTGCTGATGAAGCGGCTGAGCCTGATGGCAACGACGCTGCGGGCGCGCAGCAACGACGAAAAGGGCGCGATCCGCGACACGCTGCTGCGCGAGGTCTGGCCGCTGATCGAAGCGGGAAAGATCAAGCCGGTGGTGGATCGGGTGTATCCGCTGGCCGAAGCCGGCGCCGCGCACAAGCGGATGGCTGGCAGCGAGCATATCGGAAAGATTTTGCTGGCTATGCCGTAACCGCCAAAGCCTTCTCGCGGCGATGCGCCAGCACAATGAAGACCGCCGTGACGGCGAAATAGGCAAAGCGGAGCGGCGCCAGCCAGTCGCCGGATGCGACGGACAAAGCCGCTGCTGCCAGGTAGACGAGAAGCAGCACGGCACAGGCGGCAATCTCGATCGGCTCGGCCAGAAACGCCAGCGCGGCCAGAAGTTCGGGACCGGCGAGCGCGAGCACGAGATGTGCGCCGTGATGGCCTGTTCCTTCGCGCGCACCGTCCAGCGCGGCCCCGCTTGCGGCGGCGATGAAGGCGACGTAGGCGTAGCGCAGGCCGCGCAGCGTCCATTTCGCGTTCATCGCGAGGCTTCCCGCGGACGCGGCAACACGAAGGTCGCGCGCGCGGCTGCAGAATCGAGCTGCTCGGACGGGTACCAGCGCAGCAACGCGAATTTATCGAGCAGATCGGCGTTTTGCGTGACGAAGGTGGAGAAATTTTCGTAATTTCGCGTCGCCATCTGTTCGGCGATCAGCGACAGAAAGGCGAGCGTGATCGTTTCGTGATACGCGCCGGCGTTGCCGGCCCGCGCCGCGATGATCTTCAGCGCGCCACGATAGGCCTGCGCGGCTTCGAGGAAATCGCGATGCCGCCGCAAGATCTCGAACGCCATGCGCAGGTGATCGGCGTGATGGAAGTTCGCCGCGTCGGTTTCACCGTGCAGGAAGGCGAAGAGATCGGCCGGCGGTTCAGCGCCCATCGCCACCCTCTTCCATCAGCTGGTGCGAGTCTTCGGCCGTCAGTTCGAGGCCGTAGACGCTTTTGAGCTGCGCGATCTGCTTGAGAGTCCGGTCGCCGAACGGCGCCTTGCCTTCGAAGGCATGCAGCACGATGCCCTCGAGGAGATCGCCCAGCGAGAGGTCGAGAGATTCGGCCACGCCCTTGAGGACCTTGAGGGTGCGGCGCTCGATCCGCACACCGGTCTGGACTCGTTCGATCGTTTTCATGGTATTTTGGTACATAGATAACAATCGAAAGTCAAGCGCCGCGTCCGCGCTTATTTTCTTCCCCTGCCGCCTCTTCCCCGCTAAAACCCCTGCCATTCCTCGAAAGGTTGAGCCTTACGAGGTCGGTGGGTCCGGTGAACGGGCCCCCGGCATAGGGAGAGATTTATGGCCGTTGAGAACAAGCCGCTGATGCCCAAGGCGACCGCCGTCTGGCTGGTCGACAACACCTCGCTGACCTTCGAGCAGATCGCCGATTTCTGCGGCCTGCACCCCTTGGAGGTGAAGGGCATCGCCGACGAAGACGTCGCCAAGGGCATCAAGGGTCAGGATCCGGTGTCGTCGGGCCAGCTGACGCGCGAGGCGATCCTCGAGGCCGAGAAGAATCCCAAGGTGCGCCTCAAGATGGCCGCGCCCAAGCACAAGATGCCGTCGGTCAAACAGAAGAAGGCGCCGCGCTACACGCCGGTGTCCAAGCGCCAGGACAAGCCGGACGCGGTGTACTGGATCCTGCGCAACCATCCCGAATTCGCCGATGCCGACATCATCCGCCTGATCGGCACCACCAAGGCGACGATCCAGAAGATTCGCGAGCGCTCGCACTGGAACGCGACCAACATCAAGGCGGTCGATCCGGTGACGCTGGGCCTGTGCTCGCAGCTTGAGCTCGATCTCGCGGTGACGCGCGCCGGCGCCAAGCGCGACCGCGCCGTCAAGCGCGCGGAGAAGAAGGGCGAGACGCTGAAGCCGGTGTCGGAGACGACCGGTGCGACCAAACCAGCCGCCGATCCCGACCCGCTGGAATTCCCCGCCGAAGACGACAGCCCCGGCTAAGCCGCGGATTGTCCGTCGCCGGCGCGCGGATCGAGTTCAGCCGACGCCGGCGTGGCCTGCTCCGGCTGGGCCGCGAACTTCTCGCGATGCGGACCCGGGTCTTTGACGGCGATGCGCGCCATCGCGAATGCCGCCATCGCGACATGGATCGCCGCGGTGTAGTAGAACAGCGCCGCCGTTCCGAAGCGGCCCATCACCAGTGCGGCGACGGTCGGTCCCAGCACCGATGCCAGCGAATTGATCAGCAGCAGCGTCGCCGAGGTCTCGACGAAATCGGCGCGCGCGATGCGGTCGTTGGAGTGGGCGACGGACAGGCCGTAAAGCGGCAGCGCCACCATGCCGTAGCCGCAGATCAGGGGCAGGATCGTCCAGCGATGCGCGCCGCCGAAGGTCGCCAGCGCCACGCCGAGGCCGGCGGCGGCGACACAGACGAAGGCGATGATGATGCGCCGGTCCATGCGGTCCGACAGGCGCCCCAACGGCAGCTGCACGATGGCGCCGCCGAAGGTGAAAACGCTCATGAAGACGGCGATCCAGCCCTTGTTGAGGCCGTGCGCCTGGGCATAGACGGGGCTCAGCGTCCACACCGCGCTGTTGGCGAAACCGACGGCGATGCAGCCCATGACGCCGACCGGCACCAGGCGGTAAAGCCGCAGCGGCCGCAGTACTGGGACATGCGCCGCCGCCGGCTGCGGCAGCCGCGTCAGGCCCATCGGAATGAGGCTCAGCGCATAGAGGATGGCGGCAAGGCTGAACAGCGCGAAGCTGGTCGGCCGGCCGGTGCCGAACAGCATCTGGCCGACGATGACGCTGGAGAAATTGACCGTGAGATACAGCGAGAAGATGCGGCCGCGATTCTCGTTGCTGGCGCGGTCGTTCAGCCAGCTTTCGATCACCATGTAGATGCAGGCCGCCGCCACGCCGAAGGCGCCGCGCATGACGATCCAGACGAACTCCGACACGAACATCGACTGCAGCAGGATGGTGGCGGCCGAGAGGCCGGCGCCGATGCCGAAGGTGCGGCTGTGGCCGACGCGGGCGAGGAGCCTGGGCCCCGCATAGCAGCCGAGCACGAAACCCAGGAAATAGAATGAGCCGATGACGCCCAGCACCAGGTTGGAGAAACCCTCCATGTGCGCGCGCACCGGAATCAGCACGCCGATCAGGCCGTTGCCCACGATGTAGAGCGCGGTGGAGAACAGGATGGCGGCGATGGCCCAGAGCTGCTTGCGCATGGCTGCGCCTTATACCGTCATCAGGCGAGATAGCGCAGCGCCACGAAGCCCAGCACGACAAGGACGAGGAACACGACCAAGACGATCTCGAGATATTTCTCGATGAAGACCCTGGCATGCTCGCCGAAGATGTAGACGACCAGTCCCTCCAGGACGATGAAGCGCAAGGACCTTGTGATCGCCGAATAGAGCATGAAGGCGGCGAACGGCACGTTGGCGAGGCCGGAAGAGATCGTCACCAGCTTATAGGGGATGGGCGTCAGGCCCTGCACCACTATCAGGTAGGCATGCGCCGAATATTTCGCGCGCAACGCCTCGACCTCGGAGAGCGGAATATGCAGGGCGTGGATCAGCCATAACCCGGCCGTGTCCCAGAACAGCGCGCCGATGGCATAACCCAGCATGCCGCCCGTCACCGACCACAGCGTGCACCAGGCCGCGACCAGGAGCGCGCGGCGGCGGTTCGCCAGCATCATCGGCAGCAGCATGACGTCCGGCGGGATGGGGAAAAACGACGCTTCGGCGAACGCGAAACAGGCCAGGGCCGCCCAGGCGTGGCGGCCCTGCGCGTTCGCCATCATCCAGGCATAGAGGCGGCGGAGCGGGCCGCCTCGCGGCACGGTCTGAACCTGTTCGGTCATCGGAAATTCCTCAGGCGGGCCTTCCTAGCAATGGCGTCGGGCCTCGTCCATGGCAGGGCGCTTGCTGGTTAATGCGTCCTTCTTTAGCGTTTCGGCGCCCTCGAAACCGCATCCGAAGATCCCGCATGGCCAAGTCGAAAAAGAAGAAGCCGTCCAAACCCGCCAAGGCCCCGCGCAAGCCTAGGGCAAAGGCCAAGGCAGCCAAGGTGGCCAAGAAGACCGCGAAGAAGACGGCTGCCGCCAAGCAGGGCCCCGCGCCTGTGCGCCTGCCGGCCAAGCCCGACCGGGGCCGACGGCCCAAATCGCTGGTGCGCCGCGCCGTCGAAGGCGCGCTGCGCGCCATGCCGCGGCTGAGCCCGCGCTTCGGCGGCGGCGGCAAATACGACGCCGATCTGGAGCGCAATCCCGCGAACTTCCAGGCGCTGACGCCGCTGACCTTCCTGGAGCGCGCAGCCTCGGTGTTTCCGAGCCGCACCGCCATCATCCATGGCAAACAGCGCCTCTCCTACGCCGAATATTACGCGCGATCGCGCCGGCTGGCCTCGGCGCTGAGCAAGGCCGGAATCAGGAAAGGCGATACCGTCGCGGTGATGCTGGCCAACACGCCGCCGATGCTGGAGGCGCATTACGGCGTGGCGATGGCCGGCGGCGTGCTCAACGCGCTGAACACCAGGCTGGACGCCGCGGCGCTTGCCTTCATCCTGGATCACGGCGAGGCGAAATACCTGATCACCGACCGCGAATTCTCGTCCGTGATGAGCGAGACGCTGAAGCTCGCCAAGGCGCGGCCCATCGTCATCGATTACGACGATGTCGAGTTCCCGCAAAGCGGCGCGCGCCTCGGCCATATCGACTACGAAGCGTTCCTCGCCAGCGGCGATCCCGACTTCGCCTGGGCGCCGCCGGGCGACGAATGGGACGCGATCTCGCTGAACTACACGTCCGGCACGACGGGCAATCCCAAAGGCGTGGTGTTCCATCACCGCGGCGCGGCGCTGATGGGCTATGGCAATGTGCTGGCGGCACAGATGCCGCGGCATCCGATCTATCTGTGGACGCTGCCGATGTTCCACTGCAACGGCTGGTGCTTTCCGTGGTCGCTGTCGGTGGTCGCCGGCACCCATGTCTGCCTGCGCTGGGTGCGCGCCAAGGCGATGTACGACGCCATCGCCGAGCACAAGGTGACGCATCTGTGCGGCGCGCCGATCGTGATGTCGACCTTCATCAACGCCAAGCCGGAGGAGCGCCGGCCGCTGCCGCACAAGGTGGAGTTCATCACCGCCGCCGCGCCGCCGCCGGAGTCGGTGCTGGCCGCGATGAGCGATGCCGGATTCAACGTCACGCACGTCTATGGCCTGACCGAGACCTACGGCCCCGCCGTGGTCAACGAGTGGAGCCAGGAATGGGAAGCGCTCGAGGCGGCGCCCCGCGCCGCCAAGAAGGCGCGCCAGGGCGTGCGCTATCACGCGCTCGACGCCCTGTCGGTGATGGATCCGGAGACGATGGAACAGGTGCCGGCCGACGGCGCCACCATCGGTGAGGTCATGTTCCGCGGCAATGTGGTGATGAAGGGCTATCTCAAGAACCCGGCAGCGACGAAGGAAGCCTTCGCCGGCGGCTGGTTCCATTCCGGCGACCTCGGCGTGCTATATCCCGACGGCTATGTGCAGCTGAAGGACCGCTCCAAGGACATCATCATCTCCGGCGGCGAGAACATCTCCTCGATCGAGGTCGAGGACGTCCTCAACAAGCACCCCGCCGTCATGTTCGTCGCCGTGGTGGCGAAGGAGGACGAGAAATGGGGCGAGACGCCCTGCGCCTTCGTCGAGCGCCGCAACGGCTTCGAGCACGTCACGGCGGAGGAGCTGATCGAATATTGCCGCGCCAACCTGGCGCGCTACAAGTGCCCGCGCTACGTCGCGTTCGTCGAACTGCCCAAGACGTCGACCGGCAAGGTCCAGAAGTTCAAGCTGCGCGAGATGACGAAGGACGTCGCTTGAATCGGCATTCGTGTCCGGTGTCGGCGCCCAATTGCACGCGCGACGTTGCGCGTGGGTTGCATTGCGCAACCTGGACCGCGTTTCCATAACCTCCCTGATTCAGGGGATAGAAGAAGTTCTCCAAAGAGATAAGTCTCCGCCCGTCGAGTGGGGATTTTTCATGACAGCAAAACGAGTGACCGGCACGCCGGTGCGTGTGCGCGGCGACGACCTGATGCAGCGTCTGCAGAGCATGCTCTACGAGTATCACGACCTGGGCCGCTTCGAGGACGCGCGGCCGCACATCCTGTGGCTGATGGAAATCGCCGAAGCCGAGAGCCGCAAGCCGCGACCGCTCAGCCGCCTCTCTTGAAATACTGCACGGCACGTTCGTGTTTCTGCGCGGCGGCGCGCGACTTGAACGTGCCGAGGTTGCGGCGCTTGCCGGTCTTGGGGTCGGTCTTGCGCGAATAGAGCCGGTAGGCGCCGGATGGCAGCTTGCGGATCATCGTCGTCTCCTGATGCCTGCCCCTTCAACGGCCGGGCACGCGGCGGGTTTCACCCGCGGCGCCGGGGAAATTTTCTACAAGACGGGACGGGGGCCGCACCCTAGTCTGGCGCCGCGATTTTTCCGGGGGACGGGGCGTGAGCGAACCTGTCGCAGCACCGGCCAGCCGCTTCGCGCTGGCCTTCATTTTCGTCACCATGCTGATCGACACGATCGGGCTGGGCATCATCATTCCGGTGACGCCGGCGATCATCAAGCAGCTGACCGGACAGGAACTGAGCGGGGCAGCCGGCTGGGGCGGCTGGCTGATGTTCCTCTATGCCGCGATGCAGTTCGTCTGCGCTCC